>JBGTCI010000025.1:0-53354 GCA_041748925.1 Nitrospiraceae bacterium | reverse complement strand
ACGACGTCCATGCACGGGCTTCTTCGGCGGAATAGGCGACGTCCACGCGGCAGCCAGGAAAGAATCCACGCAGACTGACCGTGATGAGTTTAATGGACTCAGCGTGTTCGCTGATAATCAGGATGGTAACCGGCTCACTCTGCGGCATCAAGTATCCCTGTGCTACTGGGGAATCCGGGCTTGTCCCAGAGCGATATCACAAGGTTCGCCCTCGCGTGATCTGAGGCACACGTGCCCCTATGTCTTATGCTGCAAGCGACACGGGACATGTGTCTGAGAATGAAGATGTGAATAGCACAGGCGGAGGTGGGAAACCCAGTCTACATGCGATGGAGTGGGCTCCTTCTTTGGTAGGGGGGAAGCATCACGGACTTCGATGATGAACAAAATTGAACGGAATTGGAGGGAGATCGGGCGCTGGCTGCATGGGGAACGTCGCGGCACCCGCTGCAGATAGTGCGGCGAGTACAGGATACGTGCGATGCGCTACTTGGCGAGTGGCGTATTGGATGTCGTCGGACAAGCGCCAGGGGTCATGTACAGCAAATAGTTTCCCATCCCATGCTGTGCCTCTTGTCTCTGCAAGGGATGGTGATGGACCATGACCATCTCATAGTCGTCAGCCTTCGTCACAGGGAATCCCTGACTATCCTTATAGACTTGGTGCGGTAGAAACTCACGGAAGGTCCCGTCCTGGGTGACGTCGGGAACCGTCCGCAGCAGGGTCTGTTTCGTGGTCTTATTGTCCAGGCCGATCATTAAGAGTTCGTCATGCCCATGCGGGTAGGCGAATTTCACACAGCCATCCATCGAGAATTTGAGTGGCGCGCTATGGACCTGGACTCCAGTGGTAATCTCAATCCCTTCATCCGTCTGGTCTGGGCCTCGCTGGGAGAACTTGCTGAAGCACACAATATTGATCCCCACCTGATACACGTCCATTTCTTTGACGGAGGCGCCCTCGGGTGCCATATACATGGTGAAGGTGGCCATCACATCTTTAGTGATCGGCGCCTTATGATAAAACGCAACAATCGACATAAGGTGCTCACCCTTGGCGAGCTTGACCCCATAGCCTGCCGGAAAACGCGCCTCGGTCATTTCCAACCCTGCCCCCGCAAAGAACAACGGTTCGCCCTCGCAGGAGACGCTCGGTTTGTCGTTGTTGAGCATCAGGATGTGATGGAGATAGTTCTTGGGAAGGGGCTTCCCTTCTTTGGTGAAGACCGCGGCTTTATACCCCACCATATACATATCTTTGGGAAGCTGAAAGTTATGCTTGGGCATCGATGCCGCTAGGTCTCCGTCGTGACCGGCTGGAAGGTCGATGGGACCGAACGTGAGGGTGACGGTATTGGCCTCGAACGTCACCGTCGTCGTGGTTTGGTGAGAAAGGGTCGGGACGGCATGATGGTCGTGACCTCCGTCTGCGAGGACAGGGGTCACCAGACAGATGCTAGCGAGCAGAGTGAGAAGTGCATGACGCATAGAAACTCCCAAGAATGAAAAGTGGTCATACGAATATGTGGTGCGATACTCGCACAAGCCTATGGGGTACGCAGGTGTCATTGTGTGGGGGGTGGCGGGGTTAACCGTTTCCAGAGATAGGTCCCGCCGTGTTCTCGAGGGGGAATATTCTTCTGGGTGCCGACCCGCGAATACCACCATACGCCCTTGGCCTGGGTCCCATCCTCGGAGAGGAGGAGTTCAAATCCCCCTTCGCGATCATTGCCCGTCTGCTGCCAGGTGCCTTCCCAGCGACGGTCGGCATACTTCGTGGTGACGAATCGTCCACCGTGCTGAGTATAAAGGCCGTTACCGGCGTTGTCGAGTGTGGCCCTGTAGCGCTTGTCGTCCTCCACCTCGAGAATCTCCCATTCCCCGCTCAAGTCAGGGACGACGGATTGGCCTGTTGATGAAGCCACGATGCGTGGTGCAGCGGCGTTCAAACGATCATCAACCGGTATCGCTCCGCTCGCATTGCGGAGGGATTCATGCCAGGACAAGAGGACCCACTGGCCGTTTCGACGCTCAAGCACACCGGTTTCCCGTAACGGTAGGACGGATCGCTGCTGCTCCGGTCCCTGACCGAGGATACGCACATAGTCCAGTTCCATTGTATACCACCCAATATCTCCCTTCGACCACACCTTGAGTTCGGAAATGGGAAGATCAAGCGCAGCGACTTTCGCAAACTCCTCCTTGATATCTCGCTCGAGCTCAGGCCATCCCACGTATTTCCGGCCTCCGATGGTGTAGCTGGTGATATCGGCGTCGTGGGCCATCAGCTTGGACATGGCGGGCAAATCCTTCTCGGCATTGGCTCGTACGAGGGCGCGAACTGTAGTTTCGAGTCCGTTATCATCCGCGGCGACGCTCATCGCTGCGGGAACCCAGCAGGCTCCTCCGATGACCAAGTATACGATGAAGCGAAACAGCACGTGCACACGCATGATGATTCTCCTGCCTGGTTCACAAGGGAAACGGGAGGAAAGACTGTCTGGCTAGAAGCTGAGGCTACAGGGCCGAAAGAGTCTTGTCAATGGTTAAGCCACCGCAACGGCAGGTTCCATGCACGCCACGACGATCACGGTCACATTATCTTCTCCCCCTCTGTTCAGCGCCTGCTCGATCAGGTCGTGGCAGGCTCGATATGGATCGCCGTTCGCGCGGGAGAGTACCGATGCGATGGCTGCGTCCTCCAACATTTTCATGAGCCCGTCGCTGCAGAGCATGATCAAATCATGTGGGGTCACCGGCGTCGAGGTCAGCTCCGGTTTCGTGATGACGCCCATGCCGAGACCTTTGGTTAAGATGTGACGTTCAGGATGTGTGAGTGCCGTGGCCGCATCGATCAGGCCGCGCTGCACAAATTTCTCGACGAGGGTGTGATCGCGTGTCAATTGCTTGAGCTGTCCTGCTCGATAGAGGTAGGCGCGGCTATCTCCCAGGTGGGCGATATGGGCGACCGGCATCGGCGCCGGCGTCATCGCCAAGGCGACAACAGTCGTGCCCATCCCTTTCAAGGATGGTTTCGCCAGAATGAGATCATGGATTCGTCGGTCGGCGCTCGTCACGAGGTCTGCCACGAACTCGGCGGTAGCGCTCGGGTGCTCGCGGAGCCAGTCCGCTCGTTCCCGCGCCCGCTGCGTGGCCACGGCCACGGCGGTGTGGGCCGCGAGTTTCCCTGCCGGGTGACCACCCATCCCATCTGCTACGATCCAGACTCCGCAGTCATTCAGGACGGCCAACGCATCTTGGTTCGACGCCCGAACATGACCCGTCTCGGTTCGACCGACCCCGGTCCACTGCTGGGGCTGTATCACGGCGCAACCTCTGTCGGCTCTAGGTGACGGGTTGGTGGAAATCCCACAGAAGGCGGGCCGAACCGCGCGACCATCCGGTCATAGAGCAATGCTGCGAGCGGTTCGAGATTTTTGGTATCGGCCATGTTGTATCTCAGTAACAGATCGCGTGCGGATTCGTCTCCTGCGCACCACTGGTGCCACAGGCGAACGGCTTCCCATCCGTCGAGTCCTACCACATCGGTCTCGCGCGCAATCTGGACTTCGTGCTCGATGTGTTTCAGCCCGCCCTGCATGCCGAGCCTGCGTCCCGCAAAGCACAGATCGAAGTGCGGTTTCTTGAAATTCAACCGAGGGAACTTCGTCTGTAAGTAGGGAATGTCAAACACGCTGCCGAAAAACGTAATGAACAGGTCTGTCTGCTCCAGTTCTGCGTGCAATCGGTCCTCCGTTAACGTTTCTCCGCGGACCAGGCTCGTCATGTGCCCATTGCGATACAATCCAACCACCGTCACATGCCCTTCGCGCGCAGACATCCCTGTCGTCTCGATGTCCAGATAGAGCGTACGATGGCGAAACGTCTCGAAGAGGCGCCAGTGCTCCCGACTCTTTAGGCAGGTGCCGAAGAAGTGTGCATCGCCTTCTTCCAGGCGCGATTGAGCGGTGGTGAGATCCCGGTCATACCACTCTTTTCTGGTCGAGGAGATGCCGGGCAGGGTCGAAGATCGAAGGAACGCGGTCCAATCGAGAATGCCATCCTGCCAGAGACGGCATTCGGAACTTTGGCCGATACCTTTGAGAAAAACGAAGGATGACGTGAGCATGTGAGCGCGGGATTGTAGCCTTGATTTCACCGAATAAACAAGCTAAAGTCCGCTGCCTGAGCGGGCTTTCATCTTATGATCGCCAGGAGGCGCCGACTAGAACGCAATGGCTGATCTCCCCAACAAAATTCGCATCACCGTCGGCTCCGTGCAGCTCGACGCGGAACTCAAGCCGACGAAGACGGCGCAGGAAGTCTATGCCGCTTTACCCGTTGAAAGTCCGATCAACATGTGGGGCGAAGAGTTCTATTGTAGGCTGGCCGGGGTGAAGGACCATCGAGAGACGGCGACGAATCACGTCAAAGTCGGCGATGTCGCTTTCTGGGGGGCCGGGCAGGTCCTGGCCATTTTCTTTGGACGCACGCCGATGAGTATGGGGCAGGATCCGGTCCCGGCCGACCGTGTCAATGTGATCGGCCGCATTCTCGGGGATGCCTCGGTGCTGCGGCATGTCATGGATATACCGACCATTCGGATTGAACGGATCTAGCAGGATGCTGAAAAAGGGGCGGGGTAGCTGGGACGATCCCCGTGCTCGCGCAACGCGTGGCCTCAGAAGGCCCTCGTTGGACGCGCGCAGTTGGGTTCATCCCAGCCACCCCTTAAAAAGTGATAGTTCGCTGCGGCCTTGGTTGGGACAAGGCGCGTCTCGGCGCGCCAGGGTTGGGTGGGTGAGAAGGTTGGACTGTTTGAGCATCCTACGTGGTGTTCTCTTGTTGTGTCAGACGTGCAGATAGTGAAATTCTGGCGCACATATCGGTATTCAGCAACTTACTGGCCATGAGACTATCGAAAGAACGAATTCGCCACATCTCGGAGTCGCTCGCCACCAGGCTGCAGCAGGAGGGACAGGTGGCGATCGTCGGGGATCGCAAAGCGTTTGTCGAGCAGATCGATCATGCCATTCTCGAAGAACTGTCGGTCGAAGACCGCCTGAACGACGAAGTGCGGCAGCTGCTGAAAGCCTACGAGCAAGACATCGAGCGGGGACACGTGGACTTTCAGCGGATGTTCACGATGGTGAAGAGTAAGCTGGCGCGGGAGCGGGGCATCATTCTCTAGGGCGTGAAATGTGAGACGTAAAAGGTGAAGCGTTTCCTGATTGAACCTCCGACCTCAGCACCTTTCACGTTTTACGTTTAACGTTTCACGGCTTGGTATGTTGAGCGAAGACAAAATCAGCCATCTCTCCCACATCATTCTTGAGGTGGTCAAGAAAAGCCCGCTGGTGACGGTACAGGCCGACGAGGGGCGGGTCCTGAAAGAGATCAAGCGGGTGCTCGCATCGGAACTGGCGCAAGAAGAAGACATCGATCAAAAGGTCAAGGCAAAGTTGGCCTCCTATTCGCGCGGGATCGTCGAGGGTAGTGCGGAGTGGGATGTGCTCTATCGGAAAGCGTTCGAGGAAGAGACGCGGAAACATGCGAAGGCGTGAGGTGCCGATGGAACGCGACGGCGCGATGAAATACCTGTCCATGCTCGGAGTGATCCTCTTGCTCGTCGGGGCAGTCGCCTGTTCCAAGAGCAGGGCGAAGCCGTTAGTCCCGCTGGCGCTCGAGCCCGGAGTGAAGCCGCAAGCGGTGACTCTGACTGAACAGGGGACGCAGGCCTATCAAGCGAAACAGTTCGACGAAGCGAAGGATTATTTTTCACAAGCGGTGGCCGCGGCTCCTCAATCCGGGCCCGCGCACTATAACCATGCCTTGGCCTTGAATGCCATGGGTGACACGGAGCAAGCGCGCCAACAGTTCATGGAAGCGGCCAACCTGGCTCCGGGCGACAAAGTGATCTGGGACTCGCCCGCGCTTAGTCCCTACGGCAATCCGGAGGCTCCTAAAAAGAAAACACTGCTTCCAGGTGGGCCTCGCATGCCGGGCGCTGGCGGTGGGCCGCGATAATGCAGCAGGCTAAGTTCGATGTTGAGTGAGGATCAGATTCTTTCAATCTCAGCCTTGGCCTAAGCCTTAACCTTACAGGAAGCTGGCGGACTTTTTCAGCATCCTGCTAAGCAACCGGATAAGGAGTGCGCTAAGATGGCAAAGGAACTCAACATCGGTGATAAGGCTCCCGCCCTGTCTCTTCCCGATCAATCGGGAGAACCGGTCAGCCTTAAAGACTTCATGGGCAAGCAGGTGGTTCTCTATTTTTACCCCAAAGACGATACCCCTGGCTGCACCAAGGAGTCGTGCGACTTTCGCGATGCCATCACGCCGATCAAGAAGGCGGGGGCCGTGATTCTCGGCGTGAGCTTGGATGACAAGGAGTCTCACCAAAACTTCATCAAAAAGTTCGGCCTGCCCTTCACGCTGCTGAGTGATGAAGAGGCCGCCGTCTCGAAAGCCTACGGGTGTTACAAAGAGAAAAATATGTACGGCAGAAAGTATTGGGGAATCGAACGCAGTACCTTTGTCATCGACCAGGCCGGCAAGTTGAAGGCGATCTTCCGCAAGGTTAAGGTCGGCAGCCATGTGGAAGACGTGCGAGCGGTCCTTAAAGCATAACCTCCTTGCAGGATGCTGAAAAAGCCCGCCAGCGTCGTTCTCTCCTCGAAAGCATCCTCAACGTAGCCCAGAGGCTACGCCTCCGGTGCTTTCATCGGCTGCGGCCTTGCTGGACGGACTTTTTGAGCATCCTGTATGGTGTGTTCTTCTTGTTCTAGACTGTGGACGATTGAATTTCCATCGTGGCACAATTGTTTTTCCTCAGAGCCGGTCTCTTCACTATCTTCCTCTTCTGGACTGCGACCACAATCCTCTCTGCGGCGGAGCAGATTCCCGGAACCTTGACAGTTCACGATAGCCTTACCTCGCCCAATCAGCCGGCCACCATCGAAGCGACGCTCACAGGGGAGAGCCTCCTGACTGAGACCGGCCTGGGAGGAGAACCCATCGAGCTTCTCGTCGCCGGCAAGGTCGTTGCAACCGCGATGACCGGTGGCGACGGGCGGGCCTTTTTGTCGTATACCCCGAAGGCCAAAGGGGCGGTCCTCTTCACCGTGCGCGTCGGAACCACTCCGAGAGTTGCGGTGGCTGAGGCTGGTGCGAATCTGGCCGTGTGGGAACGTCGCAACCCGATCATGGCCGTGGAAATGGTGGCGCTCATGGAAGACGCCGCCGGACAGGGGCTAACTGTGACCTGGCCTGGGAAAGAGGCGGAAGGTAGACGCCCGATGCCCGATGCCGCGAAGGAACTCGGCAAGCTCACGCGGTTCTACTACAACGTGCTCTATGTGGTGACGCGGGATCAGGCGATGGGTAACAACGATCTGGTGAATGCGCAAGCCAGACAATGGCTCAAGGATCAGAAGTTTCCGGTCGGGCATATTCTCGTCCTGCCATCCGGTCCAGAGGCGGTTGGGGCGAAACTCGATGAAATGCATGCCGCTGGGTGGAAGACGCTCAAAATAGGTGTGGGGCGCACAAAAGCCTTTGCCGAGGCGTTTCTGCAGCGGCGCCTCGAAGCCGTGATGGTGCCAGAGCCAGCGAAGGGCGATGCGCCGCGGAAGGCGAAGGTGGCGAAGGATTGGAAGGACGTGCGGAAAAAAATGTAGCGGGCGACTGGACCATCCTTCTTGCTCGCAGAGCCCCCACGATAAAGCTGTGGTCGCTCGATGCGCGCAGTGAAGGACAGTCCAGTCACCCGCTTGTTTCGGAACCATTTGCGCACGAGTGGGAGAGCGGGGGATAAGATTAGGACATCCGAGATCATCAAACGCGCAGTCTCGGGCAAGGGGAGCAGCCGGACCATTCTGCTTGCTCGCTGAGGCCCCACGATGAAACGGTGGTCCCTCAATGCGCGCAGTGAAGAACAGTCCGGCTGCTCCCCTTGAGGAGTGACAGTTCAAGCTCCTTTCCAACGCGCGCAGTAAAGGGCAATCCGGTCACCCGCTTGTTGCGAAACAATTTTCGGGCGAGTGGGCTCTATGAATAACTCGCTGGATAGGTAGTAAGTAATTGAACGCAAAGGGGTCCACAGACCTTCGACAAGAAATCCCAAGGCGTGTTATTTATATGGACAGAAAATCGGAACACCGCATCTTAAGGGGGATCAATCTAATTATTGTTAGGCATCAATCTGTATCGC
Source organism: Nitrospiraceae bacterium (assembly GCA_041748925.1). Lineage (GTDB taxonomy): Bacteria > Nitrospirota > Nitrospiria > Nitrospirales > Nitrospiraceae > Palsa-1315. The sequence goes on along the minus strand of JBGTCI010000025.1, from coordinate 45,142 downwards.
GCCATGAGCTTCTGTCGATTGTGTCATCAGGATCGCCCTCTGCGAGACAGCCATATCATTCCGCGGTTCGTATCGAAATGGCTGCTGGAGTCGTCTCCGACTGGCGGACTCCGGGACTTGGCGACGCCCAACCGCCGTCGCCAAGACACTCTCACTGTGCCTTTCCTGTGTTCCGATTGTGAACAGGTCTTCTCCCGCTGGGAAAGCATATTCGCTGCGCGACTCTTTCTTCCGCTCCATCGAAATGAAGGTAACTCTTTCGCATATGACTTGTGGGGGCTGAAGTTTGCATCCTCGATTGTGTGGCGGGTGCTGACCGAATCTCTTGAACATGGCCCTGGTCGGCTTACTTTGGAACAATCTCGTTCCGCGAGTGTCGCCGAGCAGACGTGGCGCGCCTTTATCCTCGGGACGGTTCGGCATCCGGGTCGATTCGAGGTGCATGCCATACCTCTCGATACTGTTTCCGGAAACGTTGGTTCTGACGTCTCGCCGTTTCTGAACCGGTACCTCCTTCGCTCAGCCGACGCCGAAGTGGTAGCAGGGGCAAAGAATGTCTTGGTCTACTCCAAGCTATGTCGCATCCTGCTCGTGGGACATGTGGTCGTTGAGGGTCAAACACGTTGGCGCGCGTCCAGGCTGTCCGTTGCTCAAGGCACATTCGGTAGGGACCGCGACTACTACCTTCCCTATGGTCTTCAGCGGTACATGAACCAGGGCGCGATGCGCTGTGCCGAGGCGTTGGCCTCTCAGTCGGCCAACCAGAAGGCCAAGCTGCGAACACGGCTGGAGGCGGACCTATCACGCTTCGCGGGCTCCGAGGTGTTTCGCGCAATGCGGGCCGATGTGGCCCGAAGCGGCTCAGATGCCTTTGCCGTAACAGGCGATCTCAGCGATAATGCTGCAGGCACAGTCGACAACGACATTGTTGAACCACATGATGCCTAACCTCCGCGCTGTAGCCGATGGGCGTGAGTCGTACCATCATAGCCGTGTGCCCGCGGCTGAGTGCTAGCGCTAGACACACACAAAGTCGTTAGCGGGAACTCCATGAGCTCAAGACCTGCGCGTGATATCCGTATCTTCCATTCACCGCTCCTATCCTTTAGTATAAGCATTGGATTTCCTTCTTATTGAGGCTCCTCTGAATGCGGGCGAAGACTAGTTTTTCCTGCCAGGCTTGCGGGCATCAATCGCCACGGTGGCTGGGCCGCTGCCCGGACTGCGGCGGCTGGAACACCATGAAAGAGGAACGGCAGGCGCCGACCGGCAAGGGGCGGCCTGCTGCGATGAAAATGGCGCAGGCAAAGGCCACGCCTATTGCCGACATCGAAGTGGTGGGTGAGGACCGGCGGCTGACACAGATCGGCGAATTCGACCGGGTGCTGGGTGGCGGAGTCATTCCCGGCTCGGTCATCCTGATTGGCGGCGATCCGGGGATTGGAAAGACCACCCTGTTACTCCAGGCACTCCCGCGTCTGGCTTCTAAGGAAGAACCGGTGCTGTATGTTTCTGGAGAGGAATCTCCAAGGCAGATCAAGATGCGGGGACAACGGCTTGGCATCGAGCATCCGAATCTATTAATCCTGGCGGAAACCTCCCTCGAACAAATTCTCAAAGCCGTGCAAGAGATCCAGCCTGCTGCAGTGGTTGTCGACTCGATCCAAACGGTCTACACGGAACAGATCACGTCTGCGCCTGGCAGCATCAGCCAGGTGCAGGAAGTGGCAGGCCAATTGATGTGGTATGCCAAGCGCAGCAGCGTACCGGTCTTCATCATTGGACATGTCACCAAAGATGGAGCGATCGCCGGACCGCGATTGTTGGAGCATATCGTCGATACGGTGCTCTATTTTGAAGGAGACAAGGGCCACAGCTTTCGTATTCTTCGTGCGGTGAAGAATCGCTTTGGCTCGACCAACGAGATCGGCGTGTTCGAAATGAAAGATTCCGGGTTGGAGGAAGTGAGCAACCCCTCCGAGTTATTCCTGGCAGAACGGTCCCAGCGCACGACGGGATCGGTGGTGGTATCCAGTCTCGAAGGATCGCGGCCAATTTTGGTCGAACTACAAGCATTGGTGTCTTCCACGAGCTATGCGATGCCGAAACGAATGGCGAATGGCGTGGAGCAGAATCGGGTTTCGCTGTTGCTCGCGGTCATGGAGAAGCGGTTGGGCATGCATCTGTCCGGACAAGACGTCTACGTGAACGTCGTCGGTGGGATGCACATCGACGAGCCGGCCATCGATTTGGGGATCGTGGCGGCGGTCACATCGAGTTTGCGCGAGGTGCCGATTGAGCCGGGATTGTTGGTATTGGGTGAAGTGGGGCTCGGCGGTGAAGTGCGCGCGGTCAGTCAGGTTGAAATGCGGATTCGTGAAGCGGCAAAGATGGGATTCCAACGCTGCCTGTTGCCGGAACGGAACTTGGCCAAGCTGGAGCCCATCGATGGGATTGAATTGATTGGGATTAGAGAGGTGGGAGAGGCATTGGATGTGGTACTGGCTTAGCAGGACGCTGAAAAAGTCCGCCAGCATCGTTCTCGCATCGTTCAGACCCTCAACGTACCTCAGAGGGTACGCCTCGGCCCTTCACTCGCTGCGGCCTTGCTGGACGAACTTTTTGAGCATCCTGCTGGGTCGTGTCTTCTTGTCCTGGAGGCGTGCAGTGGAGGCTCATCCACCGGTCCCTTTCACTGTGATTGGTGGTGGGAAAAGAGAGAACGCCAGAAGTTCTTCCGTCATTTTTTCTACTGTTGTGGCAGTGTTGACGCTTACCCTCCTATCTGGTTGTACGCTGTTTGCACCGCGCGAGGAAGCCCGGCTCAAGCAGGCGACGGTGGAGGAGCTGACGGCTCTGTTGAGTCAGCGGGAAGCGGCGATCCATTCGATGAAAGGTCTCTTCAGCGCGAAGGTGCGGGGAGGGATTATCCCCATCGCGACGCGTGTCGAAGGCGCGGTCTATTATCAACGGCCCAATGCGATGCGGATGAGAGGTTTTACAGCGATCGGGAGTGAGCTCTTCGAGTTCGTTCAGGCCAAGGATCAGTTCACGTTGCGTTTACCGACGATGGGACGTGTGCTCTCGGGCAGTCCGTCCGACATGAGTGAGATGGGGAAGTTGGCCCGGCCATTTCAATTGAGCATATGGGCGATGGGTGGCGTGCTCGGTACCAGTGCGGTCGCGACGAATGAAACTGTGCAGCTTGTGGAGGACGGCGAACGATATCGGCTCGACATATCGGGTCCATCCCAGGACGGTGTACAGACGATTCAGCGGCGACTCTGGTTCGAGCGGCGGACGTTGCTCGTCGTTAAAGAGGATCGGCTCTCGAATGCCGGCGACGTGGAGGCCACCATTCAGTACGAAGACTTTCGTCCGATCGGAGACACCAATGCTGGTTCTGCAGCCGGCGATGTGCGCTTGCTGCGGCCCTTCAGGATCTCCTTGGAAGACGGGAAAGGTCGGGGCAGTGTCCATGTGACGTTTCACGAGATCGTTCCGAATCAGCCGATTAACGCATCCGAACTAGGGCACGTGTAGGTCGATGAAAGTCCTGGCCGTTGAAACCGCAACCTCATGGCAGAGCGTGGCGATCCTTGATGAATCGCGCGTCCTTGCCCGTCACGACCAGGAGGCGGCTGGATCGCATGCCAAGCTGTTGCTGCCTACGATCGATCGGTTGTTTCGTGAGACGGGGCTGACACTCAAGCAGTTGGATGGCCTCGTCGTGTCGATCGGTCCCGGGTCTTTCACAGGACTTCGCGTCGGCCTGGCAACGCTCCTCGGGTTCCGGACGATCAGTCAGCTTCCCTTGGCGGTGGTGCCGACACTGGAGGGTATGGCCTGGAATCTCAGAGGAACCTCGATGCTACTCTGTCCCATTCTCAATAGTCGGCGTGGGGAACTCTACTGGGCGCTGTTTCGCTGGACCAGCGATGATCGGCTGGAGCGAGTGATGTCAGAACAGGTGGGTACAGCCACAATGCTGGGGAGTAGTCTCACAGGATCGGCACTCGTATATGGCGAAGGTTGGACGGTCGAAGCGTCAGCCATCCGTGCATCGATTCCTCCCTCCGCCACGGTCGTCGAGGCGCCGGACTCTGCAATGAAACCCTCGGCGGTCTCGATCGGATTGGCAGGGATTGAGCGGCTCCGACGAGGTGAGTATGCAGGAACTGGCATCAGTCCGCTGTATGTGCAACGCACTGCTGCAGAGCTGAAGTATGAAGAGTCCGGCGGCCTGTCGCCATTGGTTCTGCGCCAGAAACGAGTGTCAAGAAAAGCGAACGCACGCATGGCGGCATTACGGATTCCGTCAGGGCGGGCTCGGGTCACGGGAGGGAGAGACGAGGGCAGGCCGCGCGCCGGGGCGTAACGGCACGGCCGGGCCATCGCGGGGGGATGTGATGGGTGGGATTATCATTGAGCCGGCGACCATCGAGGCTCTGCCGGACATTCTACAGATCGAAGAAGCTTGCTTCTCGACCCCCTGGACGCGCAATATGCTGCAAGCGGAACTGAGCGGCAATCCCTTTGCACATTTTCTATTGGCAAAGCAGGTGCCGCCGGACGAAGCAGGTTCCATCTCGATTGTCGGGTATCTCTGTTTCTGGGTCGTCTTCGAGGAAGTACGGCTGATGAACCTGGCGGTCATCGAGTCGATGCGGCACAAGGGTATCGCTAAGGCCTTGGTTATACAGGCCCTGGCGGTGGGGCTGGCACAAGCGGCGGTTCGCGCCGTGCTCGAAGTGCGGGCTTCGAACCATGCCGCGCATGCACTCTACCGAAGTCTTGGGTTTCGCGACGTGACGACCCGGCCAACGTACTATACCAATCCCATAGAAGATGCGTTGCTGATGGAACTGGATCCGATTGTGTCGGAGCTGGGGCGATTAACACACGAAGTCGGTTGCGAAGGAGGACGTATCAGGCCGCTGCAGTAATCTTATAGCCAGGAGGTGCGACATGCTGACAGACAGTATGATTGCGATGATTGCGGAACGGCTGCGCCAATCCAGTCTCGAATTCCGTGAACTGGAAGAGGCGCACCACCGTCTGGACCTTGAATTGATCCAATTACAGAAGCGCCACGTACTGACTCCGGCCGAAGAACTGACCATGAAGGATTTGCACAAAGAGAAGTTGGCGAAGAAAGACAAGATGGCCGAGCTGATTCGTGTCTGGCGAGACCACGAGCTGCAGGCCGCTCCACAGTGAGGAGCATCGTTGTGGGGCTGGCGTCAACCTGCAACCGGGGACCGGAGTCATGGCACAGACTCTCAATCCATTTGCCGCACATATCCGGACCGTCAAGAAGCGTCTGATCAGCATCGGAGCCACGATTCTGGTGGCCCTGATGGTGGCCTTTGCCTTTTCCGGCGAAATGATCGCATGGTTGAATCGTCCGTTTCCCAACCAGCTGGTGTTCTACGGACCGACGGAAGCCTTATTCGCCTCGATCAAAGTTTCCTTTCTGGCGGCGATCCTGGCGAGTCTGCCGGTCATCTTCTATCAGTGTTGGAAGTTTATTGAACCAGCGCTGCTCCCCAAGGAGCAACGCTGGGGTATTCCGCTGTTTGCGCTGGCTGGAGCGCTCTTCGCCTTCGGTTTGATTTTTTGTAATCTCGTGATTCTCCCGCTGGTCATCGATTTCTTCGTCAGCTTCGGCATGGATCACGATGTCACCCCGCAATTGAGCGTCGGCACCTACATCGATTTCAACGTCAAATTTCTCCTGATATTCGGCTGTGCGTTTGAATTACCGCTGGTACTCACCATCCTGGCGAGGGTTGGTGTGGTCTCGGCCCAGGTGTTGGCCAAGTATAGGAAACATGCCATTCTAGCCGCATTGATCGTGTCGGCCATCGTCACGCCGGATGCGACCCTGTTTACCATGCTCTTGATGGCCGTGCCCTTGATGGTGTTGTATGAGATCGGAATTCTTGGCGCACGTATCTTTGGACGAGGAGGCCCACCCGAAGTCAACTTGCCGCTCGATCCGGATTTGCCGATTGGACCGGCCGGGCACCGTGTCCGATAGCAGAATGCTGAAAAATTCCGCCAGCCTACGAAGATTCGGTACGCGTGAGACGTGAAAAGTGAAGGGTAAAACGTAGGGTTGCCGAATGCTTTTCCTCTGAAACCTTTCACCTTTTACGTTTCGCTTTTCACCAACGACGGGAACGGTCTTTTTGAGCATTCTGCGGAGGTAACTGGATAGATGATGATGCGGGCTCGAATCATATCGACAGTCCTTGCGCTGAGTATATGGAGTGCAGGCGGGATGTTGCAGGCTGCCACTCAGGCACCCTCACCGGCCCCGCCATCTCCGCAGCCGGCTCCCGGCCATGGGGAAAGCCAACCGCGCTACGATTCCTTTAATCAGCACACTACGAGCATTCAGGCACTCACGTCTGTCGGGAACGACCTGATCTATGCCGGCTCGTTCGGCCTTGGTCTCTTTCGCAGTGAGGATCGTGGGGTCAGCTGGACGAAGTCGGGTCAGGGCGTGACCGATCCGTTTATTCTGACGCTTACCACGGGGAAAGACGGCGCGATCTATGCCGGAACCTTCCGTGGCGGGGTGTTTCGTTCGCGCGATCAAGGGAAGAGCTGGCAGGCGATCAATAACGGGCTGAAGCGCCTGGAAATCAAAGCTCTTCTTGCCGTGAGTGACGGAGTGTACGCGGGCACGAGCGACGGAGTCTATCGACTTGCCGCCAACCGTTGGTCGGTGGTGACGACCGGTCTCGACGACATCCTGGTCCATGCGTTGGCCCTCTCGTCTGACGGGACGCTGTTTGCCGGAACATCAGGAAAAGGCATCATGCGATTTAAGGCTCAATCGACAGGCTGGGTGCGCCAGCCACATGGACTCAAAGATCATGAAGGTATGACGGAGAACTTTATTCGCGTATTGACGATCGATTCGGAAGGCGGCATCTATGCCGGCACGTTCGATGGAGGCGTCTTTTGCAGTGCCGATGGGGGTGTAACCTGGCGGCCTATCAGCCGGGCGCTCCCGAACGATTCGATTCGCGGGATTCTCTTCAACAGCCGGGGGCTTTTTGTGGCGACGGGACACGGTATTTTTAAAACGACTGACAAGGGGCGTCAGTGGATGCCGCTCAATAAGGGGTTGACGAGTATGGCCATCCAAGTCTTGATCGAATCCGGAGCCGGAGTGTTCTATGCCGGTACGAGCGACGGGGCATTCCGAAGCGACGACGACGGACGGACGTGGAATCCCATCAATCAGGGTCTTGAGGGAGGGGAGGCTCCGGCCCCCTTCCGTTTTCGCTAACCAAGAAAGGATAGAGGACGATGTCAGAGCCTACTGAAAAAACACGAGCCACCATTTCCGTCAGCAGCAAGGGGACACCATTGGGCGAGATTGTGTTGCGATTGTTTCATGATGTGGCGCCGGGGCATGTGAAGAACTTTACGAAGTTAGCCCGGGAAGGCTTCTATAACGGCACGACGTTTCATCGGGTCATTCCTGGTTTCATGATCCAGGGCGGCGATCCCAACAGTAAGAATCCTGACCGTGCATCGCACGGCATGGGGGGACCGGGTCATAGGGTCAAAGCTGAGTTTAACAGCAAGCCGCACAAGCGCGGGGTGCTCTCCATGGCGCGCTCGAACGACCCGGACAGCGCCGGCTCGCAGTTTTTTATCTGTGTCGCGGATGCGAACTTTCTCGATTGGCAGTACACGGCATTCGGCGAAGTGGTCAGCGGGATAGATGTGGCGGATAAGGTGGTCGGCATGAAGCGTGACGGTCGGGACAATCCCCTCGAACGAGTCGAGATGACGGTCACAGTAACCGACTAACGTGAAGCGTCGTTCGTGAAGCGTACGGAGACCGAATCTCAATGACATTGCCTGTTTCTTTATTGCGCTTCACGCGTCACGCTTCACGCGTGACGTTCGTGTGCGCCCTGTTCGTCGGCTGCGCTATTCCCATCGTACCGTATCGCTCGGTCTATGAAGATCCGGTGAACTATGTACGACTGGAGGCGGATGATTCCGTCTTACCGGAGTGGCCTCCCAGCCAGCATCTGCATCCGAAGGTCATGCGTGTCGAGGATGTTTCTCGCATCCTTGGCGGTATCTCGGTCCAAGAGCATCGGGTCTGGCTACAGAGATGGTTGCAGGGCGAGGCGTCGTTGGTGCCGGCATTTCGTCCTGAGGAACTAGTGCTCTTGTCTCAGCAGATCGCAGACGCCCTTGCCGAAGCCCGACAGGACGAACGCGTGACGTTTTATCTCAGTCAGCCGCAAACGTCCGTCAAGCGCATCATCACCACAGGAGGACTGTATGTTCATGGCACTGAGCTGCATTTCATTTTGGGCAATTGGCAGATCCTCTACGGCATTCCAACGTATGGGATGATTTATGATCGGCGTTATCCCATGCGACCGACGGCCGCCAAAGGATTCGACTTGTTCTTTGAGCCAGGTGAGGCAACCATCGCACGACGGCACAGTCTCTGGGATACATTGTTGGCCAACACCGATGATGAACTCGTGATAGATCTGACGAAAGTAAGCTCCAGCCCTATCGCGTCTGTGGTTAGGACGCTGAAATAATCCACCAGCGTAAGAAGACCGTTATGCGGTTTGTCTTGTTTATTTGGTTGAACCAGACTAATCATCAGATAAACCAAATCAATTAAACAAACCAGTTTGAGCATCCTGCCAGTCTCGCTTATCCTGTCGTTGCCCTTGCGCGGGCACGGGCCTCATTCTGCTGAATGTTGAATAGGAGAAGCGGAAAATTCCCTGTGAAGACACTGACTTCGTAGATTTCATATGAGTGATTCGGTAAGATGACGTACTCGCAGAACTGATGCGGTTTACCTGCCGAGAATAATCAACCCAGGGAGCAGGAGTGGTCCGAACTCGTGTCGCTGTCGCGCTGATTGCCATTCTGCTGATCGGCGGGGGCGCGGTCTTTATCTTTTCGACCTACCTGACTGGGGGCGAGTACGTCAAAGATTTTTTCCTCCAGCAACTGGAGCAGAGTATCGGGCGCAAGATCGACGTCCACCGCATCAAGCTGGTTCTATTTCCTCGCATCCGATTGGAACTGACGCAGGTCTCGATTCACGATCGGAATTCCGATGACGTCCTGTTATCGGCCAAGAAGCTGGAATTGGTCTTGCGGTTTCTCCCGCTGTTGCGCAAGCAGGTCGTTGGGAAGCGGTTGCTCATCGAAGAACCGACCTTCACGATTCGGCGTGATCGTAGCGGGCACTGGAATCTCCTCGATCAAGTCGTCCATGGGGGGGAAGCCGATCGCGACGCCGTCCAAACACTCAGCCGGATTTTTCGCATCCGTGAAGCGACGCTGGTGAACGGAAAGGTGCTCATCATCGATGAGGCACGTCAAGATGGCATGCGATCGATGACGTTAGAGTCGGTGGAGGCATCGCTGGTCGTGAGAGCAGAGCGGGGACAGGCGGATCTGCGTGTTTCGGCTGGGCATGCAAGCGACAAGGGGCTCTCCTCCATTTCTCTGGGCGGGACAATCAGCGCCGCTCAGCGGCAGACGGTGGCGATCGACGACTCGTCTGGTTTGCCAGTCACCCTCCAATTCGATGGGACACTTGAGGCGGCCACTCTTAATCTTCGGGAGTTGGCAGATTTTTTCGGGCCTCGCCCAGTTCCTGATCAGTTACAGGGCACTGTCACTGTGCATAGTCATGTTCGGGCTGTGCCTGGTGTTGCCGGCTATGATGTGGTCTTGTCTGATTTGTCCGCGAATCTCCAGCAGTTGAAGCTCTCAGGCCAAGCAAGCCTCTCAGGGCTGCTGACGCCTCAGCCCACGTTTGCGGCCACCTTTGCATCATCCCCGATCCAATTGAGCCAGCTGCTCACGACCGTGCCGGCCGAGTGGGTACATTCGGGGCTCCCGGGCATCATTCAGGACCGCGAGATCGATGGGATATTGGAGGTGGTCTCTGCAACTGTCACGGGATCGTCGACGGCTGGGTCGCAGCTATCCTTGACGGGGGAGTTTCGCGTGGAACACGGACGAGCCCTGATCGGACAAAACCGTGTCCCTGCCAAGGATTTGACGGGAGTGGTATCGGTCGAAGCCGGCCGCCTCAAGGTGTCAAACCTGAGCGGACTCTATGGCACGATTCATATGAAAGAGAGCAAGGTGCTCGTGTCATTCTTGGAGGCGGGACCCTGGATCGAGTGGGAGATTATCGGGACGATGACCGCCGCAGATCTGGTGGAACATCTCGCGAAGACCGTCAAGTCGGAACAGCTGTCGCGGATGTTGGCCGCTTCGCGTGACGTCGAAGGTGATGCCGCCCCCACGTTTCGCATGGTCGGGCCGCTTAACCAACCGGGTGGTGTCACCTTTGCCGGGGGAGAGATTACCGTTCAGCATGTCAGTCTGACCAATCCGTTATTGCCCGAACGGCTGACGGGGCTGCAGGGCCGATTTGTGCTGTCGGAAGGCGGGACATTGTTCGATGGAGTGACGGGGCGCTTGGGAGATGTGGGCTTGCAGATCAGTGGGGGCATCACAGGGGGCAGTGACAGTGCGTTTCAGGATTTCCTGATTCGAGTCAAGGGAGATGCAGGCCAGATGGCCAAGTTGGTGCCCTCGCGTGCCATTCCACCTGGAGCGATCGAAGGGTTAGTCAATGGCGCCGTCGTCTTAACCGGACCGACCCTCTCGCCGCATGTGCGGGGTGAGGTTGAACTGACCGAATCGGTCGTGTCGTTTCCCGGTCTGGTCGAAAAACCGATCGGTGCCGAAGCGTCGGTGGAATTTTATGGCACGATCCCTAAGGGGTCCGGAGTTTTGCTCGACAGGATTGAGCTGGTCGTGCCGCCAATCCGATTACCTGTGAAAGGTAAGATCCAATTAGGCGAGCGATTCTCCATCGATGCGGCGCTTTCTACCGGCACACTGTCATTGTCACGCGTGCCGGAATGGATTGCGAAGGGAGGGTTTGAGGCGGGGAATATCGAAGTGTCGCTCGACATGAAGGGCAAGGGGCCGGATTGGAAAGCTTGGAAGACCACCGGATGGCTCGCGTTGACCAATGGCCTCATGAATGTAAAGGGCGCCGAGGGACCGATCGAGGACTTATATCTGCGGGTCCAGTTTGTGAAGAACGGTGCCGAGATCAAGCGGTTGTCGTTTCGGCTGCTCGACAGTGATGTCGCATTGGAAGGGACGATCAGAAACTGGGCAGCGAACCCCACGATTACCGCGAAGATCGAGTCCAATCAGATGGATCTCGATCTCCTCATCCCGAAAGGCCCACGCTCGCCGATCCGAGAATTTCTGGAAACCCTAGCAGCCACCAGCAAGGTTCAGGCAACTGCGTCGATGGCGCGTGGCCATTATAAACATCTCAAATTTGGAAGTCTCTCCGCCCGGATCATGATTGAAAACGGCATGCTCGATTTGGACCGCGTGTCCGGCCAATCGACCAATGGAGAAGTTGCCGGACGTGTTGTGGTGCAACTGCCGCCCAAGCAGCCGGCCGATGCGGAACTCTCGGTTCGGGCGACAGGCTTGTTAGTGGAAGATGTGCTGAAATTCTTTGGTCCGAAAGGGGGAGTGATCACGGGTGAAGCTCGAGTGACGGGGACGATCCGTGGCCATGGAAAGAACCCGCATGGGCTGTATCCCACGTTGAACGGCAAGATGGAGGTGTTGCTTGAAGATGGTCGCATCTTCAAATCCCCGGAACGGGCGGTCTGGAAAATCATCAGTATTCTGAATCTGCCGGCGGTGCTGCAGGGAAAGGTGGATTTGGAGAAAGATGGGTTACCTTATAACAAGATTTCAGCGACAGTGGTCGCGCGGAACGGGCTCTTCGAAACCGAGAATTTGATCATCGATAGCCCAATCGTCAAGATCACCGCAGCCGGCAACTATGATCTGCCGACGGATCAAATCGATATGGTCTGGGCCGTCAGTCCGTTCGGGTCGTACGCACAATTCCTGAAAACGATTCCACTCTTTGGGCGGCTCTTTGCCGGCGATCGCAAAGGTCTTGCGACTGCATTGTTCTCGGTGAAAGGGTCCATCGAGGATCCGGAGGTGACGTACCTGCCGATGAAGTCGTTCGCCACCGGCGTGACGGGTTTGGCGCAACTGGCCTTCGATATTTTGAAGAATACGGTCATGCTGCCGATCGATCTGATGACGCCTGATGAGGAGAAAGGTTCCATCAAGGACACCATCCCCACGCCTGAGCCTGCTCCCACCGTCCCTTGACCGACCTCCCCCCCCGTGCTAGATTCCGACCAGCATTCACTATGGCCTCATCCACTCAGCACACTCAACGTGCCACCGTCTTCATCGCTGCCAGCGAGACCGATTCCAATCTCTATTACGCCACGAAGTTTATAGCGCCGGACCCCTTTATCTATCTGGAAATTAAGGGGGAGCGGATTCTGGTCATGAGCGACCTCGAAATGGATCGGGCGAAGAGCCAATCGTCCGTGGATCGGGTGCTCTCGTATTCGGAGGTAGAGGGGCGTGCTAAGACGCAAGGCATTGCCGAGCCGGGCACTGTCGAAGTAGTCCATATTCTTTTGAGAGAAGCCGGCATTACGCAGATCCTAGTCCCAGCAAACTTTCCGTTCGGCCACGCCCTGAAGTTTCAGTCATTGGGGTATCAGCTGTATCCGAAAAAGGACCCGTTCTACGAGCAGCGTGTGGTGAAGACCGCCGAGGAAGTCCGTTATATCGAAGCCGCCCAGCGTGCAACTGAACGAGCGGTCGCGGCCGCCCATGACATGCTGCGTCAGGCCTCGATCGATAAGGATCAACTGTGGTTCGATGGGATGCCGCTGACGTCGGAGCGAGTCAAGAAGCTGATCAATGTGGCGTTGATGGAGAGCGATTGTGTTGCTCAACATACCATTGTCGCCGGGGGAGAGCAGGCCTGCGACCCTCACAACGAAGGCAGCGGACCATTGCCGGCCCATCGCAGCATTATCTTCGACGTGTTTCCTCGTTCAGCTACCAACCGGTATTTTGCCGACATGTCCAGAACCGTGGTGCGCGGAACGCCGAGCCCATAATTTAAGCGACTCTATCAGACGGTCTTGGACGCGCAGGAAGAAGCCATTACAAAAGTCAAAGACGGAGCGGACGGAAAGAGGATTCATCAAGGGATCTTGGCCAGATTTGAGAAAGCAGGGTACCGGACGGGCCTAGTGAATGGGCGCATGCAGGGCTACTTTCACGGCACCGGCCATGGGGTCGGACTCGATATCCATGAAATGCCGCGCATCAGCCGTACCGGGTCATTGCTCCAAGAAGGCCACGTCGTCACGGTCGAGCCCGGTCTCTACTATCCTGGTCTCGGCGCCGTGCGCATCGAGGACATGGTGCTCGTCACGAAAGACGGGTGCCGCAATTTGACGAACTCTCCCAAGACCTTCGAGTTGGGCTGAACAAGACGTAAGGTGTGAGGCGTAAGGGGCAAGAAGTCCCCTCCGCGTGTTACGCTACAGGTATTACACGTCACGTCTTCTATGCGCCTCACTTTCACGGTTCAACGATTCAATCCCGAAGTCGACTCCACACCTCATCCTCAAGAGATCCGGCTCGATGTCGGCCGTGGGATGACCGTCCTCGATGCCCTCATTCGTATCAAGCAAGAGTGCGATGGGAGCCTGGCACTTCGCTATTCCTGCCGCTCTGCAATTTGTGGCTCCTGCGCGATGACGGTCAACGGCAGCGAGAAACTGGCTTGCCGCACCTCCCTCCGCAAAGAATTTGAACGGCACGGGCATATCACGGTTGCGCCGCTCCGTCACTTGCCGGTGATCAAGGACTTGGTTGTGGATATGGCGTCGTTCTGGGAGAAGATCGGCGACGTGCATCCCTGGCTGGTATCGGCGGTTCGGCCTGCGGGTACAGGCGCGCGTGCCCAGGCGCAAGTGCGAGACCATGGCAATCCACAGTTCCACAATGTGGATGCCTGCATCATGTGCGGCGCCTGCGTCGCCGCATGCACCGTGCATGAAGTGTCGAAGGGATTTGCCGGCCCTGCAGCCTTGGCGAAGGCCGATCGTTTCCTCTCCGACCCGCGAGAATCCCCTTCGGCAACGCGAGCGAGACTTTCGGCGCTCCAGCATGAACATGGAATCTGGGATTGCACACGCTGTAACTTCTGCGTGGAGGTCTGTCCGAAAGACGTCAAGCCGATGGAAGCGATCATCCGGTTGCGGCGGGCATCGCTCGATTATGGGTTTACACAGACCGGCGGCGCGCGTCACATTCTCGGCTTTACTGATTTAGTCGAACAGCAAGGGCGGTTGAACGAGGCGATCATGCCGCTGAAAGTGGTCGGGTTTGCACCGCGCGGCCTCTTGCGCATCCTGCCTCTCGGCATCAAGATGTTCCTCAGAGGAAAAATTCCCAATCCCTTCGGACATGCGCTTCCCGGGCTCAGCCAACTCCAGGCCTTTATCCGGCGAGTGCGACGTGCCATACCGCCTTCCTGACGCCGATGACCTGGACCTTTCGATTTCTTGAAGATATTGCCATGGCCGATATCGGCTTCGAAGCCGAAGGAGAGTCGGTCGAGGAGATGTTCCGAGCGGCGACGCAGGCTCTCATTGAAAGCATGGCGAACCCTTCTACGGTGTCAGGTGGATGGGAGCGCGCGATTGAACAGAACGATGTGGACCTATCGTCGCTGTTGTTCGAGTGGTTGTCGGAGGTGGTCTACTCGAAGGACGCAGCGGGGGTGGTCTATCGAGAGGCGCCGCTCACGCTGACGCGGGATGGCGAGGTCTGGTTGTTGCGTGCGCGTCTGATCGGCGCGCCGGTGAATCATCTGACGCAAGAACTCCATGCCGATGTAAAAGGGGTCACGAAACATCTCTACGACCTCAAGCAGACAGGCGGCTGCTGGAAGGTACGCGTGGTCCTCGACGTGTGATGGAACGAGGCAAGTGCTGAGTACCGGGTGTTGAGTGAATCATCGTAGACCAGATAGACCAGACAAACCATCCCTGCTATGAAGCTCAACACCGACATGACGGTCAATCGGATCACGGATGAGATCTGGGAAATTCCCATCTCTGAAAAGCCCGGCATGCTGGTACCGGCCAGAATTTATGCCACTAGAGGGATTCTTCAGGCCATGGATTCCGGGGTCTTCGATCAGGTGACGAATGTCGCCTGTCTGCCCGGCATTCGTCGGCATGCGCTCTGTATGCCTGATGGACATTGGGGCTATGGATTTCCGATCGGGGGTGTCGCGGCGTTCGACGTGCAGGACGGTATTATTTCTCCAGGCGGTGTGGGCTACGATATCAACTGCGGCATGCGGTTGATTCGAACAGATCTGACGCTGGCAGACGTGCAGCCGCATCTGGAGAAACTCATGACCGAACTCTTTCGGAAGGTGCCGGCCGGCGTCGGGGCAAGTGGATTTGTTCGGCTCTCGCGGGAGGAGTTTCGTCGCGTGATGACACATGGGGCCAGGTGGTGTGTGGAGCAGGGGTACGGGTGGCATCGGGATCTCGGCCGTATGGAAGAAAATGGCTGCATCGAGGGGGCCGATCCGTCGATCGTGACCGACCATGCGATCCAACGAGGCATCAACCAGCTTGGGACCTTGGGATCGGGCAATCACTATCTTGAAGTCCAGGTGGTGTCGAACGAGCGGATATTCGATCCAGTTACGGCTGCGGCGCTCGGTATCACCGGTCATGAGCAGATCGTCGTGATGGTCCATTGCGGTTCGCGCGGCTTCGGCCATCAAGTGGCGAGCGACTATCTCAAAGTATTCGAAAAAGCCATGCGTCGTTATGGCATCACTGTGAAGGATCAGCAGTTGGCCTGTGCGCCGTTTCGATCTCCCGAGGGGCAGGACTATTTTTCCGCCATGAACTGTGCCGCGAACACGGCCTTTGCCAATCGCCAAGTCATCACGCATCAGATTCGCGAAGCCTTCGCGACGGTCTTCGGTCGGTCCGCCGAGGCGTTGGGGATGGAGTTGGTGTATGACGTGGCGCACAACATCGCCAAGGTGGAACGGTATGCAGAAGGGGAGTTGATCGTGCATCGCAAAGGAGCGACCAGGGCGTTTGGGCCGGGGAGCCCGGAGCTGCCGGACGCGTTTCGGCAGACAGGCCAGCCGGTCATCTGTGGCGGTTCGATGGAGACCGGCTCGTATCTGCTCGTGGGGACAGATCGGGCGGTGCACGACACGTTCGGGTCGACGATGCATGGGTCTGGGAGAACGATGTCCCGGGCGCAAGCGAAGCGAACGGTTCGCGGCGAGCAGCTGCTGCAGCAGATGAAACAGCGCGGTATTCTGGTCAAGGCGATGTCGATGTCGGGCCTCGCGGAGGAGGCCGGCTTGGCGTACAAGGATATAGCTGAAGTTGTGGAATCGGTCGATCGTGCGGGAATTGCGAAAAAGGTGTTGGAATTACGCCCGATCGGGAATATAAAGGGGTAGAAGTATATCGATCTGCGAGGCCCGGCGATGGAGCAACGGAAGAACATCCGGTTTCACGTCCAATTTCGTAGTTCATTTTCATCTACCGCCATGGTCGGCGGAGAGGGCAGCCTCGTCGATCTCTCCCTCAGAGGGTGTCGAATCGAAAGTCCCGCCGAAGTTCAACCAGGAGCTTCTCTGGAGCTCCGGATTGTGGCGATAGAGCACGAGCCTCCCATTCAAATTCAGGCAGCGGTTGTCCGGTGGAGCCGAGGGCAGCAATTCGGCCTTGAGTTTGAGGTGATTGCTACGACAGAATGGGCGCACCTTCAGGACATCGTGAAGCAGATCGAGATGGAGCCCTACCAGCGAGATCAACAACAAAAAGAAGCCGACACTTAGCAGGATGCTGAAGAGATCCGCCAGCTGCCATGGACTGTGACGCGAGACACGTCAGCCCTGCGCGAAAGGCGCACTTTAGCTTTTGCTACGCTTCAGCGGGATGAGATGATGTTGATGAAGAATCATGTGGGGTGCTCGTGGAGTATCGTGGGAATAGGGGTGCTCTCCATACTCGTGGTCGCGGCGGCTGGGGCGTCAGAAAAGCCGGTGACGGGTGACAAGATTGTTCGGGAAACACAGGAGGTGCTGAGGGCCACCAAGGACTATACGATTCAGCAAAAAGATGCGTTTCAGCGAAGGATTCAAACAGAACTGGATGAAATGCAAGTGCATATCTCGCAGCTACGCGCGCGAATGAAGCATGAGTCGGGGAAAGCCAGATCGGATATACAGAAGGCGATCGAGGAATTAGAAAAGAAAACGGACTTGGCCAATAAAAAGTTGCAGGACATTCATTCCGCAACAACCTCTTCCTGGGAGCAGGCGAAGTCGAAAACAGCAGCTGCGATTGACGATCTTCGAGACTCTCTTAACCGGACCCTGTCCCAACTTCCATAACGGTACCCCAATGAAATATGCCCTCTACCCCGGCTGTGCGGCGCAAGGGGCGACACCGGAGTTGTATCAATCGACGAGAGCGATCATCGGCCGATTGGGGATTGAGGTTGTTGAACTGACAGCTGCGGCCTGTTGTGGCGCCGGGGTTGTGACGGAGGTTGACCCTGATATGGCGCTGGCGCTGAATGCCAGGACGTTTGCGCAAGCGGAGGCGCTCGGACTGGATGTCATGACGATCTGCGGTACTTGCCAGGGGGTGATGAGCGCAGCTAATCGACGATTGAAGACGGAGACAAGGACCCTGGATCGCATCAATGCGCTCCTAGCGCCGGAAGGTCTGGCCTACCACGGTCATGTCCAGGTCAAGCATCTGTTGTGGATCGTGGTGCGAGACATTGGGCTGGCTCGCCTAGGCGCCTTGGCCTCCGTGCCGATGCGAGACTTTCGCATCGCTCCATTTTACGGCTGTTACATTCTGCGTCCGTCGTGGGATCTGGGGTTTGACGATCCTGAGAATCCCCAATCTCTTGAGCGTGTCATCAAAGCCGTCGGTGGCGAACCGGTGGCCTATGCCGGGAGAACCAAATGCTGTGGGTTTCCCATCATCCTCGAAAAGGAAGCCATTGCCGTGGCCATGGCAGGGATGCATATGAATGAAGCCAAGGAACAGGGGGCCGATTTCATGGTGACGCCTTGTCCCCTGTGTCATATGAGTCTGGATATTTATCAGGATCGGGCTGGTCGCGCGGTGAACACCAAACTCGACTTACCGATCTTGCATGTGCCGCAGCTCCTTGGTTTGGCGATGGGGCTTCCAGCCAAGGATCTGGGGCTCTCGCATCATGTGATCTCGGTCGATTCTATTCTGGCGACGCTGGAGCGTCGGCGCAATCTCCCTGAAGGAGCCGTCCAATGAATATTGTAAATCTGTCAGACCATCAGCAGTTTAGCAATGAGAAGATGAAGAAGAACAACATGTTTCAGACGGCGCGATTCTTCTGTGATCTCTACTGCTTTGAGCCTGGACAGGAACAGAAGGGTCATATCCACGGAGAACAGGATAAGGTCTATCTCGTGCTTGAAGGGCAAGGTACGTTTCAGGTTGGTTCAGAGAAACACGTGCTAGGTCCAGGGCAGGCGACCATGGCACCGGCCGGAGAAGAGCACGGCGTGAAGAATCATACAGACCAGCGCCTCAAAGTTATCGTATTCGTGGCGCCGAATCCCTCCTAAGACGTCAATCTTTAATTGGCCAGAAGAGACAGGTGTCAGGAGTCACTCCTGACTATGTACGACTATCTTTTCGGAACGGTCCGGCCTTCTTCTAAGTCTTGGAGATCGGCCCAGCTGGTGAGGTCGGTTCGGGAAGGATCGATGGCGTCCCTGAGCTTGTTGAAGTACTCCTGCTTCTTGGGCGTGCTCGGTCCGCGACTCAGCATCATCCGGTTCCAAGCTTCCAACTCGGCTGGAGGATATGCTTTTGCCTTCTCTATGAACCATTTCGCCACTGCGTCATCTGATGGATTGGCTTTGACGGATGCGGTGAATTGATTGACCGTGATTCCTGTGAACTTCATGAGTCGGTCATCCATGGGGCAGGGGTAGATGTATTCCCCCTCGGTGCCGGCCAGCACGGCGCGGCACTTATCGATCATCCGCGCCAGATGGACATACCCTTCCATCTTGGATTGCATGCTGCGGGGGAACGACTTCCGAAGATCCATCGGGTTTCCGTGTTCGCGCGCGTTTCGCCTCTCCACTTATGGGGGAGAGGCGAGGGCGTAGAGATCTCTAGATCAATTTGTGATTTGTGAACGTCAAGCTCTTCACGATCACTTCGCCGTTTTCGTATGTAATGATGCGGCGGGTGGCCGGCAGATCCGATGATCCGATGCGCACATGGGTGTCGGTGAAACTTTCCACGTTGTTCAGCTTCCCGTCGGTAGGTGAATAGTAGTACACGCAGTACTTCGTCGTCAGATTCTTCTGGTCTTGGGTCACCGCGCTGTCCTCCACGTTGATCGTAAAGGCAAAGGGGGTCATGCCGGGGTGCGCCATCTTGCGATTGATCTGGGTAATGCGATGGTCTTTGACGCGATAGAATGAGTTCGACCCATGAATGATCAGCTTCGTACCCAACGGATGCCCGTCTTCTTCCATCGTTAATGAGTACTTGCCGTCCGATTCCTCGAAGGTTCTTGGGCCACGGTGCACTGCGATCATGCCGAGCTGTTCCTGTGCCCACTTTTGCACGTCGGCTTCGCCCAGTTGAACCGATACTTCACGAGGGCTTTTCACCATGACGGGTCCGCTGGTTTCCTTTCCATTCACATTCACGGTGAGGTCGGCGATGAATCCCGTAAAGTCTTTCTGCCACCGCGCGGTTCTTTCGAAGGCGTGCCGGAGAATTTCGCGGGCGTTCGGGTCGTCGGCGACAGTCGGCTGGTTCTGCTTCTGATGCTCCATTGCGGTCTCCTTGTAAGAATAAGGTGAGAGGGATTATACCCCCATGATGAAAATGGCCTCAAGTGGTCCCTGGCCTGTGCGGGATATCTGGTGCATTGGAGAAAATTCCGCTATACTGCGCCGCGCGTTGGTGGATCGAGTATAGAAAGGACAGACATGGAACGACGGGCTGCTTCCCATACAGAAGAAGAAGAGATGAACCATCGACGCCGGCTGCTGAATGCCGCGAAGAAAGGTGATCAGAAGGCCATCGGCAAGCTCTTAGAACTCTATCAAGTGCGGATTTACAGCGGCGATATGGTCACGAAAATGAATAAAACATCCGCGACACACAAACTGCAGGCTCAGCTCGCTGAAGGGAAACCTGTGAAGGGTGGGTCGGGAAGTCATGGGAAGAAGACGATGCCCGGGAAGCCTGCCCCAGCGAAACGCGCACCTGCGAAATCATCAGTGCGACCTGCCGTTTCTAAAGCAAAGTCAAAATCTAAGTCTAAGCCGGCCAAAGCCGCTCGAAAGAAACATAAGAAGTAGCCAGGGTCGAAATTATTGCACTGCCACTCGCAGCCCCCCTCCTCCCAGTTTTGCAGCGATATCTTCCGCCTCTTCGAGTGTTCCCGCGAATACGATAGCTTCCCCATCATGGTCGATCTTCCATGCGAGCTCAAAGGCTTTCGTGGAGTTCATGCCGGGGATGTATTGGCAAAAAAGGGCAATGACTTGCTCATAGGTGTGACATTCGCAGTTGAAGACGATCACACGCGCGTCGAACCCGGCACCCACATCGATGCTGGTGGTCTCTGTCGGAACTGGGGTTGCGAGGGGAGTTCTTGTTCCAGCCATAGTGGCGAATTCTAGCAGACTTGATTCTAACTTTTAATAGCCTATTCGGATGAGCAGAAGGTTGGTTCTCGACCAATTCTCTCGGATACAGGATTGCGCATAGAGCGAGAAATGAGCGGGGGAGTCTGTGACTGGTTGAAGATGGTGTGCCTGTGCGAGGGTCTGCGTATAGACGAGTGAGGCAGATGTTTTCACGGCGGCGAGTCCATATTCATACTGGTACCCCTCTTCAAGGGTGACGCTTCTTTTCGAGAGCATTCTCACCCGATCGAGGTCATAGATCTGTTGTCTGAACGAATCATCCATCAGGCGCAGGAGTGCGGCAGGGCCCGGCACGAGGCTATCGCCGATACGGAGGCTGTGAGACGGTTCGAAGAGTCCACGCTGGAGACGACGGTCCCGGCGAAGCGCTGTGTGAAAGCGCGCGCGCCAAAGTGGATCATGCAGATCGCGATCGATGGCGGCTGCCACAGTAGGTAGAAGCGGTCCGCTCACATCATAGCCCTGCACGAGGCGCCCGGACTCGATAAGATCAGGAAAGTTCATGCCCATCCGGTCTTGGAATGCTGTCATTCCGGACATGGGAGTTAATTGCAATGCCATGAAGTCGCGAAAATGGATGGAGGCAAAGCGAGTCAGGAGCCGTGCCAAGGTTTCTGGGTGGCAGAGATGAAAAGGGTAGAACAGGGCGTGGGGTGGTCGAGGTCGATTCATCGACAATGTTTCACGGTCATGTTAGCCTGCATTACTCATGAACGGTTCTGCTGCAATCGCGGATTCGGAAATCAGAACTCATTGCGGTATTTTTTCTTCGCGCCAGGAGCATTCAAAGGGCGCTCGACCTCGCAAGCGCGGTGACGACGCACCTGTCGGCCGGTGGGCTCGCCCATCGGACCCTCACCGTACTGCACAAGTACGCATCGGGGCCTCAGGGCTCCGCGCGCCGGTCTCGCGACGCGGCTCAGCGATTTCGCGACGAACCGTCATGAATAATGCAGGCTAGGGTTTGCGCGTGCGATATCTCTTCACGTCGTGGCTTGATTTCCTGCTCATCTTTGTCCCGGTGACGATCGCGCTCGAAGTTCTTCGAGCCGATCCACTGCTGGTCTTTCTGTCGGCTGGACTTGCCATTATTCCTCTGGCGGGCCTGTTGGGACGAGCCACCGAACATTTGACGAGCCATGTCGGCGCCGGCATCGGGGCGCTGCTCAATGCTTCGCTTGGTAATGCCGCGGAATTGATTATCGCGCTGGTCGCTCTGCGTGAGGGCCTT
The DNA here is from genome assembly GCA_041748925.1 of Nitrospiraceae bacterium. Lineage (GTDB taxonomy): Bacteria > Nitrospirota > Nitrospiria > Nitrospirales > Nitrospiraceae > Palsa-1315. Next base: position 23,153 of record JBGTCI010000025.1, on the reverse strand, counting down.
CACGATGTCGTCAAGGCCTCTCTCACCGGTTCGATCATCGGTAACATCTTACTCGTACTCGGGGTCGCCATGTTTGCAGGCGGGATGAAGTACGAGCGGCAGAAGTTTAACCAGACTGCTGCCGGAATGGGCGCCAGTCTCCTGCTCCTGGCAGCTGTGGGGCTCATCATTCCTGCGCTCTTCCACTTCACCGCCGCCGATCGAGGCGTTGCGATCGAGCGTGAATTGAGCCTCACGATATCATTTGTATTATTCGCAATTTATGTCGCAAGTCTCTTGTTTACATTGAAGACGCATCGCCATCTGTTTGCCGGAGAGACTCATGATGCCACTGATCTCGGAGAGCAACCCTGGACCCGTCGCGCCTCGATTACGGTCCTCACTGTCGTGGCCTGTCTCGTGGCCCTGATGAGTGAGATGTTAGTCGGTGCGATGGAGCCAGCTTCGCATCAACTTGGGCTCACGCAAGTCTTCGTCGGCGTCATTCTTGTCGCTCTTATAGGGAATGCGGCTGAGCATTCCACCGCTGTGATGGTGGCGCTGAAAAACAAGATGGACCTGGCCTATGGTGTTGCGGTTGGGTCGAGTCTGCAGATTGCGTTGCTCGTTGCGCCATTGCTCGTCTTTGCCAGTTATCTTCTTGGGACGCCGTTGGATCTGATCTTCACACCGTTCGAGGTGGCTGCGGTCACGATATCGGTCCTGAGTGTGGGATTCGTGGCGATGGACGGAGAATCGAACTGGATGGAAGGCGTCATGTTGGTCGGGGTTTATCTGATGCTGGCTATCGCCTTTTTCTTCCTACCGGCCTGACAGGATGCTGAAAAATCCCGCCAGCTGCGTTCTTACCTCGAAAGCATCCTCAACGTAGCCCAGAGGCTACGCCTCCGGTGCTTTCATCGGATGCGGCCTTGCTGGCCGGCTTTTTGAGCATCCTGCAAGATAAACCAGATAGACAAGATGGTCAGACAATCCGGGCTTGTCTCAAGCTATCCTCGTCTCAGACTTTATCCATGTCGATGACTTCCGTGGCGTCCCACAAATTCTTCTGCTCTGCTTCCTCTAACGCCTTTACCCGATCCTCCTCCGTCTCTTCTCCAAACTGAGCCGCTTGTGTCGACACAGCCGTTTCCGTCTCGGACGGAGACGAAGCAACTGCTGGCTGCAACTGCTGTTTCTTTCGCTTCTTGGCGGGATCCATATTGACGGGCATGGCACCTCCGCTGTCATCTGAGTTCAGTTTCCACCCGACCTAAGGGCAAAGTCAATCGGAGTGCGGTGATCACTGGCGAGAGAAGGTTTGTCTGGTTTTTCTTGTGTATCTGGTTCAAGCAAATACTGCTAGTACAACTGGCCGGCGATCGTGTCTGCCTGCAGCCGACCCCGCGCCGACAGTCTACTACGCTCACCGTGTTCTTCGATCAACTGTTGCGCGAGTAACTGTGCCGTGACTGCCGCATGCCCGTAGTTCGCGGCATGCTGATGAAGATGGTGTGAGGGAATGCCTCGAATCAGGCGTAACCCGAATATCACGGCGTCGCGGAGCTGCTCTTGATCCGAAAGCTTGGTGCGATCTTCAATGGGGAGACGGTTTGCCGTGAGCGATGTGTCGTACGCCGCGAGGTCGGCGATGTTGCCGAATCGTATCCCGTCCAGATAGGACTGTGCGCTCGGGCCTAATCCAAGATATTCGCCATTGGTCCAATAGAGTAGATTGTGCCGGCAGGCAAATCCCGGTTGCGCATAGTTCGACACTTCATACCGCTCATAACCGGCGTCGCTGAGTATCCCTTGCGCGGCCTCATCCATTTCAATCTGAAGACCTTCATCTGGAGCCGGACTCAGTCGGCGCTCTATGTTGGAAGCGAGCTTCGTATCCTCTTCGACCGTGAGGGCATAGCAAGACAGGTGCGTGGGTTTCAATGTAAGACAGTGGGCGAGTGTCCGCCGCCAGCCTTCCAGGCTTTGGTCTGGGAGCCCATACATCAAGTCAAGATTGATGTTGGTGAATCCGGCGGCTCTGGATCGAGTCATCGCACCGACGGTCTCATGGACAGAACCGGGCCGCCCGATTCGATCAAGGTCGCCATCTTCCATCGATTCTGCGCCGAAACTCAAACGAGTGACGCCGGCCTGAAGCAGTTGAACGAGATCCTGCTCGGATATCGTAGAGGGGTGCGCCTCAATAGTGATTTCACAGTCGGCGGCAAGGGTAAGGTGTGTGCGAGTCTCGGACAGAATCGCGACCAGCTGAGTCGTGGCAAGGACTGTCGGTGTGCCGCCCCCGAAATACACGGATTGGATGGGACGGCTTGTGGTCACATGTTGCTCCGCCGACAGGCCGATCTCATGCCTGAGGGACCGGACAAAGGCCTCTGCGCGGCTCTCGCGGTGAATTTCAAGATAGAAGGAACAGAAGTCACATCGCTGCCAGCAGAAGGGGATATGGAGGTAGAGGCCGAGGGGGGAGGGCGTCATGACAACAGATTGAATCCTGGGGGTTTGGAGAAGTCTCGTTCGAGGACGATTTCAATTTCATCGCCGGGAGATTTCCCGCGATTGCGCACGTGCGTCTGCCACGACCGCTGCTGACGCAACGACTCGAAGAGCATTTTAAGCAGATCCGGTTTAATTCGTGTTTCCCACTCGCGCACCCAGGCTTGATTATCTTCCTCGCCCTCATAGTCGTCGGGAAACGAGGCCTCCAAGCTGAATCGAAGGATAAAGGTTTTTTCCTCTTGATACATACCGCTCCTCACTCGCCTCGTTACAAAGGCAATGTCGGATAGGCTCCGAGCTGATTGCGAAGTGGCCGGTCCGATCTTATAATGTCTCTCAGAATAAGGAGAACAATCCATGCCTATCTTCGAATATGTCTGCGGGGAATGCAATCATCGATTCGAGCTGTTGGTGTACGGCTCAACGCAAGCTGCCTGTCCAAAGTGCAACACCACGAAATTGGAGAAGCAAATCTCTTCGTTCGGGGTTGGCGGCACGGATGGCTGGGTCCTGCCAGGCAATGGGGGAGGTGCCTGCGGAAGTTGCGGTGACCCGCGCGGCCCTGGTTCCTGCTCCACGAATTGACCATGGAATTAGGCGAGCAGACCTTGCAGCGTGCCATTGCAACCATCTCTCAGTCCGACCCGCTCACCAAGTTGCTTGAACAGGTAAAGCTTGGCCGGATGAAACCTGCTGATGCCGGACTGCGTGCCGTGATCGACTCGTGGATGGGTATCTATCAGAAGATTATTGAATCTGGTGGATTCACCAGCCAGGCTTTGCGCCGCATCGACCCTCACCCTCGTCTGGCAGTGTTGATCGAATGTGGCGTATTGACGGATGAACAGCAGGCGGTTACCGCTCTCCGTACCAGCTACGAGCGGGCCGTCGCTTCAGCAACGGAGTGACCACATTCTATGTGGGTTCTCTGGGTCATCGCTGTTCTGTTCCTGGCCATAGGATCGGTTGGAGAAGGGTGGGCTGAAGATGCCGTCGGTGCCAGACTGCTCCTGACGACTGCGCCCAAAGATCTTCAGAGCATCCTGCCACCAGGCTCTCATATCCTGATCGATCCTCACTCAATTGAACAGTTTCTTGCTGCGCTGGATGGAAGCCCGCCGGACTGGGACCTGGTCTATGGCCAGGGCCATCTCGATCCTGACCATGATGAGCGGTTGTTCAGGCTGAACCGTGAACGGGATGCGAAGCGCACAGGCAATCCCGTATTGAAACGGCTCATCACCTTTGTCTGGTTCGGCGAATTATCACGGTATGATGCGGAGGCCGGTGGATTTCGCGTCGTGCTCGGTCCGAAGCTCACACCGACTCGTTGGGGCGTCGTGCGTTTCAAATACCAATACGATGATCTTCAGGGCGATCTTGTGGCAAAGGCTTCAACGAGACTGCGGGGCGAACTCGAACAACGATTCGCACAAGGTGAGTCGGTTGATATTACTGTGGCCATGACCGGGCGGCTCATTCCTGAGGAATCGGTGGTATACGATTTCTCACATGATCAAGCAGGCCTCGGCATGATTATGCCGGTCGTGAAGGTCGAGCGACTCGATTACGTACTGCTGAATAAGTAAAGTTCTCGAAACGCATTGTCTTCTGAATACGTATTCTTTCTTGTTTGATCCCGCCACCCCGACCGGGCAGTCCTGAACAGACGTGGGTCACACCTCAGCAGCAATGCTGTAGGGTTTATCAGTCGATCTGCCGAATGATCCTTCGTGGATGTTCCTAATATTGCGATCTTCCTGGCGATACCGGCAGAGAGCCTGCTCAAGGGCATTGGTCTTGCTCCGTCCAGCTCTAATGTCTGTCTGCGAGATCATGCGACAGTTGCCAAAGAACAGGAGGGCGGCAATGACTCGCGTCACCTATCGAATCAACACGATTATGCAATCTCGAACTGATTCCATCGTAATCAGGAAGTCCCTTGGAGCGGCGCTCATCCTGGTGTTCGGATTACAGGGATTCGACTCGGGAGCGATCGATGTCGCATCTCTGTATGCGTCAGAGCCCACGACGGCCCCCGGACATTCGCTTATAAAGTCAGATAGCTACAATGGTAGCCGCGCAGAAGGCTTCACCGTCACTTCAACAGTGGAACCTATCCTCAAGCTGGAGAAAGAACCCGATCGCTCGAAAGTCGGAAAGAAACCTCGGAGGTTAATCCGAAAATCGTTGCCTGATGAGGGTCAATCTGAATTCCCTCAGCAAGCGGATCAAGGTCGTTCATTGAATGCGCCAATGGCAGTCGATCACGCGACACCCACAACCAAAGACTCAGCGGCTGGAATGGCGAAGTCGGCAATAGGCACGAGCCCTGGTGCCCCACCGATATCATCTGGAAATTCGCTCTCGAACCTATCGCCTGGGGTGCCGATGTCTTCGGCGATCGCAGGGATTACAGCGGTATCGCCTGGTTCATCGATGGGCGCGGCTGGATCGGGTGGAACATCTTCAGGCGGGGGAAGAAGTGTGCAGAATTTAATGAAACAGGTGCCTGGCTTGCAGCAAATTCTTACGGCTCCGCTCGCCACGCCAGGCCCTCCGCCTGAACCGATTTCGGCCCCTGCACTCCCGTTAGGGCCGCCGCGGTCTGGATTGCCGCCTGCTCCGTTGAATTGGCCGGCGTACCATGTCCTGAATCGATTGTCGTACGGTGGTACCCCCAATCAACTCAATACCGTGTCGCATCTGACCGCGCAAGAAGCCGCTGTCTGGGCTGTGCGGTATATGAAGGAACAACTGGAACTTGATCCCAATAGACCGTGGCCTACGAATTTGCACAGCACCGAACCGCTCCCCGCTCCGATCGTGCTCGACGATTCTGCGCTCAGCCAGCGTCTTGCGGCAGATCGTGCGGACTGGCGTACCGAAGATGGACTTCCTGATGTCCTGGCCCCGTCGCTCAGTGAACTACAGGATTACGATCTGATCAGAAAGGTGTATAGCCGGAGGCAGCTCAGGGAGAAGATGGTCTATTTCTGGGACAATCACTTCAATACCAATTATCGAATGCACAACGAGGGTCAGTACGAGCTTGCAGAGAACGAAGCCTTTAGAGCCAATGCGTTCGGGAAATTCCTCGATCTGCTGATGGCCAGTGCCAAGAGCAGCGCGATGATGATCTATCTCAATACCGATGGGAGTCGAAAAGAAAACCCGAACGAGAATTACGCGCGAGAATTACAAGAATTGCATACGCTCGGAGTCGATGTGAACGGAAATCCAAATGGCTACACGCAGGTCGATATCGTGGAAGCGGCTAAAGCCTTTACAGGTTGGAGGACCTTGGATGTGGCTCGGCCCGGTTTCCGATTCGTTGCCGGCCGGCATAGCCCTGGGGCGAAGCAGTTTCTGGGACAGACCGTGGCGTTCAACGGAGCGGGCCCCGGCGAGGGGGAACAGGTACTGACGATCGCCTCGCGTCATCCGGCTACTGCCGCACATCTCGCCAAGAAGTTGTGCGTGTATTTCGTCAGCGATCGGCCATCCGCGGCACTTCTGAACGAAGTCGCATCGGTCTTCACCGACTCCGGCGGCGATATCAAAAAAGTCTTGATCGCGATCCTTGCCTCACAGGATTTTAACAACGTAGCGAACTATCGAGGACTGGTCAAAACGCCGTTGGAGTTTGTCGCGGGCTTGCATCGCAATCTTGGCGTGTGGTCGCCGATCGATCCCTTCAGGAATCGCCTGGTGAGAATGGGGCAGGGGCTGTATGAGAAAGCGCCACCAACGGGGTACAAAGAGGCCGCCGATGAGTGGCTCAATACAGACGTGCTTTTCAACGAAGTGAGCTTCGCATATGAAGCAACAATTCCAGGCTTCGGGTCGACCATACGATATGGGTCCGATACCAGCGGCGGGTCGACGCGGCTGTGGTTACGAAGCCTCGGCCTGAGAACAGAAGATGATGTACTGGGTTTCCTTCTCAATTTAACCTTCGATCGGCAAGTCAGCCTCACGGAGTATCAAACCTATCTCACGACGCTTCGAAGCGCCGGTGGAACCTTCAATCTTGATAACTCGAATGTGGAAACGCCGCTCGATCGAATGCTGGCGACCATGTTGGCGACTCCACGCTACAAATATCAGTGAGGTGGTTATGCATGCCTGCCCGGAGTGTCGTCTAAAACAAGAAGATCTATCGCGTCGAACCTTCTTGAAACGTGCGCTTGGGGTCGCAGGCGCGACACTCGTGTTGAACTTCTTTCCGGCCGAATTTCTCCGACGCACTGCGTCGGCTGCGACCAACGCCGGAAAGACATTGGTGGTCGTGTTTCAACGCGGCGGGAACGACGGATTGAATACGATAGTGCCCTATACTGACCCGAGGTATTATGTGGTGAGGCCATCGGCACTGAATGGAGCGGGCAATATCGGTATTCCCCCTCCAGGAGGCGGAGATGGCGCCGGGATCAATCTCCCAGGCACAGGGTTCGCCTTGCATCCGGCCATGCAACCGTTTCTCGATTTGTACAACAACAATAGCTTGGCGATTGTGACGCAGGCGGGGTTTGCCGGCTCCACGCAATCGCACTTCACGGACCAGGACATTATCGAGCGTGGGATTTTTCAAGCGACGGACGGGTGGCTGAATCGCTACCTGCAAGCGGTGGGCGCCGCCGGGGCGCCTGCAATTCGAGCCGCTGGAATGGGCAGCGATCTGGCTGATTCCTTACGAGGCACTGTGGTGGTTCCTGCGGTCAACGACTTGACCACGTTTAGTTTTGCCAGATTGAACAGCGCAAAGGTTCCGATGGAGTCGAACCTCAGAGCCCTCTATGGGCAGGATCCTGCATCGACGAGCACAAACCTTTACAGCCGGCTTGTCCATACCTTAGGCCCTGAAATGCTGAATCGAGTGGCATCGATCGAAGCGATCGGCCCGGCTGCGCCCCAAAACGGCGCTGTGTATCCCAATACGACGTTTGGCAGGCAACTTCGTGATGTGGCGCACATTATCCGTTCGGGATTAGGGCTCGAGGTGGCCACCGTCGATATTGGAGGATGGGATACGCACGATGACCAGGGGGGGGGCGGTGGGGCTACTTTGTCACATGGGGCACGATTGGCAGAATTCTCAGGAGGAATCAGGGCATTCTATGCCGATATGGGCCTGTTGATGAGCAACGTGGTGCTATTGACCTGTACGGAATTCGGCCGCACGGTTTACCAAAATGCCAGCGGGGGGACCGATCACGGGAAAGGGTCGGTCTGGTTTGCCCTGGGGGGTGGTGTTAAGGGTGGTCTCTATCATGGCGTGGCCGGATTTCCATCGTCGCTCATCGATGCCAATCTCGACTCGGGGCGGTATATTCGCCCGACCGTCGAGTTCCGCGACCTCTTCTCTGATGTGTTAGTCAGGCATTTCGGTGTCAATGTGGGGGAGTTGGCTCACGTGTTTCCGGGCCACACTCACGTACCGGTCGGAGTGTTTGTGTGATCGGGAACTAGAATTCGTCTTTCGCGCACCGAAATCCTGTGCCGCTGGGGCGGCTGCCCATCGTGCCCCAGTCTCGATCGCTCGTGCGGAGACTGATAGCCGGCTTGAGCCAGGATCCGCCTCGCATCGCTTTGATCGCTCCGCGAGAAGGTCCCTGAGGGTCCGATAGGGGAGCGTCTTTGTAGTAGTTCGGGTCATACCAATCCTGCACCCATTCAGCGACGTTGCCTGCCATATCATACAAGCCGTAAGGGCTCGCGCTTTCCGGAAAGCTCGCGACCGGCATGGTGAGCACTTCTCCCTTCACGCCGTTCTCTTTTGAAATCCTCGCTCCTTCGCCCTTAACCCAGAAGGCATCCCAATCCGCTCCGCTCTGAAAGTCGATGGTTCGCCCCGCCCAATAGCTGGCGCTGTTGGCCTTCTTGAAGTCCCACTCGTTTCCCCAGGGGTAGCGACGGCCATCGGCGCCGCGCGCGGCCTTTTCCCATTCCGCTTCGGTCGGCAGACGTTTGCCAATCCACGTGCAGTAGGCTATGGCATCCTCCCAACTTACATTGACCACGGGATGGTTGCCGATGCCGGAAATCGGTGTCTTGTTCTCCCACAATGTGGAAGCAGGGTTTGAGTGTGCCGGCGCACGATGTCCGGTCGCGTGAACAAATCGTGCATAGGTATCATTCGTGACTTCGTAGCGGTCGATCCAGAATGTGGCGATGTAGACAAGGCGTTGTGGCTGTTCATCGGGGAGAGCATCGCTGCCGACCGGATTCCCCATCAGGAATTCTCCAGCAGGAACCAGCGCCATGTCGTTGGAAGGAGGGGAACTGAGGGCCAGTGGCGGCCGGCCTATGGTCAGAGCAAGAAACAAGAATGAGAGATAGATCACCAAAGTACAATCAAGCCTACATTATTCATGAGCACTTCTGCTGCAATCGCCGATCCGTTGCTACGACAGGTCTTCGGCCGGCGGGCTCGCCCATCGGTTCGGGCCCTCACCGTACGGTTTGGGTCTGGCGCCTTTCATGCTGGCGCCTGTCCCCGTCTGAACGCAGCGGGACTGGCACCGCCGCAGACGTCGGAGCCAGTCCCCCGAGCTCACCGTCATGAATAGTGCAGGCTAGGTCTTTTTCAATCCACAGGCTTTGGCGACGGCATCACGATACGCCTGCCAGAGCATCAGGGATTTCTTGAGGCAGCGCAATATGGCCTGTTGTTGGGTGTGTGTCGTGGCGTAGTTCACCACCATGGCATAGGCATCGTTGCGGTGGCCGGCTTCGACCAGTTGGTGCGCGCGAATCAGATCCATGCAATTGATGGGCAGGCCGTGGTATTTCACTAATGGGTGGCGTTGGACGATCGCTTCGATGTCTTCGGCGGTCTTAGGCTTGGAGGGGGCGGCGATTTCTGCGCGATCCTTCACGCTGCCTTCTACGAAGACGGTCAAGGCCGCTGCTCCGATGACCCAGTCCCGGCTATTCGAGACGCGATCCAGCCAGGCACGATACTGTCGGCTGGCTGGCAGGAGGCGCACTCTATCAAAATCACGCGCCGGCAATCCAAGGCCCGCCATCATGGTCAGGAACAATTCCGGGTGCGACTTTCCCAGCGAGAGCCCACCGGTGTCTTCTTCGTAAATGTTATCGGCGAGCATTCGGCGAACCGGGGCCGGGGGATTCTGCCCGTGAATACGGGCCAAGAACACAGGAAAGTCACGCACGTACACGCCGTATTCCTGTTGAAAGTGATGTGCGAGTTGATCGACCGTGACTGTTCCGTCGGCGAAAGCCGGCCAGGCCCAATGATGCTTCCGGTCCATAATACGCAAGAGGTCTTCTTGGAATCGGCTTTTCGTCTTGGGGCGTGTCATGTCTGTTGCCTTCCCGGTGAATGGCTCGTTACAATCCGATGGCGCGGAGATTGTTCAATGAATCAGGTGACGATTCAGAATCCAGAAGACATTCTATCGATGCTTGCAGAGGTGTCTCTGCAAGGGTCTGGCTTTGTAACGGACTGTCTCCTCGACTATGTGTTGGAAGAAGGTTTCACAGAGCCGATCTTTCTCAATGCCAGCGGGGAAGATCCTGACGCCTATTTTAAGGGCCAATCTCCAGCCTGGGCGGTGTATCAGATCCGAGAATGGAAACGTGTATTAACCGTTTCAGGCGGTCCGGGCAAACAGCGCCGCGTACAAATTACGGAAACTCCCTAGCCAGCAACTGAGTGTAAGAGGGATGCAGAGAAAAAGCAACGAAACGACGGGGGTTCAATCGTCTGTGGCCGGCTTCAGTGTGGAGTGCGTCGCATGCCGATGATCCGACTCACTGAGCCGCAGGACATGGGTGAGCTGGCCATGATTACGAGTTTGCTGGAGGGCAGCGGCATCCCGTACATGATTCAGAATGAACATGTGAGCAGTTTGTATCCGGGACTCCCCATTCTCAACTCCCATGTCATGGTCAACCAGTGCGATCAGCTCCGTGCCGAAGTGCTTCTCAGCCGACTGCGGTTGGCGGTGCGCGATGTCTCATCGCAGCCGTAGGCGCATACGAGCCCACGTTATTCATGAGTGCGTCTGCTCAATCGCGGCTCCGCTTGCCCGCGCAATGCGACTACGTGACAAACCGTCATGAATCATGTGGGCTAGCGTGGCGGTTTTGGGGTGTGTGGGTTCGATGGAGACTGTGCAGGAAGCCGTTCGCCTGAGCCTTGGAACCATCCGCCGATGAGGCTGCCTTCTTCAAAGTACAGATAGCGGTGTTTCACCACCGCCGCGCTTTCCCAATCTTCAAAAATCCATTCTTCGCGGCGGATGCCTTCCTTGGTGAAGGTCGTGTTGATCGTCTGTGGTCCTCCCCAGGCTTCTAGCACCTGTTCTTTCGACATGCCGACCATGACCCGATGTTCCGCGATATGCTTCTGAAAGTCAGGGTCTTTGAGCTGTTCGATAAGTGGCCAGATCACCATCAGCAGAACAAAAAGACCAAGCCCGGCATAGATGATGAGGCGAACCGAACGGCGGCGAATGAAGGGGACCGGCGTTTCCAGATCAGTTGGCGAGGCATTCATCGATTCATGGGTCGTCATGGTGGTGTGAGGCATGATGCAGCGCATCGTAACAACGGCCAACAAGGGGAGTCAAGCAACAGCAAAGAAAAGCATTTATGAATCAATTAGATAGAGAAGCCGCTATACTCGACGCAGGGTGATTCTTATGAAGAAAGAACGAACATCTATTCAGCTATGGTTTCAGAAGGGACTCCTCGGTATCGGGGTCATCGTCCTTCTTGTTACGGGACTGATGATGCCCCACGCAGTGGCTGCCGAGACAATGTATTCCTATATCGATGAGCACGGCACGCCTGTCTTGACGGACAATTACAACAATATTCCGGAGCGCTATCGGGCGAAAGTGAAAACCATCGAACAGTCCGTCCGTCAGCCGTCTCAGACTACCTCGTTCGGGGCCATACAGCATACGGTCACGAGTTGGGCCAAGACTACAACCGGAACAATAAGTGGCTTTGCGCCGGAGATTTCAGGTTTATCGCCCGCTCAGTCGAAAATCTTGACGACCGCGGGATTTGTTGCGTTGATCTGTGTGATTGCGATGTACCTGATCCGGAATCAGGCCATAAAGTTTATGACTCTCTGGACCTTGATCCTCACCGGGATTGTCACGCCAGTGTTGTTGTATACGGCGCAAGGTGGGGCGAACGATGTCATGAAAGCTAAAGCCGCCGAGGCGGCAAAAAAACAGCAAGATCGCCTCCAGCAAGTTCCCTAGACTCTCTCATCCGTACGCCCCCCGCCAAGTCGCTATTCCGCGTATTTGGGAAGAGGAATCTTCCTCGCTGGTTTCACATGAAGTGCGGGTTGCTGCGCGAATTCACGCGAATAGGGATTGATGATCGGGTCATGGGTGTGTTGCTGCCGTTGTTTCACAAGGTCGACACTTTGAGTGCCGATCTCCACTCGATCAACAAGTGCTTTGGTTGTGAGCGGGTCCGGCAGGCCTTGCAAAGAGAATAGCTGGTAGGCCAGGGTCCACTCCAGCGTATCCTTGGTTGCCTCCTTCACAATAAAACGAGCCTGTGGTGACGCGGCGCCTTTGAACAACAGTACCCAAATATTCGATCGGAATGAGGGGGACGCGGGATCCTCTGATGGGTGAAATTCCGGGACCACTGCGGGAATTTGAGCGAGGGGGACGGCGGGGGAGAATTCGATATCGACGAGCCGAACGACTAACGTCCGATCCTCGCTTTCATCGTTGGGATCGACGGTATAACTGAACGAATATCGGACATCGATCCCATTTCGGGTAAAGGTATAGACATCCTCGCCATTTTCCGGTGACACGAGCTTCCTGAAATATTTATCCCAATCGGTGATGGCGTAGTAGGTGAAGACGCGCAGCGCGGACTTCCGATCTCGTACCGCCTGCGGCCTCCCGAGTTGTTGATGCAATTCCGTTTGTGTCAGCCCGAGGTACCCGTCCTCAAAATAGGGTGTGGCGTGAACTGCAGACGGCTGGGGCCAGAGGCCGGTCATCGATAGGAGCAGCAAAGGCGGGAGGACAATGCGGATGGAAAGACGCAGGAGCACAGTTTCTCTCCAGCTGGTGGCGGCATCGTATCGGCGGCCATCCTTCCTGTCAAGGCGGGCTAAGATTGCTTGCTGGCGTAAGAACCTGTCGGTTATGATGGCCGGACTTCCGTTGTAGTCAGCGCTGATTCGATCGCGGAGATAGACCGTATGAGTGCATCATTACACGCGTTACTGCAACAACGCATTCTGGTTCTCGACGGGGCCATGGGGACCATGATCCAGCAGCGAAAACTGGATGAGGCCGCGTTCCGTGGTGAGCGGTTCAAGGACTGGAAGAAGAGTCAGAAAGGGCACAATGATTTATTGAACCTCACGCAGCCCGCCATTATCGAGGAAATCCATCGCCAGTACTTCGAGGCCGGCGCAGACATCGTAGAGACCAATACGTTCAACTCGCAAGCCATTTCGCTGGCTGACTACGGCATGGAATCACTGGCCTACGAGATCGCGAGAGCCGGAGGAGAATGTGCCAGGCGTGCGGCGGAGCAGATCATGGTTGCACAGCCTGGCCGGTCGTGCTTTGTGGCCGGGGCGATCGGACCTACGACGAAGACCTCGTCGATTTCGACCGATGTGAATAATTCTGCGGCGCGCGGCACCACCTATGACGAACTGGTCACGGTCTACTACGAACAGGTCCGGGGCTTGGTCGACGGTGGAGTGGATCTCCTGTTGGTCGAGACCATCTTCGATACGCTTAATGCGAAAGCCGCGTTCTTTGCCATCGATAAATTTTTCGATGATCGCCACATCAGGCTCCCCCTGATGGCTTCGGTGACATTTATTCAAGCTGGCAGCAATCGCGGGGTGACGGGCCAAACGATCGAAGCCTTCTGGAATTCTATTTCCCACGTGCCCTTGCTCAGCGTCGGCATTAATTGCGCGTTAGGTCCCAAGGAAATGCGCCCGTTGATTGAAGAGCTCTCTGGTCTGGCTCCGATCTCTGTAAGCTGCCATCCGAATGCCGGATTGCCCAATCCGTTGTTGCCGACGGGATTTCCGGAGACACCCGAAAGTCTGGCGCCTCAATTGAGAGAATGGGCACAGAATGGCTGGCTGAATATCGTCGGTGGCTGTTGTGGGACGACACCTGGACACATCAAATTGATTGCGGAGGCCGTGCGAGATCTTCCTCCGCGCGTGATGCCATCCATCGAGCCTCATACCAGGCTCAGTGGGCTGGAAGCGGTCACGATTCGTCCGGAATCGAACTTTGTCAATATCGGCGAACGGACCAACGTCACTGGTTCACCGGCTTTTTCCAAACTGATTTTGGGAGGCGATTATGAAGTTGCGCTTTCGGTGGCGCGACAACAAGTCGAGGGAGGAGCCCAGATCATCGACATCAATATGGACGAAGGCATGCTCGATTCCCAAGCTGCCATGGAGAAATTCCTGCGATTGGTGGCGTCGGAACCGGATATCTGTCGCGTACCCATCATGGTCGATAGTTCGAAGTGGGATATCCTGGAGACGGGTCTGAAGGAAGTCCAAGGCAAGCCTGTCGTCAATAGCATCAGCCTGAAAGAAGGCGAAGCCAAGTTTCTTCAGCAGGCCAAATTGGTTCATCGCTATGGGGCCGCCGTGGTGGTGATGGCCTTCGATGAACGCGGCCAGGCCGACACGTATGAGCGCAAGATTGAGGTGTGTGAGCGGGCCTATCGCCTCCTCACAGGGGGTGGCTTTCCAGCCCAGGACATCATCTTCGATCCGAACATCCTGACGGTGGCGACCGGCATTGAGGAACATAATAATTACGCGGTGAACTTCCTCGACGCCACGCGCTGGATCAAGCAGCATCTTCCGCTGGCAAAAGTTAGCGGTGGCGTCAGCAATATTTCCTTCTCATTTCGCGGCAACAATCGCGTACGCGAGGCGATGCACGCGGCATTCCTCTATCACGCCGTCAAGGCCGGTTTGGACATGGGGATTGTGAACGCTGGACAGCTGGCGGTGTACGAGGAGATTCCCAAGGATCTTCTGGAACTGGTCGAAGATGTGTTGCTGAACCGCCGGCCGGATGCGACCGAGCGATTGGTGACCTTTGCCGAGACGGTGAAGCAACAGGGCAAGGCGGTGGTAAAAGACGATGAGTGGCGTTCAGGTACCGTCGAGGAGCGTCTCTCCCATGCGTTGGTGAAGGGCGTGACCGATTACATTGAGCAGGACATCGAAGAAGCTCGACAGAAGTTTGCCAAACCGCTGCATGTGATCGAGGGACCGTTGATGGCGGGGATGAATATCGTGGGTGACCTATTCGGGTCCGGCAAGATGTTTCTGCCTCAAGTGGTCAAGAGCGCCAGAGTCATGAAGAAAGCCGTGGCCTACCTCATGCCGTTCATGGAAGCTGAGAAACAACAATCAGGTGCGTCCAGTTCGAACGGCAAGATTCTGCTCGCCACGGTCAAGGGCGATGTGCACGACATTGGGAAGAACATCGTCGGGGTTGTCCTTGGATGTAATAACTACGAGGTGATCGATCTCGGCGTGATGGTGCCCTGCGAACAGATCTTGGCTGCCGCACGCGAGCATGGGGTGCAAATTATCGGGCTCAGTGGACTCATTACCCCATCGCTGGACGAAATGGCGCACGTGGCACGCGAGCTGACACGCGAGGGATTTGATCTGCCGTTATTGATCGGGGGAGCCACCACGAGCAAAGCTCATACGGCCGTCAAAATCGCTCCGGGGTACACCCACTCCGTGGTGCATGTGCTGGACGCCTCCAGAGCGGTGGGAGTCGTCGGGAGTCTGGTGAATGCCGACTTGCGGGCTGACTTCGCCAAGAAGGTTCGTGCTGACTACGATCAGATGCGCCTCATCCATCAGGACAAGGGAGCCAAATCCCTCTGGACGTTGGCGAAGGCGCGGGAGAACCGATTCCACACCAATTGGACTGAGATCGATATTCCCATACCAACGTTCACGGGAACGAAAATAATGCCCCAGCAGCCGTTGGATCAACTGATTCCCTATATCGATTGGTCGCCGTTCTTTCACACGTGGGAATTACGCGGGCGCTACCCGACCATTCTGGAAGATCCCGTCGTCGGCTCGAGGGCCAAGGAGTTATACGACGATGCGTTGGCCTTGCTCCGCAAGATTGTGGATCAACGATTGTTCACCGCCAATGGGGTCTATGGGTTTTTCCCCGCGAACAGTCTGGGTGACGATATCGAGATCTAC
This sequence comes from Nitrospiraceae bacterium, assembly GCA_041748925.1. Classification (GTDB taxonomy): domain Bacteria; phylum Nitrospirota; class Nitrospiria; order Nitrospirales; family Nitrospiraceae; genus Palsa-1315. Next base: position 7,399 of record JBGTCI010000025.1, on the reverse strand, counting down.
CGTGATGACCGTCGGACGGCGGTCTTGACGACGTTTCACACCCTGCGTCAACAATCAGAGAAACCGCAGGGCCAGAGCAGTTTTGCGCTGGCTGATTTTGTGGCGCCGAAAGAGTACGGCCGCGTGGACTATCTTGGGGCCTTTGCGGTGACGACGGGAGTGGGGGTGGATCTCTTGTGTCGGGAGTTCGAGCGCGACCACGACGATTACAATTCTATTATGGCCAAAGCTTTGGCCGATCGTTTAGCCGAAGCGTTTGCCGAGTATCTCCATAAGCAGGCGCGCGAAGCCTGGGGCTATGGCAAGAGCGAGGCACTCTCCGCCGAAGACTTGATTCGTGAAAAGTATCGCGGCATTCGTCCTGCGCCAGGCTACCCGGCTTGCCCTGACCACACGGAAAAGCGATTGCTCTTCGATCTCTTGTCCGTTGAACAGCACACAGGGATTACTCTGACGGAAAGCTTTGCGATGTGGCCAGCTGCGGCTGTGAGCGGATTCTATTTCGCTCATCCGGAGGCCAAGTATTTCGCCGTGGGGAAGATCGGAAAAGACCAGGTGCTCGACTATCAGGCGCGAAAAGGGATGCCCCTTTCAGCCCTGGAGCGATGGTTGGGGCCGAACCTGAACTACGAGCCCAGTGGGGGGTAAGAGGTTCATGCACAAGATAAGCGAGCGTCGCGACCGCGAGTCTCGCTAGGAGATTCCTGCGCATACGGTGTGTCGGACGGGTTTCCCGATTGCTGCGGTCAGCGCCGATTTGACCCACCGATATCGTTCTTCTGCCCAGCGATTCACGTCCTCTGAATCAGTAAAGACCAGTTCCCACGCTTTGGCGGCGTCCAGCATCAGCAACTGGTGTGGGTGATTATCGCCGGACACATAGACAACGAGTACGGCAGATTTGCCGGTAAGGCTGATATCCGTAAAGACATGCAGCATGGCGCCATCCGGCAAGGTGAAGTCGCGGGATGCGGCCTCGACGAGGGGATGGTAGAGCCGCTGAAGAAATTGAGACGTCACTTCGTAAGCATTGGTTGTACTTAAGAGGCGTGGATTTGGTTTTTCTCCAAACAGATTTTCGGTCAGATACGTTGCCGCTTCCCAGGTCGGCATAACCCCGGACGTAACCAGGGATTCGCACAGATAGGCGATCCAATTGCGTGTCGCCCCCTGTTTGCGAGCCGCCGTTGCCTTCTTTGCCATGATTGGCAATCCTTTCGCACGCGTGACATGTGCTGGGTACAGGGCCGGTGAATCTGTTCTGTGGGCTGTACCTGACGAGATGGAGAAAGTATATCGGCGGGCGAAAAACCGGTCAACGAAATGATGAAAAGGATGCTAGGGCTCGCGAATTATTCCGCGCGGCGACTGGTCGGCATACTGGTCATGGATGTGCTTGATGTCATTCATCGAAGCGAAGAAGACGTCGAGGAGCTCGGGGTCGAAATGTTCCCCTCGATGTTTGGTCATGAGCTCGACGGCGTGGTCGAGGGAGAAGGCGGGCTTGTACACCCGTTGTGTCGTGAGGGCATCGAAGGCATCGGCGATTCCGGCGATCCGTCCTTCCACAGGAATCGCTTCACCTTTCAACTTGCGTGGATACCCGTTGCCATCCCAGCGCTCATGATGAGTCCAGGCGATCGATGCCGCAACTTTGAGGATTTCCGCATCCGATCCGCTGAGGATACGATAACCGATCTCGGCATGTTGAGAAATGACGGCGAATTCTTCCGGTGTGAACTTGCCGGGCTTGAGGAGTACATGATCCGGTGTACCGATTTTTCCGATGTCGTGCATCGGACTGGCGGTGCGGATTAAATCACACCGTTCCGATGACAACCCATACTTCCTCGCGAGCAATTCACAGTAGTGGCTCATGCGTTGAATATGCTGTGCCGTGGCACTGTCTCTGTATTCTGCGGCGATGGCGAGACGTTGAATCGTCTCTTCACGTGAGAGACGCAGCTCCTTTTCGCTGACCTCGAGCCACTCGAGCGCTTGCTGGAGAGCCATCGTTCTGGTTCTGACGACATCTTCCAAATTCTCCCGGTGCAGGCGATTTTCAACTTCAAGCCGGCGGCGGCGGAGTGCATTGGCAACATCGATCATGACTTCATTGGACTCGAACGGCTTGACAATGTACCCAAAGGCTCCCATGTCCAGCGCAGCGTTCGCCAGCATCGAGCTGTCGAGACCGGTCACCATGATCGCGGCGGTGTGGGGATGCTGACTCAGGATATTGCGGACGAGATCCATGCCGGATTCACCGGGCATATTCACATCGCACAGCACCAACGCAAAGGATTGTTCTTCCAGCCGTGTCCGCGCTTCACGCGCATCGGACGCGAGGACCGTTTCATACCCGTGGGTTTGAAGCATGTATCCGAGCAGCCGGCGGATCGGTTCTTCGTCGTCGACGATCAGAACGCGCGTGAGTTCAAGAAGGGCTTGCTGGGTGGATCGGTCAAGAAGCAAGGTCATGAATTGTGAGTCTACGGTATATGAAGAAGGAAACTGTTTACGCTCAGTGGGTGCTCGTTTGTGTCACAATCACGTCTCAAGAGACTGTACGGGCATGTGCACCTTTTGTGCCAACATATTGTGAAAAACCGCACGTGGTGGGGTTCGTACCCGTTGATGTCTGCTTAGCTAAGAACCAGTGCGATGCCTTGCTGTGACTGCGTTTTCCGTATTTCAATTCGGGCGGTGACATCCGTGCTCGACGTCCAAGTGGGGTATGGGGCTGGAGTGAGCGCACACCTGTACAGATTTAGCCGTTCACGCCGCGTACTTTTGTACAAGTTGATCGGCAGAAATGATCGAATGCGCGCCTATTTTCCCAAGATGCACGCGCTGATTTTGGGACATCAGGCCTGTTTCGTTGCGCTTTCACAGGGCCTTTACTATAATGCGCGACATTCATGAACTGGAGTAACCGATGAGTAGTGCAACAGGACTATTGCGTGTCGATGGGCGACGAAAAGATCAGCTTCGCCCGGTGAAGGTGACGCGGAACTTCATTAAACATGCCGAAGGGTCTGTTCTGATTGAAATGGGTGACACCAAAGTGATTTGTACGGCCTCTATTGAGGAGAAGGTGCCTCCGTTTCTGAAGGGGAAAGGGCAAGGATGGGTGACAGCAGAGTACTCGATGCTCCCCCGTTCGACCCACGAGCGATCCCCGCGAGAGGCGGTCAAAGGGAAACAAGGTGGCAGGACGTTGGAGATTCAACGCCTTGTTGGGCGAGCCCTCCGTGCGGTCACTGATATGGGCCAGATGGGAGAGCGGTCGATCTGGCTCGACTGCGACGTCATCCAGGCGGACGGAGGGACCAGAACGGCGTCTATTACAGGAGCGTTCATCGCCCTGGCCGACGCGTTTACAGTCCTGAAGAAACGAGGCCTAATTAAGAAACGTCCGTTGACGGACTATCTTGCTGCCATTAGTGTAGGAAAAGTGGGAGGGGAGATTCTCGTCGATTTGGCCTATACAGAAGATTCCATGGCCGATGTCGACATGAATGTGGTCATGACCGGACAAGGGCGCTATGTTGAAGTTCAGGGGACAGCGGAACGGACCCCTTTTGCCAAACAGGAAATGGATGAGTTCATGGCGATGGGATGGAGCGGGATTCAGACCCTCACTGCGTTGCAGAAGGATTTGATCGGCGAACTGGAATAGGGCAAAGACGATGATTCGTGAATTGGTGCTCGCGACCCGCAATCGACACAAGGGAGAGGAGCTTGCAGCGCTCTTAGGCGATCTGGGCATCAGGATTCATACACTCGACGAATTCCCGGATGCTCCGGACGTGGTCGAAGACGGGGATACGTGCGAGGCCAACGCAGTCAAGAAGGCGCGTGCCATTGCCGAGTTCACGGGCTTGCCGGCGGTCGCCGACGATACGGGGCTGGAAGTGGATGCGCTCGGTGGGCGGCCCGGTATCTACGCGGCCCGTTATGCCGGCGAAGGTGCGACCTACGAAGACAACTGTCGAAAGCTGTTGCAGGAATTGATGGGCGTGCCTCGCGAGCAACGAACCGCTCGCTTTCTGACCGTCGCAGCGATCGCCCTCCCTTCAGACGGAGTACGGGTGGTACAAGGAATGTTGGATGGAATGATTGCAGAAGAGGCGAGTGGGACGCTAGGATTCGGGTATGATCCTGTATTCCTCATTCCAGAATTAGGACAGACCTTGGCCCAGCTGTCGGCTGGTCAAAAAAACATGATCAGCCATCGCGCCAAAGCGTTCACTCTTGCAAAAGATCTGTTGCGCGAAATGGAATTCGAGATGCTCGAGTCGGGGCGTAGCGCAGCCCGGTAGCGCGCCTGCTTTGGGATCACCGCACGGGGGATTGCTCAAGTCGTTGATGACATGGGCAATCCCCTTTGTTTATACGGTGTTCAGGCTCTTGTCTCTTTGTTTCTCTTTGTCGCTCTCTGCCTCCATTCAGCCTGGTGTGTGTACTCCGCTAACACTGTATTAACACCTGCAAAAACGACCAAGTTTCCGCTATTCCCACGGCGGCACCACCGGCTGTGGATCAGCCCACAACCCTCATTTCGCCTCTTGTGTTGGGCGTCTCGCTACTCTAGCGTGCTATTTTCTGGCGCATACTTCCGATACCACCAGCACCAGCCTGCTTGACCAGCGTGTGATTGATGTTCGTGCCATCCGGCAAGATCACGACTCCCAATGGTGGTGTTGAAGAATGATCCTGGCGCCCCTCAGGAATACGAGGAATATCGGCGTCGGAGTCTCCATCTCAGCACCCTACATCGCAAGCATTAGCTCTTCCTCGAATCTGACCTGCCCGGGCAAATCTGGTCCAGGATGAATGTTAGACTGGACCGCAACCAGGGAGGTCGCATCATGCCGAAGAAACGGTACACCCCCGAAGAGATTATTCAACATCTGCGAACCGTGGAGCTGGACACCGGCAAAGGTCTTGCCGTACTCGACGCCTGTCGGAAGCTCGGGATCACCGAGCAAACCTACTATCGCTGGAAGAAGGAATACGGCGGGTTGCGCGTGGATCAAGCCAAGCGGCTGAAGGGGCTGGAGCAGGAGAATCTGCGCCTGAAGCGCATTGTCGCCGACCAAGCGCTGGATCTCTCGATCCTGAAGGAGGTCGCCTCGGGAAACTTCTGAGCCCGGCCCGCAAGCGCGAGGCCGTGGGGCCTGCTGTCACCGTGCTCCATGTGTCCGAGCGCCGGGCGTGTCGGGCGATCGGTCAGATCCGGTCCTCTACTCGGTACGTGCCACGGCCCGATCCGTTTCGAGAGCGGTTGCGCCAGCGGATCATCGCCCTGGCCAAGAAGTACGGGCGGTATGGCTACCGCACAGTGACGGATCTCTTGCGGCACGAGGGATGGGGCGTGGGGAAAGATGGCGTGTATACGATCTGGCGACAAGAGGGCCTCAAAGTGCCCACGAAACAGCCGAAGCGCGCTCGACTCTGGCGCGCCGATGGGTCGTGCCTCCGGCTGCGGCCCGCGTACCGCAATCACGTCTGGTCGTATGACTTCGTGGCGGATCGGACGCACGACGGTCGGTCCTTTCGGATTCTCAACATTCTCGACGAGTACACCAGAGAGTGTCTGGCCTCGGTGGTGGCCAGACGAATCCGCTCGCACGACGTGCTGTTGATCCTGACGGATCTGTTCCTGCGTCGCGGGATCCCGACACATATTCGATCGGATAATGGGCCGGAGTTCATCGCACAACAACTACGGTCCTGGTTGACGCGGATGGGAATTGGCCCGCTGTACATCGAGCCGGGATCACCCTGGGAGAATGGCTACTGCGAATCGTTCAACGGGAAGATGCGGGATCAGCTGCTCAATGGGGAACTGTTCTACACGCTGAAAGAAGCCCAAACCATCATCGAACGCTGGCGGATGCACTACAACACAGTCAGGCCACATAGTAGTCTCGGGGGCCAGCCACCCGCTCCCGAAACCTTCCGGCTTGCGAGCTGAAGGCTAACATGGTAGGTGGTACAAAAAATCCCGGCTGGTCAATTGTCGACGTGCTTTTGCTTGTCATCATCAGATTGAAAGCCTTGCCGATCGGTCACCTCATTAGTTTTCATGACGTTCGATGGCGAAGGGGAATGTTCTGCCTGCGCCGCGTTAAACAAACCCAGGCATAGCAAGAATCCGCACGACAGGGCACTGATGATTTTTGGAATAGGTATCATAAGGGAAGCCTCCTTCATTATTATGTAAACACCGAAGATGTCACGGTAGCATCCTCTGAGTCTTGCTAGCTGAGCAGTTTTGATCAGGTGTACAAATTTACTAGTTCCCTAACGATGAGTCTCTAGGCAGGAACGAGCCCGCCTACCAACGCGAGCCCGACGCGATGGCCCCCTGGCAGCGCGAGACTTACCCCTCGACCGCAGGCAAAGCCGAGTGGGAAGGGCGAGATCTACTTTTTGGATTCGTGGACGCGTCAGGCATTCGCGCCGATGCGGTTTATGGTACGACGTGAGGTTTAAGGGGCAGTCACCGCAATATTGCCGTAAATATTTCGCACAGCGGACCCTGGCCTTTGAGCTTCCGGAATAAGGACTCAATCACTCGAAGATTGCAGCACATCTGGGGCGATACCGGGAGACCATTGAGCTGTGGCTCAAGGGCATCGCGACCTATGGATTCTCGGGCTTTCCAGAGCGCCAAGGACAGGCCACGTAAGGCCCGCGACGGACTCGCCAGGACCACCGCTACAGACATCACCAACACAGGAGGAACAACAGTCGGATATTTACGGAGAATAAAGCATCTCGCATCGGGGCCCGTACCCTTGGCCAGCTTCAAACCAACAGCGCCCATCGGCCGTCGGTCATCCGTGGAAAGATGTCAAGGTTGGGTAGCCCTCGGACATGTGCAGTTTTGCTCAGCCTACAGATGGCTGTTGATGGTAGGTTCAGGCTCGGAAAGATTCGTGAATCCTTTCCGCAGCCCAGCACAGCTTCTTCATTTCTTCATGTGCTTTTCACAGCGCATCCTGGCACTAGAAGAATGTTCCGTAACAAGGGAGGACCGAACATGCCCAACACCAACGCGTCGTTCGCACCGATCAGCCGGACGTACCGACTCGAACAGCAAATTCAGAAGTTGGAAGTATTAATGCAAGACGGTGCCGTAAGCGAAGCATTGCACGCATTCGATATTGAAACCGAGCAGCTTCTCCTGAATCTCAACTGTCAGAATGGCACGTGGTTGGAGTCCTATAAGTATGCGACGCTTGGTGAAGCGGAAGCGATGGTGAATTTGCCGGAATCGGCTCAACAAGCGGGCGTTCGAGATCGTTTTAAGAAATCGCTTCAGCAAAGGAGACAAGTCCTGCTGGGTTGCGTCGGATACCTCGTCGAAGCGGAAGCCCTAGAGAAT
>JBGTCI010000024.1:0-52354 GCA_041748925.1 Nitrospiraceae bacterium | reverse complement strand
CCCAGAAATTCTACAACTGAAAGTAGCCCTTTATTCGTCGTTTCGCCAAAAGACCTACCTGCTTCAAGAGAGAGAACAACGCCTCAAGGAGACCGAAGAGCTGTTGAAGACAGGCCGAAAGTTGTCTGATGTACTGGAATCGCTTCCTGTTGGAGTTCTGATCGCGGACGCCGAGGCTCCCAGTTTACCTACCCATATAATTCTCGCACCTGTGAATCTTCCTAGTGCTTGACAGTGATGATCAAAGCGTTTGTCGAAATCGTGAGCCTTGCCCCTTGCTTCCCAACCCCTCATGAATGCACCTCAGTGCATGCCTTAAATGTACTCCCGATTGCATTCCCCGTTTGTCCTGTGAGAGAAACCAGTTGGAATATGTAGGGATCTTCCCAGTTCTCTCTCATCTTTAGGCGAGAGATACTTAGGTATGACACGAGCTGTAAAATCAACAATCCTGACCACGCCTCCTCGCAAGAAGCGGCCTGAATCACTGACCAGCCGAGAGCGAGAGATACTTGAACTGATTTGGGCCGGGTTCAGAAACAAGGAAATTGGTCAACGGCTAAAGATTAGTGTCAAGACGGTAGAGGCGCATCGAGCCAACATGATGACAAAGATGCGCGTGTCGAACACCGCTCAGTTGCTTAAATCAGCGCTCCAGGATGGGACAATCAAGGTTCGCCTTAGAGTGGCTTAGTTTGGAAAATCAAGCAGAGTGCTCCAACTGGCCCTTGGGCCTTTCTCTTCCTCCCTCCTACTATACGCCTCCTAAGAGGCTCGCATGCCACCTTCAATCCGCCTACACCGTGACTTGCCACTGGCCTACAAATCAGGTTTCTGGTCACTAATCATCCTCCTATTGCTGTGTAGTGGACCAGCGTATGCGGAGTGGGTGGCGATTGAGAAAAGATATCAAACACCAGGACTACACACGGTGTACTTCGATCCAGACACCATCCACAGAGAAGGCCATCTAGTGACGATATGCCAATTGACTGACTATAAGTCGATGCAAGGGAATGCGGGGTTAGGACGCTTCGGGTTGAACCCCAGCCGATTTTTGTCGACGAAGACTCACAAGCAATTCGATTGTATAGAAAGGCGCCTCCGATTGCTGGCGTACATGGAGTTCTTAAGACCTATGGGTACCGACAGACGGAATCATGGATACGTGGACAAAGACAACTGGTTACCGATTAAACCAGAGAGTATTAATCAAGCGCTGTGGGAAGTGGTCTGCGGTCAGGAGTGATCGAGCAGTGCTCGAACGCTTGAGCCTACCCCCCCAATTATCTTGTTGATCTACCGGCGTAGTTTGCTGAAGGTACGCCCGTTGCCAATGCAAAAGTCTTGGCGTGGCCGCTTGGGCTAATGTATGGACCGATTCACGAATAACCTGATCAGGTTGAATTTTCTTGTGTTAAGTCTCATTTAGTTGGCGACTTTCTCGTGCCAGCCCCTCGTCGCCATACACAAAGTCATCTGCATCCTCCAGCGGGCGCTCGTAGAAATGGCAACGAAGTGCGTATGCATATTGACCAACCCACCAGGAAAAACCATAAAATTCCTATCCAAGGAGAGCTTATTGAGGCCACAGTGAACGAGGCGGGCCATGCGCTTTCTATCAACTCGCCAGATAGGAAGAATGAGTATATTCTCGATCCAGCGCAGACGATGGAGCCACCGCGTAAATGATGGCCCAATAAGCCTCGCTATGGTAACCAGGTTGGACACGCAGCAAGCGAAGATACATGGAAGGGGGTATGAGCATCGGGGGTTGCCCATGTGGCTCTTGAAGGAGGGGTCGCTGCTGGGCAGGAAGACGTGGTGAAGGCTCTGACCTAATTAGGCCGCCTGTATGCGCGAATCTTTGACCATTCGTCCTTCTGATGACGATACGGTCGTGATGGAGGCTTCCGTACCATGAGGCGCTTGATCAGTAGGATCAATGCCGTGATCGATAGGACGAGTCCCCGAGGACTCTGGAGGAATTTCTTCATAGGTCTTACCTCTTGGGCAGGATATCGGCTCCAGCCCTGCATTACAACCCTATTGACTCCCGGTTCTATTCAGGCCCATGCTGCCCTATTAGGTCCCCGAACCACACACTGCCGTAGGCGCCCCCATGTCAGAGATTTTCTCCCTACCCATCCGCAAAGAAGTTCAGGACTACCTTCGCTCCTGCGAGCATTTGTTGGGTATCGCTGCCGCTCCCAGCAACCCCCAGTTTTCTGAGGATGAGCTACACATCATTGCCTTCTACATGGAAGAACTCACCAAGATCCTCACTCCCCAGTTAACCAAGAGTTAACCCTCCTGTTACACCCGCGTTTCTTGCTCTTGTCATAGATATTGTATGTCTGATTACAGCCCGAGTGTTCAGGAATACATCCGCGCTTGCAAAGCCCTCCTCCAAGCAACCGACCTCTCAGACCATGAGCGCCAAGTGGTGGAGCATATGGTCATGCAGTTGTCGGAGAAGCTGCGTTCCCTAGGGGGCGATGCCACTCAGGAACAGGCCACGGTGTCGAAGGTACGGTAGCCGCGCCGACTGCCTGCCCCACTGTAGAAGATAGAATCCGTCTTGAGCGGACACGAAGACCCTCAGCCTCGGCGGCACTTTGGTCCTCCACTGACCCTCTGAGCGTTACCACCCATCCCTCACCGTGAACTTATTATCAATGTAATGGGGATCACTGGGGACTATCGTCTGATCTGCCGCCTGACTCGGCAGAAATAAAGCTAACAGAAGGGCTTAAAGCTATCTCATTTTTGACAGCTACTTTCAGATGATAGGCATTCGATTGACCTGCCCGGGTAGGTCACACGACGAATTGTTTTTCTAACCAGGCGGGCCTACCGGGATCCCCCGCATAGATGGACGGCAATGTTTATGCTTACGAACTTGTACAACCTTTGAGTGAGTCAAGCTCATCAAGTTCCCTTGCAAGCAAGACGACCCGCAAAAGACTCCCTCGCGTGCGTCATCGTTATAGCGCCTTTTCCCCTGTTTCACCGGTGCTAATCCGCACTAGTTCGCTGATGTCACCCACGAAGATTATCCCGTCACCGGCTTTGCCGGTTTGCGAGCTACGCATAATAGTGTCGATAGCGCGCTGCGCCTCATTATCCCCGACAACTACTCGCATGTTCACCATGGGCACAAAGTCGGGCGTAAACTCGGCTCCACGATAGACTTCACGCTCCGCTTTGTTGTTTCCGAATCCGTCGACTTTCATCACCGTCAGCCCCCGCACACCCACTTTTACCAATGCACCTTTAACTGCGTCCATCTTGGAGGATTTCAAGATGGCTTCAATGATCTTCATACCAATGCCCTCCTTTTCCAGAAATATCGATTGAAATTTGGCGTTGATGTGCCCCGCTTCATAGAGCGCGGGCCAATAAGTATACGTCTCAAGAGTGTGTCAGTCGGATCATCTTCAAGCTCCTTGTGGCATAATCCCGCCTCTTGAATTCCAAACCACCCCATTCTGGATATTGTGTGATTGTGTCGTCCACTGTGTTTATCGCACCTTTTTTAGGAGCTGTGTCGCTTAGCATTCAAAAAATTGGAAAGAAATATCTTCCACTTTCTCAGAGTGATATCGATTTGTGCATATTGGCCTTCGTTTAAGATTGTGGCCACCACAAACAAGCCCGGCATGGATCCCTGAGTCTTAACCAAACAACGGCGTCATATTTCGCAATGGAGGAGTTTTATTGTTGGCAGTTGCAAGCCTCGTATATCCGGAAGAGATGGATGTGTACACTTGCAACAAATCACCGTCGGAGAGATCGGGATTATATTTCCTTTGGAAAGCATGACGGGCTTCAACTTTATACTTTCCTATGCATAGAGCGGGTCTATGAAATCAGGGGAGGATCAGTGGGAGGTGCAGGAAACTGCACCACGCTGTACCATTCATCCGTCCATCGACGGATCTCAACTTGTCGACCAGGGTAGCGTTCTTGGGCTAGTGCCATGAAATTGTCGTAATCCCCTCGCACACTCAGGAGGTCGTCATCCGTAAACTTACCCCACTCTTGTTTGAGTTCGCCTTTGAATACATCCCACTTGCCTCTGAATAGGTCGGCGTTCATGGTTCTTCTCCTTTCGGCTATAGCAGTCATGGATGATCCATAGTCGGTGTATTTAACCGTGTGCATGGGAGAAATAGGCCTAGGTTGTTCCCTAGCAGCCTGCGGAAAAAATCAGAGTCATGCGTTTGTTCTGTCGATCATCACCACCCGGCTGGAAGAGCGAGAGGGTCAGGTCTTAGCACCGGTGTGAGAGGTTTGCGCGTGTTCATATGCGTGGACAAGAAAATGTCAGGCCTACTCTTTGATATTCCACGGAACCACTCCGTGACTCCTCGATAATTTCCAATCTGTCAGCGAACCTTTGCGGACCTCCATAGAAACGTGCTTGCCCACACCATCGGGTATGAGATGAGGAATCGGCGGGTTGCTGCGACAGGACAACAGAGCGCGCTGTGACCCACGCCAATCTCAGCGCCCTTGTTGGAGCAGCTCAAGCTATGCTGCTTTGTGTTCTTTCGGAAGAGTTGGCCGACACGCTTGTGCGCAACGAGGCAATCGTGTGTCCAGGTATAAGCCTGCGCAGCCTCACGCGGCCTGGTAATGTTTCCCCCGCGGTGGTCAAAATTGCTCATATTGTAAACCCGTGAAAATATAGACTGCCCTCTATGCGTTGTTACATCTAACCCAAGAGGTTCCATACGAGAAGACGAAGCAGATCGAATCGTAAATTGTCGTGGAACTAAACGAGGACAGGACGGTAGCCGATCTTCTAAAGGCACAAATAACGGAATTGTCTGTGGGCTGAACACATGAGTTCGCAGCGGCATTTGTGGATCAGCAACGATCAGAAGGTCAGTGATCTAACAATTCATCATGGTTGGCTTCCGAGGAGGCTGGGCCATTGAACAAACAGACTCGGGAAGCGGATGGTGAGTTTCTTCAGGATGGTCGCGTGGACTATGAGGAAATGCGGCCCATTCGTAACTCACGCCGACTTGGCTTCGATTGGAGATAGCTGGCATCGTCGAATACCCAAGACTGCCATGAAGGCATTCACATCGGAGATCCAAGACGTGCTGGCCTATGTGCTGGCTCTGCGGAAGTGAAACACGAAGAAACGAACAGGGATAAGAAGGAGGAAAGCATGGCTGATTCCGTCAACATATTGGGCATCGCCGGGAGCCTACGCCAAGGGTCCTATAACAGATCCGCGCTTCGAGCGGCGGTCAAGCTCGCCCCCCCTGGCAGCACACTGGAGATTGGTGATCTCGACGGCATTCCGCTCTTCAATGAGGATCAGGAAAAAGAATTTCCGCCGCGCGCGCGGGAGTTCAAGGCCAAGGTGTCGGCGGCAGACGCCATTCTGATCGTGACCCCAGAATATAACTATTCCGTCCCGGGCGTGCTGAAGAATGCTATCGACTGGGCGTCGCGGCCCTATGGCACCAGCGCATGGAATGCCAAGCCGGTCGGGATTATGGGAGCCTCCATCGGGATGTTCGGGACCTCGCGCGCGCAAAATCACTTGCGTCAAATGTCCGTCTTTTTGAATATGTTTCCGTTGAACCAACCGGAGGTCATGATTGCCAATGCCGCAGAAAAGTTTGATGAGCAGGGCAACCTGAAGGATCCCAAGACAACCGAGAAGATCAAGGAATTGCTCGAAGCGCTGGTGGACTGGACTCGAAGGTTGAAGAAGACGAGGGCCTAATACGCGAAGAAGGACGGATCATGATCGTGGGCGGACGCTCTTGGGTTGTGAGCCGAGACACAGACCACACGTTGTTCGTCGAGTGAACGGTATAATAGGCTAGGGGTATCCCGAGTAGGAAGCAACCCCTATGACTTGTACAGTCACCGCCTTTAGCGGGAAAATCATGCATCCATGGGTTCTTTACGATTGAACCATCAAAATAAACTGACAATCATAGGAGAACCACAATGGATAATGAGAGCACGACACGAGAAACCCAACAAGAGAAAATGGCGATGGGCACTTTACTCGAACAAGAGGTAGAAAAAGATGGCTTGAAAGCGCCGGTCGACTCTTGGGACCGTCTCCTGGGCGGTGCTAAACCGCGCGACCACATCGTACAGCTCTACCAAGACGAAAGCTTTCTCGGTAGAGCGGTCTGTCGTTTCGCGGCTGCCGCCCTTGCGAATGGCGAGGGGGTCATCCTCGTGCCAACTCCCAGTCATTGGGAGGCTTTTCGCCCACGATTGGAAGCCGAAGGCGTAGATGTGGAAGGCGTGCAGAAACTTGGGCAGCTCACCGTTGTCGATGCGAATGAACTCCTCCCTCAATTCATGCGTGAATCCATGCCCGATGCGCCCGTATTCCTCGGTCTTGCCGCGAACGTCATCGCTCAAGCCCGTGGAGCGGGCCGATACCAGAAAGTGCGTTGGTGGGGAGAGATGGTCAATGTGTTGTGGGAACGAGGGGATGTAGCCGCCAGCATGAATCTAGAGGACCTGTTCGATCAACTGGCCGACGAGCACGACATTGCCATCTTTTGCTCGTTTCTCATGGATAATTTCGATGGTGCCGTCCACGCTCGGATGTTGCCAAGGTTGGGAGAAAATCACTCTCATCTCATTCCCGTTGAAGATTATGCACGTCTTGAATCTGCCGTAGCCGATCGCTTCGAGAGACGATCGGTCCGGATGAGGCTCGTAGCCTGGAGGAGCAAGTTCTCGCACGCTATCGAGCGCCACTCAAAATGCCTAGGGCTCAAGCGCTCCTGTTGGCATTACGTCAAGCTCTACCCGTGGTCGCTGATAGCGTGCTGGCACGTAGCCGTACGTTCTACACGAGTTAGCCGCATGACCCAGCACAAGGAAGTCGAAGAAGCCGGCTCTACCATTCCTCTACAGACAGATGACGATGCCCTGAGTCTTCTTCCTGACCCTGTCGGCATCCTCGATTCCATCGATGTTCCCGTCATCGTCGTCGCACGCAACTGCACGGTCGTCCACTTCAATCGGGCGGCGGAATTAGTCGTGGGCTGCAGGGCCACAGACATCGGCCACCCCTTCACACATATCCGAATGTTCAAAGATCGGCATGAGTTTACCGACCTCTGTGGTCGGGTCTTGGCGGGCGGAGCGCCGTGTCGATATGAACTCAAGTATGGTGAAAAACAGTTCGTTCTCCGGATAGCCGCATGCACAGGAGTCGAACAGCAGATTGGAGGGGCCGTCCTGACGTTGATGAATGTGACCGCGTTCCGAGAGAGTATCACACAAGCCATTGACGACCGAGAATTCACAAAAGCCATTCTGAATACCGTAGGGGCACCATTGGTCCTTGTCGATGCGGATCTCCGCGTGCAGACAGCTAACCGAGAGTTCTTTAGGATGTTTCACGTGTCGCGCGAGGAAGCGCAAGGGACTCCTCTCCCCGATTTGAAGCACCACACGTGGGACCCTCAGGTATGGAGACCCGTGAAAGAGATTCTTTCCGACAATCGTGAATTTCAGCCCCTTGAGATCGACCACGAATTCCCCACAATTGGACGTCGGACGGTGCTGATTGATGCACGGCGATTCAATCGCGAGGACGAATCCAATGACATGGTTCTCATCGTGTTTCAGGACATTACCGAGCGGAAGCAGACAGAGGAAGCGCTACGACGCAGCGAACGAAATCTTTCCGACTTTTTTGACAATGCCAGTGTCGGCCTGCACTGGATCGGACCTACCGGGGTGGTCCTGCGTGTAAACCAGACCGAGCTCGATCTGCTCGGATATGCCCGCGAAGAGTATCTGGGCCACCACATCGCCGAGTTTCACGTCGATCAATCCGTCATCCAGGACATTTTGACACGCGTGCGCCGTGAGTCTCTGCATGAGTACTCGGCCAGGCTCCGGTGCAAGGATGGATCGATCCGAGAGGTACTGATCAACTCGAACGCGCTGTTCGAGGACGGTCGATTCGTGCACACCCGGTGTTTTACTCGCGACGTGACCGCTCGGAAGAAGGCTGAAACGGCCCTACGCCAACAGACGGCGCAGTTCGAGACCCTGCTCAATCAAGCGCCGTTGGGGGTGTACCTAGTCGATGCCGATTTTCGAATTATGCAAGTGAATCCCACGGCGTTGCCCGTCTTTGGGAACATGCCGGATCTAATTGGCCGGGACTTCGACGAAGTCATCCATAGGCTGTGGACGAAAGAGTATGCCGATGAAATTGTGCGCATCTACCGCCATACGTTAGAAACCGGCGAACCATACCTGACACAGGAGCGGGCCGAGTTTCGGATTGACCGCAATGTGACTGAATACTATGAATGGCGGCTGGACCGCATTACCTTACCCGATGGCCGTTACGGCCTTGTGTGCTACTTCCGAGATATTTCCATTCAGGTGCAGACGCGCCGGGAGATCGCGGAAAGCGCCCTCGCGTTGCAGCGGCTAAACAATGAACTGGAATTGCGAGTGGACGAGCGGACACGGGAACTGGTCTGCTCACAGGAACGGTTACGCGCTCTCACGATCGAATTGAACCTGACCGAGCAACGCGAACGCAACCGTTTGGCCGCGGAACTCCACGACCATCTCCAACAGTTGCTGGTGCTGGGAAGGCTTAAGCTGGGACAGGGTAAGCGGATTGCAGAGGAGATACCCGCCTGCGCCAAACTCATTCATGAAACCGACGAGGTGTTATCGGAGGCGTTGAAGTACACGCGCACCTTGGTATCGGAATTAAGCCCCCCGGTGCTGCGTGAGCACGGACTGGCCCCCGGCCTCCGGTGGCTGGCAAAGTACATGCAGCGATATGAGATGACGGTGACGATCGATGCGCCGGAAGGCAATCAGCTTCAGCTAGCCGAGGATCAGATCGTGCTGCTCTACCAATCGGTCCGGGAACTGTTGCTTAATGCCATGAAACATGCGGGGACCGGCGAGGCCACAGTGAAGCTCGACCAGCAGGCTGATGGATTGAGGATTGAAGTGCACGACGATGGCCCAGGCTTCGATCTAGCTGGTGACCCTGCTGCTAAAACACTTAATGGCGGACTGTCTCCGAAATTCGGCTTGTTCAGTATCCGTGAGCGCATGAAAGCGTTGGGTGGGCGGTTCGAACTCGCCTCTGGTAAAGGCACGACGGCAATACTGGTCTTGCCAATGGCAACCAGTGCGGGGACGACAGTGCATGGTACTGAGTTGCCTAGAAAAGCCATCTATCACGATCTTCCATCGGAACGCTCAGGGATCAAAGCTCAACACTCAAGTCCTAACGGGAAGCGCATGCGCGTGCTACTCGTAGACGACCACGTGATGATGCGGCAAGGTCTGCGGAGTGTGCTTGACTGTTATTCTGATGTGGAACTCGTAGGAGAGGCCGGAGATGGGGCAGAAGCGGTGACATTGATTGAACGTGTGCATCCATCCGTTGTTGTGATGGATATCAACATGCCCAAGATGAATGGCATCGAAGCCACGGCCCTTATCAAGGCTCGCCATCCCGGTATCATCGTTTTGGGCTTATCTGTCAACGCTGGAGGCGAAAATCTTGAGCACATGATGAAGGCCGGCGCCGTCCGGGTGTTGACTAAGGAGGCGGCAGTGGATGACTTGTACAACGCGCTCCACGCCGCCGTGTACTGCGATGCATCGCATGATTCGGAACGTGAGTCAGCCAGTCGTCCCTTGTGAGTATGCAGTCGTGGAAGCATAATAGGCCACAGATAATTTAGTACTCCAAGCTCCAGCAGCCTTTCTCTTCCTTCCTACGTACCATTGTGACCTGGATGATGCCCCTCATCGGATTGCGCAGTTACTGACCGTTGCATTGTCGTAGGATCCGTGGTCACACACGCGTCCTTCTTCTCATCACCGCCGCCGAACGATGGATGATCGATTCCCTCTAAGATGCCGACCGACCCCTCCTTTGATACGTCGACCTGTACCACCGCCGAGGGTCCGGCCTGCCCGCTACCGATGATGCCAGATCGACGTCGTAGCGCATGGTCATCGAATACCTCCCTATGGTCCCGAATCTGTCGGCGGCTTCGAACGGCTCTCTCCAAACACAGCCGTATCCTTGAACACGCGGAGGAGATAGTAAAGCGCGGGAAACAGCAGCAGTGCGCCGGCCATGAGGGCTACCACCAACGCCTGTAGGGTCGCGGTCGGCGCCGCCGCATTAAAAATCGTCAGATCAGGCGGCACAAGGTGGGGAAACAGCGCCAGCGCCCACGTCCAGATCGTGACGGTCACCTGCCCCACAGCGCAGACCCGTGCACGGCGGTACTGCCGCCGCCAGAGAAACCAGATCGCTGCGACTCCCGTCATCGCCGTGACACCCTGCGCTGCGATGCCCCAGAGGCTGTGGATGAGGTGGTCCCAGATCAACGGAGCGCCCGTTCTCGCCAGAAGCAGGACGAGTGCGCCGAGTGCACCGACGACCAGGCCTGCGGCGACGGCGCGCCGCCGGAACGCGTTTTGAATCGTCTCATCGCGCGCCTCAAGAATCAGGTACACAGCGGCTAGGTAGGCGACAAGAACGACCGTGAACGCCCCGACGGCCAACGGAAAAGGCTGAAGCCAGGGTTGGAGGAATCGTTCAGAAAAAACAGGAGCCTCATTGAACGCCCCGGACGAAATCGCTCCGATGGTCACGCCCAGTAAGAAGGGCGCTAATAGGCTGGCTGCCGCAAAACCCACGTCCCACAGCGAGGGGGACCGACCGCTTCCCTTGCCGTCGCCGGAGAAGACGAACGCGGCTCCTCGAAATACGATCCCCATCAGCAACAGAGTCAGAGGGATATGCAGAGCCGTCATGGTTGCGGCGAAGGTGGCGGGAAAGGCCGTGAAGAGAATGACCAGGATGAGAATCAACCACACGTGGTTGACTTCCCAGATCGGCGCCAGCGCGTGGTGAATGAGCGCACGTTGTGCTCGGCTATGGGGACCGCCCGCGAACAGGTACCAGACGCCCGCTCCGTAATCGGCCCCGCCCGTCAAGACATAACAGGTCAATGAGAGGAGGAGGAAGCCCGCGATGATCAATTCAAGGGACATACGGTCCTCGTTCGTACGCGTCGCTGCTATCGGTCGTCCGGCTCGCACCGATCGGACCCCACAGGAGCCGAATCACCATCGCGCCGAGAAACAGATAGACCAGCACAAACATGACCAAGGGGACGACGAGTCCCGACATCGGCGTGACGGCGTCGGCCGTCTTCATCACACCCACGATGATCCAAGGCTGCCGGCCCACTTCGGTCGCTGTCCATCCCGCCTCAGTTGCGACGACACCGAGCGGAGTGGTCAGCACCAGTGCGATGAGGAACGCGCGTGAACGAAACAGTGACCCCCGCCGCCACCAAAGCCAGAGGCCCCACAGGGTGACACCGGCCATGGCAAACCCGGAGAACATCATGATCTGAAAGGCCATACGGACGACCCCGACCGGAGGCCACTGATCGCGTGGAGTCGCATCCAGACCTGTGACCACCGCGTTCGGATCGAGATACAGCAGGAGGCTTAAGCCGTAGGGAATCTCGACCGCATACCGAAGGAGGCCCTGCTCGACGTCGGGGATTCCTCCAAGTCGCAGAGGCGCGCCTGCTTCCGTCCGGAACTGTCCTTCCAGCGCCGCAAGCTTGACCGGCTGATAATCGGCGACAACCTTGGCCAGGATGTCCCCGCTCACAATTTGCAGAAGCACACTTACGCCTCCAACCAGCAAGGCAATCCGCAACGCGCGCTGGTGGAGGATGTTGTCGGGATCTCGCAGCAATTGGAAGGCATGGATGCCGGCGACGACGAACCCGGTGGCCACATAGGCGGCGAGGACCATGTGCGGGGCTTGCACCAGACCAGAAGGATTCAGCATCGCCGCGAGAGGGTCGATCTCCGTCGGCTGGCCGTCGAGCAGGCGAAATCCGCGCGGGGTGTTCATCCAACCGTTGGCCTGCACGACAAAGACCGCGGAGGCCACTCCGCTCAACGCGACCACAACGCCAGAGAGCAGGTGTGCCGTTGGAGACAGCAGGCGCCAGCCGTAGAGATACAAGCCGAGAAAGATCGCTTCGGCGAAGAACGCGAATCCCTCCAGCGAGAAAGCCAGACCGATGATCGGCCCAGCCCAGACCATGAACGTGGGCCACAAGAGGCCGAGGAGAAACGACAGGATTGTGCCGGTGACGGCGCCGATCGCGAAAAGAATTGTCGTGATCTTCGCCCACCGTTTCGCCAGCGCCAGCGACGGTTCGTCGCCGGTTCGCAACCAGCGCCATTCCGCCATCACCATCATCAGCGGCAGGCCGATAGCCG
This sequence comes from Nitrospiraceae bacterium, assembly GCA_041748925.1. Lineage (GTDB taxonomy): Bacteria > Nitrospirota > Nitrospiria > Nitrospirales > Nitrospiraceae > Palsa-1315. Next base: position 40,030 of record JBGTCI010000024.1, on the reverse strand, counting down.
CCATGGCAAAGACGATGTGAAATCCCAAGGCCATCGCCATCAAGGATCGGGCTGCGAGGAGATCCGTCATCTTGACTCCTAAGACAATGCCCGCCGATGTAGCTGACCGGTATCGCCGAAGCGGACAAGCAGATTGATTCACGACCAGCTCGGTCGTACTACCGCGTGGCTACCCCCAGACTCTCGTCGACCACGAAGCCCGTGCTAACGCTCTGCTTCCAAGTCCATCTGAATCGAAGATCGTAACCAGAACACCAAGATCCGGTTGCCATCATGCAAGCGACGTCAATCCGACTTGCGGGTGAGGGCGAATGATCGATGAGGATGAACATCCGTTGCAATCGTACGGTGGGCTACATCACAGAGGGTCGGCTACACTATGCGTAAAAGGAGTGCGGAGGTCTGATCAAAAGTGCTCAGATTAAAAGAATTGATGAGCCTTGCGCCTGTCCCGCATTGGACGAGACGACGGCAACCGCACAGCCGATTCAAAGAGGGGTGAGCGACCGTGTCCACATCAGCAGCTGATGATCTGAAATACCCTCAAGCATGTCGCAGAGTCCGTGCACTCCCGTTTTCAGACCGGGGGGGCATCCAAGTAATTTTAGGAGTCGTTACGGCCAAGCAATTGTTCACTCAGCTGCATACTGACGGCGTGATTGACCTCACAACACAACTTCAGCCGTGCGTTTCATGTTCCCGTTCCCAAAAGCAGCTTCTTCGGCCTCTCCGGCGAGTCGACACTACCGTTGCATGTTCACGCTATTAAGACGAATAATATCCGAAATGGCTCTTGGTTCCAATAACTGCTGTTTGAGGTTGGTCCATCTTCAGGAGATTATCCATGCGCACGTCCATCTAAGGGAGTCATCGCTTCTTTCTTTTCCGACTTTTACTGCTAGATGCTCTAATACTGTCTTCCACGAATGTTCTTCTCGATATCATGAGCTTCGCTTGCGTATGGTTGACTATTCGGTACAACTTGAAGACCTGGGTCGTGGTACTCATGAAATCAGGCTATTCCAAAAGGAGGTTCAATCATGCGTCTCGCAAAGACCCTCATCTCTTGGATGGTGTCGTTGCTGATGATGGGACTGATGGGGGCTGGCGCAGGGCGCGTTTTTGCCGAACCGTATCAGGTGATTGATGTGACGGACGGAGGCACCATTACCGGAGTAGCGACATGGAAGGGCGAGCTTCCTGATATCCCGTCAATCGAGGTCGAGGCAGATACAACTATATGCGGCGAAGAGGTCGCATCTCAGGCGTTGCTGGTCAACTCGAAGAACCACGGCGTGGCGTTCGTGCTGGTCTACCTTGAAGGGGTTGAGCAGGGGAAAGCACCCGCGGACAAATACTGGCTCCGTATGGTGAACTGCCAATTCAAGGAGCACATTTTCCCATTTGTCAGAAGCCAAGTGATGGCGATGGTCAATCACGACCCATTTTTCCACAACCCACATTTTTTCAACACAAGGAATGCCTCACTCCTGAACGTGCCCATGCCCAACTCAGATGTGGAAATTGACCACAAGTTCCTGCGCACTCCCCTCAAGAACGAAAAGGGTGTGATGCGGCTTCAGTGTGACGTTCATAACAACATGAACGCCTATTGGGCTGGATTTAATCATCCGTATTTTGCGGTCACGGACGCGGACGGAAAGTTTGAGATTAGCGGGGTTCCGCCCGGTAAGTATACCGTGGTCGCCTGGCACGAGGGCTACAAGGTCCTCATCACGGAAGCGACCGGGAGGCCTCTCTACGATAGACCGCATATTCGCCAACAGGAGATTGAGGTCAAGGCAAAAGAAACCAGTACAGTTAGCTTTGAGTTCCCCGTCAGAAAAGTCTATATCGATTATTGATGCGGTGGGGTAGGAACCTCGAAGCGCGTGTCATCTGGTAGACGGCACACCGCACAGGAAGAACGTGATGGGGCGAGGGAAGATAGTTCTAATCGGGGTGTTGGCAGCCGCTCTACTCGCGGCGCTGTCCGTGATCCACGCCCTGGCAGCTCCGCCAGAGGCGGACGAAGTGAAGGATGATCCGGGCATGGAGCCGCCGGTGACACGCGGAATGCCGGATCTCGTCCGGTATTGGAACTTCGATCCACCCAAGAGTCCCTTATTTGATTTGAAGCGAGTGACGATTTCCGGCGACGTACGGGTGAGGCCGGAATACCGCAACAATTCGAACTTTGGACTGGCGAGCACCAGTGGTGTTGGACGTGCCACGGGTGCGAATTCGCAGGGGACTGCCGCTCAATTTGTCCAACAGTGGGCCCGGCTCGGACTCAACTATGCGATCTCCCCTGACGTTGATACCTTCTTTCAGATGCAGTACGCGTCGAACTGGGGGGCGAACAGCGCCCCGAATACGGCGAATGATCCCAACACACTCACGAGCATCGGCGTCCGGCAGGCCTATATCCTGATCCGCAATCTCGGGGTCGATGGCCTGAGCTTGAAGGCAGGACGACAGCTTATTGTGATGGGAAACCACCGCTTGTTCGGCAACTTTGATTGGAACAATATTGGGTTCTCTTTTGACGGCATCACCCTTCAATATTCCCAGAAAATGTATGAAGTCTGGGGCGGCTGGGTGCGTCTAGCGGACGCACAAGCCAACGCTGCAAATTCATCCTGTGGAACAGGCACGACTGGTTGCGCGGGGGGGTCTGGAGCCGTCAACCCCGGCACCGTTGCCAGCGGCACCACTGGGAGTAACAAGGCAGACCTCTTCTTTACTCGCATAGTCATCAAACCCATGGAGGGCCTCTCGCTCGAACCTCTCTGGGTATTTTTCAACAATAATATCTCGGTGACCGCGCCTCCTGTCGCCACCACTTATTATGGAACGGCAGCGCATACCCCTGGGCAACAGCGTCATACGTTGGGGGGTCGCATCGCGTATCGCCAGGGCATGTTCGATGGAACGGCTGAGTACTATTGGCAGACGGGATCGATGGCGCTTGGGCAGAGCCCGAATCGGCTCCATATCAATGCGCACGCCATGGCCTTTGAAGGCGGATTGACGTTTGAGCAATTGCCGTGGGAGCCGCGCGTCGGCGTGGAGTTCAACTATGCCTCCGGCGACGGCAGCGCGAATCGATGTAATGGGCAGACCGGGGCGGGTTGCGACGGCAACGCCAATACCTTTGAGAATCTCTATCCCACCAACCATATTCTGATGGGCTATGCCGACCGCATGGCCTGGCGGAACATGGTCGGCTACAGCACCAGTTTGCAGATGAAGCCGAGTCTCGCGCAGCATCTGGATTTCCGGTTCTGGATCTTCCGCAAGGCCAACAACGGTGATTGTTGGTATGCCGCCAACCAAGGCTGCTTCTCGGCTCCGACTGCTGAAACCGCTACCACTATCGCGACCAGTAACTCGTTGTACAAGGAAATTGATGGGGTCTATACCCTGTTCTTCAAGGACAACAAGGTGGCATGGCAGACCGGCGTATCCTATCTGATCGCCGGCGAGATGCTCGACCAGCTGGCCGCGGGGAATGCCGCTGGCATCGGATCGTCAGCGGTGAACTCAATCTGGACCTACACGCAGGTGCACGTGAACTTCTAGTAACGGTTCATGGGGCTCGGTCGAGCCTAGACCTGTTCAAAATCGTCTGGAGCAGCCTGTGTGTTGGTTCTCGCCGGCGAAGCTGATTAAGAAAATGGTCACGGAGCGCGTTGCGACTGGCTCACGCGGCTCAGTGGAATGGACTGGACTGCCAGGTCGAGAGGGAGCGTCGGAGCCGTGACGGCAATGGACTTGAGTGAGCGAAGCCATTCGCCAACGGTGACGGTGCCATCGTCGTCACGATCTGCCTTGCCGGTAAATCCACTCAGAAGACTCTGGCGAGTCTGCGGCAAGGGGCTGCGCCTAGAGACTTGAATGATCGTGCCGGTCCCACTGTTGGATGACTCGTTAAGATTGCCGATCCAATTGGGAGTGACCCCTCGACTTGTGCCATTCTGCGCCGGTGCACCCATAGCCACCGGTGCCTCGATGATGACGACCACAAGCTTGGCCCCCAGCTTCAACAGACGGGTTTGGAGCAATCGGAGGGAGATCAACCGGGACTGGGACGATTGCAGGGTGCTGTCGTAGGGCATCAGAAATATTTCACCAGTCTTGGCGTTGGCACGTGCGTGTCCGGCGAAATAGAAGAAGACGATTGAGTCTTTCGTGACCCGCTTGGGGAGCCAGAGGGCGAGGGTTGCTTCGACGTCGGTCTGGGTCGCCAGCTCATCGTGGAGCAGCATGGTCTGCCCTTTAGGAACATCGAGAGAATCAACAAACAAGGACACGGTTTCTTTGGTGTCGAACGAGAGTCCGTTCCGCCAGCCCGGCCATGGGGTTTGATACTGGCCCAGTCCCACAATGACAGCATAGCGGTCTGGATTGTGTCTGTCTCCGCCGGTGGGCGAGGCCGGGCGAAGAGCGGGCGCAGGCGGCTTGCCGCGTGTGGCCATGGCAGCGACGAGAGTTTGTGTCGCCGGTGCGCCGCCTGTTGCGCTCGATGGTGTGACGGTCACAGTAAGTTCGCCACGCGATCCTCCAGCGCTCGCCGGCATGGCCCCCCATATAATGGTGCTCTTCGTTTCCCCTGGTTGGAGATTGCCAATCTGTATCGGCCCCGACAACGTGCCTGCAAAGGCATCGATGAGCGCGGGTGTCCCTGAGAGGGTGATGGCCGTGGCGCCCAGCGTGGCCTTGCTGGTATTCGTCACGTCGATCCTGACGCCGATTCTCTCACCGCTTTCCAGCACGAGATTGCTGTTGGCATCGAGCAAGGTGGCCTTGAGGGCCAGCAGTCCTAGTCCGACGCCGGAATTCTGCCGGCCCGCTGTGCGCTCCCCTTGCGTTTTCTCACGCAACTGCATCAGGTATCCCATGAACTGGCTGGCGAGATGATCGACTGCGGTTTGCATGGCGGCATCTAACTGCCCGGTCTCGCATTGATTGGTGCTGCCACCCATTTGTGGTGTGTACAGCGATACGCGATTTGAATAGACCATGGGCGCGTCCGGGAATCGGTAGCCTTGGGCGTCCTGGAAGGTCGCCGCGAGGCGGACATCGAGTTGGGCGAGATAGTTATTGTCTGCCCCGAGCCGTGACGTTGGCGTGAAGGAGGCGCTGGCCAGCGTGATGAAGGCCGTGAACTCGGATACGGGGGCCGTGGCCGGTTGCGCCGTTCCCGACGGGTCTCCGACCCGTAGGTGAGTCAGGCGAGCCCGCCCGGTTTCGGTGAAAGATTGAACGATCGAATCGCCCAGACGGCCTTTCCACAGCCTGTCATCGCAGACTGTCTGCTCTAAGATGGCTGAGCGGACAGACTCATCGAAAACCAGTTTGACCGACAGCGGGATGACCGGTTCTTGTTCGGCCGGAGAGTTGAAGCGCGGTACCTGGAGGTACTTGCAGGCAGCCATCAGCATGAGCCCCGTTGCCAATACGAGGAACGACATGGCCGATACGATGCGCATCATGGGCGCTAACGGTACCCGATGCACTCATCGGATGCAATGAGGATGGTGCCCCTGAATTCAGCCCGCTTCGAATCGCCATTTCTCAAAAGGCATCCAGACATACTCGCTCAACGACTTTATGGAAAGGGCTTCGGCTGGTTTCTGCGACAATGGGTCTTGAGTAAATTCAGGCGGGGCATAACAATTTTCGGGGCCGGCGATAGGCGCAAACATCGTCATGGTCTCACTCTTTCCACTGATCACCCATTTAAGGCGAGGCCCATTCGTTTCCGGTGAATGAGACGGCGATGGAGATCTTGCAGGCGCGGGCTGCGGTGCGGACGCGCCACGCCGCCTACGTCTTCGTCAACGGGGCGGACCACCCACGGAATGCGCGCAATCTCTTGCGGGCCTTCTATCCGGCGATGCGGAAGGCGGGCATCACGCGATTCCGGTTCCATGATCTCCGGCATACCTTTGCCACGCGACTCATCCAAGCCGGGGTCGATGTCTATACGGTCCAGAAATTGGGCCGGTGGAAAACGATCTCGATGGTGCTGCGCTATGCGCATCATCAACCGGAGAGTCTGCGAGGCGGGGCCGAGGTCTTGGATCGTCTGCGGCGAGACAATAGCACAAGGCTAGCACAATCGGTCTCCGTCGCGAGTGGAGGGATCGCGTAAGTGCTGGAAAAATGGTGCGCCCGGCTGGAATCGAACCAGCGACCCTCAGCTTAGAAGAACCACCTAAGAAGAGTGCGATGAATGATGATTGAGTGTGACAGAGAGAGCTATCCCTCTGTGGATCCAGTATTTTCTGCTCCAAACACTGTGATGGAGTGAGATTGAGCTAGACCTGAAATCGGGAGTAAAACCGGGAGTGAACCGGGAGTGAAACCGGGAGTAGAAAACTCGATGTTCGGTAGACTCTCACGGCACAACGCAGATCATCGACCTCCCCTCCCCCACTTCTTCCTGAACGGCTATTAGGCCCTGAGAAGTTTTTGTGGACAAGAGGCTACAGCCATTGATCACTCTCACCATCCCACTCGCGCCTGGGAGCGTTGACGCCTCAATCGAGTCAAACCTTCCGCACGTCCGGTTGTGGAGCGACAGGCGCTAGGATGATCCCTTCATGCAGCTGCTGCATCATTCAATTCGCCGGATCGAGACAACACCATTATTTTTTTGTTGTGCTCGGCACAAAAGACACGTCCGTCACTTTCTTTTCATCATCGACAAGAAGTACAACCGCATCGCCTTTCGATAACTTGGCCAACCTCTCCTGAATGAGCGGGCGCACCTCATAGGTATGCTCTTTCCCGTCTTCGGTCTTCACGCTGATGGTGCTGTTATGTAAGGCTTTCTGGACCACACCATCAATTCGGCTGAGATTACCCTTGAGCGGAGATTTCTGTTGCCCGAGGTCCGCAGCATGATGGACCGATTCGGTGTCCATTGTCACATCAACGATGGTGCCTAACTCATCGAGTAGGAATGTGGCATCCGCTCCAACGGGAATGGAGGCTACCTTGCTTCGTGCCACCGGTCTTACCAGGTGAGACTCTTCCTTACCATTCTTGGTGCGAATGACCGCCTTTTCGTGACCAGTCTCCATCGGCCCAGCGAGTTGACCCTGAATCACCAAATGATGACCGGGTTCACCCTCTTTATGCACATCGACCAGCAAATTCTGGTCGTTAACAGTAACCTCGACGACATCCCCTTTCTGGAGGTCCGGCAAGCCTTTGTCCTTCCGCACGTTCATGGGGATGAAGCGAGGCTGGCCTTCACCGGTATTAATTTTGGCCTGGTCACTTCGGACCTCCTCTACGGTGCCAAGCAGCACGCGGTTCCCAGGCAGAAGAGCATGAGCGCCTTTTTCCTCAGCCGCAGCGTTACACGCTATCATCCCGATAAGGCTTATGATGAGGGCACACATAGACCATCTAGAATGTCGTGTCATAAACGATCCTTTCAACTTGCCATCTGTAGGGAGTTTAAAAACAGACAAAGAGCGGATTCGCCCGGCCATCGCTCTAAGCTACTCAAGGCGTTCCTTTCTCGCCCACAAAGATAGTAGAAGTCCTACTCTAAGCGACGCATCGGAGGACGTAAGCTAGGACTTTCCCTTGTGGGGGCTTAAAGAGAAGGTGGGTCTTTCCTGCCAGATCCGTTTTCGCATCCCCCACTTCCCCCAAACCCGTGACAGCGGGATGATGTGCGCCTCGTGTCGACTACACTGTCAGCGAGTCGTATTTTTTCGTCATCCGCTGGACCATCGCGATGATTCCGTCGAGCCTTCGAGTAGATCAGCCGATTGGTCCGAGGTCAGCACAACAGGTTTTGGAATGGCGGTTTCAGGGATACGGGCGCTGGGGTTAAACGCCTCCAGAAGAAAGAACAGATCATCGCAGAACGAGACCAACAGATTGAGGTGCTACCGAGAATTGGATGCTTTGAAGCGGATCGATCAAGACACGCACCATAAGAAACGGCTAAGCGGTTCCGGTCTTCCTTCGTATAACCAGTACCAGCGACCCCTGAATCGCCTAATCAGTTTATTGCTATGGGAAATGACCCATGGAAATTAGTACTCTACCGGTGCGTTGACATGGTTTCAATGACGATTGGATCGGCTACCGCTCCCCTGCAGCCACCTTTGTAGCTCTCAACGGGACGCGAATTGTGGGCCTAAATAAATCAGGTTGTGGGTGCCCTCTGCCACCATTGTTATAAACAGCTACCAAGTTTGGTTGCAGGGGGGCGATTTGGGCCACATTTTTCTAGGAAATTGGTGATTGCGTTACTTAGGTAAGTGTGTCATTGATGGCCCAATCAAATAGAAAACTCACTCCTGGAGGGGCCTTTGGGCCCTGATAGAGGCATTGAGGATTCTTGCAGGCCCACATAGACGTTACTGGTTCTATCACTTTATGCAGAGGGCCGTAGATTTTCCAGCGCTGGATAAGCTTAACATCTTGACCTTCACATTTTGGGCATAGTCGACTCAGCATTTAGGTGAAGGCTAGCGGCAAACTTAAATGGTATGCCCTAGTAAGGTCCCTAGTTTCTCCCTCTATTACTCCTTTATCAGCTGTCAGTACCATGATCGATCCTCACTATGACATGGCAAGATTCCCCTCGGGCCTTCCGATAATAATAAAGGCCCGATCCCTTTCGCGGAATCGGGCCTCCAATGCTCCAGATTTCCCATAGCGTCCACGGCAGCCAATGTAATGCACAGCGCCCCACTGTGGCCGTGATTGCGGGGGGCGCTTTGGACCACACTTTTCTCGGAGATTGATGATTCCGCTATACGCGTCCCGAAGTCTAGACATGCTATTAATCTATAAGAATCCTCTTGTTTCGGAAAGACTCGACCGGCGATCGAGATCTAGCACGCTCGACCTGCAAGCGGATGAAGCCACCATCACGTCGTTGATCTGATCCTCCCTATAAATGCGAGATCTCGTCGCGTTCCTCTTTGGCTTTCCGCCACCGCCGTTCCAGCACGTCCCGCGCAATGTTCCGCCCGCCGAGACCGATGGCAATCGATAGTGCCAATACTACACCACCGAATACGATTGAAAATGCAGCGATCACAATTTCTTTGGCGATCCCAATCTGTGTAAAAACCATCGCCGCAGTGAACAGAAAAATGCTCCACCGCACCAAGTTGGCGATGAGCCGGGCTTCCTGAATCTGGGCGTTGACCGTGGCGATCAAGGTTGCTTCAGCAAAGAAGTTTCCCAGCAGGACGCCGACCAGAAGCAACAGGCCTGCCGCTACGATACTCGGCAAGAATCCCAACAGATGGCCCATCAGTGCGGCGGTTGCGGGAAGATCCAGCGCGTCCACACCCATAAATACAAACATGACGAACACAGTCCAGAAAGCAAGACGCCCCGCGACCTGCGAGAGCGGCTGCTTGAGTCCAGCTTTGGCTAATGCAGCCTGAAGTCCCCACCGTTCGCTAAGCACATCGATGCGCACGGCCTTCAACAGTCGCTGGAGAACGGCTTTGACCACCCAACCGACAATGACCCCGAGCAGGATGAAGCTGAGCAGTGCCAACAGTTTTGGCATATACAAGGCAACCCGCTTCATCATGTCACGAAACGCTTCCACCATGGCATCGCCCCATACGTCATTCATTGTGCCACCTCCATCGCTGAACCAAATACGGTTTCATCGTCTCATACTGATCGTGCAGGCGGGCGAGTTCCTGTTCCACCTGCTCCACAGCCTGCGCGCGCGTTTCGATGACGAAGGATGCGGTATAACCGAGATACAGTGGTGTCAGCGCCTTGAGCAAATGCTCACGGTGCAACAGGCGGTCATGATAGGCCAGTGCAAAGTCATAGACGACCTGCACCCACAGACCGGAAGGAAAGTGAAAGCCCTCCATGTTTTCGACGCCGAGTTCCAATACCTGCTGGAATGTCTCGGCTGGCAAAATGATCTGCCAGACCGGAAGCAAATCACGAAGCCCTTGACGAAACCCGTTGACTAACCGCTTCACGTCGATCAATCCGGTTTCGTCTCCCAACCCCACCGGAACTCCGACCGTCGGGGCGGACACCGGACCTGTGACGGATTGCCACCTCTCCTGATAGCGCTCCATCAAATGAAAAATACAGCCGACGGTTTGAGCCACGATCATGGACAAATCGCCCATCGGTTTGGCCTGATGCAGGCGAGGTCCAAGGGCGGCACGCCACACCTGAAGCGGTTCGGCCATAGACAGTGTCGTCACCCATCCGTCAAATCCATACTGCATGATCTCTTCGTCCCACGGCTGCGGCAGCAGTGTCGAACGGATCATACGGGACGAAAATGCGTAGGCGCCGCCCAAATGGTAGGGATTCCGTTTCCCATACAATGCGCCGGTTAGCGGAGCGAGCAAGGTATTCGTCAAAGTCCCTTCGTACCGATTGCGACTGAACCATGGCAGGACGCAATCGACTCCCTTGTCAAGAATCGGATCGGCCAGAAGTTGAGGCCAGCCGGCATCTGCAGATTTCACATTGCCGTCGACAACCAAGCAGACGGCCGCGTCAAGCTTGTCTGTCACGGCGGCAAGAATACGAAAGGCTGTCTCTCGTCCTGGCACTCCAGATTCCGACAGCAATTTAAACGACTCACTCAGAACGGGGTGAGGGATCGTCCAGAAGCGCACGCCCAAGCCAATGCTCTGCTCAATCAACTGGGGCGTACCATCCTGCGAACCGGCGTCGCAGTTGACCACGAGAATGCGTCGCTGCGGAAATGAACGGACACAGCCATCGGTCATCGCGCGTGCGAGGTCGGGAGCAGTCGTCTTGTCGTTGAACGTAAGCACACCGATGACGATGTCAGCCGTCTCGGCCCCATCCAGCAGCGTGCGAACCGATTCCGGAAGAAACGAGTCCTCCATCCTAGACATCTCCCATGGAGAATAGGCAGTTTGCCAGGCCAGAAGCTAGACTACTTGGAACCTAGGAGCTTTAACATAGTGAGATAGTCTATAAGATGCCTCGTGATCAGAAAATTCCTCCTGACGTGCTCCTTCGCCATTGCGCCCATCCTGGTCATGACACTGGGATTGCTTAGGAGATAGCGGACACGAAAGGCCACGCCCTCGACGGAATGGACGATGAAGCCGGTTGCCTCGTGCACGATCTGCACTGACACCCCGCCGGCTGTCCCCCCGATCACCGGCTTGCCCTTCCACATGGCTTCGGACACGGTCACGCCGAAGCCTTCCTTGAGCGCCCTTTGGAGCACGATGGAGGCCCCCCGTTGCAGCGCGTTAATCTCGCGGTCGGCTTCGGGCGGTAATTGAAGGATATGAATGTCCGGATCGTTCCCCGCCGCTTCCTGCACCTCCGCGAGCACCTTTTCCCCCTCCGGGTCATGCAACACTCCGCTCCCTGCGAGTACAAGCTGGCAGTCATGGTACTTCTTGGCCATGCGATAGGCGCGAATCGTGCCGAGCTGGTCCGTGAATCTGTCGAAGTGTGCCACCTGTAGGAGCATCGGCTTGCCCTTGAGGATCCCGAATCGATCGAGCACCTCCCATATCTCGGTGCGCGACAGCTCACGGTTCTTCTCGGTCATGGGGTCGATCGAGGGATAGATCAAGAACTTCTGAATCGGTAGCCGCTGAGCGAACCCTGGGAGCGAGAAGATCGCCGCGTCGTATTTCAGCACATGCCGACGAAACAAACTCCAGACCGATCGACAGGGCTGGCCGGCATCAAGGTGACAGCGCCACACCCAGTTTCCACCCTTCCGATGTTCGATCAATGCGGCCGGCTCCGGATTGTGGACAAAGACGAGATCCGCGTCGAGATCCAGTGCCTTGGCGTTCCTGGCGGTGACATTCAGATAGATTTGGTACATCTCGTCGGTGATGGTTTCCGGCCTGCCCTGCAATCCGTCTGCGATCCGGCGTGTTACGTCGGTAAATTCCTGCGTGCCAGCGATGACTTCCCATCGCGCCTCGACGCCCATCGCTTTCATGATGGGCACGAGTCGCCGCAAAATTTCCGCCATCCCGCCGCCGAACCGCACGGTATTGATATGGAGAAACCGTTTCCCCTGCACCAGATCGCCTAATCGCTGCAAAAAATCGATGGTCCCTTTCGGCGCCACCTCGCGATACTGTTCCAATTCCTTAATCATCGACTCCGTCCCTCCGCTCTCAACAGTTGCGTCACACTCGTGACCCGCCGTAATAGTCTACAGCGCTGTCTGTTCGATCCCATAGAGTTCTGCTCCTGTCCGTTCCGGCACCATATTGAGCCAGTAATAACCATACGGCGCCAGAGTCACGGCATAAGGAAGTTCCGTCACCGTGGGAAATCGCGCTTCCCCCAGCAATTCAACCGGTGTCGAGCTGGAAAATTCTTTCAGATCCAGCTCCACCGATTGCGCCGACCCGGCCAGATTATGGACGAGCAATAGCGCCACCCCTTCGTACCGCCGCAGGTAAGCAAGCACCTTGTCGTTTCCCGGACGAAGGAAGGTGATGGTGCCTCGGCCGAATACCGGATGCCGCTTGCGCACCGCGATCATCCGTTTCATCCAGTGCAACAGCGAATGGGGCATCTCCCTCTGCGACTCGACGTTGATCGATTGATAACCGTAGAGTGAATCCGACACCACCGGCAGATACAATCGCGCAGGATCCGTATTGGAAAACCCCGCGTTCCGATCCATCGTCCACTGCATTGGAGTTCTTACCCCGTCGCGATCCTTCAACTGAATATTGTCCCCCATACCGATCTCATCTCCGTAATAAATGATCGGGCTGCCTGGCATCGTGAAAACCATGCTGTTCAGCAGCTCGATCTTGCGGCGATCGTTGTCCAACAAAGGTGCAAGCCGCCGTGCAATGCCGATGTTCCGCCGCATCTTCGGATCGCGCGCGTAGGTGTAGTACATGTAGTCCCGCTCTTCGCTGGAACACATTTCGAGTGTCAGCTCGTCGTGGTTGCGGAGAAACAGGCACCACTGACAGTTCGGCGGAATCTCGGGCGTATGAGTAAACATATCAATAATCGGATCGCGCGTTTCGCTACGCACGCCCATATAGAGCCGGGGCATCAGCGGAAAATGGAATGCCATGTGAAATTCGTCGCCGTCGCCAAAATAGGGCCGCACATCCGACGGCCATTGATTCGCCTCGGCCAGCAGGACGCGTCCCTCATAGGACGCGTCAATGCGGCGTCGGATGTCCTTCAAATAGTTGTGCGTCTCGGGCAAGTTCTCGCAAATCGTCCCTTCGCGTTCGAGCAGATAGGGCACGGCGTCGCACCGGAATCCGTCCAACCCCTGATCAAGCCAAAACACCATCGTGTCCAACATGGCTTGCCGGACCTCCGGGTTGTCGTAATTTAAATCCGGCTGGTGACTGAAGAACCGGTGCCAGTAGAACGCTTTGGCCTCCGAGTCCCAGGTCCAGTTGGATTTTTCCGTATCGATGAAGATAATCCTGGCCTTCCCGTATTTGCTGTCGTTGTCACTCCATACATAGAACCCTCGTTTGGGAGATTGAGGAAATTGTCGTGCTTCCTGAAACCACGGATGCTGGTCGGACGTATGGTTTAAGACCAAGTCCACGATGACCCGCATCCCTCGCCGGTGCGCTTCATCCAGGAAGTGCCGCACTTCGTCGGTTGTGCCGTATTTTTCAGCCACGCTCAAAAAGTCGGCCACATCGTAGCCGTCGTCCCGTAGCGGAGACGGATAAAATGGCAGCAGCCACAAACAGTCCACTCCGAGCCACTGGAGATAGTCCAACTTGCCGATCAGCCCCTGAAAATCGCCGATGCCGTCCCCGTTGCCATCGGCAAAGGCCTTGACGTGGATTTCATAGAATACGGCGTCCTTGTACCAGAGCGGATCTGCGTTCAACATTATCGGCTCCCTGTTCGTGCCGCTGGTCCGGACTTCTCCAGATAATTGTCGCACATGGTTAGCAAGCTCGACCGCAGTCGTTCGAGACTGCCGAGATAGGGGTTCAACGCTTTAATCCGTTCTGCCAGATCCGGCAACTTCAGACTCCCCCTGATCCAGGCGGAGAAATCGTTCTCGTCTCGCTGCAACCGCATATGCGCTTCGAATACGTGGAAATACAAGGAGCTGGCATCGACATCTGAAATCGCATTGCGGAACTCAGGCAGCGTTGTCACTTCAAGTGCCGTGGGCACTTCCAGGATGCGAGAACGGTTGAAGTAGAAGGGTCTGCCAAACCCCACGCTCGGCACTGTCGGCATGCTGGAGAGATGGTCGTCAATGATAGAAATGAGTTCCTCCCGCAGCGCTTCCAGACTCGGAAAGTTGAACGGATCTACCACGCACAGCCGTTCAGCCAGCACATGATCCCGCACCTGCTCGCCTACCCATTGGGCAAAATCATTGGGATAGGTACGTTCGATGAACCGGGATCGTAGGAAAAAGCTATGCGTGTGATAGTACACCGAGTCGAGCGGGACCTCCTCCAGGAACTCCGCAAGCTGACGCTCGTCCTCGGCTTGCTTCCCAAGAATTTCTTGAATTTCACTGCATCCGATAAAGCGAAATGGCGTAGTAGCATTCGACATCATGTCCCCTACAATCAAAGACTGAATCCGTACTGCCCGAAGCAGCAATCCTTTACCCGACGAGCGTTCGAATGCCTGCGAGGGGGATCGGCAACCAATGAGGACGATTGCGCATTTCGTAGCGCACTTCGTAGAAGGCCTTGTCAAGTTCGTAGACCTGGATAACTCGCAGAGTCTGTTCCCAAGTGGGAGGCAAAAAGGCCGCTTCCCCCGGTTTCGCAATCGAGCGGTAACCGTCGAGGAACGATGCGCGAGCCGCCCCTTCCCATTCCGTCATCAACCCGAGGTCCGTTGCGGACGCCGCTCGACACTGTTTCAGCGTTGCCTGGGCTGCATAGTTAAATGATCGCAACATCCCACCGATATCTTTCAATGGACAAACTTTGGCTCGCCGCTCTTCGATCGGCTTGGTCGGCTCCCCTTCGAAATCGATCACGACGAAGCTATCCGTAGTCTTGAGGACTTGGCCAAGATGATAATCTCCGTGATGACGAACCTTCGCCACCATTCCCTGGGCCAAGAGCTGGAGGTCGCCGAATCGATCACGGCAAGCTGTTTCCAGTCTGTTTACGTCGTCGCCTGTGAAACCGGCAGCCGACGGCTGCGCAGGCTGAAGCGCGCGCAGATCCTGACAGACCTCTGTGAGATGTTTCGTCATGCCGTCCTTCCACCGATCGATATCACATGTGTTGATTGGTTCAGGGGAAAATGCGTCCTGTTCTAGCCGGGATGCCAGTGCCACATGCAGCCTTCCTGTAATCTCCCCCAGACGTCGAATCTGCTCCAAAAACAGTCCTGAAATCTCCGTCACCGCTTTCGAGAGATTGTCTCCGCGCTCAGTGACCGCCTCGCCTCCCTCACCCAGTAGGATCTTAAGATGTGCCAAGGTATAGCTCCACCCATCACCGACATTCGGAACGAATCGCTGGACTACCGCAACGGTGGCAGGCTGCCCGTTGTCAACCATTCCGTCGTCATACGTCATAACTCCCAACAGAGCCGGCACATCCCGACAGGTCGTCTGCGTCGTCAGGAATTCCAAGACTTCGCTGTCGGGGTTGATTCCGTTGTCCACCTTGCGGATCAATTTCATAATCACCCGCTGGTCAAAGATCACCGACGTGTTGCTCTGCTCCGCAGAAAGGACCTTCGTCTCTCGCACCGCCTTCACCAACTCTTCCACTCCCTGCGTCATAGTACGTCCCATCAGACACCCGTTCTGTCCGACCAGTTCCAGACCTTGTGCCACACCATCGTAGAGGCCCATCCAGATTTCCACATTGCCGGTCGCATCGCAAACCCATTCATGGGTGGAAGACTCAGACAGTTCGACAAGCGCCTGGGCATCGTGTTGCCCGGTTCTCGGTCTGACCGTCAATGGCATCACATAGCGCTCTTTTGCTCCGCCTCGATATTCGACACATATCAATGCGAGCAGTTGACGGCCTGTCCCATAAAACAGTTCCACCGCGTCCACAACGCGCACATCAGCCAAGAGCCTCCCTTTGCCTCCGAACCATCGCTGCCGTTGGACGAACTCGATCAGGGAGCGCTGTCCCTGTCCTTCCAGCGAGATCAGGACTTGTTCGATCCATCCTTCTGGCCCGGGGCTCATCCTCGATACCCTCTCAAAAGAAATAGTCGACTTCTTGCTCTCGATGTGTCTAACGCCGCACGGCAAAGATCGCAGCCGGTTCGATTTGCGGATCCAATCGCACGATGTAGCTATCGCCCGTCATGAGATCGCGCCGATCCGTAATCAGATTATGCAGTTGATACGTATCCTCAGGCTTGATGCCGAGCGAGGCGATTGGAATTCGGAGGTGCGACTCCTGGACCTGGAATGGGCTCAGATTGACCGCCACGAGTACCGAATTGCGCTTATCGAACGTGCTCTTACCGTAAAACAGTACGTGTTCATTGTCTGCCTCGTAAAATTCAAGATTTTCCAATTCATGCAGCGCGGGATTTTCCCGCCTGATGAGATTGATCATTGTCACATAGTCGATCAGATGGCCCGGCCGATCCCAGTCCCGGACCATAATCTCGTATTTCTCCGAGTGGAGGTACTCTTCCTTCCCTGGCAGCGCCCGGTTTTCGCAGAGTTCGTAGCCGCTGTAGATTCCGTACGAGGGAGACAGCGTGGCAGCCAGCACCAGCCGGAACATGAAGGCCGGCCTCCCGCCATGCTGGAGAATCTCCGGCAGGATGTCGGGCGTATTGGTGAAAAAGTTCGGACGGAAATATTCCCTCGTCTCACTCTTCGCCAATTCCACCATATAGTCCGTCAGCTCTTGCTTGAAGTTCCGCCAGGTGAAATAGGTGTATGACTGTGTGAAACCGGCTTTGGCCAGAGTCTTCATCATCTTCGGCCTCGTGAAGGCCTCGGACAAAAAGATCACGTCCGGGTGCTGATCCTGTACCTCCCGGATCAGCCAGGCCCAAAAACCCACCGGTTTGGTGTGGGGGTTGTCCACACGAAAGATTTTTACGCCATGGCCTGCCCAGAAAAGGATCACGCGTTTCATCTCGTTCCACAGACCGCGCCAATCCTCACA
The DNA here is from genome assembly GCA_041748925.1 of Nitrospiraceae bacterium. GTDB lineage: Bacteria > Nitrospirota > Nitrospiria > Nitrospirales > Nitrospiraceae > Palsa-1315. Next base: position 22,904 of record JBGTCI010000024.1, on the reverse strand, counting down.
ATAAAAGTCGACGTTGTAGATGTCCTGATATTTCTTGGGTGGGTTCTCCGCATACTTGATCGTGCCGTCCGGCCGGTGGGCGAACCATTCCGGATGGTCCTTCACGTAAGGATGGTCCGGCGAACAGTTGATCGCGAAGTCCATGGCGACTTCCATGCCCTGCGAGCGCACGGCTTCCTGAAAGTGATCGAAATCATCCAGCGTGCCGAGGCTCGGCTCAACGGCATCGTGGCCACCCTGTTCGTTACCGATGGCATAGGGACTGCCTGGATCGGTCGGCAATGCTGTGAGGGAATTATTCTTCCCCTTGCGATTCGTGCGCCCGATCGGATGAATCGGCGTCAGATAGACGACATCGAATCCCATCGCCTTGATGGCCGACAGCCTCGCCTCGCATTCCTTTAAGGTGGCGCTTCGTCCTGGCGTCTTCCCCTGCGAACGCGGAAAAAATTCGTACCAGGCCCCGTAGCGGGCCAGCGCACGATCCACCACAATTTCCAATTCACGGTCATAGAGAGTCCAGGTCCGGCGTTCCTGATGCCGTTCCACAAGTGCCTTTAAATCGGCATGCAACGCCACGGCCAGTTGGGCCGTCACCGGTTCGCCGATACGCCAACGGCCCAGCAACTCTTTCAATTTGGCCTTCTCCTCGCCCGTGGCCCGTCGCGTTGTCGCTTCCACCAGTGTCCGGCCTTCGAGTAATTCGCTCTCGATTCGTTCGTCGGCTTGATGCTTCTTCGTCACTTCAATCCGCCAGGATTCGAATAGATTGACATAGGCCCCGATCGAATACCGATAGCGGGTGTTTTGGGTCAGATCCACGTGCCCGACCCACCGGTCGTTATCCATCGGCTGCATCGGCACTTCCCGCCACACAGCTTCTTTGACGGGACGATACCGAAGAACAGAGGCGAGCACATCGTGCCCCTCTTTGAAAATATCCGCGGATACTTCCAGCCGATCTCCCACCTCACGCTTGATCGGCCAGCGGCCGCCGTCGATCTCCGGTTGCACCCGTTCGATCGCGATGGACGACGGGATTTCCGGTTCCGTTTTAATTGTCGTGCTCACGACTTTCACGCCTCCATCGATTTGACTCGGTTGCTGCGTTAGGGGTTTAACCGCCTGGTTGCTCATGGCACCTTCGGAACGGAATTTCCGTTCTCCGCCAGTGCCTCCTTCGTCACCCTGGCCGCTTCCTTGATCCTGGTGGCTGTGCGCTTGACTGCGTCCTCTGTGTCGTCGCGCACCCTGTCCCAGGACTCCTTGGTCTCTCCTGCAATCTCCCCGAGTTCACGCTTAGCCACCTCCGCCCCCCGCTTCAAACGTGTGCGAACCGACGTGCCTGACTCCGGGGTTGTCAGCAGCGTCACCACCGCGCCGGCCAGCAGGCCGAATCCGAATGCTGCCAATACTGTTGTCGGACCCATTGTGATGGCTTCATCACTCCGCATCCGTCGCTCATCTTCTCGTACCGGTTCCATATTTATGCTCCTTTCGTCAGATACTCGAGCAACCAGTTCACCGATTCTCCTCTGTCGTTTCCTACCCTCCAACCTGATGGCGCTGACCGCGACGAAACTCCCGAGCACGGTGCCGGCCGCCAAGGCCAGGACCTCCGATGAGAGCCACCGGAGAAGTTCGAGCGGCCCGGTCTGCTGTCGTTTGCCCGGACATGGGTCTCCCCGCCGAGCCACTGTATCCCGTTCCGATCGTCGCCGCGCCGCATCATCAGGTCATCCTTTCAAGCCAGGCGACCGGACTGTGCAGGAAAATTTCTCCCACAGCCAAGACCCGGCTACCGTCCCGTGTCACCGTGTGCAACACATCTCCCGTGAATATATTGCGCACCTGTGTGCCTTCGCCCCAGTCCGGCATGGTCAGCCACGTCTCCTTCCACACCGCGTCTCCCAGAGGAGCCTGGTGAGCATCCGGAATTACCCCGGTCAGCAATCGAGGAATGACGGTCACGATCGACTCCTCTCTGCTGCTACGGGCGAATGCGAATACGTGCGCACACTTCTCCCCCGTTCCTCTCAGCGGTACATACGCGCCTGAATGAAACAGCGCACGATGATTCCGCCGGTACCGTAAGGCCTCCGCTGTCAGAAACAGTTTGATACGGCCATCGGTGCGATGCGCGAACAGGTCTCGCAGGAAGGCCGCCCGGTCTGGAGCGGCTGCAGCCTCTTTACTCAGTTCATCCAACAGTGCGGCCCTGGTTGTGAAATCGACCGGCCGACGGTTGTCCGGATCCACGAGGCTGAAATCCCAGAGTTCAGTTCCTTGATAGAAATCCGGCACACCAGGCGCCGCCACCTTCAGCAGCACTTGCGATAAGGAGTTGTAGAGGCCGTACTGGGCCACCTGCTCTTGAAAGCAAAGAAAATCGTCCAGAAAGGCATTCGGCGTTGAACGGTCCAGCAACCGGGCGACAAACGACTTGATTGCGCCTTCATATTCGGCATTCGGCCCGATCCAGCTGCTGTGTTCCTTGGCCTCCTTGACCGCCTTATTCATGTAGGCCTGAATACGATCGATAAACTTGTTATAGTCATCCTCCTCCATGCCTTCGAGCGGCCACACGCCCAGCAACGTTTGATACAAATGGTATTCTTCGTTGCGGCCCGGGGCAAACTCGCCGCCGGTTTTCGTCTTGAACCGGTGGTTGAGCTTCTGCCAGCGCGTCACGTGATCTTTCCATCGTTGCGGGATCTCCGACAGCACATTCAGTCGTGCCCGGACATCCTCGCTTCGTTTGGTATCGTGCGTTGAGGTCGACGAGAGGGAGGCCGAACGGTATGCCTGTCGGGACTTCCATTGCTGATGCACGAGCGACGGCGCGATGCCGAACTGCTGGGGGTCCGACCCGACTTCGTTCAACGAGATAAACCTGTGATATCGATAGAAGGCCGTATCTTCGACTCCCTTGGCCGTGACAGGACTGGTCGTCTGCTGGAATTTCGTCACGAACTTTAACCGTCCCTCGCGATCCACATCACTGTGATTTGTGGACTTCAGCAGGAGGTCCCGCACGAAGTCGAAGACCACGCCGCTCACAGCGGGATTTCGTCGCTTGGCATGAGTCACCGCTTGCCAGATGAACATTCGATCCCGGTCGAGGATCCCGTCGGCCTCCCCTGTGAGATAGGTGCGATACACGGGGAAACAGGCGATGATCTCCCGAATCGCGTGGGTCAAACTGTTGAGTGTGAAATCCCGAGACCGCCTGTCCTGTTCGGACAGCCGATCCAATCGATGGCCAAGCACGCTCAGTTCGCTGGCCATCGAGGCCTGCATGATCAATTGCTTGCAGCGATAGGTGAGTTCATCGAATGGTTCCACTCTCCCGATAAACCGCGTATAGATGGTATCGAACGTTCGTTCGTTGGTGCGATCCACAAAGAGCGCATTCAGCCAGCCAAGAAAATCATAGCCGGTCGTACCGAAGACCGGCCAGTTCGCTGGAAGCTGTTCATTAACCCCGAGAATCTTTTCGACCAGGACATACAACGGCCGATCCGTTGCTTCAGATGTCGTCGGCAGTTCCTTCCTGGCCCAGTGTTGCAGTTTGTTCAGATAATCGGCCGGATCATAGAGCCCGTCTACATGATCGATGCGAAGCCCTGTAACGGCTCCCTCCTTCACCAACCGCAGCAGAAGCTTGTGCGTCTCTTCGAAAACAGCCGGGTCTTCCATCCGGATGGCCGCCAACTCGTTGATGTCAAAAAACCGTCGATAGTTGATCTCCTCCGCCGCGACCCGCCAGTACGCCAACCGATAGGCTTGATCGTTGAGCACCTGATCCAGCAGATCGAAACTCCGAGGATCGCCTTTCGTCCCATTGAGCAATCGAACATTCTCCTCCATAAACGATCGGATCGTCGCGCTGCCCGCGACCAGTGCTACCAGGCGCCGCTTGATGATTTCCTTTTCTCGATAACGTTCGGTGACCGATTCACACACCAGGTCCTGCCTGGACGGTAAATGCTTCAATGCCGTGATGATGCTCTCCAATTCCATGACCTCCTGCCTATTCGGTCCCGCTTCGCGAATCAGCGCATCTAACCGATGGGCCAGGATCAGCGCGGACGGCTTCGGCGCGACCGGAAGACAATGGTCGTAGTATCGAATGACAAAGCGCCCGTCCTGATAGACCAATCGCAACTCTTGGTTTTCCAACACCACCCCGAACTGATCTCCGAGAATCGGGAGCAGGACCTTGTCGCGCAAATCCGACTTTATCGGGTCCCAGTCGATATCGAAAAACGCTGCGTAGGGCGAACTGCGCCCGTTCTCAAGAACGTCCTGCCACCATCCGTTATTTTGCAGAGTGATGCCCATGTGATTCGGCACCACGTCCAGCAACTGCCCCATGTCGCGCTGATGCAACTGGTCGACCATCGCGCGATAATCCTCTTCAGTCCCGATTTCCGGATTCAGCGTTGTCGGATCGACGACGTCGTACCCATGGATACTCCCCGGCACCGCGGTGAAGTACGGCGAGCTGTAGAGATCTGTAATCCCGAGGTCGTGCAGATAGGGCAGGAGCTTTGTGACGTCGCGAAACGTACAGGTCCGGTTCAGTTGAATCCGATAGGTCGAGACGGGAATCCGAGGATGTGATGTCTGCTGCATAGATCCTCTTATGAACAGTCCGGGGGCGTTAAAGCCGCTCTTGCCGCTGGAAAGGCCTCGTGGAAGAATGACCAACATCCACACATTGAACAGCTGCCCCGTTCACCGGATCACGGGTGAGCACGACCCATCCGATCCCCCGCATGCCGCCCACACCCATGAACCCAGGCTCCCAGGGTTTACCCATCTGCACGAACTCCTGTTGGATTTTTTCGTAAAGCGGAGACGGCTTCATCAGAGGAATAGAACGGAAAGGCTGGACCGGTCGCTGAGCGCCTCATCTGCATGATTTTTCCTTCCATTATACTCATGTCACTTTCAGATGCCGACGGTTGCGGATCAGTTACCGAGACCCATTGCGGGTTTTGAGCATTGCCCGGAGACTCTGATCGAGCACACGCACGAAATGATCGCGCCGGCCCTTGATCACTTCTTGCCCCTCAAACAAGACATGGTACGTCAGGAGTCCTGATGTATAGGCGGCAATCGCATTCGCCGCATCGCGCCTGCCGGCTGCTCTCCCGGTTCCTATAACCGGCTTGATCAATCTCGCAAGGTGACGTAGATGGGCGTCGTAGACTACCCGCAAGTCTTTGGCGGCATCGCCCTCGAGCTGCATGAGCCCACGAACCTGGTGAAAAAGAAGTAAGTAGTCCGGATGGGCCAGAAAAAAGTCCACGCGGACACTGATTACGGCGGACAGAATCTTTGAATCGGACGAGACATCACGGACGGCTTCCTCCGTCTTCAACAGCAACTCGCCAAGCCCTTCCTCAAGTAGCATGCGAATGATGGTCTCTTTGGAGTCGAAATATTTATAGAACGTCCCCTTCCCGATATCGGCTGACTCTGTGATGTCTTCGACTTTAACCCAATAGATCCCTTTTTCGAAAAAGAGCTTTCGTGCGACATCCAACAACCGCCGATTCGTCTTGGCCTTACGTCTTGCGACTCGCGAAAGTGGAACATCAACTTGCGCTGGTACGTCCATCATGTCCTTTCGCCATATCGTTTCCGGATTCGAGACCATCTGTGGATGGTGGCCCGACCTTCCTGATCGAGTTATAGGTGCCGTGTTCGTTGAGGATCCGATGCAGATTCAGCGGATCTTCTTCCCATCGCTCCCCATTGACCACAAACTTGTATTGATAGATGCCTGGTTCCAGTCGCACCGTGACCTTCCAGAGCCTGCCGGCATCGCGCTTCAGAGGTCGAGCCTTCAGATCCCACTTGTTGAAATCCCCAACCAGCGTCACAACGGTCGCCGAGGGATCGAAGTACTCGAAGGCAATCGCCTGCTTGGTCGAGGGTCGCCGTGGAGTTCTCGGTGATGACGCCTTCTTGCGGATCGGCTGTTTCATCATGCATCCCCTTTCCCCTGTTCACGAATCAACAAGTTACCAGTAGAACAGTCTAAGGTTCGGCAGTAGTCCCCAAACGCAACGAACATCACCTCCCGGCATTAATCTCGAATGAAACCCCGAATCTCCCAAGACGCCATATGCTCTTCTGACGAGTCACCGTTCTCCCTGCTCTTTGCTTCGTCTTATGCAGTTTCACGGGGCCAAAACCACAATTAATGATCTTTTTGAATTCTAGGAGGTTGACGTATGCTAAACAATAGTGGCGGAGAATTTAATTGCTAAAGCAATGCCAATGCCATTTGAATGCACCGACCTGGCCTTGTCGCTCCACTAGATCAGCGGGTCAGCCCGGAGAAAATCCGTCGGCTGGGCAGCGTGCGCAAGTCCCCGCACGAACAACCAACATAGCCCTACCGTCAGCGGTTCTCCCTGACGCGTCACGTAACCGTCAAGCGTTCCCATGCGCGACGATCCCTTGTATGTCCGCGATAGGGCCCACTCGGCGTCTCGCTCCGATGCCTGAGGACCAACGAATCGATGACCTCGCCGCAATTCACACAGCGCCAACCTTCAAAATTGAGACGGCCCGTATCGTCTCGAAGATCCACGAAGCAATCTGGAATCATCATCCCCTTACAACGTTTGCATCCCATGGTTCTCCTCCTTTTTCTTCTTTCGGTCTCATTCTACGAGCCGAACGCCAAAAGTTTCTCGGTCAGATATCTACCAAACGGCGGCCGCGCTCGACCACTCGTTGTGCTGCCTCCGTCGCGTCTTCAACCATCTCCCCTGCGCGCTCCTTGGCGTCGTCACCGACGCACGCCAGTTGACGGCGGGTTCTGGCTCCTGACTGAGGCGCATAAAGCAACCCCGCCACGCCGCCGGCGACAAGTCCGGCAAGAAACGACAGTCCCGCAACCATCACTCCAAATCGTCCATAAGTCATGATCCACCTCTCTTTCTTGTTCTACGGTTGATAGCAATGTCGCTCTCCATCGGATCAGATATGCGAGAAGGCAATCGAGGCATAATGCGCCCGGCGATAGGGCGGGCGGCCAAGGGAATGACCGATCGCTCGGTTCCCTGTTTCAGCCAGCCACGGCCTATGATCCCCTTTCGACAAGTCACCCGTTTTATGATGCCACGCAGCGCCTTCATGTAGTCTCCTTCGAACCATCATTCCCGGTCGGTCCGGGCGACTGAGGCCATCGACCTTGGATGCAGACACCGAACCCTTTCCGGTTCTTGAAGTGATCACCCAAAGTGCAGTGCCAAACCACGGTTCCTTTGGCGACACCTCGGTTAACCAGGACGTCATCCGGTAGAGTGAACCGAATGGTAACTTCCGTGTCCACCGGTATCAGCCGTTTCGATTCGACAAAAATGACCTCACCGGCGACACGAGGGCTCATCCCTTCATAGCAACTACCGTCCGGCCCCCAGAACGTCACCGGAATGAGGTTCGTACCATTGGCAGCCTGCCCGCCCCCTCCGTACGGTCCGTCCGTCCGAACATCGCCCGCGGCAGCGACCTTGGGCGCACGTAAACCCCTGCCGTGGTTTCCCGTACTCCCCGTGCCCTTCCTGCTGTTTCGCACTTTGGCTACACCCGCTTCAGACAGCATCATGCGCACCTCCTTCATGTCCGACAATTCATTATTGACCGCATGACCATACATGACCACTGAGTCATATTATACCCCCTAATTATCTACTGTCAACTCCTTTCTTGGCACCCCCCTCCACTTTCCCTTTTCAGTCCAGCGACCCGTCGGACAAGCTCCTCTTCCCGCTGGTCATGTCCTGTCCGATACCGGAGACCCGAGCAGGAAAGAGACGTGTCAGTTGAAGGAAAGGTGGTGACTTGGGGTTGAATCCTGACTGCGGCGTGGGTTTTCCGGTCGGACTCCACAAGTGGAGACGCAGCACAAAGGGGATGGTCCCGGCGATACCAGATCCGGAGTCGACACCGGACGCCAAACCGTCGAAAAAGGAGATTGAGGCCTGTCGGCGGGCAGGAAGAACCGCTATTCTGTCATCCAAGAAGCACTTACGGGAGATGGTCCCGGGCAAATACCGGTGCTCCTCCAATGCTCATTGGTTGAGAAAATGGAGCATGGGGGGATGGATCAGGAACCGCTGCCGACTCTCCGTCGATCAAATGCCAGGCCGACTTCGGCCCCGATAATAAAAACTACGGATGCATAGTAGAGCCAGAGGAACAGAAACATCAGCGCCCCGACCGCTCCGTAGAGTTCGATGTTCGCTTGAGCCACGGCAACATACCACGCGAACCCCCACTTGGCGACTTGGAAGAGGACTGTTCCCGTCACGGCAGCGATCATCAGCGCCCGGTTGGACATGGTGACGGCAGGTGGAAAGCGATAGAGAATGTAGAACAATAGAAGCGTGACTGTCACCCCGATGACCTTACCCAACAGGGCCAATCCCGGATGCAGAAGACCTCCCCACGACGGATTCCGGTCCATGATCGCCCCGGCGACCGTCAGAGACCAGGTTGCCACAATTCCCAGCAGTAGGAGCAGCGCCGTAAGCCCCATCAGCAGCAGATCGACTCCAATCCCTCTAACAAATGTGCGTTCGTGCTTCACCTGCAAGACACGGTTCAGCACGCTTCGGACTGAGCCGAAGAGAAATGCGCTGAAGACGAAGAACGAGACAAATCCGAAGAAACCCAGAAGACCGCGACCGGCGACCACCGCCGCCAAATTATCCGCCAGGGCCTGCTGCGATCGTGGCAAAAAGGCTTTTAACGCCGATCGGACTTCGTTCATCGCCTGCTCGGAATCCAACACCGTGTACCCGAGCAGCGAGATCATCAAGAATGAGAGGGGAATGAAGTACAGAAGAAGATTGAAGGCCAATGCACTGGCGAGCATCAATCCGCCGTCTGTAAAGAACTTGCGCAGAGCCGTGACGGTGAGGAGCCAAATCGTACTGACTATTTTCATCGTGTGCCCATTCACGAATCGCCAGGCCCTAGGATCAAAGTCGCTCGACTCAGCGGCCCTCCTTCTCTCACGGGTCTACTCCACGGCGATTACGCGCGACATCCGTCTGGACTCCTTTGCTTACAGATGACTTGGGCCAAGCTTCGAACTTGATCGAGCTTGTCCAGTCTTCCCACGTGCTCCCGTCCAGCCCGACTTTGATTCGCCAGAAAGGACAGGCATGATCGCCTGGCAGATTGGGCGTCTCGACATCCCCCAGCAGATCCTCCAGCGAGAGAAGGACCAGCCGGTTGGGTGTACGGGCCAAATAGGCTTAGACGGCCCGACAGAGTCGGTCATGGTCAGAATCGCCTCGACTGATCGGATTCGGCGGAGTTCTTCCGCATCTATCGGAAGGCGAAGAGCGAACGATCGAGGGAGACGATTGCACTTCACCACCATCACAGGATCCATCATCTCGCGCCATCGGTCGTGCGAATCTTCTAAAGATTCTGCCGCACCTGCTCAGGCGTTTTTGCCCGCACGCCCAAGACGGCAAGAATCCTGGATAGACTGGGATCGCTTACCAGGCGGCGCCGGCCCCCTTCATCGACATAGGAGGTAGCTGCGCCACACAAGGCTACCAACTGGCGTAGCCGACCATCGATGCGATTGCGCTTCGCCTTTCAGGCTGCCTTGGGTGATGAGTGATTGCCGGCTTAATATTCCGCACTCTCAATCCCACGCCTCATTTTTCTATCACCCCCTTACTTAGCACGCACTGTGCGCTTAGGATAGGAATAATCCATCGTGCAAGGAGGAACCCGCAATGGTCCGGAATGAACAGATCGAACGTCTTATCAAGACTGAACATTGGGACCCCTATGAATTGCTTGGCCCTCATCAGACCTCTCTGGATGGCCAGCGCGCCTTCTCGGTCAGGACCTTTGCCCCCTATGCTCAGGAGGCGCGAGTCATCTCGGACGTATCGGGCAATCAACCCCTGACAATGAGCCAAGTCCACGAAGTAGGGTTGTTCGAAGCAATCCTGCCTGCTTCGATTGGCACCTCACCCTATCGTATCGAGGTGACGGATTCGGATGGAGCCATCACTGAACGCCACGACCCCTACGCGTTCCAGCCCCTGCTTACGGAGTTCGATCTCCATTTATTTGCTGAAGGACGTCTCTACAAGGCCTATGAAACCATGGGCGCCCATCTGAAAGCGGTGAACGGCGTGTCTGGGGTCCACTTCGTCGTCTGGGCCCCCAATGCCTCGCGCATGAGCGTCGTCGGCGAGTTCAATCGTTGGGATGGACGCTGTCACCAGATGACCAACCGCGGCGCCACGGGCTTGTGGGAATTGTTCATCCCTGACCTTCCCGATGGCACGCTCTATAAATATGAAGTCCGCGCAAGGAACCAAGACGCCCACTTCCTGAAAGCCGACCCCTACGCCTTCGCCGGAGAGTTACGGCCTCGAACGGCCTCGGTCGTCCGAGACCTCTCCACCTACCGGTGGAACGACTATGACTGGATGGCGGCGCGACCGCGCCTCAACCCCTTGACCGCGCCGATGTCCATCTACGAAGTCCATCTCGGTTCCTGGATGCGGGTAACGGAAGAAGAGGGACGCTGGCTGACCTATCGCGAACTGGCCGACAAGCTCATTCAGTATGTGAAACACATGGGCTACACCCACATAGAACTGATGCCGATCACCGAGCATCCATTCGACGGATCCTGGGGATATCAGACTACAGGATACTTTGCGCCCACCTGCCGATTCGGCCCACAGAAAGATTTCATGGCCTTCGTCGACGTGGCTCATCAAGCGGGAATCGGAGTCATCATGGACTGGGCGCCGGCCCATTTCCCGGACGATCCACACGGGTTGGCCTGGTTCGATGGCACACATCTGTACGACCACGAGGACCCGCGCCTTGGTTATCACCCCGAATGGAAGAGCCGGATCTTCAACTACGAACGAGTGGAGGTCAAAAACTTCCTCTTAAACAGCGCGCTCTTCTGGTTGGAGAAGTACCATATCGACGGATTACGCGTGGATGCCGTTGCGTCGATGTTGTATCTCGATTACGGAAGAAAATCCGGCGAATGGATTCCCAACAGGTTCGGCGGGAATGAAAATCTCTCGGCTGTCGCTTTTATCAAGGAGCTCAACGTCCTCGTCCATAAGGAACATCCCGGTGCCGTGACGATCGCGGAAGAATCCACGGCCTGGCCTGGCGTGTCCAAACCGACCTATACAGGAGGGCTCGGCTTCACCTTCAAGTGGAACATGGGTTGGATGCACGACAACTTGGAGTATTTTCCCCTTGATCCCGTGCATCGCAAACATCACCAGAATAAGATCACGTTCGGGTTGGTCTATGCGTTTCATGAAAATTTCGTGCTCGTGCTGTCGCACGACGAAGTGGTCCACGGGAAAAAATCCCTGATTGATAAAATGCCGGGAGATCCGTGGCAGCGCTTCGCCAATCTCCGTGCGCTGTATGGGTTCTTGTACGGCCACCCCGGAAAGAAAATGCTCTTCATGGGCGGAGAGTTCGGCCAATGGTGGGAGTGGAACCATGACGACAGCCTGCAGTGGCATCTCTGCCAGTATGAATCGCACGCGGGCCTGCAACGGTACGTCCGCGATCTCAATTGGCTCTATCGGGATGAGCCTGCCCTCTATGCAGCGGATTTCGATTGGACTGGTTTCGAGTGGATCGACTTCCATGACGCCAAGAATTCGGTGATCGCGTTCCTCCGGAAGGGCAAGGACCAGAAAGACTCGATCCTCTGTATTTGCAATTTCACCCCTGTGCCACGCCACCATTACCGCGTCGGCGTTTTATCGCCTGGTTGGTACCAGGAGGTCTTGAATAGCGATGCAACCCCCTATGGCGGCAGTAACCTGGGCAACTACGGAGGAGTAACGGCGGAGCCGATTGCCTTCCACGGCCGTGCCCACTCCATTTCCTTAACGCTCCCCCCTCTTTCTGTGCTCTATCTGAAGAGGAAGTAGCGAAATGCACCCTCATTCACCGACGCGACCGGGCTCCGAGGTGGTCCGACCGGATGTTGTCACGGGCGGGGACCGGCGTAATCCCAAGTCGAGGATGCGTTGCGGCAGGGTCACATAGGGCAGGTCTGCCCGTTCGGCAGAATCCGCGAAGTCCTCGCACTTCGCGATCTGCGGGTTAGGATTCGCCTCCAGTACATAGATGTCTCCGGACGCATCCAGTCGTAAGTCGATCCGGACATACCCGCTGAGACCGAGGATGTTGTAGATTCGACGGCAATCTCCTTAATTTTCTCCGTCGCCCCTTCAGGAAGCCCCTGGGCCTCACCCGATTTGATACCATACTTGTTCTGATATGTTCTGTTCCCCTAGTGGGGGGCGGCCTGGGGCTGCCGCCATTGTGCAGTATAGAGGGGTGGTGGCGTCCCCTTCTTGGGCTCGCCCCAGTAGATCGTCTGGTGCGGGAACGGAATCTCGATTCCTTTGGCATCGAACGTCTTCTTGATCCGTCGGTTCATCTCTCGGCCCACCCGCCATTGCTTGATGGGCTCAGTCTTGATTCGACATTTAATGATCACAGCGGAATCAACAAACTGATCGACGCCGAGCATCTCCAGCGGAGCGAGGATGTCGACTCCGAACCCCGGATCTGCCTGTAATTCTGCAGCAATCCCCTTCAGTACTTCCATGACTTCATCCATGTCTTCCCTGTATGCAACGCCTAGATCGAACACATAATAGGAGTAATCTTTCGTCATGTTCTTCACTTTGTCGATAACCCCGTTTGGCACCACATGCACGTTGCCCGATAAGTCACGGAGCTTGATGGTTCGCAGTTCGACTTCTTCGACGACCCCGGACACCCCTGCAATCTCGACCACATCCCCTACCCGGACTGAATTTTCAAGGAGGATGAAGAACCCGGAAATCAAATCCTTCACAAGACTTTGCGCTCCGAATCCAATAGCCAATCCGCCCAGCCCGGCGGCCGCCAACAGGGGCTTCAAGTCGATACCAACTTCCGAGAGGATCATCATAACCCCGACGAAGAAGATGACGATCCGCGCACCATCTCTCACGATATGCGTAAGTGTATACGCACGCTTGATTTGATCAGGACTCGGAAGCTTGCCTTCATACATGCCACGGAGCCTCACCAGGGCGCGCCTGAGCAGCGCAAACAGAACAAGCATGGCCATCGTAATCAGAACTACCCGTAAGCCGGAAGTCGAGAACCATTCGATCGCCCGATCAAAGAAATGAGCGAAATACAGTGTCGGCATATGAGCCTCCTCCCCGATCAGATCCTATAAGGTGAAACCAGACCCAAGCCCCATCCCGAATTAAAATCGTCCTTCCTTAAGAAGAAACGAAAAGGGCTGCGGTATAGGCTGGAATTGTCACCGAGATTCCCCGGGCGTTGATGATAAGCTCTTGCGGCATTGCCTCCTTCCCAGTACCACCGAACTCCCCTGCCTCAGAGTCCAATCGGAGCCGCCATGTTCCCACCGGTGCACAGAGGGTTAGCATAACCGGTGATTGATTGAACCCGAACAGCAGCAACGTTGCATCTCCCCGGTTGGACCAGCGATGCAGGGCCAACACCTGCTCTCGCTTAAATGCCCATACCGAATGGTGCAACTGATTCGCATCGCCGGCGTTCAACGTCGGGATGGTCTTCCTGAGGTGGATGAGGGCGCTGCTCCAGCGAAGCAGTCCGGTCTGCGTGTCATCGAGTCGATCTCGATTCACCCGGCTCCGTTCGAATGTCGCCGGGTCCTGCGGATCGGGAATGTCCTCCGCCTTCCAGCCGAAATGGGCGAACTCCCTCTTTCGCCCCTGCCTCACCGCTTCGATCAAGTCGGGATCGCCGTGCTCGATGAAATATTGAAACGGCGCGGTCTCACCGTACTCCTCCCCCATGAACAGGAGCGGAATGTTGGGCGAGAGCAGCACGAGCGCCTGGGCAACCTTGAGAGCATCGAATGGTAGCTGCGTACTCAAGCGGTCCCCGACCGCGCGGTTGCCGATCTGATCGTGGTTTTGTGAAAACACCACAAGCTGTCCCGGGGATACCTGTTTCGATGAACTTCCATGCCGGCGTCGACGGTGACCGGAGTATTGTCCACTGTAGACGAATCCGTCACGCAGGGCCGTGCCAAGGTCTCGTAGATCGTGGAAGTCCTCATAATAGCCGGAAGACTCACCAGTCAACGCCACGCGCAGCGCATGATGGAAATCGTCGCTCCACTGTCCGTCAAGCCCGTACCCGCCGCGTGAAGTCACGTCGATGACCCGCGCATCGTTCAGGTCACTCTCGGCAATCACAAGAATCTGTCGGTTGAGACGCGCTGCCTGCACATGCACGGCCAATGAAAGCTCTTTCAGAATGTGCGTGGCGCTGAAATCGTAGATGCCGTGAATCGCATCCAGACGCAGCCCGTCGATGTGATACTCCGTCACCCAATAGAGTGCATTGCTGACGATATAATGCCGGACGGCATCGCTGTCGGCACCATCGTAATTGAGTGCAGCGCCCCACGGAGTCTTGTACCGGTCAGTGAAATAGGGACCGAACTCTCCTAGATAGTTGCCTTCGGGGCCCAAGTGGTTGTAGACACCATCCAGAATTACAGCAAGCCCCCTCGCATGACAGGCATCCACCAGCCGCCTCAACCCATTCGGGCCTCCATAGCTCGATTGAACCGCGTAGGGGTAGACTCCGTCGTACCCCCAGTTGCGCCCTCCCGGGAACTGGGCGACCGGCATGAGTTCGATGGCAGTGATTCCCACCGTTTCCTTGAGATATGACAAATGCGGAACGATCGAATCGAACGTCCCTTCAAGCGTAAAGGTCCCGACGTGCAACTCATAGATAATCAGGTCTTTCATCGGCAGCCCTGCCCAGTCCCTATCCGTCCATCCGAAGGAGTCGGGATCGACGACTGCCGAGGGACCATGCACCCCTTCAGGTTGGAAACGGGAGGCAGGATCCGGTCGGGCCTTCTTCCCGTCCAGCAGATAGCGGTAGCGCGCACACGGACCAACTCCCTCGACCGTGACCTCGAAATAACCCTGCGTGGCAGGCTGCATCGGAATAGCCGTCCGGTCCTGATCCACCAGCTCCACCGCAACAGTGTTGGCGAACGGCGCCCAAACCTTAAACCGCACCCGATCAGCCTCGATCATCCGGGCACCGAGATCCAGCTGCCACACTATTTCCATTGCCGGCCCTCCTTCTCTGTTCCACAATACTCAGGGATCACTCCTTAAACAAGCCGTGACAAGCAGATAAACCACTTGCATAAGCCCGAAGACACCCGTATGAAGGAGGACATGGAAACAAGGACCGAAGGCCTGTGGATATCCTCCCTCAACTGCAGGCTTGGGGAAAGATGTCGATGAACGGCTGAGCAACGCTGCTGTCTTTAAAGAGACTATTCAATTACACACAGGGAGCCGCTATATCTCGGATGAGTTCACCGTGCCGATCGCCTACGGACCCCGCTGGGAAGAAGCGCAATCGACTATTATTGAAGCAGTGGCCGACTACACGAACGAGTGTGCAGAGCCTAAAACTGCGCTTCAGCAACTACCGGGCATGTCCCTCATCGGATCGCACAGACTCAAGTCTTATTACACTTACGGAACACTCGGTGGCCTGCACGTTACGCTACGTGGTCCATGCAAGATCGAGACGTGCAGTGAAACATCGATTACAGGTCAAGTCGCTCAAGGCCTTGGCGGCCGCAGAAATCGCAATTGCATCTCCGGGGTTGACTCTCTTGCGCCACCCGGCGGAGCGAACATGGAAGGAGCGAACATGAGAGTCTGGCCAGGGAAACCCTATCCGCTCGGCGCGACGTGGGACGGGGAAGGGGTGAACTTCTCTCTCTTTTCGGAGAACGCCACTGCGGTAGAGCTTTGCCTCTTCGACGGGCCGAACTCTTCCAAGGAGTCGTACCGTATCCGCGTAGAAGAGCGGACGGATCAGGTCTGGCACGTGTATTTGCCAGGATTGTGGCCGGGCCAACATTATGGATATCGTGTGCACGGGCCCTACGAACCGGAAGCCGGGCACCGCTTCAATCCCAACAAGCTATTGATCGATCCCTATGCCAAGTCCATCGCAGGGACCATCGAATGGTCCGATGCGATGTTCGGCTATCAGATCGGCAATCCCAAGGCCGACCTCTCGTTCGACACCAGAAACAATGCCGGCAACATTCCTAAGTGTGTCGTGATTGATCCGGCCTTCACGTGGGGAGGCGACCGTTTGCTCAATACTCCATGGGATAAGACGATCATCTATGAAACGCATGTCAAAGGCTTCACGGCCCGACATCCGGATGTCCCGGAACAGATGCGAGGCACCTATGCCGGACTCACCACGTCTGCCGTGATCGACTACCTGCTTGAACTGGGAATCACCGCCGTTGAGTTATTACCTGTCCATCACTTTGTCCGCGACAAACATCTTTTCGACCGGGGGCTCACCAACTACTGGGGGTACAATTCGATCGGCTTCTTTGCACCGGATATTCGCTACGCCACATCACCGATTCGCGGCCGCCACGTGCGCGAATTCAAAACCATGGTGAAGACACTTCATAGCGCCGGCATCGAGGTTATTCTCGACGTCGTATACAACCATTCGGCGGAGGGCAACCAGATGGGCCCCACACTTTGCTTTCGCGGCGTCGATAACGCCGCCTACTATCGCCTCGCCGAAGGCAACGCACGATACTATGTGGACTACACAGGATGCGGCAACACGCTGAACGTCACGCATCCTCGCACGCTCCAACTCATTATGGACAGCCTACGGTACTGGGTACTGGACATGCATGTGGACGGTTTCCGCTTCGATTTAGCTTCCGCGCTCGCGCGAGAGCTTCATGCTGTGGATCGGTTGAGCGCATTTTTCGACATTCTCCACCAGGATCCCGTCCTGTCCCAAGTGAAATTGATCGCCGAGCCCTGGGATGTCGGCGAAGGGGGCTACCAGGTCGGAAATTTTCCGGTCGGCTGGACCGAATGGAACGGCAAATACCGAGACACGGTCCGCCGGCACGTCAAGGGCGACGGAGGCCAGGTAGCGGAGCTGGCCTATCGGTTGACCGGCAGCAGCGACCTCTACAGCATGAGCGGGCGCCGGCCCTTTGCCAGCATCAATTTCATCACGGCGCACGACGGATTTACGCTCCGGGATCTTGTCTCATATGACGAGAAACATAACGAGGCCAACGGCGAGCAGAACCGAGACGGAACCGACGACAACGCAAGCTGGAATTGCGGAGCCGAAGGACCAACGGATGATCCAACCATTATCGCGTTGAGGGAACGCCAGAAACGGAATTTCCTAGCCTTACTGTTCTTCTCGCAGGGCGTCCCTATGCTCTGCGGCGGCGACGAGATCGGCCGCACACAGCAGGGAAACAACAATGCCTATTGCCAGGACAACGAGATCAGTTGGTACGATTGGAAACTGGATCCCGCGCACCGCAATCTACTCGAGTTCGTCCGTTGCCTTATCGCGTTCCGTAAGAAACATCCGGTTCTCCGCCGCCGACGGTTTTTCCAGGGCCGCCACATCCGCGGATCGGAGGTAAAGGACATTTCATGGTTCAAGCCGGACGGCAGAGAAATGACCGACGAAGACTGGAGCTCTGGTTATGCAAAGTCGCTTGCGCTTCGACTTGCCGGAGACGCGATCATCGAGACGGATGAGAAGGGACGCACGATCGCCGACGACACCCTGCTGATACTGATAAACGCCCACCACGAACCGCTCGCCTTCACCCTGCCGGCCCATAAACGCGGCGTGCACTGGAAGCCGATGCTTTATACCGACGTCATCGCCCCCCTTGAGAAGCCTGTGACGCTTCTCAAGGGGGGCGAACGCTACGAGCTGGAGGCCCGATCAATTGTCGTGCTGCGCCTTGACGACAGGTAGTAGCGCGAGGTATTCGCGTCGTATGGCACAGGTAGGCTCTGCCCTGCCTGCATGTCGTAGGCGAGATCTGTTCGATCCATCTCCCTGCGCACTGTGAGCTTCGTCGTGAACGCCCCCAACGTGACAAAGTGTCTGTTTGAATCGGGACAGATGCTCATCACGCTTGCCTGTGCTAGAATCCTCCTCGTTTCAACTCCATCTGAATAGAGGCCTCTGCAAATGACTGCATTGCCAAAAATCCCTACGGGCCAGCCCCCTGCAAATCTACACCTGTGGTTACCGGCCTTGTGTTGTTGGTTCATGGTCCTGTTCCTTGCGGGGTCAGTCCTGCACGCCGAGCCGACTGTCCCAATCATCAGCCAATCACTTCCTCCACAGCCCACCGGCATGCCAATCGTCTTTTCAGGAACAACCCTCTTCAATGTCTATGACAAAGTAGGCTCATTCAGTCCCCAGGAACGCGCCAAAGCCATCGCCGAACGCCTATCACGCTTGGCGGACGACCCTCTGACCAGGCCGGACACGATTACCGTCAGGGAGGGAGAGGGGGCAAGCGTGATTGTATCCGGCGAAGTCATCATCATTGCCGTGACCGATGGGGATGCGCGCCCAATCGGCCGATCCAGGCAGGAGGTAGCGCAAGAGTATGCGGTCACAATCCGTAATGCCCTCACCACATCGCTGGAACAAACCAGTCCACGAGCACTGCTGATCGATGGGGCCTATGCTCTTCTGGACACCGTGATCCTCATCGCATTCTTATTCGCCTTCTACAAATTCTTTCCCCAACTCTATGAGAAAGTCAGGGCCGGGCGTGGCACCTACATCCCTCCGATCAAGATTCAACGGGTCGAAATGCTGTCCGCCGACCAGCTCGCCTCCGCGCTCATCACCCTAGCGAAGGGGCTGCGTGTTTTCGCGACCCTGTTCCTCATCTATGTGTGGCTGACGGCAGCCCTGGGGATTCTCCCCTGGACCCGAGGCGTTTCCGCCCAACTGCTCGAAGCGGTGCTTGCAACACTCAATGCGATCGGCCAGACCTTTGTCACCTTTGTGCCTAACTTCGTGTCCATTATCGTCATCGTTATGGTGACCCGATACGTACTCAAGCTGGTCGCGATGGTATTCAGCGGGATCGGGCGTGGCGCGATTAGCTTTCCAGAATTCCATCAGGATTGGGCTGAACCGACCTATAAGATCGTCCGGTTCTTGGTGATCGTCTTCGCCACGATCGCCTGCTTTCCCTACATTCCTGGGTCTCAATCCGAAGGCTTTCGTGGCATTTCGATTTTCCTGGGCCTCCTCATCTCCTTGGGATCGGCCGTCGCTATCGGCAACGTCATCGCCGGCGTCGTGCTCACCTACATGCGCCCGTTTCGCGTAGGCGATCGCGTCAAAATCGCTGATACCACGGGAGACGTGATGGCGAAAACGCTTCTCGTCACTCGAGTACGCACCATCAAGAATGTGGACGTCACGATCCCCAATTCTATGGTTCTTGGCAGCCACCTCATTAATTTCAGTTCCATGGCCAAAGAACAGGGTTTGATTCTTCACACCAGAGTGACGATCGGGTACGATGCGCCCTGGAAAACGGTTCATGAACTCTTGATCGCAGCAGCGTGCACGACTACTCACATTCTCAAGACACCAGAACCGTTTGTGCTGCAGACCAGTCTGGACGATTTTTACGTTACCTACGAAATCAATGCCTATACCGAAGAGGCCAATAAGATGGCTACGATCTATGCCGAGCTCCATCAGAACATCCAGGATAAGTTCAACCAAGCGGGCGTCGAGATCATGTCGCCACACTACGCGCAGATCCGCGACGGGAATCAGACCACGATTCCAGAGCAGTACCTGCCGAAGAACTACCAAGCTCCGGCGTTTCGGATGGGGCCTCTGGGCAGTCTCTTCGGGGGCTCAAAGGATGTCGGGATTGTCAAAGGAGAGTCGCAATCATGACGGGCAGAACGACCGTCCAAAGTGGGTTCTTATTACTGCTACTGGCGGGATGTATTTCACCTCTCAGTTGGATATTCAGAATTTACAGTGCCTCAGACTAGACCTCAGTAATCAGCGTGCTGCGACGAGCAGATCCTTGATCTTTGAAAGCACCTCGTTCAGAAGAGTCTCGTCGTTCTGCAGGGCCACTTGCCCCTCCGCTTTCAGTTCGCCCATGTCATTGCTCCAGTCCCGTGTCTGAAATTGGAGCCACCTGTACATTGTCGGCGGCTGACGGCTACGGCCTCGTGCATCGCTGGCCCAGGTGTCAATTATACATAGAGGTCCTGTCGTGAATCGTGACCCCACGCGGAGAGTGGCTCGCCGTCGTGAGGGATCGATGACCGCGTCTGGAGTGAGACCGGTTGCACCTGCGTACTCCTGACCAACACCGAAGATACTCTCCGTTGAAACAGTTTCTAGAAAAGTGTGACCCAAGTGCCTCTCCGCAATCAGTTCCTATCTTGGCAGCAACCCATAGGCGGTGGAGGGAAGAGTGAACTAGGGATATTCCTAGGACTCGCCTCATTACTGGTGCAGTAAGGTGTGGGTACGCCAGAAGACGCGATGGGAACACGGCCACAGTGGGGCGCTGTGCAAAAGGTGCCGTGAACGCCATGGGAAATCTGGAACATTGAAGGCCCGATTCTGCGAAGGGATCGGGCCTTTTATTTTCTGTTGCTTCTTTGGGATAGTAAACCGTCAGCAGAAACTGCGCACTGTAGGGAAGGCCGGACCAGGCGAGACTGTAATCGTTATGCGCTTTCTTGGAACTTGCGTAACGTCCCAATCAATTTACCGCACAGAAGGCACCGATAATTGCCCGTCAGATACCCTTCCTTCCTTGCTTTCTAATTCCATGTTCGGATGCTTACAGGTTGTAGGACTCATTGCCTCTATGCGCAATTGTATCCTCGAAGATAGTAGTCCTGCGGACAAGACATCCGGGTCTGACAAGCCTCGACCCGCTTGTCTTGCTCGTGCACCAGCGCCGCCATCAATGGTCCATCTGAGGAATCTACCACCAAGGGGAAGACCGTACCGGGAGCACGAGAAAAGGTGCTCACACAACCGAACAGCACCCCCATTCCTAGGAGGCACGTGGCTTTAAGGGTCCACGCTGTCTTGCTCATGTATCCTCTTACAGTAAGTCGGCACGCGATTGTAAAGGATACCACCAGTAATGATTAAGTAAAGTACAGGTAGGATTGTTGTACAGAGAGGAAATCCGCAATGAGGAAAAGGGTCCCAAGGCTCCCAGAGACCCCAGCGAATCTCGGTAGTGGTGTCTTGGTGGAAAATCTTATGCCATCCCAGCGGCACCGACATCTCCCGCCTTCGCCGCTGCTTCAGCTTCGATCGCACCTTCCCCACTAGCCGTCGGCGAGGTCTCGCAGACCGCACCGGACCAGCGCCGGCCGTTTGTCTATGGCGCCCGAGGCATGCTTACGACCATTGGACGGGCGCATGCCGTGGCACAATTCTGCCTGGTTCACCTATCCGGGCCGTTTGCCTGGCTGCTTTGGTGCGTGGTTCTTATCTATCTACTCATTTCGTTCCGAAGCCGAGTGGGGGTGATGTCGGAGTGGAAGTATTACCTCACGTTCAAGGAGGGCGCGAAAATCATGTATACGCGGTCGTGTCATTCCCCCGGCGAAGACGAAAAAACGCCACCGCTACACTCCGCGAGATCCGATGAGGAGTGAGTTCGAGAAACTCCATACAGGATTATCACGAGGTCCCTGCATCAGGCGTTTAACTTTGTTTGCAAAGGCCTGCCTGCAGATATAGAGCCTCTCCAGATGCCCTTTCCGATTAATTCTCCAGCCCTTGACCCAGGTGCTTCACCAGCTACCTCGCTCGTCGAGCTTTTAACGGGCACACTGCTTCCATCGCTACAGTTTTGTCTGCCAGTTTCATCGGAACCTCCCTAACCACAACGGTGCCCTTAGCGACGTTGCGACGCCAGTTCGTCCTTTGTCTGATTGAACGCCTTCCTTCCCGCCACCCCAAATTCCTCTGCTTGGCGACCGGTCTCCCGCAGAGCCTCCTCGCCCTTCTCGACAAATTCTCGACCATGTGTCACGGCGCTACCTAACACCTCTGCGCCGTGATCGATGGCTTTTTTGGCTTCATCTTTTGCGCTTCCCGCAGCGTCGCGAAGCAACCCGCGCAGCTGCGCGCCTGCCTGTGGGGCGAACAGCAGGGCAATACCCGCGCCGACCAATGCGCCTACAAAAAATCCCGCGAGATTTCCTGATTCATACCCATCCGATGATTGCATGGTGGTTCCTCCCTTTGAGTTAGTGTTTTCTACACGCGTTCTACCCTTCAATGGTTCACCCTACAATTGGTGTCCTCACGGCCTCGCTAGGGTTCTTCCTAGGGGCCAAAGACAGGGCCTGCTTCTTATACTGGCGTCCTCAAGCAAATCGGCATCAACGTTCCTGAAGAAGTTGCCACCATCGTTAACACCCTGTCCCACAAGAAGGTGCCTATTATTATGAATCGGACGAGATGGTCCCTGACACGGCGGTCTCGCTGAGGATGCGGATCATTCATCGCGCTGAAGAGTCGTGTCGTAGTCATCTGCTCATCCCCTCGCCCAGCCGACAATGCGGCGCGAATAGAGCTTTTTCGCCACGCTGAAAACGGAGTTGCTCTCGGCGGAGTGTTGAGCTTGCGTCTTGCTTAACGATATCTGGGTAGGCAGAATACACTTATGGCGTCGCGCGATGATGTCGCGTGTGGAACGGGCGGATGGATGATTTTCAACTCACAGAAGGAGGTGAATATGAGACAGAGGTATGTGTGGGCAGTGGTCGGAATCGCGTTGTCTGTGGGTTTGACGGCCTGTGCAGGGCCGCAAACTTCACGGAGTGGAGAGATTCATACCGTGAAGATTGAACAAGAGCCACACCCCGCCGATCTGATCGTCAACATCGGCGATGAAGTGCGGT
>JBGTCI010000023.1:0-192427 GCA_041748925.1 Nitrospiraceae bacterium | reverse complement strand
AGGTCCAGATACTCATGTGATCCTCCGTTAGAAACCGTGGAAATTCCGCCCCCGTTTTACCGAACGGGGGCTGTTCAGGGCGCGCCGCCGGCTGGCGCCGGCGATCGCGCCCTGCGGTGTCGAGTTGCCGTTGAGACGACGCATGCAGCTGCGTCCGTTGTATTCCATCGCCCGTCGAACTTTCGCGAGATCGAACCGCGCCATGCGACCTAGCCACTGCACGGGGATCTCCTCCTTGCGATAGGCCCGTTGGATCGACTTAAGACTCATGCGGAGTTCCGCCGCCAATTCCTTCACCGTGAGCAACTCCTTTTTCATGCCCAGTCCTTTCTGTTGGTGCGGTGCAGCACGGCGCTGACCATACCGCTGTGAGATGTGTGGAGGAAGTACCCTGCTTAGGCCTGCTTAGGACAGTTAGGGACTCTTAGGGACAACGGTCACGAAGCAACCCGAAGGAATGTAACTGCGGGGTACCCGAGATAGAAATTCTGAATGTTACGTAAGAAAGGCCAGCAGGCTATCTATCGAGCTGTGCAGCGCGCATAGCCGAAGAAGCATGTGACAAATGGTGATCCTACGTGTCAGTACCAGCGGGCTTATGCGCAAGTCACCGGCATGAACGATTCCGTTCCAACGGCACTCCCTTACAAGTTGGGGGCTTTAAAAACTGTCGTAGAGGAGTTTATCCAGCCAGGGCAAACCCTAGCTCCATGTGCTGGGGTCCCCTGATATGCTGAGAACCACTTATGGAAACGCCCAAAGCACAGGCAGTGAGAAAGCTGCGCACTATAACCGACAAGAGCTTGGAGGAGGAACGTGAGAAAACTGACGAATTCCTCGAAGGACAAGGTAAGTTGGTCGAAGATGAGACCAGTGAGGTTATCCGGTTGACTCGCCTTGCGGTCGATCAAAAAGTTGAAAGCCAGCGAGAGGAAGTGGACCGGGAAAAGGAACATCAACTTGGCGGAACGGATACTCACGCTTCACAATTGGTCGATGACATATTGACTCAGGAGCGGGAACAGGTTGACCAGGCCCTCCTTGTCGAACGAGAAGTACAAGATCGGGCTCGGACACAGGAGCAGTCGCAAAACAAAGTGATCGCCGATTCGCTTCTTGAACAAGAGCGTCACGCAACAAACGGCAATCTGCGCAAGGAACGAACCCGTCTCGATTTAGAGGTGGAGCACACCACCACCCTGCTGGAGACCACGCAAGCTGCCCTTGTGACGAGGGATCAATATCTCTCGATTGTCAGTCACGACTTAAAAAATCCAACCGCTGCTATTTTAATCAGCACGCGAGTGATGCAAAGAGACCTCGCCAAAGGCACGGTTGATACCGGTAGCCTTCTCAAAAACCTTGGACGAATCGAGCAGAGCGCCGCGAGCATGGACCGGATGATCAGCGATCTGCTGGATGTTGAGCGAATGGCGCAGGGCAAGCTCAACCTGAAGCCTGCAAAGATTGACCTGTGCACCTTGCTACAGGAATGCGTGGCCCTATTTGCCCCGGTCGTTTCAAGTAAGTCATGTGTCATGACCCTTGACACCGACGCTGAGCCGATATTCGCCAGCATTGATCACGACAGAATTCTTCAGGTGTTATCCAATTTGATTGGAAACTCACTGAAGTTCACGCCCAATGGAGGCACCATTGTGCTGTCTGCACGGAAACACGAGGCGACAGTTGAAATGTCGGTAACCGACGATGGACCAGGAATTCCCCAAGAGGCACAGGCGCAAATTTTTGAGAGGTTCTCGCAGCTCAACGTGGCCGACCATCATGGCCTCGGCCTCGGCTTGTTTATTGCCAAGTGGATCGTTGAATCCCATAAGGGGCGCATTTGGGTTACTTCAGACCCTGGGAAGGGATGCACGTTGAGGTTCACACTTCCCTTATCATAGCGGATTGGAAGTGCAGGGTTTAGACCGATATGGCCTACTCCAGGTCATCGACCACGTCGCGAACCAGCTTCAGGTTCGCGGACACTGTCTCAGAAAACTCGGTTCATGGAGCTCGGGATAGTCCTAGCCCTGAATGATGGGGCGTCTGAGCTTTACAAGCGCATCGATTGTCACCTTGAATCCACGCGTGACCGAGCTGATAAGATGTTGAAGATGCACTTGACAACGCGTATACGGTCGGCCATTGTGAACGCTCACCCTCCTTTCTTGAGGTTGGTTCACCAGGATGGCTATAGAGCCCGCGCCGAGCACGTGGAGGATATGCCCATGGACTCATCTCTCCCCTCCCAAGAGACGCAACGATTGCTGGCGCGCACGCCGATCATTCAAAGCGCCTGTGATCTGGATCTCCTGACCTTTCTGCATCGGCATCCGCGAACATTGCTGACCAGCGAACAACTGGCGGGATTTGTGGGCTATGCCCTGAAGGATATCGCCAGAGCGCTCGAGGCCTTTATTGACGCCGGGCTCCTCGGGCGGACGGCTCAGCAGTCCGGGCACGCCGCGCGGATGTATCTGCTCCTGCTCGATGGCCCGCAGGGGGGAGGCGTGAGGGCGTTGCTGACATTGGCAACGACGCGATCAGGACGGCAGGGAATTCTTGATATTCTGAACGAGCCCAGGTCCAGTCCAGAGCAGCTGGCTGCGACTCCTTCACTCACGTTGGTGAAATGGGGGGGGTAACGTCCCCAGGAAACGGAGAGCCATGTATGCCTGACTCTGATCTCGTACAAACCGGCATCGCGGGGTTCGATAAGATTTTATCCGGCGGGATACCGCGGGGCAACGTGATCCTGCTTGAAGGCGCGATTGGCTGTGGCAAGACCACGCTCGGGGTGGAGTTCATCTACCGGGGGGCCAGCCAGTTCGACGAACCAGGCCTCATTGTGGTGTTCGAGGTCTCGCCGGAGAAGATCATTCGGGATGCACAGCGCTTCGGCTGGGACCTGCGCGAACTGGAACGCGCGAACCGGTTGAGAATTGTGTTCACGACCCGCGACGTGTTGCGGCAGGAGCTGCAACAAGCGGACAGTGTCCTGCTCGAAGAGGCCGCCAAGATCGGCGCGCGCCGCATCTTCGTCGATGGCATCGCGCGGCTGATGGGCAACGGCACGCCAGAGACGCGCTCGGGATTTCATGTGTTCACGGAGGGGTTGCAGCGCGAAAACCTCACCGCCGCGCTGGCCATTGAAGCGTCCGCCTATACCACCTTAAGCCAAAATGGGTCCCTGCCCGAGGAGTCGATTGCCGATACCGTGATCCGGCTCAGGATGGAGGACAACCTGCGCGCCGTCACCCGATCGCTGGAAGTCGTAAAATCGCGCGGCCAGTCCTACCAGATGGGCCGCCATACGTTTCGGATTCACGATGGCAAAGGACTTCACGTCTACCGCCGCGTTCAGGCGCCGCGAGGCGTTCAACGCGACCATGCGGCGGCGTACGACCCGACTACGCGCATCTCGACAGGCGTCCCTGGCCTCGACGCGCTTACCAACGGAGGATACTTTGTGGGGAGCACCACGGTGGTGGCGGGCATCTCCGGCGTCGGCAAGAGCGTGATGGGACTGCAGTATCTCGCGGAGGGCGTGCGGCGCGGCGAACGCTGCTTGATGCTCAGCCTGGATGAACAGGTGGAACAAATCATCCGCAACGCCGCCGTCATTGGCATCGACCTTCAGGCGGCGATCGATCGTGGCCTGCTTCGTGTCGAGTATGATCCGCCGCAAGAAATTGAGGTGGATGTGCATTTCAACCATATCGAGCAATTGGTGGAAGAGTTCAAGCCCACGCGAGTGCTGATTGACAGTTTGTCTACCTATGGAACCAACTTTGGCACGGAGGGGAGGCTCTTTCGAGATTTCTTTCATGGCCTCGTGGCCCTCATGAAGGAGCATCAGATCGGGGCGGTGTACAACCACGAGAATCCAGAGATGCTCGGGATGACGTCGATGATGGGCGGCTTCGCGATGAGTTCTCTGGTGGACAACATTCTCCTCCTGAACTGGGTCGAGCTCGGCGACACGTTTCGCCTGGGTCTCACGGTCGCCAAGATGCGTGCCAATCCCGTCAACCGCACGACGCACGAAGTGGAAATTCTCAATGGGCAGGGCATGCATGTGCTTCCGCAGGCGCTACGCGTACCGGCCGAGCAGCATCCCTTCTCTACCTACGGCGGGCTCGTGTCGCGCTCACCCGAGCGCCGCTCGATACGCCCGGCCAGCGAGAGATTGGAGACTGGGCGTGAACCATCCCGCCCCTGACGTGCTCTTTGCCCCCGATCCGTGGGCAACTGCGCTGGAGAAGTATGCCGGCGTCACTCATCTGACCATCCAAGTGTTTGACGCCAACGGGCGTCTGGTCTTAGGCCCCCTCCATCCGACACCCTTGTTCCAATTATTCAGTGAGAGAGGCTACGACCCTGGTATGTTTCTGGAATGCGTGCACCGCTGTCTCGCGCAAAGCGACACCAGGCCCGCCGTGACGGTGTCCCAGGTCCATGGGTTGGCCACGGTGGGCACCTCGCTGGTGCTCGACGGGCAGATCGTCGGGGCGGTGGTCGGTGGCTATGTCTTCGCGGATTTCGCGCACGCATCGGACCTTCAGGGCCTGGCGCGCCACGCTGGGATTGCCTATGCGCACCTGTGGGACGTCGTGCGCCAGCAAGCGCCGGTCCCCAGCCGGCGGTTATTACTCCATGGCGAGCTGCTGCAAGTCCTCGGAGACGCCTTACTTCAGGAAACCCACCGCACCCGTCAATACGAGCGATCGGCGGCGATCATCGAATCCTCTGACGATGCCATTGTGAGCCTGGACCTCGACGGACTCATTACCAGTTGGAATGGGGGTGCGGAGCGACTGTTTGGCTACACCCGGGCAGAGGCGATCGGCCAGCCGAACACGATGCTGATACCGGCCGAACAGGTCGATGAAGAGTCGGGTACCAAGAGGAGCATGGGACAGGGCGCGTCTCTCGAGCCTTATGTCACCCTCCGCCGCTGCAAGGATGGGAGAGTGATCAACATCTTGCTCAGTGTGTCGCCCCTCATCGATGCCCAAGGCCGGATGATCGGCACATCCCGAGTGGCGCGCGACATCACGGCGCGCACGCGGGCTGAAAACGCCTTGCGCGTATTGACCCAGGAGTTGGAGGGCCGGGTGGAGGCTCGGACCCAGGAATTGAATGAGTCACAGCAGCGGCTCCGTGCACTGGCGACCGAGCTCAATTTGACGGAACAACGGGAGCGCCACCGTCTGGCCACGGAATTGCACGATCATCTGCAGCAAATCTTGGTGTACAGCAAGATGAAGCTCGGGCAAAGTAAACTGCTGGTCAAGTCTATTCCGGCGTGCGCCGAGATGATCAATCAAACTGATGAGGTGCTCTCGGAGGCGCTGCAATACACACGCAACTTGGTGGCGGAATTGAGTCCGCCCGTGTTGCATGAGTACGGCTTGCCGGCTGGGTTGAAATGGCTCGGCGAGTATATGGAAAAGTATGCGCTGGTCGTCACCGTGACGGTGCGTACAGAGGGTCTCACGCTGCCGGAGGACCAAGCCGTCCTGTTGTTCCAGTCGGTCCGAGAGTTGTTATTTAACGCGGCGAAGCATGCCGGGATCGGACAAGCTGCCGTCATCCTGGAACAGCGACATGAGCAATTGCGCATAGAAGTGAGTGATCAAGGCGCGGGCTTTAATGTGGCGGCGGCGATCCCTCGTGGAGTGTCCTCCTCCACGTTTGGTTTATTTAGTATACGAGAACGCATGAAATCGTTGGGCGGTTCTTTTGAGCTTGAATCGGCCCCCGGACAAGGGACTAAAGCCATACTGACCTTGCCCCTCTCCGATTGTAGTAGGAATGGGGTACGCGATGAGGCCTTGGCGACCCAAGAACTTATGCAAGGACAGAGTTCGGACACACCACCCATGAGAAGGAGCATGCCAAAGAACAATGTCGTGCAGGTGCTCTTGGTCGATGATCATGTGATGGTACGCGAAGGACTGCGATCGGTGCTTGCAAGTTATGAGGATCTTGAAGTTGTGGGGGAAGCTCGGGACGGTCTGGAAGCGGTGCATGCCGTCGATCTGCTCAGGCCTCACGTGGTCATCATGGACATCAACATGCCGAAGATGAATGGTATTCAAGCCACAGCCCAGATCAAGGCGTCCCGTCCCGACACCATTATCATTGGTCTCTCGGTAAACGCGGGCGGGGAAAACCAGGAAGCCATGATGAAGGCGGGCGCGGTCCGGTTGCTGACGAAGGAGGCGGCCGTCGATCAGCTGTATCAAACGATCCATGCCGTCGTCCATGAGGCTCCGCACACATAAGGAAGATAGTTCAGCGCTGCTCAGACGTACACCTGCATACGGTTTCTCCCTCCTCCGTTCTCTTCTCACGTCATAAAATGTTGAATGTCTCCGATAAAGCGACAAACCCTGGCTAAATCCCCCAATCAAATCCCGCCTTCGGCACCGATACTTGCGACGAGCGGTTGAGGAAAGTCTTTCACCACCTCACTCAAGCTCGCCAGAATTCACTCAGGCTAATACGCTAATACATTGAGTTCTCAGATCGTCCATTGAATTCCCATAGATAAACCTTCAAAACCCGTATCAACATTCAAAGCACTGAATTCTCCCGAAATCAAATCCCGCCTTGGGCACGATGGCAGTCTTTTCTTGGTTGCGGTTTGGGTGACGATCAAGGATATGTCACAGTCGCAGATGATCGCAGTAATAGGGAAGAAGCGGACCAAGCAGATCTGGCACGCGATCGCTCTTTGGGAGCGGGATAGTTAAGGGCTGTGGTCGGACAAGAAAGCGCATGCGCTTCCATCCGAACGAATTGCATGATTAACAGACCAGGACATGGCGTCCTTACGCGCGAGTTGACACAATTTTAGACCTGTTTGATATCACTAATCACATCACATCTAGGGTATTTCCTAGTTCTCACTCGGAACAGGGCTGGGCATTATGTGCGCGAAAATACCCCCCCTTCGATAGGAGATGGAAGTATGGCGAAGACGAAACATGCACGGTATGTGATATTCGCTGGCCCGCAGATGCAGGTAGCATCCGGCGCTTGCTACCTCGCCCTGGATGGCTACTCAACCATACTGAGATCGAAAGCGGCTAGGTTCCATAGCGTTGCTGACGCAAAAGAGTTTGCCGACGTGAGCCGCGTCATGTTGAACAATCATACCTACATCGGCCTGGAAGATTTTACCGATTCAGAACTCAGGGTCGGACAAGGGGGTGTATGATGACGATGAGTCAAGGGGTTGCGCTACAGGTGCAATGGAAACAGCGAGCTTGTCGCACGCGATGTGAGCACTTAGTCTTGGAGTTGGGAGGGAATGCACAGGGTTATTTGACGGGCAACTATGTCTGCAATCTCTGCGGGGCACCTGTGGCCAGGTATCTGTGGCCCCTCGTGACCTAGCTGTCAAAGCAACTCCCAAAGTCCCTGCACGATTTCTCTTCGATGATCTCCACCGAACTGGGGAGATTGGGCCTGCCTTGCAGGATGAAAGGATTGAGAATGGAACTGATTTTGCGTCCAGAGATCCAGGAGTTTATGCGCGTCTGCGGAGGATTCGTTGAATTCTCTCATCGAAGCAACGGGCTCACTGCCAAAGAGCGCGAGGTCGTCATCATCAATTTTCTCCATGCCTTGGACAAGAGAGTCATTCCGACCCCGCCATAGCAGGATGAGAAACGGGTGGCATGACGAAGACTGAAGCCACGGCCTTACGAGAGAAATGGCAACAACAAGTTGTACCACCGGCTTGTGAGCATCCGAACCAGGAATTGGAAGCGAACGAAACCGGCTACTTGACGGGTAACTATCACTGCTTGCGGTGAGAGAAGTCTGGTAGCATGAGGCTACACATCTAACCCACAAGCTACCGACGGCTTCATGGAAGGCCGACCGCCGCTGATTTGAAGAGACAGGAACAGATTATTAAACCGCTGCTCTCCGGTGTCGCTCACATATGGTCGTTCTCTCTGCTTGCGCGTGATGCGTCAGCGCCTCACAAACAATATCGCAGTCGTGATTCACGCAAGTGCCACCAGTGGCACCTGACTCTGTAACCCATTGATATTCTATGACTCTAAATGTCACTTTTTGCACCGTCTTTTAGTGGCAAGTTGTTGTTTCTGTTCATTTTGTTGATGCACTGAAAAGGCTGGTGTCGACAGTTCAATTCTGTCCCTCGGCACCATGTTTCCACTACTTGCGAGAGTCTGAATGCGCTCTATTCTATATAGATAGAAGACGGACGCCTCATCCGCGAACTCTTCCGATAGATCGGTTCTCGTGAAGGTGTCCAATCGCATCACGGCATCCTGCCATCGCCTCCCAATAGCCAGTCCGCCCTCCTCGAAGACACGAAAACAGCCAGTATTCTAGCCGCACTCGTCTCTTGCGAGAGATCGATTATCTCTCGATGAATGAGGAGAAGTAGCGAAACGAACTGCAGAAGAAGCGGGTCATAATCTTCTTTGGAAGTACCGGCAGGCAAGACACTGGACATTCCACTTCTAGGCTTCGAGTCCTGAGGATACGTGGAAAGACCTACTAAAGATGTATAGAAAAAAGGGGGAAGGATGTGCGATAGGTGACTGCATGGGTTCCTGTCAGAACGAAAGTATTTAGCAAAAGGCAATACAGGAAACTGGAACGGATCAGAAGCCCCCACCCTGTACGCAACTTTTAAGATAAGAAGGGAATGTTGCCGAAGTGGAATTGATCAATGATGACGGCGCGCTGCCACGAAAGAAAAAGCAGACGCTGTTTGTAATCTTTGCCGGATCGAAGAAGCAGGATGAAGCTGGCATTCGCTACATTGCCAACGACGGATCTACGACCACCATGCGATCGCTAGCTGCCAGATTCTGGACCTTTTGGGGCGCCAAAGCGTTTGCAGAAGTGAACCATATAGTCTTGAACGCTCATACGTATATAGACCGGGAAGTATTTACGGAATTTGAACAACAGGGTTAGCTGATCGAAGAAGCTGCGAAAGACCTCCTACGGAGAGCGGAGAAATGTTTTCGATAGCTAAGCTAAGCCCCTTTCACAAGTAGCTTAGGCGCAAACCCTGCCGGAAGCTCAAGTACAGCGAACCCACGCCTCCCCTACCTAAAAGCCAGGCTATCGAGATACTCCGTAGACTTCCCGTGCCTTCGATCCTTCGATCTCAAAAAACGCCATACGCTGAGAAAATCGGTCGGGGTCTCGGTTGTTCAGGTGGACATATATGTTTCTCCCACGATTAGGTTGGTACCGTGTCACAGAAATGTTCGCACCCGCGAATGGGGCTGGGTCATGTTTCTTTGGGAAGTCGAGAAAAGTAGAACGTGGCAATGGCTACGGTCGCTGCAACATTGAGGGATTCTACGTCGCGGCTAAGAGGGATGGTAAATCGAGTGGTGGCCTGCTTGCGGGTCAGAGCTGACAAGCCGCGGCTTTCATTCCCGACAGCAAGGATGAGTTTCCGTGGTGCATGATGAATCTCATCGATCGAAGTGGTCTTAGGCCCTGTCACTTCTGCTGCAAAAATCCGGCAACCTTGCCGGATTAATCCTGACATATCCTTGGCGGAAAAGATCGGCAGCGCGAGCAACGCCCCGCTCGTTGCACGAACTACTTTGGGGTGATACACATCGGCGGATTCCGGTGTGAGCCATAGGCCGCTCAGATTGAGAGCGGCCGCCGTCCGAATAATGGCCCCAACATTCGCGGGATCTTGCAGCTGCTCTCCAAAAATCCCCAAGACAGTCGGCTGTCTACGCACCGCCTCTTCATCCCATGTGGGTTGCCGCACCACTGCGAGGATGCCCTGCGGCACGTCCAGATCAGATACTTTTGAAAACTGAAGGTCTGTACAGGAATACTGTCGTGCTGAGGAGCCAAGGCGAATCAGCCGATCGCTCTGTGCCTCTTTGGGTAGATAACCCTGTGCAGTGATGATTGTGAGAACCTGTGCAGGATACCGAGTCAGGAGATCTCGAACGGCATGGGCGCCTTCGACGACGAAGGCGCCCTCCTGTACACGTACACGTCTATCGAGAAGGAGTTCACGAATGTGCGCCCCTTGTGAGCGCGTCAGGAGAGGAAATGAGGCAACCACGCTATTGCGTCATAATGGACCAGAACTAGTTCAGCGACGTTTCCGCCCTGATGCAGCTTCGGCAGCACGAATTCGCTGGGCTCGCGCCTTCGCTCGTTTCAGCGCGGTCAACTTTCCTCTGGTTCGATCCTGCTCGTGCTGCAGCTTGTCGAACTGAGACTTGAGATGGAGTTTTTCACGCTTGTGAAGCGTGGCACACTCTTCTTGAGAAAGCTGAATCCAATCTCCACAAATTCGAGCCCGCTTGATCCGCTGTTCCAACGACTCCCGCAACTGCTTGGAACGCATGCTTAAGAGAGATTTCAAGGCGTCCTTACGGCGCTGAACTTCTTCTTCTTCTGCGATTATTCCGCGAATATCTGTGCCTAACATGATACGCCTCCTCACTGGGTCAAGCTTGAACTAGGAGAGGCATTATACCTGATTTCATTGCTCATCTTCCACCGAGGGAAAATACACATAAGCCATTGCGTTTCAAGGCGTATCGCGCGATAGACCGATAGAGGGAGGTTGCGGAAAGGGCTCCAATTTCTGTACCATCTTGCCATGGTGCTCGGTCAACAGATTCAAGCCTGGCGTATCTCGCGAGGTCATTCCGTCGACGACTTGGCAGCCGAATCTCAATTGCTGCCTCACACGTTAGAGGAAATTGAAGCGGGAGAGCTTGACCCCTCTGCTTCGCAACTCGAAACGCTTGCCGCCGCAATGAAGATCCCTCCTGCATGGCTCTTCAGCCATCCGACCTCGTTTCGTACCTTGTTTGACGATCCAGAGGAAGGTGACAGCTCCACCCCCGCAGGCCCTGATCCTGTCACAGAACGAATTCTCACCGGATCACGAATGGATCGTACGCTGTACGTCCTGCTGACCGCCATCATGCAAAGCGGCGAACCGAAGCTGCTCCGCGCAGCGGAAGTGAATTTGCGCAGCCTCGTCAAACAAGCCAAACAGGCGACGATCCCCTGGCAGAATCGCCCATCTGGCCATTTTGAACCACCGAACGATTAGTTATCCGTGCGGGACTGGCGAGAAAAGCGGGACCAGCGAGCCAGAGGAGTTCGAAGTTCGAGTCGCGCCTCTCGCGCACGTCTCGCTTGTCACGCTCACATTACTTGCAGGATAAAACATTTCAAGTATCGCGTTTCCGGCATGGTGGCGAGGACGGGATGGTCGCTGGATTGCCCACGCTGTTCTAGCAGGCGAACCTGCCGCTTCGCATCTCTCGCAGCAAGACGGACACTAGTCCACAATTCCTGTTCGGTCACATGATGGGAACAAGAACTCGTGACCAGGAATCCCTCCGGTTTGGTGAGCCGTATTCCAAGCAGATTCACATCTTTGTATCCGGCGAGGGCACGGGGTACGGCCTGTTTACTGCGGGCAAAAGCCGGTGGATCGAGCATTACTAGATCATAGCGGCGCCCCACCCGTTCCAACTTTCGCATCTCCTCAAATGCATCAGCTATTCGATAGACACACCGATCGGCCACATTGTTTAACACCGCATGGTTACGGGCGAGCGCCAGGGCCTCTTCACTCACATCCAGCCCTTCAACCGACTTCGCTCCCGCGAGCGCAGCATGAATCCCAAACGCTCCAGTATGAGCAAACACCTCGAGCGCTTCCGCGCCGGCCGCGAACTGTGCGGAGACCAGTCGATTCTCTCGTTGATCGCAAAACCAACCGGTTTTCTGCCCTCGTTCGATATCGACGAGAAATTGAGCCGGCCCCTCCTGGATTTCGACCGTGGTCGCACCATCCCCTCGGAGAAATCCCCTTTCCATCGGCAGCCCCTCCAACGTGCGACTCTTGGCATCGTTGCGCAGATATACGCGCGTGGTTCCGGATTCCTGACAGAGGAGATCGGCCAGTAGGTCTTTTCGGCGATCCATACCGAAGGAGAGGGTCTGCATAACCAAAACATCGTCATACCGATCCACAATCAAGCCAGGCAATCGATCTGCTTCTCCATAGATGAGACGATACGCATTCGTACCGCTGACGATTCGCCGACGCAGCCTGACGGCCTGCGCAAGGCGTCCCCTCCAAAACTGTTCTGTAATGGGTTCGTCGTCGAAGGTCAGGATCCGCACGCGGATTTTTGATGCAGGATTGTAGAGCCCTCTGGCATAGAATCGTCCATTCGGCGCCATGACATCGACTACATCGCCAGAGACCACGTCGCCGATGACCTCCTCGACATAACCGGCATAGATCCAGAGATGCCCCAATGTCTCGATCGCGCATGTACGAGAGAGGCGAACACGCCCGCGCGGATTGTCATGGTGAAGAGCCATGGCGTACTTATCCAACGACGCGAACCGAACGTCAAGTCCTCCTGAACGCCATTGCTTGCTTGACGGCTGACCCGCACTGTGGTTTGCTGCGCCTGCGCATGAAATGCCACATGTTTTTCGCTTCATAAACCAGGAAGCTCAATGATGAAACGAATACCGACCTTCGGTTCTGCCGTGATTGATCGACTCCACCAGTTGGGAGTTCGTCATATCTTTGGAATCCCCGGCGACTATGTTCTCAGCCTCTACCAATTGATCGAAGCGTCACCGATTCAACATGTTGGGACCACGCGAGAGGACTGTGCGGGGTTCGCAGCGGATGCCTACGCGCGTATCAACGGCATCGGAGCGGTCTGTGTGACCTATTGTGTCGGTGGACTCAATACTGTGAACGCGATCGCCTGCGCCTATGCAGAACGGTCGCCAGTGGTGCTGCTCACCGGATCACCGGGACTCTCAGAACGTGTTCGGACACCCTACCTGCACCATATGGTGCGGGATTTTTCCACACAACGCGATGTCTTCGAGAAGATCACGGTGGCCGCCATCTCCCTGGACGATCCTTCAACTGCCGAACGAGAAATGGATCGAGCCTTTGCAGCCCTATTACGCTATCGCCGCCCGATCTATATCGAAATCCCTCGCGATCTCGTGCATACGCCACTGGTAAACCCGTTACGACCCTTGTGCCTCGACGATGAGCCAAGCGATACAGCCGCGCTGGATGAAGCCATCGCTGAAGTCCGCGCCATGTTGACCTCGGCCAGCCGGCCTGCCATCTTAGCCGGTGCAGAGATCGGGCGATTCGGCCTGCAAGATGATCTGATTCGCCTGGTTGAACAGCTCAATGTCCCCATCGCCTCAACTTTGCTCGGCAAGTCCATTATCCGTGAAGATCACCCACTCTACGTCGGGGTATATGGAGGTCTCATCGCACGTGACGAGATCCAACAGTTCATCAACGCATCTGACTGCCTGCTGATCCTGGGATCGATCTTATCCGATGTCGAGGATCTCAATGCTGATTCACCCTTGCTGACGGAAGGCCGCACGATTCACGCGACAGCCGATCGAGTGGCCATCAAACACCACCGCTACGATGCAATCCGTTTTCAAGACTTCGTGAAGGCACTGGTAAGCCATCAGCTCCCTTCGTTTCCTTCCCGCCCACTGCCGGCACCCCTCTCCGTGGTACAAGGTACAATTTCGCCGGATGCCCCCGTGACCTTGAATGGACTCTTCCGGCACCTCGATAGTGTGTTAGATGAACACACCCTCGTGATCGCCGACGTCGGAGAATCGCTCTTTGCTGCAGCCGATCTCCATGTCCACGGGCGATTCGAGTTCATTTCTCCGGCCTATTACACCTCGATGGGATTTGCCGTTCCGGCAGCCGTGGGCGCTTCGTTTGCCGATCCCACCCTTCGACCGATCGTACTCGTCGGCGACGGCGCGTTTCAAATGACCGGAACAGAACTCTCGACCGCCGTCAGATATGGTCAAACGCCAATCGTCGTCGTACTGAACAATCGCGGCTACTCCACTGAACGAGAAATTCTCGAAGGCCCTTTTAACGACGTCCACGAATGGCGTTATGAACGGATTTGCGACATGATCGGCGGCGGAGTCGGCATGCGGATCGCCACCCAAGGAGAGTTCGAGCGAGGACTCTCCACCGCTTTGGCCGACTCCAGCCATCTGTATGTCATGAATGTGCTGCTTGATCCAGCCGATCGCTCAGCAGGCATGGTCCGACTGGCCCACCGCCTCGCCAAACGGCTCTCTACCGATCGCCCGTAGTTGATTGGTTTGTTTGGTTTGTCTGGTTGATGTGGTTCATCTGGTTAGTTTCGTTCAACCAAACAAACAAGATAAACCAAACAAACCAAATCAACCCTCTTGAAAGTGAAGGGTTTCGCCACCATCCTCTTCACCTCTCAACTGATTCGCCCCTCGAACATCCAACATTTAAGGCGATCCCTATTGGCACATCACGTGCACAATTGGTCAATATACTTAACCGACGCTGCCCTGAATGCAGCGCACGTCTCTGACGCCCGCTCCTGATCCCGCTGCATCTCATTGCCCGGCCTTTCAGGCGAGTTGCTCATCGGAGGCTCCCGATGTCGGACTTCTACCAAAACGGTGTCGTCACAGTGCTTCACCGCCTGGGACAGTCAAACGTCGATCAACTGGAGCGAGAGTTGCTCCGATATGGCCGGGTCAATCCCATTGCCCTGGTCCTCCCCTCTCTCTATGCAGAATTAGGACGCCCGGCATTGAAGACCATCGTGGACACGCTCAAGCGAGTGTCGTACCTCGAGGAAATTGTCATCTCGCTGGATCGCGCCTCAGCCTTGGAGTTTCGCATGGCGAAACAATTCTTTTCTGTACTCCCTCAGCGGGTGCGCCTCATCTGGAATGACGGTGCGCGCATCCAAGCCATCCTCAAGCTTTTGGTCGATCACAACCTCGATATCGGCCTGCAGGGTAAGGGACGAGGTTGTTGGACAGCCTTTGGTTATGTGCTGGCCAGAAACCACAGTCAGGTTATCGCACTCCACGACTGCGATATTTCAAGTTACAGCCGGGAATACTTGGCTCGTCTCTGCTATCCCATCGCCAATCCGAATCTCGGCTATGAATTCTGCAAAGGCTATTACAGCCGCGTCACCGACCGGCTCCATGGCCGGGTGACACGCCTGTTCATCACCCCCATGATCCGGAGCCTTCAACAGCTCGTTGGACCGCATGCGCTCCTGACGTTTCTTGATAGCTTTCGCTACCCTCTGGCCGGTGAATTCGCCATGGTGCGGGACCTGGCCTGGACGAACAGAATTCCAGGTGACTGGGGTCTTGAAATCGGTGTCCTTGCGGAGGTCTATCGGAACTGTGCCTTGCGTCGCATTTGCCAAGCCGATATTGCCGATGCCTATGACCACAAACACCAAGCACTCTCGGATCATAATCCCGATGCCGGCCTCCTTAAAATGTGTGTCGATATCACAAAATCGCTCTTCAGAAACCTGGCGAGCGAAGCCGTGATCCTATCTGACGGGGTACTCAAAACCTTACGGGCGACATATTTACAAGCCGCTCAGGAAGCGATCAGCCGTTACGAAAATGACGCGGCCATCAATAGCCTCACGTTTGACCGCCACCAAGAACGGACAGCCGTTGAAGTCTTCTTGAAAGGCATGAAAATGGCCACCGACGGGTTTCTCGACGATCCGCTTGGTGTCCCCATGATTTCTAACTGGAGTCGAGTGACCCATGCCGTGCCCGATATTTTCGATCGCCTGGTTGAGGCCGTCGAAGCGGATCACGTCTGGGACCCCACATCTGAACCAGCAGCCATTCCATCATGAACAACGGCATCACACCACTCACTGCGCCGACTGAAGCGCGCATCCAAGATATTGGCTCGGCGGAGATTCTTGTCGGGATCCCAAGCTACAACAACGCAGACACGGTTGGACACGTCGTGCGGGCCGTGAGTGTCGGCCTCGCCAAACACTTTCCTGGTCGTCGCGCTGTCCTGGTCAACTCAGACGGGGGCTCTTCGGATGGGACACCGGCGATCGTCGCCCGCACCGCCATCGACTTCCAACACCTTTTCATCGGTGACCAGCAAAGCGTCCTGCATCGGATCGTGACCCCTTACCATGGCATTCCAGGAAAAGGCAGTGCGTTCCGGACGATCTTCGAGATTGCGCGACGACTGAAGACCAGAGCATGCGCAGTGGTCGATGCGGACCTCCGCAGCATTTCACCGGAATGGATCGAATTGTTACTCCGCCCAATTATGGAGGAGGGCTATGACTACGTCGCTCCCTACTATCTGCGCCACAAGTACGATGGGACGATCACGAACAGTCTGGCTTACCCGCTCACCAGAGCGCTCTACGGGCAACGAGTCCGCCAACCCATCGGCGGGGAGTTTGGTTTTTCCGGTGCACTCGCGACCCACTATCTGGACCAACATGTGTGGGAGTCGGAAGTGGCGCGGTTCGGCATCGATATCTGGATGACGACGGAGGCCATAGCAAGCGGCGCACGGGTCTGCCAAAGCTTTCTCGGCGCAAAAATCCACAATCCAAAAGATCCTGCTGCTGACCTGTCGGCCATGCTGATGCAAGTGATGGGGGCGCTCTTCGCCTTAATGGAGCAGCATGAATGCATCTGGTCCCATAGGACGGGGTCGCAGCCGGTCCCGCTCTTTGGATTTCCCTACGAGGTCGGGGTCGAACCGGTCCACGTCAACGTGGAGCGGATGGTGTCACACTATCGGCAAGGCCTCACCGATCTTGAGCCCATCTGGCGGCAGATCCTGACCGACGACACGTTCGCTCAGTTGCGCGACCTCCAAGGGACATCCGGCGCCGAGTGTCGCATCCCCGATGAATTGTGGGTCCAAGTCGTCTACGACGCGGCCACCGCGTACCGCAAGCGAATCATGGCTCGCGAGCACCTCCTGAAAGCCCTCACCCCGTTGTACTTAGGTCGGACCGCCTCGTTCGCCTATGCCACCCAAGGTTTGACCTCTACGGAGGCAGAACAGAAGATTGAATCCTTGTGCCACACGTTCGAATACATGAAACCCTATCTGGTTGAACGTTGGCAACCGCCGGCACTGCAACCCGCAACGCCGACCTTGTTGCATCCCACGACCACCGACGCAGGAGGTGATCATGAACGAGTTCATTAACCAGGTGCTTCTAGGACCATTGGAACTGCTCGGACGTCAGGTGCTAACCGAACTCCCCTATGTGCTTGCCATGGGCATTATCCTGCTCGGGGGCTTCTTAACCGCGTGGGTGTTCGGATCCTTCGCTGAACGGCTGTTTCGCATGCTCGGATTCGACCATCTCTGTGATCGACTGGGGGTGAACGCGGCACTTCTGCGAGGGGGGGTCAAAACCGATCCCTCTCGCCTCATCGGTCGTGGCATCTATTGGACAGTAATTGTGCTGGCCTTGATCGCGGCGTTAGGAGCCTTGAATTTGACTCCGATCAACCAGTTCGCCCAGTCACTGTTGGCCTATGTGCCCCATCTGATAACGGCAACGGTGATTCTCCTGGCCGGGTACTTTCTCTCAAACTTTATATCCCAGGCCGTCCTGATTGCCGCCGTTAATGCCGGACTACCCCCCCCCGCCCGACTCATCGCGGCCTGTTCCCGCTGGGGAATACAAGTTCTCGCGGGGGCCATGGCGCTGGAGCAACTCGGTATTGCCCAACACATTGTCGTCGTAGGGTTCGGCATTACTTGGGGAGGAATCGTGCTGGCCGGAGCGATTGCATTCGGACTCGGCGCAGCCGATCTCGCGAAAGGGTTCTTGGAACGACGGCTTGTGGTCCGATCAAAATCCGGCACGGTCGATGATCTCCATCACTGGTAGCGATGCACGACTATGCCTAATTTGATCGTCTATACAGACTTGGATGGCTCGCTTCTAGACGGCACAACCTATTCCTACGAGGCGGCCATTCCAGCCCTTGCTGCGCTCCGCGAGCAGGGTATTCCCCTTGTCTTGGTCTCGAGTAAAACGCGGGCGGAAATGGAGCCGCTTCGCCAACGCCTCGACCACCGTGACCCGTTCATTGTCGAAAACGGCGGCGCGGTGTTCATCCCTCATGGCCTCTTCGAATTCCCCTTCGAACGTATGCGAACCAAATCGCCCTACCAAGTCATCGAATTAGGCCTTCCCTATCACATGCTGCGGGATGTACTGAAGCAAATCGAAGATGCTGTTGAAACACCGTTACAGGGCTTTGGCGACCTGTCTGTAGAAGCCATCATGCAGGTGACCGGACTCCCATATGCCGACGCTATCCTGGCCAAGCAACGTGAATACGATGAGCCCTATCTCCTCCAAGGCCCTCAGGCACTTATCGAAGAAGTCTGCCGGCAAATCATCACCCGGGGGCTTCGATGGACAAAAGGAGGGCGGTTGTTTCATCTGATGGGAGAAAACAACAAAGGGGAAGCCGCTTCCGTGCTCCTACGTTGTTACCACAGACAACAACGCATGAGGGGACAGGCGGAACGAATCGAAACGGTTGGGATCGGGGACAGCATCAACGACGCGCCTCTGCTCGCGATGGTGGACTACCCCATTCTCGTTCAGAAACCAGACGGGTCCTATGATCCCGATATTCACCTGGCAGGAATGATTCGTGCGCCCGGAATAGGGCCGGTGGGATGGAATGAAGCTGTCTTGGAACTGTTGGCGCAGGTACCGTAAGAGACCACCTGGCATGACGCGCGAGGAAAGTACCCCGCCCTTGCGGGCGGGGATATCAGATGCGGTAGATCAGAGAATGCGGGACCGATCATTCACTCTCATTAATCCTCCTCAGGATTAATGATATGGAGCCCTGCCGAATGACAGGCCGTCAGCAATTGTGTGTCGGCACTGACGACGGTCAGTCGCAAAGGCTTGAGCTCCAACGCCAGCGCCAGGTGTAATACTTGTGGTGTTCGGAGCGCAGGATACTCCAATGCGAGTTCTTTCGTGGCTAAGTACGTCTGCATCGTCGGGGCAATGAACTGGTAGAGACCCTCCTGAGATTCTTTCTCGAACTTATGGATCACCGAGTAGCAATCGTCCCGCGTGATGTCTCCATGGTGGGCTCGATTCGCGAAGGCTGTATAAAAATCGGTCACGGACCACGTCGGCAGAATAGCCACCTTACTCCGTTTCACCATGAGCCTGGCGATGATGCGTGTGCCGCGCTCCATGCTGTAGCGTTTCACCAGCGCTGTTGAGTCGAAATAGTAGTATGGCATGCGATCACACTCTCCCCTTTAGAATGATGGCGGCCAAGGGGCCCGACATTTTCGAGAGCCGATCCTGGAGTTCG
Organism: Nitrospiraceae bacterium; assembly: GCA_041748925.1. Classification (GTDB taxonomy): domain Bacteria; phylum Nitrospirota; class Nitrospiria; order Nitrospirales; family Nitrospiraceae; genus Palsa-1315. The sequence continues at coordinate 173,155 of JBGTCI010000023.1, read as the reverse complement.
TCCAGCGGCAGCTCGTCATACCCCTCTTTACGGAACTTGTCGGCCAGATTGCCTTGATTGAATGACGCCGTGTCGTTCTTGAGCCGCTCACCCAGTCGGCGCTTCGCCAACCGACTGGGAACCCGCTGTTTTGTGACCGTCAATCCGCGCCCACGGCTGCGTGGCGCACGAGTTGATGTGTGTCCTGCTTCCGACTTCGATTTGGCCATACCCTCCCTTTCTCTCAGTTAGTGGGACGCTGACGCCGGCGTAGATGCCAGCCCGTCCCGCGGACATCCCGCAGGCTGACTCGCCTGTGCCGGGAGTTCCAACTCACCATACACATATGCCGCAATGGCCTTCGCCACATCGGCGGAAAACTCTTGCTGCATGACACGCACCACTTTGGCTGTCGCCTCACGATCCGACAGATGCCCTTCCTTGCCGCCCTTCGACAACGAGCCGACCACGCGCTGGCTCATCAAATCCATGACTTCAAAATCGCTGCACCATCGCACGAACTTGAACTGCGGATCGCGCACATCGATCGGCCACACCCGCACCACGCCCCGCACCAGCAGCTCCGGGTATGGACCGCTGGCGGCGCCGCCCATAGAACGATCCCCTCCCCACGGCCGACTCGTGACTTGGAGTCCTTCTTTCAATAACCCTTCCGTCAAAGCACGTTGTGCCGGTTCAACTTGGTCGCCGGTCACCACAACCGCCACTACGAGATTCGTGGCAAGGAACTGTTCGAGTTCGTGCGTGAGTTCGCTCACGCGGTAGCCCGCGGCAGTACCCTGCCCGCTCGGTCGAATCACGCGAAGGTCGACATTATAGGTCTCTCGCAGCACAAGATTTTTGGTAGCGCGTCTTAGTGCTCTGACTCGTGCCAGCTTATCGGTGGTCCGGTGAGCTTCTTCGACATCGTCACTGATCGATCGGTCCAGCTCGGTAATGCGTTCCATGAACACGGTCTCTGCTTGAGGTCGGTGCATCCCCGCCAAGGCATACTGGATCCCCTTGCTCACATCGGCCCACCGATCGACGATCCGGACATTCTCCAATACTTTGTCGGTCGACACACGGGTCAGATTGTCGAGCGTCAAACGTCGTTCATCGCTGCTGTAACCGCGCTGCTCGATCACCAGGTAGGACTCCCAGTCTTTCGACTGTGCACTCACCTCGGCCTTGAAAATGCGGGCCACCGCTGCATAGGCACGATCCTCGGCTGCCGCGCCACTCCCCGCCTGTCCCACCCCGACAAGATATTGACCGGGCGGATAGGCGGCACTGACCCCGTCGACCCAGTCCGGTTTCGATTGTCCTCCAAACAAGGCACAGCCGGATAGTACGACCAACCCCATCGATACCACCGCGATTCGGCGCACCAACGGCGACCCGTCTATCATGGCATGACCCTTTGAATGAGCACAGCAGTCTCGCCTGGCCCCAGGGACAGCGTCCGCATCTCCTCAGGCTTCAGAGGGTCGTGAGACCCGCCGGCTAACCGATTCTGCACCTGGTAGCGGCCCGGTGGAACCCAGACCCGCCCAAGATGGATTTCATCGGGCAATGTCTGCCAACTCCGCTTATCGGCTTCTTCCGATGCCACCGCAAAGCCTTTCGTCAGCAGGCCGACGAGAAGACCGACCCACGGCCCCGCATCTCTCCCCGCTGCTTGCGCCGCCGCCCTAGTTGTCACTTCAGCCGCCGCGAACTTCGTGCCCGCACGGGCGAGAGCCTTCGCGGTGATTGCAGCCATTCGTTCCGATAGCGCCTTCTCTGCTGAGGCCGTCACGTTGTTCACCAACTCAGTACTCACCGTCACCTGGCTGCCGTTCTCAGGAATAAGGCTTACCGTATCGACAGGCATCGGCACTTTCTGCGGAACGAGCTTCGGCAAAGCCACTCGAACGACACGTCCGTTAAGCCCGTAGAAGACCGTGTCCATCCCTCGGTTGGACTGTCGATTGAACTGCGAAACTCCGCGGTTGAGGAGCACCAGTTGAAGGGCATCGAGACTGATTGGTAGGTCAAGAAACTGGTCCTCCTTGCGTGGGGCGCGGCCATTATAGCTGATCACGATGACTTGAGCGAGTTGTTGTAACGCGAGACTGGTCTCCCACTTCGTATCAGGGAACATAGATCGGTACTCGGTCAATTCTTGAGTAAAGTGCAGTGCCTCTGCCGTTCGTAATAGATCTTGCCGTAGCTGTGTCGGAACGGTCATGCGCGACCATGCTCGAGTCGCATCAAACGTCTCATACGCTTTCCGATAGGCAATAAACGCGTTATTCACATCGCCGGTGCTCTCATAGAGGATGCCGCTTACATAGCGCGCAAATCCGTCATCCCGATACGCATTCATCTTTTGTGTTCGATCCGACAAGAGGTTGAGCCGATGATCGATACGCCGGGCTTCGACCAGCGCATCCGGCCACTGGTCCAACATCGTATAGTTGAGGGCCTTCAAGACATTGATCAATACCTGCTCATGGGGATCACCCTCATAGGGTAACGCCGTATCATTCGTCATGAACGCGAGAGTTTCCGTTCGAATCTTTCGCGTATAGAGGCGATCCAATTCCTCCTCAGCCTGTTCCAATACGACGTTGCTCAGCTGATATTCGCCGGCGAGGTGAAGAGTCATCCCTCGATCCATGCCATACAGCACCCGGCTTTTTTCGCCATAGTCCTTTTCGGCCTGCTGGACGATGGCATCGGCGCCCTTCGGGTCGTGGGCGCGTAGGCTTGCGTCGATGAGGAGATATCGATCGACCGAGGGGCCGCATCCGGCAAGCAGCACACACGCCAACACGGCAAAGAGAGACTGGGTGGAAATAACAATGCCCCACCGTGCCGGAATACGGGCGGTGGGGCATGGGGCAAGAGGGCTCACCGGAGGTTGTAGAGCCTAAAAGATTGAACGCTTCTTTTCGACGACTTTCTTAATCTTCTTCTGACCGAACCACACTTTGGCGTTGCTTTCCAAATCCACCATTTGAAGATCGACTTGATAGAACACCGCCTTCGTCCCTTCGGCCTCGTCGAGGATCGTCGCAATGGTGCCTTTCATCATGTAATCGGCGCCGATTTCTTTCCCTGGGGCTTTCTGCGTGTCCTCGCGCGCATACATCGCTTGTTCCTTGCGCTCGGTGCGAAGCTCCTCGCGATCTCCCTTTCCCGCGACAAACGTAATTTTTTGTGAGTTTGTGAGTTCACGTTCAAGATCGGCCACAAACGTGTTGACGTTGATATGTTCGTGGCTACTATTCTGAATGGTTCCCACGACGACGACCGGCTGGCGCCGCTTGGAGCTGGAGAAACTGTTCAGCCACGGATACTCCAGCGCTTCTTTAACCATGGACTCCGCAACAATCCTGGAGTCGGTATCGTTCCAACGCCCACTCAGATCCGTGACGACCCCTGAGTCGATCCTGGTGATTTTAGTTTCCTGAGCACAACCGGCCAGCGACAGTACCGCCAGCGCCACGAGCCCGATTCGCCCTCTATCCCTCACGATCACGCGATACCTCCTCGCAGATGCAGCATTTGGCACTCGGTCCCTGGCAGCCTTCAGCGCGGCGCCCGTTTGTCTTCCTCTTTTTCCAGCCGCTCGAATAGTTTATCCGCATTCTTTCTGACGTAATCGCGAACCTCCGCATTGAGTTCCTTCGCCCTTTCGAGATTATCCTTCATCTCCTCGAGACTCAGCTTAGTCAAGACGTAGTAGGTACTGGTTTTCTCATCCTTGTAGCGTTCTATGGGGCGCACTCCGCTGAGCGTCGTGGTCGTCACTGTCTTAATGGCTCGCTCGACATTCTGCTCTTCCGTGTTTCTCGTAAAGTCTCCAGCCGTCGTGGAAGCGGCGTAGTCACGCATCAAGTAACCGGTATAGGTATCGAACGTCTTTGCGATTTCCGCTCTGGCACGATTTTCAGCAGTGTCCCAGGCCAATGGCTCGTTTCTGACACCCGTCACAGACCCCACTCCATAAAATGCTTTGCTATCTTTCTCATTGAACGCCCCAGACCCTTGCTTCACCCACTTTGGAGGACCGCCGCAGGCAGCGAGTCCGATCATCAGGGCGATCGCCACTCCTCCCCCGATTAACCTCGATCTGAACCCCGGTTGCCTATTCATGCGCATGCCTCCTTGGTGATGATCAGGATGGTGATAATGGCGATATACCAGCGGCAAATACTGCGACAAACGTTCGAGAATTCACACGAATTCATGCTACCATGCACCCCTAATTCAGTCAACGAAACCGACGGACAACGGCCGACCGTCTCACTCCGAATTCTAGTGGAGGGTACCCTGTGGCAGATGTTCAGATTGATGACGGTATCATTAAGATTGTGAGTCTGGAAGTCCAAGATCCCAAAGCAGCCGCAATTCTCGCCGAATATCCTCAAGTCCGTTGGGCGGAACTTACGCGAAAGGCACTTAAGATAGGCCTGGGGTATCTGAAGGGAGGCGAACGAGCCTAGGGGCAGGCCGCTAAGGCTTCGCGGGTGGGACCGGAGCGACGGGTATGGATTGCGTCACAGCAGCCCTAGCACGGGCATGGTTTCCCCCAAGTTCGAGATAACGCGTAAACGCTTCAACTGATTTAGGCTGATCTTTTATCTCATCGGCGTAGAGGATGCCCAGCGAGAAATAGACATCCACGTAGTTGGGGTTCCCCACCAGCGCCTCCCGCATGGCATGCTCAGCTTCGGCATACTGCCCACGTTTTTCATAGATCAACCCAAGCGTATACTGAGAATCAGGGTTTTTCGGGGCATACTGCACCGCCAGCTTTGCCGCTGACAGCGCCTCGCCAAGGTTCGGCAGCACTTCCAGCAACACATAGCTCTTGAGTACATAGGCATCGCCGAACGTAGGGTCGTATTCCAGCGCTTTATTCAACCGTTCCAAGGCTTCCTCCGATGATTTCCCCGTTTGGAGCAGCACGAAGGCTTGATCATACTGAATCTTCGCGGCCTGTCGTCGTTCGGCCGGAGACTGGGGTTCTGCCCCTAAGATAAATGAGGCTTTTCGGCCCTCGATCAAGACCATATCCCCCTCCCCTTCAAGTTGCACAAAGAGAGGATGCTGGGCGCCCTTCGACTGTTCCAGAACTTGCTGCTTCACATACGCTCCGACTTCCGAGGCCATGAGCCATCCATTGTTATTACGATCCGCCATACCCCTCAGCCCATTCACCAGTATCTGTACGAAAAGACTCTTCCCATGCTCTTGACTCAACGACTCGCCCTTATCGCCCGCCGTCAACACTTGCACGGCTCGCCGTTCCGTCTCATCTTCCGGAGCCAATCTGCCTTCGAGAGACAGCGTTTGCGCTGTGCTCACCTCCCACCCCCGAACCGCGGCATTCAAGAAAAAGAGTGTGTGTTTGGACGCGCTACGCCGGCTAAATTCTTTCAGCTGTTCAAACGTCACTGATTTGGAGACATTCCCTATCTGCGCATCCCAGGGAACAAGATACCCAAGCTCCTTGCCGTCAAAGTCCTGAGTGACACCCGCATGTCCGGCAAAGTAGAGCACCAGCCGGTCATATCGTCCGACTTTGCGAGGCAGGAAATCCGAAAGCGTCTGCTGCAGCCGGCGAACACTTGCGTCCTTGTCATAGAGTTCAACAACCTCGTCGAAGCCCAGGGTGCGGAACGTCTGGGCTACCAGTTTGGCATCCTCAATCGCGCCGGGAATTTTCTGGGCCAAGAGATAGTTCTCCACCCCGATGACAATGGCCCATGACTTGTAATAGAGCCCTTCAGGCTTCCCCAGTTGGGCGGACGCCAATGGCGTACAGAACAGCAGCATCAGGGAGGCGACAAAACACGTGAGAAGGACGGACCGCAATTGTCGGTGCGCGATCGGCAGCATCAGTTGGCCGGACTCAGTGTGTGACTCGTAATAAATTCACCCTACTCTCGCCTCTGCGCGACTGTCAAGAAACGGCAGGGCGTGGCCTGGGAGCAACCGAATAGCCACAGCATGACCCCGGATTTTCCTTTTCCCGTACCAAGGTATGGTTGAGTTCCTCCTCGCCCCTCCAGCATAATGACGCCGATTTGCGTTACACCTCGACCTGAAGGAGTCATCGCACCATGGCAGAGAACATCGAGACCCTCCTTAAGGAAAGCCGTGTGTATAAGCCGACCGCTCAAACCAAAGCTGCAGCCTATATTCAGGACTACGAAAGCGCCTACAAAAAATCGATTGCCGATCCTGAAGGTTTCTGGAGCAGCGTCGCCAAGGAGCTTGAGTGGTTCTCCCCCTGGACGAAGGTGCTCGAATGGAATTATCCCTGGGCTAAATGGTTTGTCGGCGCCACCTGCAACATCACCTATAATTGTCTGGACCGTCATGTCAAAACCTGGCGAAGAAATAAGGTGGCGGTCATCTGGGTCGGCGAGAACGACCAAGAACGGGTCATCACCTATGGCGAGCTCTATCGACAGGTCAATCGCTGCGCGAATGCGCTCAAGAAACTTGGGCTCACGAAGGGAGATCGGGTCACGATCTACCTTCCGAAAGTCCCCGAACAGATCATCGCCATGCTCGCGTGCGCACGCATCGGCGTCATTCATAGCGTGGTTTATTCCGGATTCAGCGCCCCGGCCCTCGCAAGCCGCATTCAGGATGCCGAATGCAAGCTGGTCATTACTGCCGACGTCGGGTTTGACCGGGGAAAGGTCCTCAACCTCAAGTCAGTGGTCGACCAAGCCGTTGCCAATTCCCCCACCGTCGAACGGGTCGTAGTCTTACGACGTCAGACTCCGGCTGTGAGCTTATCCGAGCCGAAAGAAATCGATTGGCACGACTGGCTGAAGGACGAGAAGGCGGTTTGCGAGGCCGAGCATCTGGATGCAGAACATCCTCTGTACATCCTCTATACGTCGGGCACGACCGGCAAACCCAAAGGCGTGGTTCATGTCCACGGCGGCTACATGGTCGGGACCTACATCACCACGAAATATGTCTTCGATCTCAAAGAAGACGATGTCTACTTCTGTGTCGCCGACCCAGGCTGGGTCACCGGCCACAGTTACATTGTGTATGGCCCCCTCCTCAACGGCGCCACAATCCTCACAGCTGAAGGTAAGCCGGACTATCCAAACCCGGGCCGTTGGTGGGATTTGATCGAACGCTACGGCGTTTCGATTTTCTATACGACTCCCACCGCCATTCGGCTACTCATGCGCTATGGAGAAGACTGGCCTAAGAAATACGATCTCTCTACCCTCCGCATCCTGGGCAGCGTGGGCGAACCGATCAATCCGGAAGCCTGGGAATGGTTCCATCGCGCGGCTGGTGGAGATAAGCCGATCATGGACACTTGGTGGCAGACCGAAACCGGGTCCATCCTGATTACACCTCTACCGACAGTCCCGTTGAAGCCAGGCTCTGCGACCAGGCCCTTTCTCGGCATAGAAGCCGATGTCGTGGACAGTGCAGGCAATAGCCTCCCTGCCAACGCCGGCGGCTTGGCCGTTATCAAGAAGCCATGGCCCTCGATGATGCGAACCATCTACAAAGATCCGGAACGCTACAAGACCTATTGGAACACGATCCCGAACTGCTACACCGCTGGTGACATCTGCCATAAAGATGAGGACGGTTACATGTGGTTCATGGGCCGCGCCGATGACGTGATCAAAGTGGCCGGCAACCGGCTCGGCACCGCCGAAGTGGAAAGCGCGCTAGTCAGCCACCACGCCGTAGCGGAAGCTGCGGTGATTGGCAAACCGCACAAGCTTGTCGGCGAATCCATCAAGGCTTTCGTCATTCTGAAACAGGGGGAAGTCGACAGCCCGGCACTCATCCAGTCGATTAAGGATCAAGTCATGAATGAATTGGGCAAAATTGGCGTGCCGTCAGAAATCGATATCGTGTCCTCGCTTCCCAAAACCCGGTCAGGAAAAATTATGCGGAGGGTACTCAAAGCGAAAGAGCTCGGGCAGGATCTTGGCGATATCTCGACGATCGAAGATTGATTCAACCGGTTTCAAGGCCGGTATTCGGTGAAACGTCTGTGCGTTCAACAAAAATAACGGAGGCCGATCATGCATTCAGGTACAGCTCGCAGAATCACGATCGCAATCGGAGTCTTGGCAGTTAGCCTGGCAGCGATCAGCCCAACTGTCACTTGGGCCGCTGAACCAGTCAAACAGGAGAAGAAGGTGAAAAAACCGGCTAAAGCAGGTACAAGCGCGCCCACTTCAAATGCGGCCTCTCCCAATGTGACTGCTCCAAAATTCGCCTCGGCAGAAACTGCAGGCAAAGCGCCTTCCTGCTCCGGTGAAGCACCGCAGCTCGACAAGATCACGCCCGACGAAGGAAAGTCCGGAACCAAAGTCACGATCACCGGAGCCAGCTTCGGCGAGGCAGCCTGTTTACGTGGAGTCTCCTTCGGCCCGGGTCACCCAGCTAAGTTTCAACAGACCAATAATCGCATCACCACGACCGTCCCCAACGGAGGAAAGAAGGGCCTCGTCCTCCTCTCTGTCACTACGGCATCGGGAGAAAACTCAAAGCCGTTCCTTGTAAAATAGGAAAGGGAAGAAGCGGCCAGGTACCCTTCCAAGATAAGGGAAAGGAAGCGGGCCTGGAGGAGCCTCCTGAGAGGGGTCGTCGGACATGAAACGTAAGCCAGGCGAACCGATCTATCTCAAGCGTCACATGCTGGGCCTCGCCCTAGCCGTGGTCTTCCCCATTCTGCTCCCCCTCCTCTACCACCACTACGTCGGACCGCTGAGCTTTGCCATCCAATTTGCCGCGACGTTAATCATCGCTCTAATCGGAAGCATCGTGCTCTATTTCACCTATCGATCCTCGGCTCAGAACGAACCGTAACACCTGACGTCGAACCTGTCTCACATCACCTGTCTTGGGGTATTCCAGCGACGCATTAGTCGTTTCCTATCAGGGCATACACCATTGCATTAATTCTCAGGTCACCCGTCTCAGCCCACGTCTTCCCCGTTTTCACCGGCACCGGACTAGGACGTGCGGGTCGTCGACTGTCGTCCGGATCGTACTATTCCCGTGACCACTAGCCGACCAGTTGGTGAGAGGCTCCCCATCGAGGGTCACGCGGATCTGATGGAAAATTAGTGCATTGCAACTTGCAAGTGACTGTGCTACAATTTTTCCCATGTCTCAGCATTCTCTTCATAGCCAGCAGGCGCGTAGTAACAAACGACCTTCAACGATGGAATAACCGAATGAAGTTTGAACGATCATCCTGCCCAATCACCAATGTCCTGGATATCCTCGGAGATAAGTGGACACTTTTGGTTATTCGAGATCTCGTATTGGGCAAAAGACGTTATCATGAATTCATGTCCTCTCCGGAAAGCATGGCCTCAAATATCCTTGCGAACAGACTGAAAAGATTGGAGGCGGGCGGCCTTGTGACTCGACGGGCCTACCAGGGAAATCCCACCCGCTACGAGTACTTCCTGACTAAGAAGGGAAAGGGGCTAGAGCCGGTATTGGAGGCGATCCTCGTATGGGGGAAGAAGCATTACCCCGGCACGAAGAGATTCCCGCGCGTTGAGCATCGCTAAGAGCCTATTCACAGTGACGTCTGGCTGAGGTGGAGAGCCCTGTGTCGGAAAGGTTGTGCGCCTGTCGAGAACGTGCATGCCACATTATTGTTCAACTTATCTGGTTTTTGCCTGGCAAACGACATGACACATAGCAACGGGGTGTTTAGGTAGGAATAGGAGGACTCACAGATGGATCCTTAGCCACGAAGGAATCGACGTGAAATGTTGGGACATCGAGAAGATCGTGGGGCTCCGCTTTCCGGACACACCCAACACAAATAATCTCCAACCAATGAGGAGGGATCAGATATGCCACTATGGAAAGTCTATCATCCAGTCGGAGCATTCACCGCTGAAGACAAAAAGGCACTGGCCAAGCGAGTGACAGAGGTGTATGCGAGCGTCCCGATCCCTAAGTTCTATGTGGTGTTCATTTTTGAAGAGGTAGCCAAGGACTCCTGTTTTGTGGGTGGCGAGCCGCATAACAAATTTGTCCGATTCAAGATCGACCAAATTGCCAGAACAATACCTGGTCCGATCCTCAGAGAATGGTGGATCCGGACACTTGATCATGTCATTGCTCCCTTCGTAAAGGACAGGGGGTATGATTGGGAAATTTCCGTTGATGAGACACCATTCGATCTTTGGTCACTTCAAGGGGAGCTTCCCCCGCCTTTTGAATCTGTCGCTGAAAAGCGGTGGGTGAAGGAAAATAAGGCAAGTCCCTATATCTTAGCGGAAAAACTTCCTGTCAGTCTCATGCTCGCTCCCGGAATAGCGGACCGTTAGGTTCCGGGTTAGCGGCCGTGAACGTGTGCGGAGAGTCGTACCCAAGAGAGATGACAGCCAACAAGGCAACGTCATCTTTCTTGGGCACAAATTCCTACCTCTTTCCCCAAGATCCCGCTACGCGCTTTTCGTACTTGGCTTCTGATGTATCCAGGTGAGCGGAGTATTCGCCTCGGCAAGGTAGGCCTGCCCGAATCCCAAAACCAGGTGAGCATTCTGTAGCCGCAATTCCCAGAGCGAAAAATCCGCGAAGCCAAACATCATGGTCGATTGAGGAAAGCGAGCCAGATACCGCGCCTTCACTTCAACATAGTCCGATGCATCGGCATTCAGCAGCACTGCCTCCCCCTGAAGATTCATCCGGCGTAGGGAGAACGGGTTCTTCCCCTGGCGATCCGGCTCCGAGACAAACAATCCCACGCGAGGGTCGCGCAGTAGATGTTCAGTATGCAACGCCAAGCGGCTCACATGAATGTAGGCACGCGTCCAGTGTTCGCCAAAAACATAGGGCACATACGACCCAAACGGCCGCCCCTCTCTGAGTGTCAGCAAAACCCCTGTACGAATCTCCTCGGCTAGCTTGACCCAAGCAGCCTGAACGTCATCATTCGGCAGCGCCACAGACATCGCCATAGAGGCATCCTTTCCGTCTAAGTACAAATAGTGGTCCTAGACCATCATATGTGTGGTCCGGCTGATTGATCTGATGTGTTCTGTTTATCTGTGTGGACAAGTAGAAGGTACTTCTCATTTCGAGGACTAGAAAAAATGCTCTCACCCGTATATCCTCCGGTAGGCACATTTTTTACAGGCCGAACGTTCCGCCCTGAAGGCGCTGGATGAAACCTGCTGTGATCTTAGCAAAATACTTGGGATCGCTGCTCATAGTCTCGCTGCTCGTGAGCGCTGGCTGTGCAACCCCGTCGCGGCAGACGCCTGTACCCGTAGGACAGCACTGCAACATCGTGTGGGATAAGACGAACGATCCCAAAGTCACCTTGTATCAGGTTACCGTGACCGACGAGAGCAAGCAGGGAAAAAAAACAGTACGTTTCATCCCCGCAAACAACGCGACGTTGTCCTGCAAAGACGCGGGCGCCGACCATGACGGAGCGTGGGACGTACCTGTGCAATCCTGTTACGACAAATCAATGTGTGGCCCTTCCACCGAGGTCGTACGTATACATATCACCGCCAAGTAATCGCACCACTCGGCATCGTCTTCCCTGTCCGGACAAACCCACACACCAGACATTCTGGCCGAATCTCACCAGTCTCGCGCGTTTCAGCTTTCATCTCACGTTTACATCCCCGGTAATGCTGAATGATTTATCTCCACAAAAAGTGTATCCTCTGATCTTGAACGAAGTGTGAATGCCAGCCGCCAGTCGCTAAAGGAGAGGGAGGCAGACACCCTCTCCCATGACATCACGCAGAAGGGAGACACCAGATGAAGAATATATGGATCGCACTGGGACTCTGTTTATCGGTGGTCGCTGCAGGTTGTTCGAGCGAGAAGGCCGAAATCAAAGAAGACCGGTTGACCGTCGGGAAGGTCCAGGGAGAGATTAAAGTCGGCATGGCGGCGTCCCAGGTCGCAGAACTCCTCGGCTCTCCGAATATCGTGACGACGGATGAGAAACGGCGCGAAGTGTGGATGTACGACAAAGTCTCGACCGATCGGGTGGACACAGCCAGCTCTTCCTTTGCGGGCATCATCATCCTGGGCACCAATTCGCGCAGCAGTTCCAGTTCGCAGCGCCAGCGCACCCTCACCATCATCATCAAGTACGACGAAGAGAAGAAGGTTCGCGACTTTGCCTACAACTCCACGCAATTCTGAGCGGCCGCTCGCAGGACGACGAGGCAGCGTGATACGGATCGCGGTCTGCCTGGCTTCACTTGCGCTGTTGACCGGATGTGTCACTCACACAGAGCCGGCCGAGTTATTGCAGTTGACGGCGGAGACGCCCAAGCACCGCGCAATGCAAACCCGGTTCTTTGAGACACCCAACGAAAAGGAACTGTTGTCGGCGTCGGCTGCTGTGCTCCAAGATCTCGGCTTTCAAGTCGAGGAAAGCGTGCGCGAAGTCGGGTTCCTGCGGGCGACGAAAGAACGGAGTGCACGGGAGTACGGACAATATATCCAACGAGGTCTATTCTTAATCCTCTCACTCGGAAAACTGCTCAACCCAGTGGATCTGCACCAGAAAATCGCGGCGGGGTTGATCACCAGACCGCTCAACCAGGATGCCACTCGACAGGAAGTCCGTATTGTGTTCTACCGCATCGTATGGAAAAGCGACGGACAAGTCGATCGCCAATACATTCCACCGGGCCAACAGTATATGGAAATGATCCGCGATCCGGAAATCTACCAGCAATTTTTCGCCAAGCTCTCCAAGGCCGTATTCCTGGAAGCGCATACCATCTGAACGTGAGAAGACGAGGACATATGACCGACAAGCGATGGATCATAGGGGGAGTCGTGCTCATGGTCGGAAGCCTTCTGCTCCACGGCTGTTCCACACCGGAAACTCCGAAGGATCTTCTGGCGCCGACCGACGCACAACTCAAGATCCGCAGCATGCAGACCCGCACCTTCGACATCACAGACAGGAACACCGCCATACGCGGAGTGATCGCGTCGCTGCAAGATCTCGGATTCATCATCGAGCGCGCCAACGAACCGCTCGGGCTTGTGACGGCCGCACGATTCGCCGAGCCTAACTATTACGACGTCATCAGCATCACCGTCACCGTGCGTCAGGACACGAAGAGCCGTCTGACCATTCGTGCGAATGCCATCTACAACAACAAGCCCATCGACGATCCCAAGGTGTATCAGAATTTTTTTGCATCCCTCGAGCGTTCGTTGTTTCTGACGAAGGGGTAGAAAGTTCCCACCATGGCGCCCCTAACCCTGAGACATGCCGCCACGCCTGGCGCTATAGGTGCCGCGCTTCTCTGTGCGCTCCTGATCCAGGGCTGTTCACCCTACGAATCGAGGCACCAGAACCAATGGAACTCACGGGATCAGATCTGGCTGTCGGAATCGAGCCAGCTCAAAGTCCGTGCTGCACAAACGCGAGCGTTTGACACTACAGACCGCCGGAGGATGTTCGAGGCCATCATTTCCACCATGCAGGACCTGGACTTTAGCGTGGAATTGCTGGATGAAGAGTTGGGAATCATCTCCGGAAAGAAATTTATCGAAGCCGAAGAATCCCAGGGCACGGACCCGACCTATCTCCTATATCGCCCGGATACACTCCTTCTCCTCACGCGCAATATCCATGCGTGGGGGCCATTCCAGCACCGCAGTAATCTTGTGCGCTTCACCGCTACGATCCGCACCCGCGGGGCGTCTCAACTCATTGTCCGAACCAGCGCGCAATTCTACCTGCAGGCTGTCGAAGACCCGGGTCCGTATCAACAGTTCTTCCGCTCGCTGGAACAAGCGCTCTTCCTGCAGGGCCGGTCAGTGGAATAACTCGCATACCGTAAGTCCACATTAGCGATTTTCGTCATCTACGCCTCCTGCATGCGGACGAACTGGCGCGCGTCGACAAGATCCTTTCTGATACAGAGCCGCTTCTCAAGCAGCAGATGCTCCAGCGCCGCAATCCTCGCGGTCATCTCCGGCAACACGATATCAACCTGCTCACACAAATCCTGAAGTTGGCGGCTCAACGCCGAATCCGCTGGCTTCGCAACAGATCCCTTCTTCGCCGAACCAACCGCTCGACCTTGTACCTTCTTCCGTGAAACAATTCTCTTGATTGACATGGGTCCCTCCAGATTGAAAATATTTCTTCGCTCGGCTTTGCAGAGCTCGTTGCCCTCCCCTACGACCGGATCAGCCTTCCCATCTCCTCTCCTCCCCTCTCCCACGTTGAAAGGCAAGGTGATTTCTCCAAGGGAAACCGGTATTCTTTATCACCAACGGGTGCACCTTAGCCGCACCCGTCTCATATGGGATGCGAAAAACTGTTTTGGCCGATTAAGCTTCGACAGTTTGTACTATGTGGCACACCACGAGAACAATCCTGCAGGATGCTCAAAAAGGCCAGACTTCTCACCCGCCCAACCCCGGCGCGCCGAGACGCGCCGTTCCTCGGGCAAGGCCGCAGCGAGTGAAGACGGGAGGCGTACCCTCTGGGGCGCACGGTGCGACGAATAAGGAACACCACGTCTATGCGCGCCGCCGAGTGGTGAGGCGGCCGGGACTCTGTTGAGGATCTGAACGATGCGAGAACGATGCTTGGGAAGAGACGCGTCTTGGCGCGCCGGGGTTGGGCGGGTGAGAACAGCGACTTTTTTAGCATCCTGCTAAAGGTTTCGGCAGGAACAAGGAAGGACACCCATGAGCTCAACACCAGGCATCACCACAGCACATCAATTTAAGACGCTCCTCTTGTCAGAGCAGCTTGAATTCATCTGTGAAGCCCACAATGGACTTAGCGCAAAAATCGTTCAAGAGGCCGGCTTTCGCGGCATTTGGGCCAGCGGCCTCTCCATTTCCGCGCAATTCGGCGTCCGTGACAACAACGAAGCAAGCTGGACCCAAGTTCTTGAGAGCTTGGAATTCATGTCCGATGCAACCACGATTCCGATTCTCCTCGATGGCGACACAGGCTACGGCAACTTCAATAACATGCAGCGGCTCGTCAGAAAACTGGAGCAACGTAAGATCGCCGCGGTCTGCATTGAAGACAAACTCTTCCCCAAGACGAATAGTTTTATCAAGGGAACCGCCCAACCCATGGCAGACATGCAGGAGTTCTGCGGCAAGATCAAAGCAGGCAAAGACGCACAGTCTGACCCGGACTTTTCCATTATCGCCCGAGTGGAAGCCTTTATCTGCGGCTGGGGGCTTGCGGAAGCCTTGCGACGCGCCGAGGCCTATCATCAGGCAGGTGCAGATGGCATCCTCATCCACAGCGCCCTGTCGGTGCCCGATGAAATCCTGGCGTTCAAACAGGAATGGGGGAATCGATGCCCCGTCGTGATTGTGCCGACCAAATATTATGCCACACCGACCGATGTGTTTCGGCAGCATGGATTTTCGATGGTGATTTGGGCCAATCACATGCTTCGGACTGCCGTAGCTGCCATGCAGAAAACCGCACGGACCCTCAAGGAAGATGAACAGCTGCTCTCCATCGAAGACAAAGTCGCACCGGTTTCCGAAATTTTCCGCCTGCAAAACGCCGCAGAACTACAAGAGGCTGAAGACCGTTATCTACCGAAAGGCGCTGAAGATACCTGCGCTATCGTGCTGGCTGCCTCCCGCGGAACAGAACTGGGAGAACTCACCGAACAGCAACCGAAAACAATGGTCAGCATCCAGGGCACGCCGATCCTCTCCCACATTGTCGACGCGTACAATGCTGTCGGCATCAAGGATATTGTGGTAGTCCGGGGGTATAAAAAAGAAGCCGTCAATCTGCCCAACCTGACCTATGTCGACAATGACGACTTTGCAGACACCGGCGAACTGGACTCTCTCTTAAGAGCCCTTCGATCCTGGAAAGGACCGGCACAGAGCACGGTCGTCTCCTACGGCGACGTGCTGTTCAACAAATATATTCCCCAATCTCTCTGTCAGGAGACGGATGACTGCGTGGTTTTCGTCGACAGCAATTGGCAGGAGCAGAGCAGCTACGCCCGCCTCGGCGGGTTTACCGAATGCACCATTCCCAATTCGCGAAGGGCCTTCAACGCCAAGATCTATCTCAAGCAATTGGGAAACACGATCCCCAAGGATTCCATCCACGGGGTCTGGATGGGGTTTCTCAAAGTCTCACCCAGCACGGTAACACTCATCACCGACATCATTGTAGAAATGCTGGCCAAGCCAGCCAACCGCAAAGCCGGCATTCCCCAACTGCTCCAAGAACTGTTGAAACGGCAATATCCCATCCGTGTGCTCTATACAGCAGGGCATTGGCTCGACATCAATAGCATTGAGGATGTGGTTCAGGCGGGCAACTTTTAAACACGGTTCATCTGGTCTATCTGGTTGATCTGGTTTGTTTGGTTTTGATCAATAAGACAAACAAAATAAATCCACAATCCAGAGAAATCTCCGCGTCGCGCTTTTCCCGCCAGTCTCCACCTCTCGCATATGCCAGGCATCAGTATTTGCAGCAGACTAGTTGGACAGCGTGTGGACCGAAGCGTATGATCACTTGTCAGATATGATCCAGTGGTTGCACTGCATCATACTGACAGGGAGAACCGAGCCATGGCGTCGGTATTTTCCTACGTGGCCTCCTTCCGCTCCTTTAGCGATCGTGACGCCCCCCTGACTCACTCGCCTCGTGCAGGTCACAGCTTCCACTTCCCTCACCACATTCTCGACTCCAGCTTGACGGTTGAACCGATCTGCTTGCGTAGAGCTACGATTGTGAACCCTCTTCAACAACGCACCTCACCTCTTTATGGAACCGCGGCGAATGATGCCGACGTGTCCACGAAGAAAGCAAGGAGGTTTCTATGGCATCCTCCAGCAAGCGGCAATCGGGAGTTCTCGTTCTGGTGTTCTGGTTGAGCGTTGCCGGCTTAGTTTGGCCGAGCGGCGCGGCGACGGAAGGAACCGCTGTTAGTCTTCCCGTCGAAATGGTGGCGGATTATCTCTACGCAGTCATTGAAGCGGACCGCGAGGTGTATACCAGGCACGTCGTTGAACGGATGCAGTCCAAGGGAGTGGTCGTGGCCTCGGAGAACTGGGAAGAGAAGAATACGCTACCTCTCCCAGCTCAATTCCTGATGGAGTCGGGTCGTATCATGGCAAGAAAAGGCATCGGCTTACAGTATCGATTGATCAGCCTCTGGCCGATCAATAAACGGAATGTCGCCTCCAGCGAGCTTGAGAAGCTAGGTCTAGGCACTGTCCTTACTCATCCGACGAAACCCTATACCGGGTTTGTGAAGGAAGGCGGCGCCCGTTATTTCCAAGCCATCTATCCAGATCTTGCTGTAGCCCAGGCGTGCATCGGCTGTCACAATTCCCATCCGGATAGCCCCAAACGGGACTTCAAAATCAATGATGTCATGGGGGCGATAGTAATCAGTATTCCGGTTAAATAGATACAAACAGTGGGGGGATATGGCGCCGCTCCTTGCTCTCCTTGCTCGCGCAACGCGCGGCCTCTGAAGTATGGAAAGAATACCCTTTTCCTTCGTTCTGCCCATTACCTTGGAAAGGTTTTGTTTAGTCTCTTCCTAATAGTCCTACGTATTTCCGAGCTGGCTATTTGGCCACCTGTTCCGGAATGCCCCTTATGATATGGTTAATACAAGCATTGTGTGTGTGGAGGTACCATGGCCAAAATTTTGGTGATTGATGATGAGCAGGGCATCCGGAATCTCCTCGACACATTACTCAGTCGAAAAGGATATGACGTTGTCCTTGCTGACAATGGTCAGAAGGGCTTGGAGCTCTTTCGCCGAGAGCGCCCCGATGTCGTTGTCCTTGATCTGAAAATGCCTGAGATGGATGGACTCACGGTCTTGCAACAAATCCACAGTCTCGAACCTGGGAAGCCGGTGATCATTCTGACAGGAGCAGGAACTGCCGAGGCGGAACAGCAAGTCCGGGCACTTGGGGTAACTGAGTACGTCGAAAAGGAATTCTCACTACATCTCCTCGGAGATTCTCTAAAGCGCCTTCTCAACCACCCAGACCCTTCGGCATAGCCGGCGCCTCCATCGCTTGCGAAGCGGCCACGATATTTCTTAAGACATCAACGTGAATTACCGGTCTATTCTCATCATCGACGACAACGAGCCGGTTCGTGTCTTCCTTCGGAAGGTACTGGAAGAGGCTGGGTATAGCGTCACGGAGGCGGCCAATGGTCAGAAAGGGCTCCGCCAATTCCAACAGACTCCCAGTGCTCTTGTGATAACAGATTTACTTATGCCCGACATGGATGGTCTGGAGGTCACAATGGCCCTGCATCGTGAATCGCCAACCGTAAAAATTATCGTCCTCACCGGCGGGTCAGGAGAGAGTGACTTTCTTGATGCAGCCAAACTTTTGGGCGCGCATCGAACGATGAAGAAACCCGTCAGCATTACGGAATTACTTCAAGCCGTGCAGGAGGAGCTACAGGAAGGTTCACCGCTCAAAGAGCATGGGCCGCAAGATGCGTAGCAGCACGCGCACTGGCTACGAAAGTCTTCTGATTATGAAACCGTTTCTTTCTCAGAGACCTCGAGTGCCAAGCCATAAAACAACGATTCCAGGCCACATTGCATTTCCTTACCCCAACAAGCCCAGGACGTCGGACTCGCGGACGAGCACGAGTTCCTTACCGTCCAGCTCGACCTCGGTTGTTGCGTATTTCTCGTAGAGGACTTGATCGCCTGGCTTGAGGACCGTGGATCTGAAGACCTTTTCCTCTTTCTTTTTTGGCTTACGATCCGACTTCTTTTCAGGTGTTTCCCAGCGCCCCTTCCCCACGGCTAGCACTTTTCCTTCAGCTGGTTTCTCTTTGGCCGTATCGGGGATGACTATCCCCCCGGTGGTCTTTCCCTTGACCTCCGATGGTTCAATCAATGCCCAATCCTGTAACGGTTGAATTCCCATGGTACGCTCTCCTTCTGTAGTTCAAAAGCCAACAACAGGCTACGTCCTTCTGTAGCTGGCGTCAACTCGGGAAGAGGAACTCGAGATGAAACGGAGTCGGATCATGCGAGCCGTGAGCAGGCCTCGATGTTACGGCGAACCGTGAGGAACAATGAAGGTTACCCCTTCGCCTGATTCAATCTTGTATTGCCTGACAACGCATCGTGACGGTGATCTGATACTGTGTGGAAGGAGAAACTGGCGGTCAGCGGCTAGCAGAATTAACTTGCGGTGATTTCCCAAAACGGCTCCTGACTCCCTCTCAGGTCCTGAACTAGTCGTATCTTCTTGCCCATGGATCCCCCCCTTGCAGCGTGACAAAACGGTTGAGGCGAATGCGATCCTTCTCTTCCATCCCAATAAACTCAACGCCGAATCGGGGACCCTCGGCCCAGCATATTGCAGCCCGAGACACGCGCATTGACGGCTCAGACTCATCAAAGGAAAAACGCAGTTGGAGATAATCTCCTACTTTGACCGCAACGGAGCTTTCCACTAAGCAGCCGCGGCCCGACATGTTAAGAATCTTTCCCTCACCCACCTGCATGCCACTTGTAAGGACGATGGAACACTGGCGCGCGATGCGCTCACTCGACCGCGCTTCTCCAATCTGTTTCTGGCTTGACCCCATGGCGTGGCCCTCCTTCAACCTCTCGCGGGAAACCTCACAGTGGGGGACGACGCAGGATGCATGCTGCGCTGCGCACGCCACTCGGCTTATGAAGAAAGCCTATCCACCTCGAACCCTCTACAATAGACCTGAAAGATTTACCTCAGACGGGGGGGGCGGCACTTCGTGAATATGGATCGATGGTTAGCAGGAGCAGAATGCATCGATCAGCGTCTCGGCAGGCGAAGCTCTACAAGCTGCCCTCCTCTCCGCCTCCTGTAGTTTTCTCCTCTCCCAGGTGATAAAACAGAGCTCCCACACCTCAGCAGTTGCGGATATGCTCAGTGTATACGGAGAATACGGTTGCTCATTCCGCATGTGTTGGTCGTCTCAGGATGCTGAAAAAATCCGCTGCTGGAGGACTTTTTCAGCATCCTGCTAGAGCCTTGAACAAGAGAAGGATGGTCTATGTCTTTGCCGATTGAGAAGTCGTTGTCAGATGAATTGGCGCGAGAAGTGGCGCGGCGGCGCACGTTTGCCATTATTTCGCACCCGGATGCAGGGAAAACTACGCTGACTGAGAAGCTCCTCTTATACGCGGGCGCGGTGCACCTGGCCGGGGCTGTGCAGGCGCGGTCGCATCAGCGTGCCGCGAAATCGGACTGGATGGAGCTGGAGCAGGCGCGTGGAATTTCCATCACCTCCACCGCGCTGCAGTTCGATTATCAGGGTGTGCGAGTGAACCTGCTCGATACGCCGGGCCACCAAGATTTTAGCGAAGACACCTACCGCACCCTCATGGCGGTGGATAGCGCAGTTATGGTGCTCGACTGCGCCAAGGGTATCGAGCCTCAGACCAAGAAACTGTTTGCTGTCTGTCGCAAACGCAACATCCCGATCATGACCTTCATCAATAAGATGGATCTGCCGGGCCGCCATCCGTACGAACTCCTGGAGGAGATTGAGCAGACCCTGGGCATGACGGCGGTCCCCTTCAATTGGCCCATCGGAGAAGGGTCGGGGTTTCAGGGGCTGTACGACCTTCAGCAATCTCAAATCCTATTTTTTCAACGGACGCTGCATAACCAGCGACGAGCGCCGATGCGGGTGGAGACATTTCCCCACCCAAGCTTAGCTGAGACGCTCGGAGAGGCCTATGGTCCGTTACAAGATGAGATTGCATTGCTCACCGGCGCCGGCACGAAATTCGATCGCGACCGCTTTCTCGCCGGCCAACTCACGCCGGTCTTCTTCGGGAGCGCGCTCACAAATTTCGGCGTCGAGCCCTTTCTGAACGGCTTCCTTGAGCTCGCTCCCCCACCAGGCCCGCGAATGAGTTCGGAAGGACCCGTACAGCCAACAGAGGAAAAGTTCTCTGGTTTTGTCTTCAAAATTCAGGCGAACATGGATCCGCAACATCGTGACCGGATGGCGTTTTTGCGCATCGTGTCCGGCCGTTTCGAGAAGGACATGATGGTCTATCATGCGCGGCTGGACCGGAAGATTCGGATGACGCGCCCACACCGGCTCTTTGGCCGTGACCGGGAGACGATTGAAGAAGCCTACCCGGGCGATGTCGTGGGGCTGGTGAACCCGGGACTCTTTGCTATCGGCGATACCCTCTGTGCCGGCATTTCCCGCTCTTTTGATGCGATTCCGCAATTTCCCCCTGAATGCTTCGGCGTGCTTCGAAGCCAGGACCTCACGAAGCAGAAGCAGTTCCAGAAGGGACTCCAACAGCTCGAAGAAGAAGGGGTCATGCAGGTATTCTATTCACCCGATCATGTGCGCCGGGAACCGGTCTTGGCCGCCGTGGGAGAACTCCAATTCGATGTCGTTGCCTCGCGCCTCGAGAGCGAATACGGGGTCAAGACCTCCGTCGAGCGGATGCCCTTTGTCTTGGCCCGATGGGTGAGCGGCGACCCCGACGTGATTGCTCGCATCTACTGGCCGCAAGACACACGCCGGCTCGTAGATCGGGACGGTCGCATGGTCATGCTCTTCGGTTCCGATCGGCTGCTCGCTTATTGCATGAAAGAATATGCCTCCCTCAAGTTTCAGTTACGGGAAGAAGTCGGAAAAACAAAAAGCTAACAGATCGATAATCTCGTGTAGTCTGGTTCAATCATCGCGTCTATCAGTGTAGTCGGCTACCCTGCACCCGATCGTCTGCCAATACGTCGCTTCTCGCTACGTTGGGAAGGGTGACGAGTTTCAATATCGGAACGCCGTCAGTGACCCAGTACTACTTCGCTACGGCCTTCGATGTGGCCGACAATGAGTCCAGTAGTAGCACCCTTGCGACCTTCACCCCCGCAGGCTCCCCGCCACCGCCACCGCCACCGCCGGCAGAACCGCCGACGCCAAACGGCTTACGCATCACTGTCCTGCAGTAAGACTGGGATTTAGCCCGAGGAGCGTCTTGTTCAGGATAGCCACGCGGGGCTGGCTCATCTGGTTGATTTCGTGTATCTGATTTGTCTTATTCAACATGAGAAACTTTCTGCACTCGCACTCCACGCGCTACAATCTCTGGCGTGGCCGTTGAAGTGGTCAGCTAGATTTGCGCTTATCCTCCATTGAAACCTGAATCTCGCCATTTTTCCAGCAGTGCGATTCGTCGTGCCAGTTGTGCAACGGTCGCCTGATCGACCCTACCGCCGGTTCGCTTGATAAGTTCTGCGTTGAGTTGGCGATGATCCATGCCGGTTTTCCGTGCTACGGCGCCGACAAGGGAGCGGTGCTGCTCTCGCAAGTCGTTCTTCTTGTCGTGGAGCGCAACCGCCGGCTCTGCGACGCCTTTGCCCTCGGCGGCAGGTTCACCCTCATCTCCACCGATCAAGGTATCCATCCTGGCTATCCCGTGCAGGGGAAGGTACTCTTTCAGCGAAGTGGCCGCCGTACCGAACAACGTGCGCTGCGCGGAAGGCATAATCTCTTCCAGCACATGGTCGCGTTCAGCCTTGATCCGTTTCGCATAGTGGACGAGGGTGGCGTCCTTCGGCAGATAGAGCCAAGCCCGTTGCGGCTTGGGTAATCCTTCCTGCATCCGGACGAATCGTCCGATAACTTGCCGGAAATACATCTCGGTCAGCACATTCGTGGCGTAGACACCGACACGGAGCCTCGGAATATCGACGCCTTCGCTCACCATGTTCACGGCCACGAGCCATTGCTGGGTCTTGTGGCGTGCGAACGTGGCGATCGTTTTCGAAGCGGATGGATCGTCCGACACGGCGACATGTGCACGGCTGCCCGTGACACGCCCCACCAGCTCTGCTACCTGCCTGGCATGGTCCTGATTCATCGCGACGATAAGCCCGCCGGCATCAGGTTGTTCATCCTTGCGGAGCCGGCGTAACTCGGCATGGGCGTCTGTAATAACAGGCCCCAACCAGCTATCTTGCAAGAGGGCGGTCTTGAGCCGCTCCCGCTGAAGCTCAAAAGTCAGTCCATCCTCGAAAGTCGCCCGATGTTCTCGGCCCTCCGAGAGCCACGTCAGCTCCCCCTCGTAGCTCGGAAACAGAATCGGGCGGCAGACACTCTCGCGAATCGCCTCGGCATACCCATAGGTGAAATCGGCCTGACTCTCGCCCTGCTCATACCGCACGTAGGGAATTGGATTGTTATCGGAACGAAATGGAGTGCCCGATAAAGCCAGACGAAAGACCGCCTCTTCGAATCCTTCCTGCAGCGCATTACCCCAATCCTTCCCCTCACTCGCATGATGCAGCTCATCGAAAATCAACAGGGTGGGCCGACTCCGGCAGGCGCGCTGAAAGACAGCCGGCGCGAGACACACTTGTTGATAGGTCACGACGGCACCATGGTAGTCTCGGGCCTCAACAGCCTGCTCATTTGTCAGGGCAGGATCCAGATGAATTCCTACCGATCCGGCGGCAGCCGCCCACTGTGTGCGGAGGTGGTTCGTTGGACAGATGACCAGCACACGGCGAGCCACCCGATCGGCCAGGTACTGATGAGCGATCCGCAGAGCGAAGCGTGTTTTTCCTGCCGCAGGCGTTGCCGTCGCGAGAAAATCCTGACCCGTATGGGTCAAGACATCGGACACGGCGCGAGCCTGCCACTCGCGCAGCTTGGCCGTCCAGGGAGATAAGATCACCATAGCCTCTTCTTCATGGTTACTGTTGGGTAGGCATGGGCACAATTGGGAGGATGGTGGCTATCTACTGAACGCACAAGTTCCGCTTGTCTCGAACGTTCTCTCACAAAACAGGTGCCTCGGTCGATCCCCTCTTGCATACCTACCAAGAATATTCTGCATGTACGCCGGCCATTCTTGTTCAGTTGGTCTGCTCGGTTTGTCGAGTTTGCATGGCGGAACGAGACAAACCCCCATTCCGGCGAGCCTCAAGGTTTTTCGCAGCCTTGCCGCAGAAGCCCTACGATAGCATGAAGGCCTGCACCATTTTCCCTGCTGTATATCAGCGAGAATCCACAAATTGCCATAGTCCGCTGAAGAAATCTCGTTCTCTCCCACCCCACACCGTATTCTCTTGATTCATCAAGTAATTAAAGCGATGTGAGCAATTTCACCGCAACGACAATCGGCACTTTTCTTGCTTTTCCCCTTCTGTACTTTATGATTGACGAAGCCACACACAGAGCGTCTTGTAATAGAACGCCGTTTAACCTGAATGAAACAACAGGCTCATATCGCTGCGACCCCTGACTCCACCAGGGTTCCTCCTGCTCCCGAGAGCACGCCGTCCTTCATCTCGATCACGACAGACCGATTCCCGGTGTGGATGAACAATCATCCCACCAGGTGGATTGTTTCTGTGGCCGCCGTCATTACACTGGTGACGCTGCTTTGCCTGGGCTGGACTGCATATACCGTCCAGCGTGGATTAATCCAATCCAGCGGCCAGCGTCTGGTACAAGCCGCCACAGATGCCGCCGGTAAATTGGACATGGTTATCCTTGAGCGGTATCGCGACATCCAGTTGCTCTCCACTACGCCGATGGCGCAAAGCAAGAACCCCGAGGCGCTGACAGCCTATCTCCACGAATTGGCGGATGCCTACCCGGCCTATCGATGGATTGGCGTCAGCGACTCGCGTGGAAAGATTATCGCGGCAACAGATCCGTCGAGCATATCCCTTGATCAGAGCCAGCGACTTTGGTTTCAACAGGCGCGCACCCTCACCGATGCAAAAATTCTGGATGCGCAGGTGAGCGAGAAGTCCGGAGGGACCTTGGCGATCACGATGATCGTTCCCCTGCGCAGTTCCAACGGGCAGTTTCTCGGCGCGATCTCGGCGGTTGTGGGTGTCCCTTCCTTAATGACCATTCTTGACGAAACCATACAGCAACTCAAGAATTCCGAATGGACAGAAAAATCGCAGATTGAATATCAAGTCATCAATGAGAAGGGCGACCTGATCGCCGACTCGACATATCGAACAGAAGGCAACCTTAAACAACTCGATCCTCCTTCTGCAACGCTTGTGGGCATGCCCGCGCGTGGCTTTATCGAAGAAACGCATCCTCGCCGCGGGACCTCCGTCATCACCGCCTATGCGCAGGTCCCCATCGCCCATGCAGATCCGGCCCAGCATTGGAACATCTTGATTCATGTAGATCAGAACAATATCCTTGCTCCCATTCGATCGTTTCTCTGGGAATTGTCGGTTCTGGCCATTCTGATTCTTCTTCCGTTGCTTGGTCTTGTGCTGGGGATGATCAAGACCCTTCACGAAGAGTGGCGCTCCACGAAACGAGAATTTCAACGAGCGGCCGACGCGGAAACAGCGCTCAAAAGACGGACGGAAGCTCTCCATGCGTTAGTTGCGGCCGCGCAGAGGCTAGCATCCCAGCAAGATCTCGACGAACTGTTGCACCAGCTTCTCCATCTCGCGAAAGAGAACACCGGCGCGCGCTATGCGGCCCTAGGGGTCTACGACGGCAACACACGCGTCGCGATTCAAGTCTTGACTGCCGGAAACGATGAAGCGGCTGCCCGCGCTATTCAGCTGCTTCCGTTCGAGCAGTTGTCGCGGGAATCCCGTGGACAAGGGGACAGCGCCCTCCGCCTGGCTCATCTCACAACCCACTCTACCGCCCTCGGAAAACCCGTAGATCCTATGTCCATGACGTCGTTTCTCGGCGTTCCGATTCGATACCAGGACCAATTCTTCGGCCACCTTTCTCTGGCCAACAAAGTGAAGCCGCACGGACTTGCCGACGACTTCAGTGAACTGGACGAACAGGTTGTGCTGACCCTTGCCTCTCAAGCCAGTACAGCAATTCAGAATCTGCAACTCCTCCACGACTCCAAGGAACAGGCCAGCCACGATTCCTTGACAGGGCTGTTGAATCATTCGACGACACTCACCGCTTTGACGCAGGAACTATCGCGGGCTGAACGAAGCCATCAACCTCTTGCGGTCCTCATCGCCGACCTCGACCATTTCAAGCAGGTCAACGATACCTATGGCCACCTCATAGGCGATGTCGTCCTTCGAGAAGCCGCAAAACGCCTCCGCGAAACCGCGCGCGGCTACGATCACGTCGGACGGATAGGCGGAGAAGAATTTTTGATTGTGGTTCCCAACTGCGATCTGGAGGCGTTGCGAGAATGCAGCGAACGCTTTCGGTCGTCCATCAGCGACCGGCCATTTTCTACACCGAGCGGACCGCTTGTCGTCACAGTAAGCATTGGAGCGACAGTCTGGTCATCCGAACACCCATTAAGTCCGGATCTTTTGCGCAGGATGGCCGACTACGCCCTCTATCGCGTCAAAAGCCAAGGCAGAAACGGAGTAGACATCATTCCCCACCCCCACACGCTCATATTAGAGCAGATGAAGAAAACAGGGTAACGCCTCACCAGTCCCCCGCTGCGCTCGTCATCCCAATCCCCTATTTTTCTTTCAAGGGTAGCCTGGTTGATCCGCGATTGCGCGCAACATGCTCACCCACCCAACCCCGAGCGACTACTCCACCCTCCCGCCCTGAGTCTGCCAAGACAGCCTCTTCACCC
Organism: Nitrospiraceae bacterium; assembly: GCA_041748925.1. Taxonomy (GTDB): domain Bacteria; phylum Nitrospirota; class Nitrospiria; order Nitrospirales; family Nitrospiraceae; genus Palsa-1315. Next base: position 146,570 of record JBGTCI010000023.1, on the reverse strand, counting down.
AAGAACGCATCTTGTCCCAGGCGAGCACATTCCTAGCATGCGCGTTCCGCGAGCACAGGGAACCGTCAGCTACCTCCCCCCTCTTGGTTGCTCCAGAAACAATCTCACTGCCACCTTCTGTCCTTTGACCCTGGTCCGACTGAGAGCTTCGATAACCTCCCGAGCCAGCACTTCCGGCACTTCCACCAGCGAGAATCGATCCATCACTTCGACAGCACCAATCACATTAGAGTTGAGTCCAGCCTCGTTGGCGATGGCCCCGACGAGATCGCCTGGCCGGATCCCTGCCTCCTTACCCGCGCCGATATACACCTTGGCTATCCCCGCCGTCCGTCCGCCACGGCCAGGTGCGTAGAATGGTCTGGACTGTCCCTCTCTCGGCATCATCCCACCGGCGCGTCCTCGAGGATCTCCCATCGGCATAGGCCGCCGCGCCATCGATGGCCACTCTGGGGGCCTGGCTGACACGGCGGGAATATCGTATTCCTTCCGCTCCCCACCCTGCATGCGAAAGACGAATTTCATCGCTGCCGCCGCCACCTCAATAGGGTCTCCCTGTCCAGCGAGCGATGCGACCACGGCCCGGAACTGGTCCAGGTCACCGGCCGCGAGGACTTCTTCAATCGCACTCTTCGCACGTGCAAGCCGTTTCGTGCGAAGGTCGGCGGCGGTCGGCACCGGTGTCACGATAATTTTAGCTTTTGTCAGCTGCTCGATGTTCCACAACAACCGCTGTTCGCGTGGGTCGATGACGGTGATTGCCGCCCCTTCACGCCCGGCCCGCCCAGTCCGTCCAATCCGATGGACATAGCCTTCCGGAGACGTGGGCAGATCGTAGTTCACCACATGCGATACAGATGGAATATCCAACCCTCGCGCTGCCACATCGGTGGCGACGAGGAGTTCGGTCTGTCCGGACCGGAACGCGCTCATCACGCGATCACGCTGAGGCTGGTTCATTCCGCCATGAATCGCTTCGGCCTTATGACCACGGCTTGTCAACATGGCGGTGATTTCATCGACCTCGATACGCGTGCGACAAAACACGAGGGCAGACTTTGGAGCTTCCACGTCCAGAATACGAGCCAACGCCGCGACCTTGTGCGGTCTGGCAACGATGTACGCCGTTTGGTGCACACGCGGCGCGGCCCCAGCTTTAAGTGGCTCCTTGGCAATCTTGATCTCAACCGGCGCCTTGAGATGGCGTTTGGCAATGGATGCGATCCGGAGCGGCATGGTGGCGGAGAACAGCGCGGTCTGCCTCTCTTTCGGTGTCTGTTCCAAAATGGCATCCAGATCTTCGGCAAATCCCATGTCGAGCATCTCATCGGCCTCGTCCAGCACGACCATTTGAATCGTTTTGAGCTGCAAGGTCTTTCGTCGGATATGGTCAAGCGCTCGCCCAGGCGTCGCCACAATGACATCGACACCGCGCTTGAGCGCATGGAGTTGCGGCCCGATGGCCTGTCCTCCATAGACGGGAAGCACAGAGATCTTTAATTCTTTGCCGTAGCGCGTGACCGCTTCGGCAACCTGGATCGCCAACTCTCTGGTCGGAACCAGAATGAGCACGGAGGGGCAGCGCCGCGCAGAGTGGGCCATGCGCTGGAGCAGCGGAAGCGTGAAGGCCGCTGTCTTGCCGGTCCCGGTTTCCGCCTGGCCCAAGAGATCGCGGCCTGCCAACAACGGAGGAATCGCCTCCCGTTGAATCGGTGTAGGCTCTTCATAGCCCAACGTATCCAGCGTAGTGAGCAGGGCAGCTTCCAGGCCCAGTGCTGCAAAGCTGGGCGAAAAACCCTTCGCCGGTGCTTCCGCAGATGGGTGTGTAGTCTCGTGTTTCATAGAATGAATCGACGGCCTTTCTGACATGTCTACTGATTGCGTAATAGACGAACTGCTACCGCATAGTCGTCATACTACTGCGGTTTTACCGAGAAGAGATAGATGGCACCCTGTTATCGTGGATTCTGCGAGCCTGGAGGCTATCCAGTTTCCTCGTTTCCATCCTCAGGCGGTTGGATCGGCCCTGCCCACTCTCCTTTGGCCAGCGTCACTTCCTGAAACCCTCCGTCTGGCCATTGAAACTGACCGACCTCGTCCACTTGCACAATAAAGGGGTCTGCTTCGTGCGCCGGGCCACGGAACCAATACCAGCCGGCGCCGCTGGGTTTCGTCGTGCTCCATTGATACTCAGCCATGAGTCTGTATCCTTTTCGTCCCTGCATCGAGTCTGGTACAGTCTGTCAGGATGCTTGAGCAACCACCTTGCTGAAATATGTCTCGGACAGCTCCAGCCGCGTCGCAGGCTGTTCAAAAAGGCCCGACTTCTCACCCGCCCAACCCCGGCGTGCCAAGACGCGCCGTTCCGCGGGCAAGGCCGCAGCGAGTGAATGACCGAGGAGGTACATACCACACTTCGTGTGTGCCGTTCGCTCCTAGAATGGATCTTGGCGAACGGAAAACCCCTCCAGTGTTCCGACCCTCCGAGAATCTCGTAGGTACGTTGAGGGTCTGAACGATGCGAGAACGATGCTGGCGGACTTTCTCAACAGCCTGCTAGAGCACCGAACCTATCATGTCCAGACTCCCAATAGAAGATGTGCTGCCGACCCTTCGTCGCACTTTGACGGAGGGTCGGAATGCGCTACTGACTGCCGCGCCTGGCGCCGGAAAGACAACGCGGGTACCGCTGGCCTTGCTCGATGCCCCGTGGCTCGGTGGAAAGACGATGCTCATGCTGGAACCGCGGCGGCTCGCTGCCCGCGCCGCAGCCACTCGCATGGCCACCACTCTGCGCGAATCGGTCGGTGAAACGATCGGGTATCGCATGCGGCTCGACACAAAGGTGGGGCCTAAAACCAGAATTGAAGTGGTGACCGAAGGCATTCTCTCTCGCCTGCTCCAACACGATCCTGCACTCAGCGCGTATGCGATCGTCCTCTTCGATGAATTCCACGAACGGAGCCTGCAGGCCGATACGGGCCTGGCCCTCTGCATGGAATCGCAACGGCTCTTTCGCCCCGATCTCCGCCTGCTCGTGATGTCGGCCACATTGGACTGTGAGCCGGTAGCAGATCTCTTGGGCAACGCGCCTGTCATTACCTGCGAAGGACGGATGTTTCCAGTAGAGATCCGTTACCTCGATCAGCCGATTTCCGGCCATCTTGACGGGGCAGTTGTACAATCAATCCGGCGCTCGCTCGCACAAGACCAAGGGAGTCTCTTAGTCTTTCTCCCTGGCATGGCAGAGATACGGCGTGTCGAGCGGAAACTCCTCGATCTGAATGTAAGCTCGAACATTCTCCTCTCGCCGCTCCATGGCGACCTGCCGCAAGAAGCACAGGATCGCGCGATGACTCCTGCTCCATCAGGCATGAGAAAGATCGTGCTGGCGACTTCAATTGCTGAGACTAGTTTGACGATCGACGGGGTGCGCGTCGTCATCGATGCAGGCTTGTCGCGAGTGCCTCGCTTCGATCCACGATCGGGACTCACGAGACTGGAAACGATTCGCGTCACGCAGGATTCTGCCGAGCAGCGTCGCGGTCGGGCCGGTCGTCTCGAACCGGGCGTCTGTATTCGTCTTTGGACCGCTGGAGAACATCAATCGTTGGCGCCTCGTCGCCCGCCGGAAATGCTCGACGCCGATCTGGCGTCCCTGTTGCTCGAATTGGCCCTCTGGGGCACAGCCAATCCAGCCGAATTATCCTGGCTCACTCCCCCACCGACCGGGGCTGTGGCCCAGGCGAAAGAGGTCCTAACCGGCCTCGGCGCACTCAATGCAGCGGGACAGATCACCGCTCATGGAACACAGATGGCCGAGTTGACCCTCCATCCACGCCTCGCTCACATGCTGCTCAAGGCTGTGCCGTTACAACTCACCAGCTTGGCCTGTGAGCTCGCGGCACTGCTCAGCGAGCGTGATATTCTGAGAGGCCCCTCCGGCTGGCGCAACGCCGATCTCCGACTTCGCCTAGATGTTCTCCATAAACAGCACGATCGCGCAGCCGGTATTACTGTCGACCGCGCGGCCGGCCAGCGAGTAACACGCACCGCCGATCTGTGGCAACGACAACTTCCGCGATCTTCTCGTTCGAATCGCCAGGACAACCTCGATGAGGTCGGTCTCTTACTTGCACTCGCGTATCCGGACCGCATCGCCCAACGCCAACGCGGGAATGATGCACGCTATCTCATGGCCAATGGCCGTGGCGCCCTCTTTGCGAATCCTGATCCGCTTGGCTCAGAAGACTATCTCGTCATCGCCGCGTTGGACGGCGGCACGCAATGGGCTAGGATCGATATGGCTGCGCCCATACAGCTTCACGATCTTGAGGGCCTCTACGCGGACCAGATTCAAGTAGTGGATGAAGTGTTATGGGATGACACCGCACAGGTAGTTCGTGCGACAAGGCAACGCCGATTGGGCTCGCTCGTCCTGTCTGAGCAGGGCCTCTCGAAGCCGGATCCTTCGTTGATCACAACAGCGTTGTTAGAGGGCATTCGTCGGACAGGACTCGATCGGCTGGCCTGGACCACGGAGCTTCGGCAGTGGCGGGCGCGAGTGGCATTTCTACGCCGGATCGAAGGGCAAGAGTCACGCTGGCCCGATCTGTCAGACGAGGCGCTGCTGCCGACGCTCGCCGACTGGCTTGGTCCCTATGTATCCGGGCTGACGACGCTCGACCGAGTTACGCGACTTGATCTCGCTCAGCCGTTACACGCACTCCTTTCCTGGGAACAACAATGCGAACTCGAACGTTGGGCTCCCACCCATCTGACGGTTCCAAGCGGATCGAATATTCGCGTGGAATACGAGACGCCTGATCTGCCCATCCTGGCTGTGCGGTTGCAGGAAATGTTCGGCTGCAAGGACACACCCCGTCTGGTGGATGGGAAAGTTCCGGTCATGCTCTATTTATTGTCGCCGGCACGCCGGCCCGTCCAGATCACGAAGGATCTCTCCAGCTTCTGGAAGTCGGCCTATCTCGAAGTGAAAAAAGAACTTCGCGGTCGCTATCCCAAACACTCATGGCCCGACGATCCCCTCACGGCTTCACCGACGGCCAAAGCCAAACGTCGGCTGCGGTAGCAGGATGCTGAAAAAGTCCGCCAGCACGACCAAGGTTAAAGTTCAGGCTAAGGATGAGGTCAAGAAAGTCTTATCTTTGCCCAACCTCGACCTCATCCTGCGCACTCGCTGTGGCCTTGCTTGGGCAAGGCGCGTCTCGGCGCGCCAGGGTTGGGAGGGTGAGAAGTCTGACCTTTTTGAGCATCCTGCTTAATCCTAACCTTTCGCGGGATAGACCTGGGATATTCCGCCCCTCTATCCTGCCACCTATGCGTGATGTCATCGCACTGGTGCTCGGCGTGATGCTGACGGGATTCACGTCCATGGCATGGGCCAATCCGAAGGATGTTCCTGAGCCTCCGACGCTCACTACTCCATTCGAAAAGCACGCGGAAGCCGCCTTGCAGGCGGAAGTAACAAGACAGGTTCTGACCTTCTTACAGACAGTGCAGGCTCATTGGGGACAGCATTCAGAAGCCCTCCGCCTGTCGGTGGCAGGAACGGTCGAACGCGACGAGGAAGGCAAGCTGATCTACCTGCGTAACCTCTCCGATCATGGCGTGCTTGAAGGGTACGAGTTCCGCCACGAATCACTCGTCCGCGGCCAGTACATCCTGTTGCAGCGGCCCCTCAATGGACTGAATGAATTTATCGAATACTACCGGAGGCTAAAAGACCTGCTCACCACCAAATGTGGAGATCCGACGAAGGACCAGACTGTATGGGACAACGACCTCTATCAACCGGTTCCCGACTATTGGGGCATCGCGGTCCTTATCGGCCATCTGCGCTACCATGCGGCGTGGGAGACTACGGACGGGACGATCATCCTCGAACTCACCGGCAACCGGCATAGCCGGCTCTTCCTGGAATACCCAAATCATCGCGAAGAGGCACGTACATAATTGGGTGAGGATAGATGGGTGCGACCACGATAGAAACTCACTCTGTCCACATCACACTTTTCCCGCCCGTCTCGCACGTCACGCGGTTTATTAAATGGGGATGTCTCTCGTGCCGTCGTAGGATGTTCTTGACTGGTGGGATAACTTCACGATATCGCCGTCCTTGACCAAGGTATCTTCGGCGCTCACCTTCTTGTTCACCGCAATCATCAGTTCCCGGTTTACCAGGAACTGCACCAAGGCGCCCATGCGGTCCTGGTTCGATTCGATGAGCTTTCTGACCGTGGTCGGCTGCGAGACCACACACTCAAATTCTGTTTCTCCGACCGCATCGCGAAGCGTCAATCCAAAGACAAGCACTGTGACCATTAAAACCTCGTATTTCGCTTGGTCTATCTGGTCAGTCGGATGTACTGAGTCTTCTTGCTCTACACCAGATAGACGAGACAGACCAAATAGACCAGACAGACACTACGACCTGTCTGCAGCGTCGTAGGCCTCTTGAAGCAGTTGGGCTACGTGTTTGACCTCCGCTGCGCCGCGCAATCCCGTGCGTAGTTGAATCATACAGGCCGGGCAACTTGTTGCAACAACCTCAGCGCCACTCTGTTCGACAGCCTGCCGCTTGCGCTCGACAATGCGCTGTGACGTCTCAAAATCCTTCACCAGATAGGTTCCCGCTCCACCCGCGCAACGGTCGGCGTCCTGCATCTCCACATACTCGACCCCCGGCAAGCCTGCCAAAATCGCACGAGGCTCTTTGGTCACTCCAGCGGCCCGCAGATGGCATGAGGAATGGTAGGCCACCTTGCACTTCGTAGGCTGCCCACTCGCCATGGCCGGTTTCACCAACGATTGCGATACAAACTCTGAAATATGTACGACACGTTTAGCCAAAGCTTGGGCCTCCGCTTGCTCCGGCTCACTGGCAAACAAGGTGGGATAGTCCTTCAGCATGAGGGTGCAGGAGGCGCACCCAGTGACTACCTTGTTGTATTTTGCCATGGACGCAAGGTTGACTCGCGCCCCTTCTTTGGCTAATGCACGATGTCCATAGGTTTCGATCGGCGTCCCTGAACAGCGTTGCGTCGGTAGATCCGGTTCCACCCCGTGTTTTCGCAGCACAGAAATCACAGCATCCCCTACCCCGTCGTCGAAGTAGTTGGCCGCGCAGCCATGGAAATAGGCTACCGGGGAGCGGGCAGATTGCCCGGCCTGTGGTATCAGTTCGGGATAGCGGTCACGGAGATGTCGAAGGGCTAATCGAGGGAGAACGAGTTGCGGCGACAATGATGCCGTTTCAGCAAGACCTCGCATGAACGGTTTCGTCAGATAGTTGAGGACATGCCGGAACACAGGCCGATCCCAGATCGATTGAAACCTCGCTAAGAACTTTAAGAACAGCTCAAACTTCATTGTTTGTGCATGGAAACGAAATATGATACCTGCCGTCTTGTTCGGATGTTCGGCACGCCGGTCCAGAATGAGCTGTGAGACATCGACCCCTGCCGGACACGCTGTCCGGCAGGACTTGCAATTGAGACAGGCCTCCACCACTCGCTTCGAATTGAGATAGCTGTAGTTCTTATCGGTAACGATCTCGAACCAGCCACGCGAACTCATATCTTCCGACTGAAACACATCGTAAACCGGACACACGGCGTTACACTTTGCGCAGGTCGCGCAGGGCTTCGACAATCGTTCATAGTCGATATGGTCCGTGAAGGGCCGGTCGCTGATCTTAATGCCGGGGTTCAGCACCCCGGATGGATCGAAACTCTGCTTCACCCGCACGAACAGGTTGTAGAGATCCGGGCCGAACATGGTCTTCACATATTCGGCGCGGACCCGGCCATCCCCATGCTCCCCACAGATCGAACCGCCGAAACGATCCAAGACTGTTTGGTGAATCTCGTGATAGCCCTGCACCATCTTTTGGAAATCGTTCTCATCGTTCACGTCGAGCAAGGGAATGATGTGGGCATTCCCGTTCCCGATATGCCCGAATATCGCAACCGGCACACGCTGCCCAGTAAAGAACTCTTCCAGATACCGAATGAGTTCGCTGATCCGTTCAGCCGGCACCACGACGTCGTCGACAAAGTTGATGGGCTTCTTCCGGGGATCGAACCGATAGAGCGTGGGATAGAGCGCCTTGCGGGCCTTCCACAATTGCTCCCGTTGCTCAGGATCGAACGCGATCACGGGATCGGACGCGAGGCGATACCGGCGACAAATCTCGGTCATCCGCTCAGCCTGTGCGCGGAGGTCCGTCCTTCCGCTATCAGCATCCAGCTCCACCAAGAGGGTCGCAGCCGCGTCTGCCGGGATACTGTGCTTCGTCCGCCCGATCAGATTGAGCGTGTTGGCATCCATCACTTCCAACGCGCTCGGACTCAGCTCCAGCAACTTCGGCACCGCATCGCCCACATCTTCCAAGCGATGAAAATGGATCAGCGCCGTGAGGGTCGCGCGAGGCTTCTCGACCAGTCTAATCGTCGCTTCGCTGAACAGACCGAGTGTTCCTTCGCTGCCGATGAAGAGTTTGGGAAGATCAAACCGGCCTTGCTCAAGCCCGTCGGCAAGACCGAAGAGGTTGTAGCCGCAACTGTTCTTGCTGACAGTCGGATGTTTCTGCGCAATAAGCGTAGCATTTTCATATAGCAACAATCGCAAATCTTGGAGCGGCCTGTGTGCTTTCAGCAGATCGGCGCAGGTCGGATCGTCCAGTCCATAGGCCTTGGCATCCACCCATTCGCCGGACTGCAGGCAGACACGAAGCGCCTCCACATTATCCTTGACGGCGCCGTACCGTAGCGTGTGAGGTCCGGAGGAGTTATTCGCCAACATCCCACCGAGCTTACACATATCGCCACTCGAGGGATCGGGACCGAACATCAACCCCTGCCGCCCCAACTGCTTGTTCAATTCAGCAAGCACGATCCCCGGCTGCACCCGAGCCCAGCGCTCTTCGTAATTTAACTCCAGTACCCGATTCAGACGCGAGACGTCTAGAATGATCCCCGACCCGATCGCCGAGCCCGTCAGGTTCGTTCCGGCAGCCCGCGGCGTCAGCGGGATACCACGCTGCACGGCATACCGTACCGTGGCAGCGATATCCTCTTCGGACTCCACGAGCACGATCGCTCGAGGCGTCATGCGATAGATGCTCGCATCTACCGCATACGCGGTAAGCGTCGAATAGTCATCCTTTACCTTATCGACACCTAATGCGGCTCGAAGGTCTGAGGCAATGGCGTGGGAACGTTCAGGTAGGATAAGAGTTGGCGCGGTCATAATTGGATGGCTCGCTCATTCTAGACGGACTCTTGAGACCAGCACAAGTCAGAAGGACGCGAGACAGGCGGGACGGGGGAGTTCTGTGTCAGAAAGTTCGAGGTTCGAGGTTTTCGGAACTTCGAACCCTGAACTTCGAAATTCTAGTCGCGCTTTTCTCGCACGTCTCGTTTTTCGCGCGGCTATTTCCTGTTAAGATCTGGGCAAAAGATAGGAGTACGCGCTTGTGACCGACACACATCCCACTCTGTATGTCTCACGACTCCTCCCCGATCCTGTGATGGCCATTGTGAGGGAGCGGTTCCAACTCGTGCAGGATCCTGACGATACCTTGCCCGATCCATCGGCATTACGTGAAGGACTCTGCCAAGCCGACGCTGCAATCGTGACCCTGGGGGATCGCATTAACGCCGAGACCATTCATGCGGCCACTCGACTGAAAATTCTGACGAACTATGCCGTGGGGTATAACAACATCGATCTTGCCGCAACGCGACAGCGTGGCCTGATCGTCACCAACACTCCGGACGTCCTGACGGATGCCACCGCGGATCTGACTTGGGCCTTGATCCTGGCGACGGCACGCCGCGTTGTCGAAGGCGACGCCCTCGTTCGGTCTGGCGCTTGGACCGGGTGGAGTCCCACACAACTTTTGGGAGCGGAAGTCTCAGGCAAGACGCTGGGGATTATCGGCATGGGACGGATCGGACAAGCGGTGGCCCGCCGCGCAGTAGGGTTTCGCATGCCGGTGCGCTATCACACACGCCAACCGATGGCCACCTCGTCACTTCCCCGTGAGTGGGAGCACCGATCATTGCGGGATCTCCTAGGGGAAGCCGATGTCGTGACGATCCATGTGCCTCTCACGCCAAGCACCCATCATTTGATCGGTGCGCGGGAATTGTCCTGGATGCGCCCCACTACATTCGTCATCAATACCGCTCGTGGTCCGATCGTCGATGAAGCTGCATTGGCCGACGCCCTCAAGACAGGGACCATCGCCGGCGCAGGGCTTGACGTCTATGAACAGGAGCCGGCCATCCATCCTGAGTTGGCAGGGCTGAAGCAGGTGGTGCTCCTCCCCCATCTGGGCTCTGCCACACTGCACGCGAGGGTTCAGATGGGACTGGTCTGTTTGAAGAATATTCAAGCCGTGCTAGACGGACGCCCGGCGCCAAACCAGATTCACTAACAAGATGCTGAAACTAATTGGTGCACAGGCGATAAATTGGGAGAACCACCTACAGGATGCTCAAAAAGCTTGTTCAGCAAGGCCGCAGGCGAGTCGAAACCGGAGCAACTGTCTTGGTAGTCAAGCCTGCTGGGCATTGGCTCGCCATGGCGTTCGCTGTTTGACCATCGCATTCAAGATGATGAGCAGCATGTGCATGCAGGCGACCAACGCCGCTTTTTTGGCCTTCCCTCTTGCGAGGAGCTGGTGATAGAAGGCCTTGATGATGGGGTTCCATTTGGTCGCAGCGAGCGCAGCCATGTAGAGGGCCGTTCGGACCACCGCTCGGCCTCCCCAGATGGTGCGCTTCCCGCGCAGCGTCCCGCTATCACGGTTCAGTGGGGCAATGCCGACAAGCGCCGCGAGCTGCTTGGACGACACGGTGCCCAGTTCCGGCAACTCGGCCAGCATCGTGCGGCTAAGGCCTGGCCCCACCCCCGGCATGCTTTGCAGCAGATCATCCTGCTCGCGCCAGACTGGAATGTGTCGAATGGCGATCGTCAGGTCTGCATCCACCCGCTGCAGTTCCGCGGTCAACCAGGCGATATGCGTAGCGATGCCCGGTTTCAGGCGTGCCGCGGCTTGGTTGTGCCGCTGTTTTTCCGCGATCAGCATCTCCAACAATTGTCGCCGACGCGCAAGATCCGCGCTCAAGGCCTGGGTCGCTTCATCCGGCAGCGAACGAGGAGCCGGACGCAGCACTTCCCCGAACTGAGCCAGGATCTGCGCATCAAGCGCATCCGTTTTGGCCAGCCGCCCGGTGGCGCGGGCAAAATCCCGCACTTGGCGCGGATTGACGACGTGCACCGGCAAGCCCGCGGCCGCCAAGGCGCTGACGACGGTACATTCCAGGTCGCCCGTGGCTCCAGGACCACGGCAACCGGTTGCCATGCCTGCAAGCGCACCACCAGGCCGGCAAGCCAGGCCTCGTCATAGGGCACCGTCAGCATGTCCCCGCTGGGACGCACCGGCACATCGAGTCGGGCTTTCGAGACATCCACCCCAACAAAGATCTCCGTCTCACTCATATCGGGCTCCTTTCCCATTGAGGCCCTCCGTGGCGCTCGGCCTTGCAGGATGCGGGCTCGAAGCCCTGGCAACTGTTCGAGCTCCCGGGAGGAGGACGTGACGACCCAGCTCCGGTGCGGTCTCGTGACCTGAGGCGTAGCGGCCTATCACGTCCAGGGTGATGGAGTATACGGTCATGTCATCACTCATGCGTTCAAGATACAAGGCGTAACTTTCTCACCCGCCCGCCCCGAACTGCTAGCGCAGTTCTGTCCCGATGGGCTACGTTAAGGATGCTTTCGAGGCGAGAACGAAGCATGGGAAGAGGCGCGTCTCGGCGCGCCAGGGTTGGGCGGGTGAGACTAGCGGCTTTTTCAGCATCCTGCTCTAGTTTCCGTAGCGGAAGGCAGAAGTCGGCTCAACCGGGGCTCTGTGTGCGCGAGCCGACTCCAGTCGTTGCGGGACGTCATGGAAGGTCGGGATCGATTCGTAAACTTTGGCCGCCTGGCTCCATTGCTCTTGGGCTTCGTAGAGTAAACCGAGTTCATAGCGAATGGCCTGTGCCTTGGCCCCCTGGCACTTCGGGTCCTTCAGCAGCAACTCGAGCTGTGCACTCGCCGACTGACATGCTCCCTGCTCTTTCAAACAGACCGCGAGCATAAGACAGGAGTCCGAAAAAAAGTCGTGGCTCTTCATCGAGAGAGCAAATTCTTCCTTTGCTTCGTCCAGCAACCCCATGTTCTTGTAAGCCACTCCCAGCGTGTAATGCGTCTCCGGTTCAATCTGGTTTTCAGGCGGAACAGCGACCGGCGTCTCGGCGGCAGGGACCGATGCTTGCGGCGTCGGCGAAAACATTGAGGCCCATTTAGCCACCAACGGGCTGGCCGGGGCTACCTCCCTGACCTTCTGATAGAGGCTTGCCAGATGAGTCGGATTCTGATCGTTCGGATGCATCAGGAGTAATTCGAGGGCACGTGAGTACTGCAAGGCTGCGCCGGCGGTATCTCCCTTGGCCTCACGCAAGGAGCCGAACAGTTCTCGAGCCTCTGCATGATCCGGCTGCGCCGTGACCAAGCGACTGAGCCATTCTTCCCCCTCAGCCTGCTGGCCTGCTTTCACATACGCCTGGAACTGCTCGGTTGTCGAGAGGACAGGCGCGGCAGGAGTACCGGACTGTGACGCCTTTGACGCCGGCACCCATAGTTGGTCCGGCTCGGCATTCGTCCACGAAAATCCGCTCTCCGGCTTACCCAGCTCCGGTTTTGGCGACTGTGACGGCTTCGACTCAGCCGGCGTGGCTTTAGACTCAACGCGCGGGACAGGCTGGTCCTGTAATGGAGCGATCTCTGTTGTCCCATTCGATGGATCGGCCGGTGCCGCAGGGGCCTTCGAAAATGTGTCCGTCTGAGTCGGGGTCGATGGGGTCACAACTGTCAGAGGCGCAGCAGTCTTGGATTGGGTTGGAACGGGCAGTTCCTCCGCCGCAGTAGCATGGCCATGGATGAGCGCAGTCAGTTTTTTTACCGTCGGGCTATCCGGCGCCAGCGCCGTGACCTTCTCGAACAGTTCCTCATGCAGAGTCGGCATCCCAGGCTCGGGATGTTTGAGTAACAGCTCAATCGCTTTTCCATACTGGATCACAGCGTTGGCGGCATCACCTTTCTCTCCGTAGAGTTCTCCGTAGAGTTCAAGCATCGCCACCGACTGCGGTTCAATCGCTAAAAATTCAGTAATCAGCGATTCAGCTTGCTCATGGTGTTGTGCCCGCAAGGCCGCACCTGCAAGGTAACGATACTCGCCGAGCGCGACCTGAAGATCTCCGCGTTGCAGATGCAACTTCGCGAGCAATTGGCAGACTTCAGGATTTCCCGGCTCTTTAGTCAGTAATTGATTGAGAATGGCCTCAGCTCCGTCAAACTGCTTTCCTTCGATGCGGCGGGTGGCTTCCGAGAGCAGATTGAGCGGCTCGACCCGCTTCGACGGGCTCCCAGCCGAGCCCGCTCCTGCCTTGGCAGCAGAACCGGGGTTCTTCTCGATCTTTTTGAAGTGTTCGATGAATTGGGCTGCCTCACTATTGGAAGGATCGATCCGCAAGACGCCTTGATACGCATCCCTCGCCTCGTCATAGCGCTGCTGCGCTGAACGCTCCCGCCCTAACTGCAAATAGACCTTCGTGGCTTCGTCCTGCATGTTCTCTTGCAAGCACAATTCCGCCACACGCTGCTGAGCATCCAGATTTGAAGGATCTTGGCTGACGATCTTCTTATAGATGTCCAGCGCGTCTTTGCTTTTTCCCGCTTTGAGGTAGTGTTTTCCCAGTGTGAGATAGTCTTGAACCGCGCTACTCAGCAGACCACGTTCGGCATTGAGGTCTCCGAGATGCCGGAACACATCGTACCGTGAAGGATCGAGCTTCAAGACCTTCTTGAACGTGGCGATCGCCTTGAGTGTGGCCCCTTCGGCTCGGAAGGCATTGGCGGCCTGAAGAAAGGCTATGACAGCATCGTTGGTAGATTGGCGCTTGAGGTATAACTCCCCGATTGAATTGAAGATACTCCCATCACCCGGCGACTCGGTGGAGAGCTTCTTCCATTCATTGATAGCAGCGTCGAACTGACCCCGTGAGGCAAAGAGCTGTGCGCTTTGCAACACGCTACCGCGGTCTATCGCCAAGTCAAACCTCCACAACGATCAAACGCTAACAGTGTCAATGAACTTTGTCAACGAAATGGGGCATTTAGCCCGCATGATTCGCGCGAGACTCGCGCGGCTTGCGAGAAAAGCGGGACACGCAAAACGATCTGCATTCTAAGGCTGAAGGTCGGGGTTCGAAGTTCCGGATACTTCAGCCTTCGAGTCGCGCTAGTCTCGCTCCCGATTCATACACACGCGCAGTGGATCGGGATTGCAGCAGAAATACGAAGGCCTGCCCCAACACGAAAGGCAGGCCTCCGTATGACACAATCCCGCAACGTAAACTCAAGACTCGGCAACGGCCGTCTTCAAGACATTTGAAGCCTGAGGCCCCTTTGCGCCTTGCACGACCTCGAACTCGACGTTTTCTCCCTCTTTCAAAGTTTTGAATCCCTCTCCTTGCAGCGCGGAATAATGTACAAAAACATCATCCCCGCTCTCCAGGCGAATGAACCCAAATCCCTTGCGATCGTTGAACCATTTGACCGTACCTTTTGTCTTCACAGAAACACTCCTTTCCTCAACGGCCACACCTAGTTATGTGGCCGACCCCGGAACCCAGCTGGCGACAACATGATGATGAAGAAAAAAAGACAGAAAGAACAGTCGGTTGGAATGACGGGTTCATTGAAAAGACAGCATCGATCACGAAACCCATCTCAGTTATAATTCGCGCAGCATGTACCATGGCGTTTCAAATTTTGTCAAGCCATTCTTTGCCCTCATGCTTGCCGCCGTAAGGTAGACAAGCCTCGCCCGCTCGCCTATAGTGTCTCACTGGGATAGGAGCTGCCTGACATGACCTTCATAGCGAGGCGAAGGAGGTTGTGGTCAGATGCGAGGTCGCAGGCCTGGAAAAACCGGAGGTGTATTCGCTGTAATACTCTAATACATCGCGGATTCTTCGGGCCAAGCACGAAACACATGGCCGCAGATCGTTCGCCGCAGTAGAACGGTCAATGTCGGACAGGCTCCTAGGAGCGTGACTCTTCGAATGTTTCTACGAACGCTGCTGGATCGCTACATCTTCACTGAGCTACTTTCTCCCTTTAGTATCAGCCTCGGGGCGTTGTGTTTTGTGATGCTCACGAGGGAACTCCTGCGCCTGGTAGAATTACTGGTTTCCAAAGGCGTCGGGATCATCTCGGTCCTGCAGGTCTTTGCCAATCTGTTGCCTTCGTTCCTCGTGTTGACCCTCCCGATCGCCGGAATTATCGCCTCGATTACCGCCTTCGGACGACTATCATTCGACAAAGAATTGGTCGCGATGCAGACGGCCGGCCAAAGCCTTATACGATTGGCTCGCCCCGTGCTCCTCTTCGCCGTGTTCGTCTTTGGATTGACCTTGTGGTTGGCGCAGTGGGGACAACCTTGGAGTTCTATGAATCTGAAGAAAGTGGCGCTGAATCTCCTTCGAGATCAGCTGGTACTGGCGTTGGAGCGGGGGACATTTAATGAACCGATCCCCAAGATGATGATCTATGTTCCGGATGGGAATCCCGAAGAGGCCACGCCCGGTATATTTGTTTCCGACGAGCGGAATGCAGACGGTCCTCGCATCATCGTGGCGCAACAGTACGAGGTCATCATGGATGCCTCTACGGATCAGGTCGCCTTACGCCTGCAACACGGAGTCATTCACAATCGACCGAATCAGGGGGATCAATACGAACACGTGTCCTTCGCCAGCTACGATCTGAAGTTCTCGCTCAATCAAAGCGGCTACACAACCACGGAAGAACGTCCGTCGTACAATGCCATCGTCGCCCAACTCGAACAATCTAAATGGCGCGACCCAACTGCGCTCCGACGATTGTCTGAGTATTATAAAGATTTGGCCTTTCCGACTGCCTCGCTGGTATTTTGCCTGTTAGGCGTCCCAGTCGGCATCGCCTCGAAACGATCCGGGCGAATCGGCGGATTTGCAGTCGGCGTATTGGTGATCATCATCTATTACATGTTGAACGTCGCCTGCGAATTCTTGGTCACGACGGCAACCGTGCCGCCCTTTGCCGGAGCCTGGCTACCTAATGGTATATTCGCTCTCACCACCGTGGTGTGGTTTTATGTCATGAGTCGCCGGTAACTCCATGTCCATTCTCTTTCGCTATCTTCTTCGTGAGTACGGAAAAATATTTACCATGTGCTTCAGTGCGCTGATGACGATTTACCTTGTCATCGACTTCTTCGAAAAAGTACGCCACTTCTTGCGCTACGACGCCAACTGGCTCGACATCCTGACGTACTTCCTTCTGAAGGCTCCTGCGATTTCCTTCCAAATTGCGCCGCTGGCTATCCTGATGGCCACTCTGTTGACCTTCGGATTGCTCTCCCGGGGCAACGAAATCACGGCCATGCGCAGTTGCGGCATCAGTTTACTCTGGATTACCACTCCTTTTATTGCCTTTGCCACAGTGATTTCTCTCGTGCTCTTGCTCCTGAGTTCCACCGTTATTCCGCTGGCTGCGAGCAAGTCCGAGGAGATTCGAACCACTCGCATTGAGAAAAAGCCTCCTGCCAAGGCCGTGAAACTCAAGCAACCCTGGACAAGAGTGGGCGCCGACAGCCTCATGCATGTCACGAGCGTTTCGGTCGGAGGGGAACTCTTAGGCGGCATACGTCTCTTTCAGTTCGATAGCAATTTTCAACTGGCCGAAGTGACTGAAGCCAACGAAGCCCGCTATAGTAACTCCACGTGGACGCTCTATCAGGGGCGGCACCGGCGATTTTCATCCGAAGGAACTATCTCAACCAACCTATTCGACCGCCAAGTCATCGTGCTGACCCTCATTCCTGATGACTTCACCACATGGCTCGCCGGCGACTCTGAAATGATGACATTCCATGATATTCGAGCCTACTCCAGACGTCGGCACCAGCAAGGTTCCCAGGCAGCACGGCTCACGACTGACTATTACAGCCGGATCGCCTTTCCCTTTGTCACCGTGGTCATGGTCTTGGTCGGCATTGCGATGAGTCTTCGCAAGAGCGGTACCAGAGGGGGCAGCATGGCAATGGGCATTGGGCAAGCGCTTGCAGTTGGCTTCTGTTATTGGACGACACACTCCATTGCCATCGCGCTTGGCCGTGGCGGGGTCTTAACGCCTCTGATCGCCTCATGGATGGCCAATATGCTCTTTCTAAGCTTTGGCCTCTATCTCATGTTTAAAGTGCGCTACTGAGCGCCGCGCGACAGGCAAGACTTGCGAGAAAAGCGCGACAGGCTGAAGGCATTCGGGAATCTGTTGAATGTTCGGAAATCATCAGTTCCGGCCCGATTCCGACAATTCAACATTGATCATTGACCATTCCCATGCTATTCACCTGTCGCGCTTTTCTCGCTCGTCCCGCCTGTCTCGCAGGGCCACGAGCGTGGCCCCTGGTTGACTGATTCCAGCGCTTCCGGTAAGTAGAAGTCAGAGCGTTACCGAAAGGATTTCAAGAAGATGCGGGCGCGTGTGGTCGTCACCGGGATGGGGATCGTCTCTCCGATCGGTATCGGAGTGAGTGAGTTTTGGAAAGCTGCCCTTGCCGGCCAATCCGGCATCTCGGCAATTACGTCGTTCGATCCGTTTCCCATGGACGGCTATCGCTCTAAGGTCGCGGGCCAGGTGCGTGACTTCACAGTCGAACGGTTTATCGACTCAGTCCATGGCGACCGCGTTGACCGTTATGCACAGTTTGCTCTCGTGGCAGCGAAAGAAGCACTGGCTGACTCGGGCCTTCAGATGGCGAAGGAAGATCCCCACCGCGTCGGGGTTATCGTCGGAGCCGGCATGGGCGGCATGGTCATGGGCGAGCGTGAAATCACGCAGCTCTATCAGCAGCAGAAACCCCATCGCGTCCATCCGAATTTTATCCCAGTCATCACCCTCAATTCGGCATCAGGCATTATCGCGATGGCCTACGGCGCCAAGGGCCCCAACTTGACCATTTCTACCGCCTGCTCCTCCAGCGCCCATGCACTCGGACAAGCGCTCCACTGTATCCGCGAGGGCCGTGCCGATGTCGTGATCGCCGTGGGAGCCGATGCCAGCATTACGCCGCTCGTCTTCGCCGGATTCTGTTCCCTGCGCGCCCTCTCGTCTAAATTCAACGATCATCCGGAGAAGGCCTCGCGGCCTTTCGATCGGTTACGAGACGGTTTTATCATGGGAGAAGGCGCTGGAACGCTCATCCTGGAGTCGGCCGCTCATGCCAAAAAGCGCAAGGCGAGAGTCTATGCCGAAATCGCCGGCTACGCCGCCACCAGCGAGGCGTATCACATGGTCATCCCTCGTGAAGATGGCCTGGAAGTGGCCCACACAATGCGGCTAGCCCTTGCGGATGCCGGCGTGACTCCAGCCCAGGTGAATTACATCAATGCTCACGCCACATCGACAACAATCGGCGATGCCGTGGAAGTGAAGGCGATTCGGCGACTCTTTCGGTCGCGCGCCGACAAGATCACGATCAGCGCCACCAAGTCGTTGATCGGTCACACGCTGGGCGCTGCCGGTGCCATCGGAGGCATCGCCTCGGTACTGGCCCTGCACACGGGTCAGATTCATCCGACGGCCAACTACGATGATCCCGACCCGGCTTGTGCACTAGCAGGCCTCTCCCGCTCAGCGCAAGAACGTCATGTGAAAGTCGCCTTGCTGAATGCGTTTGGATTTGGCAGCAACAACGCTGCTGTGGTATTCAAACGAGCGGACATGAAAGGTGAACCGTGAGGCGTGAAACGTTTCGGAGGAAAAACGCTTGGCAGTCCTATGTTTCACTTTTCACCTTTTACTTTTCACGCTTAAAGACTGAGAGCATCAACTGATGGCAACCGATCCCACCATAGCACTGAAAATCCGCACTGCCTTGGGCGAATACCTCAAACGTGACCCGGCCATGATACTGATGACACACCATCTGCGCGACGACTTAGGTCTCGACTCGATGGCGGTCATCGAATTGCTGTATCGCATCGAGGAGACCTTCGATCTCCAAATCCCGGACCAAGACCTCGCAGGGATGACCACAGTCGGGCATGTCGTGAATTATGTCGAGAAGCGATTGGGTAAAACGGCCTCCCCTGCTCCGACCAAGAAGCCAGCGAAGCCAAAGAGCAAAAGGAAATCCTAATCCATATGGCGAGGCAAGCCCGCGTTCCTATCTCATTGGAACAGATCCATAGGGTAGTCGGCGGAGAACTTGTGGGGTCGCCACAAGCGACCGTCACAAACCTGGCCAGCTTTCACGAGGCAGGCCCAAACGATCTGACCTTCGTCACCGGGGATCGGCTACTGAAGACTGGTGGGCCCACTGTTGCCGGAGCGCTCCTCGCGCACCGGCGCCTTGCTGAGATTACGAATCCCCACATCGTCGTCGCCAA
The DNA here is from genome assembly GCA_041748925.1 of Nitrospiraceae bacterium. Classification (GTDB taxonomy): domain Bacteria; phylum Nitrospirota; class Nitrospiria; order Nitrospirales; family Nitrospiraceae; genus Palsa-1315. The sequence goes on along the minus strand of JBGTCI010000023.1, from coordinate 126,999 downwards.
TCCCACACTCGCCTTTGCACAGGTCGCCCGAGCTTTCTTTTGTCCCATCTCTCCTCCCCGAGGAATTGATCCGACCGCTATACGTGGCGTTGACACGCAGATCGGTTTCGATGTCTCGATCTGGCCGGGAGTTACACTGGGAGACCGGGTCACGATTGGCGCGCGAGTGACACTCTATCCCGGCGTCTTTATCGGCGATGACTCGACGATCGGAGACGACACACTCCTATATCCGAATGTCGTCGTCAGAGAAGGCTGTACAATCGGCGCGCGGGTGATCATACACAGCGGCACGGTGATCGGGAGTGATGGATTCGGCTATGTACAGGACCAGGGAAGGCATTACAAGATTCCTCAACTCGGCGGAGTCACGATTGAGGATGACGTCGAGGTCGGGGCGAATGTCGCGGTCGACCGAGCCACACTCGGCCAAACCATCATCAAACAAGGCACCAAGGTCGATAATCTCGTCCAGATTGCCCACAACGTAACCATCGGTGCCCATTCAATCCTGGTGGCGCAGGTTGGGATCGCCGGCAGTACTCACGTGGGGCATCACGTCATGATCGGGGGACAGGCAGGGCTGGCGGACCACATTGTCATTGGAGATCAGGTCATGATTGCCGCTCGTGCAGGTGTCAACCGCAGCCTCGAACCGAATCAAATCGTTTCAGGCGCTCCTGTGATGCCGCATGAAGTTTGGGTAAAGGCCCAAGCGGTGATTCCACGCCTTCCTGAACTCCGACAGGCAATCCGCACATTGGAAGAACGGATGAGGCAGCTTGAAGCATCGTCCGCTGCGCCTCAAGCCTCCAAGACGAAGGCCACGAAAAGGAGTCGTAAGGCTTGAGGGGTAAGGTAAGTGCTGAGACTTGAAGACCAGATTAACCAAACAACCAGATTAGTCGACAACGCCACGCCAGCTAAACAATTTGGCCCAGTAGAATCCCGCCCAGGGTACCAGCACAGCCGGGAAGGGGTCTAGTTCGCCGCGTATAATGCCCACAGCTGATGCGCCGAAGATTAGGACAGCTCCAGCAATGGATATCGCTGTAACAAAACCACGCCCAGGGTGCTCGATCGACGGAGTCTCCGGTTCGGTCTTGGCCTTAGTCTTCCTGTTGCGTTGAGCGACAGCAGTCCGCAACCGTGCCGCATACACCTCGGGAAAGGTCGCAAAGAGGTAGCGGTGATAGCGTGCCTGCCCCCATCCACACAACGCACCGATTAAGATCAAGGCTGAGCTGGTAACAAACGTTAACCAGCTGTATGAATGATTCACCACCAATTGATAGGCAAGTGATCCGATACCCCCGACCATGCAGATCAATCCGATAGTTCCGGCAGGGAGGAGGATATGGGAGCGGACATAGTAACGCGCTTGCTCATCTATCTTCTCCGGTTTTAAAACCGTCACAAGTTTCGGCATCGATGCGTTCTCCTAAGACATCCACTGCATGTGTCGTCATCGCAAGAACAGGCAGTGAACGGGCGGCATCATAACATCCTTTCGTCGCTTGTGACATGAGCGAGGAAGGTAGAGTGGGCATCTGGGTTGAGGCTAATGACACAGACCTCTTAATCCCCTGATTAGATGAGAAATTGTGGATGACACATGAGCAACGATAGCCAACATGCCTGGTTTTCATTGCATGGGCATTCATCTACTCACTCCATGGTGCGAGGGCAGGCCTTGACGCGGGAACGCTGCTTCCAAACAGGAGATTCGCGTCCATCAAGATGAAGTTCCGCGAAGGGAAAGGAGACAAGAGGACACGACATCGGCCCTCTCATTCTCGGTGTCCCCAAAAGGTGTGCATGATTTGTGGATAATCATGTGGATGAGCGACCAATACCATGCCATACCACAGCACCTCACACATTGCCCAATCGATAGGCAGCACAATCTGTGCAATTTCACCAGGATGCAGATTTTTAGCGAGAGGTCGTAAGAACCGAGCGCCGATTCCGCACGACTCAAAAAATTCTCCGGAGTCGAACGTACAGAAGTGTGCAGACTGATAGGGTGAAGTTAAACCGGCAAGATATCACCGATCGCTGATCGTTCGACGCGTCCGAGATTGCCCCATTGCTCTGCCATCGGAATCAATGCATGAATTCTCGTCTCGACGGTTCCCAGCCTCTCTGCCAAGGTCGATGTTTTTCGGTAGGCCGCGACCATGAGAAAGGATCGCAGTCCCTGCAAAAACATCGTGATCATCGTCGCCTGTACCTGGCTGGCCAGATTGTAGAGGGCTTCGACCTGTTCGAGAATCGGGTCGAGCTGGGACGCCGTGACGAAATCCGTCGCCCCTTGCGCTCGTATATTCATAAGAATGGAACTGATGATCGGGACTCGCCGACGGACTTCTTGAATGAACTCTTCGTCGAGTCTATCAAGTTCAGTTAAGATGCGCCCAACGCCGGCGACATCAAGCTGATCGGCTTCCCGCTCGGCTCGCAGGATCACCGCCTCCAGCACATCGCGGGTCGGCTGCATCGACCGGGCACGCGCTTGCTGCAAGTCCCGAAGGGCATGGATGAGGGGGACGCTGGAGCTCACGGTGAGTGGAACCTGCAGCTGGGGAACATCGGGCAATTCAATCACGGCGGCAGAAAGGGGCTGCTCAGCTTTGCCTGCCGTTTCCCCATGAACGTCATCAATTTCAGTACGGTCGTCCACTTGGTCTCCTGCTAAACGGCGCACAGCCAGACTGATCCGATCCAACCCCTCCTGAAGCGACTGGAGCGCTGCCGTCATCGTACCTGGCTCTTGTCGCCCCATATCGTGGAGAATCGGAAGCAGATTGGCAGCCATCTGCTCAATAGTCTGGAGCCGCACCGTCGACGCAGATCTGGAGAGATTCGTAATGCCGTGCAAGAGAATCCCATACAGCTTTGGACGCACTGCTCCGTTAGTACCCTCAGCAAGCTGTTTCATCGCCATCTGAATTTGAGCCAGCCATTGATGCGCTTCGAGGGCGAATAACCCGATCACTTCCTTTTCAAAGCTGGCATCCACAAGATCCTGCGTGGGAGGGCGACCTATCCATTGATGCTCGCCCGACAGCGATGTAGTTCTGTCTACTGGCACAGAAGTCCGTGACTCGACGGCGCCTTGAATCGCACTCGCGAGAGCATCCAAGCCTTCTAAGAGCGACGTAAATTGATCGGATGCCGAGGGAACCAACCCGGATGTCTTGGCGTGCGTCGCATCCGCTGAAAACGATATGCGTGCAACGTCAGGAGGCTCCAAAGTTTCGATGATCGATACGAGCGGGGTGAGGCTCAGATCGAGCTCCATCCCCTCTTGGCCACGGGCCGCATCACCCTCGATCCACACGACTGGGCGGAGCGGATAGCGCGTATTGACGCGCATGACAGACCCGACCTCTCCGGTGGTCAACCGGACTGAGGTACCCAGCGGATAGGCCGACAGCTGTTCGACCAACGCTTTGACGACTTCCCTCGGGAACGCCGTCCGTTCCGCGACTATCAATTCTCGCACCGCTTCATGCGGAAAGAATCGGCGACGGTACCCACGCGGGCTTACGAGGGCATCGAAGACATCCACTACGCCGATGATTTGGGCAAACTCGCTGATCTGCCGCTCTTTCAATTTGTTCGGATATCCTTGCCCATTCCACCGCTCATGCGCTTGACGTACCACTTGTGCCAGCCAGTCGTATTTCGGACCCGCCTTTCGAATCGCTTGATAGCCGAGCTCGGGATGCTGCTCGATCAGCGTACGTTCATCACGGGTCAACCGACCCGACTTGGTAATCAATGACTGTGGCACGGCAAAGAGGCCGATGTCATGCAGGAGCCCTGCGAAGGTAAGCCGTTCCAACTCTTTCCCGTGATATCCCAGTCCGGCGCCTACTTTCGTTGCCAAAATTGCCACATTCACAAGATTTGTAATCAGCGGCGGGCCTGCGGGACCACTCATAGCCTGAACGAGCAATTGATCACTTCTTTTGAGCGCCTCCGCAATGCCGGTCGCCAGGGCAGACAAGGCCTCTACATCGAGTTCGTCTTGCCGCTGCACGGCAAGCGCCACATCCGTCAATTGCTCCTGCGCAATGCGATACCAATCTGTCATGCTGGATTCGTTCATGGCCTGAGGCCATCCTTACGAAATATTCGACCAGACATCATATGATTTGCCCGACCCTCTGAACAAGCCGATGATCGATCTGCGAGAGATGCTCGATTGCTCCGGCAAAGAGACACTGATCACACAGTGCATTGATGAGCCGTCCAATCCCCTGACTCTGTTCGTAAATGGTTGTCACCGCTTCTTTCGTAAACACGTCTGTCCGATCTGTCACAGCTCCCATGCGTGCCGCAATGTATGATGTCGTTTCCTCTGCCGTGAACGGGCCTAGATGAGCGCGAACCGCGATCCGCTGGTTCAATTGTGAGATGTTCGCAACACGATGACGTAATTCAGGCTGGCCGATCAGTACAACGGTCAACAGAAATCGATCATTCAGTTGAAAGTTCGTCAGCAATCGGAGCTCCTCAAATCCTTTGACACTTTCAATGGCTTGCGCTTCATCCACGACCAGCACCGAGCTGATCCCTCGTTGCGCATTCAATTCCAGGCGCGTATTGAGTGTCTGCAATCGTGCGGCTTTTGAGTGCACGAGGTCGAGTCCGAACTGCGACAACACTTCATCCAGCAATTCGGATGGAGACAAGGCGGGATTGGCAACAAGCGCGACATCATATCGAGCAGGCGATAGCCCAACGATCAGACGACGACTCAGCAATGTTTTTCCGCACCCAATGTCACCCGTGAGCAGAAGGATGCCTTTACGGGTGTGAATCCCATAACTCAACCACCTGTGCGCGGCGTCATGTTGAGTACACGGAACATAGAATCGCGGATCCGGCACATTGTCGAACGCAAAGGCTCTGAGTCCCCAATACGTCGCATAGTCGATTGCCCCGTTCATCGCGCCGGCATCATCGCTCGAAAGGGACGATTTCATCACGCGCCTCGACGAACTTGTGAGCGGGGTTTCGCACATCGACTACGAGTGGCCGGCAGGGAACAACTGATCGATCGCGGCGCGTTGGGCTCGCCCGTGCTCCACCCACTGGCGAATGGCGCCGCCCATCACATGCAGCCGCGCCTTTACCGATTCCACCCGTGTGGCGGCCAGACGCACTCGACGTTGCGCCACCATAGTCAGCAGACTATGCAGACCTGTGAAAAACATCATGGCCGAGCTCGAATTCACCTGCTGCGCTTCTGTCCGTAACTGTGCGACGTCTTGAAGAGAGGATTCGAGAGCCAGCATGCGTGAGGAGGCCTCCCCCCCGTCCATCTTGAGAGTACTCATTTTCTTGAAAATCTCTGGCACACGCTCGTCAATTGTCTTGAGAAACGACTCTTCCGCTTCGGACACTCGAGCAAGATATTCGCGAATGACCCTGGCATCGATACGTTCGACACCGGCCTGAACTTGACCTTCCATTTGCTCGATCAGGCTACGGATAAGGTTACGCCCTGACGCAGCACTGGAAGACTGATTTTTTTGTAGTTCTTGAAGCGCGTGCAGAAACTCCCGGGGAGATAGACTCGCGTCAACCGAGCCAGTCGCCGCACCACTCCCATCCTCTTCAAAAGAGATCCCCGTTGCCTGGGTCAATGCGGTATGAATCTGTCCCAGCTGTTTACAAAGCGAGAGAAAATCCTGAACGGAGAACGCTTTCTGCGGGTCCCGAAGGGCTTCAACAAAGGGAATCGTCCCGAAGCTGGCACGCTCGACGTCTGAAAGATTGAGCATGGCAGCAGATCCACCGAGATTGGTTACTCCGGACGAAATCGTTCCAATGAGTTTGGCATGCCGCTCCGGCGCCGGCCCTTGTTGCAGCTCATCTAAGGCAACGTGAATGTTTTGGAGCCATTCATGTGCTTCCTGAACAAAGAGATCAACCAGCTCTTTCTGAAAATCGTCGGGAGTGCCGGCAGCCATGACATCTAGTCCTTCACGTCAATGACGGTTCGAGAGAAACACTCGTACAGGTCAGGACCGTCGCTTCCCGTTCCCCAGCTGAGAGGCCAATCCCGCGATCTCACCAAGCTTGATCGCCATCTCTTCAAACCGCTTCGTGGCTTGCTCGGCCGCTTGCTCCGCTTCAGATACGCGTTTTACTAGAAGGCCATTTCGTTCTCGTTCCGTCTGAAGCAGTGCGTCACTCTCCGATGTCGTCTTCGTTGTACGCTCTGCTTCAGAAAGGCGCATGGTGAGATCTTTACTGCGTTGCTGTTCAGCAGCGAGCGATTGCTCTAACGTACTCACCTGTTGTATCAATATTTGAGACCGAGTCGCCGCCTGTTCCATTTCTGTCATTTGTTCAACCAGCTGTGCGGCAGCCTGGCGTTCTGCGTGGAGGGTCGCCTCCAGTTCTTGGGCACGACCTGCCTGCTTCTGCAGCTCGGCGAAACCCGTTGCCTGTTGCGCACGGGCATCCTGTTCTTTCTGAAGAGCCATCTCCAATTCTCGCACACGCCCGCCTAGACTCTCCGCCAACGAGGCTTGGTTCTTGGCCTCAGCTGTCCGGTCTTGTTCGGTCTTCAGTGCAGATTCAAGTTCCTGTACCCGCGCGACACGACGCTCGGTCTCTGCAAGTTGAATCTTCAGCTGGGTGATCTGCTCTCGTTCCTTTGCCAACATCGGCTCGAGTTCCTGGGCATGACTCAACTCCCCTTCGAGTTGTACCACTCGTTGAGCACTACGTGTCGCTCGATCTCGTTCAACCAAGAGTTCTTCTTCGAGCGCCTTCAATCGCCCAGCTGCCCGCTGATAGCTTGCTAATTGTTCGTCACTCACTCGCGCATTTTGAATCGGTTGATTGGACTCAGTCCCTTTTTCGGTACTCTTCGCAGCAGGCGACGCAGCGCCTTGCCGCTTGGACAATAGCTCGATCACACGATCCTTGAGAGATGTGCCCTGAAACGGCTTTTTCAACACACCGTCGGCGTGACAGGATTCAGCCTGCTTCGTCACCTCATCGTTCACGATGCCGGAGATCAAGAGCACCGGCGTATTCGCTAGCGCTTTCTGCCCGCGCACGAAGGCACACACCTCGTAACCGCTTTTATCCGGCATAATCACATCTGACACGACTAAGTCAGGCGTCTCTTTGGCCAAATAAGCCAATGCTTCCGCGCCGTTCGCAGCAAGAGTAACCCCAAATCCAGCCTCAGTCAGCAATCGTTCGGCAACTTTCCGAACCGCGATACTGTCGTCTGCAATCAACACTTTGGACATAATAGTTGCCTTCCTTACGGAGCTCTTACCTTGTCACGATATTCTGTGTCGACCGGCCGAGTCGCTGCAAAGCCACGATCGCCACGTCGTTCCCGGCAATCGTGACTGTGCCATGCATTTCAACATCCTCATTGCCGTTCGATCGAATCGCCGTTGCATCCACAGTCTCGAGAGACGGCATGTCGGCATCGATGCAGATAGCCATCGGCCCATCGAGGTGGCGTGCCACCAGGCACAGCAGCGGACTTCCAATCAGTTTGCGGCTCAGTCTGGCAGCCAAATCATAGACCGGCATCACATGGTTTTCTCGCTTGAGCATGGCCTGCACGAAAGGCGTCCGACTCGGCACCGGAATGCTCTCAGTCCAGGGCGACACCCCTCCCACATCTTCGGTTCGCGCGGCGAGTTTTATTCCACCAATGGAAAATACCACCACATTCCACGACCGTTTCGTGATCTGAACCTGCTGCTTTCCACGAGCGGCCCTCAGCATGACTCACCGATCCTTGCTGGAGTTGCCGCAACCATCTCTCCCTCTTGCTTGAGCGGCGCAGATACGACGTCAGCCGACTCTCCTAGCACCCACAACGGATTCAGGATCAACACCAACTGCTCCTGATAGAGCATCATCCCCTGAAACCAGTTTCGTTCATCGCGTTGAAACTGTGGCGGTAACGGAAAGCAGTCCTGCCGCACCACCTCCGTCAGGCCTATCACCTGTTCAGCCCCAATCGCACTATGGGAACGGCCTGTCGAATACAACACCGTCCTGAACTCGGGACCGGACAAGTGCGCGACCAATGAAAGTCGTTGGGCAAGATCCACCGGTTGAAAGATGGTCCCTGCTGAAGTCACGGCCTGTTCGTTTCCAGCCTCTTCTTGCGTGAGAACGCCACGAACCCCCTCTGCGGGCAAGGCCACATAACTGTCCCCCAGACGGATGACCAAAAAACTGGCCGTTTCCACAGGTAGGTTTGTCGAATTGTGATGGCCGCGTAAACTCATAAAAATATCGCGTGTGCCTCTATCCGATACCGACGACCATTCCAAGAATCGAGCGAGTGATTCCTAGTGACGCACGGCGGCGTGTTTGCCGATCCAGCGTTCAATTTCCTGGATCAAGGCCCGCTCTTCTACCGGCTTGGCAATATAGGAACTCGCTCCGATATTGAGTGCCATTTGCCGATGCTTGTCACCGGCCCGCGTCGTCATGACGATAATCGGTGTCTGCTGCGTTTGCGCTCGGCTCCGCAATCCCTGGATCACTTCAAATCCATTGAGCTTCGGCATCTCAAGATCGGTAATGATCAGCCGATAGTTTTGCCCAGACGCCTTACGGAGACCTTCTTCTCCATCCACGGCCGTATCGACTTCATATCCGGCCGACTCCAACATCCGGCCCACAAACTTTCTGATGCTCAAGGAGTCGTCGATCAGGAGCAGTAACTGCTCCGATGCCTTCGGCTCTGGGGCCACGGCGTAAGGAGCCAGCGAGTCTGTCGACACCGTCGCAGGTGACGGCAACTCCGGTACCGAATCGGCTTGCGCCTCTCTCGCCAGCAATCGAGCCGGGTCCAACACAAGAACCACACGCCCTTCCGGATCGATGGTTGCCCCGCCGAAGCTGGAACGATCCAATGACCTAAACGACCCCAACGGCTTAATGACGATTTCCTGACGACCGAGCAATTCATCGACCAACAAGCCGATCATCCCGGCAGCCGTCCGCACGATAACAACCGGTTTTCCGATTTCCACCGGCACACTGCTTCGATTGAGGATCTGCTGGAGCGGCTGCACTTCGATTGCCTCATCCCCGATATGTAAGATTGATCGTTCGCCCATCCGTTGAAGCACACTTGGCGTCAGCATCGTCACTTCGCGCACCGCCGGAAGAGGAATCCCGTAACGCTCATTCCCTGCTCGCACCATGAGCGCTGTTGCAATTAATAATGTGAGTGGGAGACTCAAGGTAAACTTCGTCCCCACCCCTCGAATGGATTCGACATCGATGTGCCCGTTCATGCTTTCAATGACGCGCTTGACCACATCCATGCCGACTCCTCGCCCCGCCTGATCGCCGATCTGGTCGGCCGTCGAGAATCCCGGTATGAAAATAAACTTGATGACTTCTGATTCAGGCATCGAACGGGCCATTTCCGGACGGAGTAGCCCTCGCTCGACCGCTTTGGCCCGGATCTTTTCGACGTCGAGCCCTGCCCCGTCATCTTCAACTTCAATCAGCACCGCATTCCCACGATGGGCCGCGTGGAGGTAAATCGTGCCGGCCGCCGGCTTCCCATTCGAGACGCGATCAGCCGGAAGCTCGATCCCGTGATAGACTGCGTTGCGGACGAGGTGAACCAAGGGATCGACCAGCCGTTCGACGACCCCAGTATCGACCTCGGTATGTTCACCGGACGTGACCAACGTCACTTCTTTCCCCGTCGCACGCGCCATCTCACGCGTGGCTCGGCGGAATCGGGTGAACGGCGTACCCACCGGCACCATGCGGGCTCGAGCGATTTCATCCCGCATACCGAGGGTCAGTTGTGCCAGTTGACTCATGTCTTCATGGGAACGCCGAATCGACCCGCTTAATTGCGTCATCGACTCTGAAATATCCGCCGTCACCTCGCCGATACGGCGAGCCAAAATATTGAAATCGTCGTACTTATCGAATTCAAGGCTCCCGAAGTCACTCACGCCTGTAAATCCCTGAGCCAGGCCGGTCGCTGGACCGGAGGTCGCGGTCGGAAGTGTAAAGGTATGTTTTTCTTCGAATGAACGGACTGACTCAACCAGGCGGCCTTTGCACGCCAATACCTGTTGGGAGAGTTGTTCCAGCATATGCAAGCGCTGCTCGAGTCGCCCTCGGCCGATAACGAGCTCACCGACAAGATTCAACAATCGTTCCAAGCGATCGCGGCTGACGCGGATGACTTCACGATCTTCTGCAGTTTTACCATCCGCCGTTTTACCTTTCGCCACAGAGGCCGGCTCGACCTCTTCTTGATCACGTAGTTCTTGCTCCGCCGGCGTTTCGACAAGATGGGCGGCTGAATCCGATTCCACCACCAGAGGCGTCACAGGCTGGTCCAGCTGTTTGAGTCGTTGCATCGCAACGGCAAATCGCTGGCGTAACATATCGAGGGACGTGGGGTCCCGCCGCATCAGCAGGCGCACAACGTCAACCGATCGCAACAGCAAGTCCGTATGTCCAGGGAGAATTTTGACGCGGCCCTCACGCACGGCCCCCATGAAATCTTCAACATAGTGAGTCAGATCGCCGATCGACTGAAATCCGACAGTATAGGCCGACCCCTTGAGCGTATGAGCTGTCCGGAAGAGTTGATTGATCAGTTCAGAATTGTGCTGTTCCTTATCGAGGCGAAGCAACTGGGCTTCGAGAGACTCAAGGTATTCCTGTGCTTCCGGGGCAAAATAAGACAGCACTTCCGAATCAAGAGGCGGCAATAGATACTCATCCGTCAGTGCACTCGACGCAGGATCTGATTCCACATCGGAACCGGCAGATTCTTCAGGACGATCCACAACAGCCGTCGCAACCTGAACGACCGGAGCGATCGAAGCCGCTACATGAGTCGATACCGCCAGCTGTTCTCCGTTGCAGATCTGCGCAAGTGTTTGGGTCACATTCGGCACTTCATGCTGCAGTTGAGCCACCTTGTCGCCATCTCGGCGCATCAGCAGCCGAATGACCTCGATCGCGCGACCAATAGCCCCCAAGACATCCGACGAGAGGGAAACTTGTCCCTCACGAACCGCGCTCATACAGTTTTCGACTGGATGAGTGACGTCGCCGATCACAGTGAATCCGATCGTGCACGCAGACCCCTTGAGCGTGTGGGCTGTACGGTAGAGCGCATGAATGGTCTCTCCGTCATCGGGGTCCTGCCGCAGACGCTGAAGCAGCGATTCCATGGTTTCCAAATACTCATCTGCTTCGGGAGCGAAATAGGACAGGACCTCGGCATCGAGAGACGGCACGAGATAATCAGGTGCGAGCAATGTCGGTTTATCGAATGGAGCGACAGTCGGCAGAGACGAGAACAATCCGGCTACGTCACACTTCCATCGCGCACTGATCGCAGGGTCTTCAGCACCCCCACTCGCAACGACTTTCAACTGAGACTCGAGCGAAGTCACTATGCCACGTAAGATTTCCAACGCCTTCGGCCAGAGAGACGCTTCTATGGATGGCGCCTCTTCCAAGGTCGATTCGAGCAACGACCCCATCAAGGCCAATCCCTCGTAGCCGTAGAGCGCCGACGCTCCTCGAATCTTATGGGCCCATATGTACTGTTCTTGCAATTGCGATGAAGTGGGCTGCGTTCCATCGGGCGGATGCAACGTCTTCGTCAGTACGTCCAGCGCCTCTGAGGCTTCGATCACGAAGATTGCGATGAGGCTCTGTCGGTCGAGTTCTGGGTTCATGCTATCCTTTTCTTACATGAGTACCCTGAGGATACTTCTGAGGCTAATCTAGTCCCCATCTATTCACAATCGGTGACACATCTCTTGTCATGGCGAGCCGGCTTCATGACCGCGGTGTTAGACCTTGCCCCTTGATACCGAGTGCAGTCTTGTTTCGGGTCACCCATTCACTCAGTCATCTTTGTTTCACGAATAGGCCTTTTCATCATGTTGACTGAGATCTAAGCCTGTTTGCTCTTCTTCTTCAGTGACACGCAGACCGGTGATTGCAGAGACTATCGCCAAAATTATTAAGGTTCCGACAAACACGAAGACAATGGTAACTAGTAGGGCCATCGCTTGAATGCCCAACTGTGCCGGATTGCCAAAAAACAGCCCGTTGGCCCCTGCCGCATTCACTGCCTTTGATGCAAAGAGACCCGTCGCCAGTACACCCCAAATGCCTCCGACTGCGTGAACTCCCACCGCATCGAGAGCATCATCATAGCCGAACAGGGGCTTTAACATGACGGCCATATAACAAAACACACCTGCTCCCATTCCGATCCAAATCGCCGAGATCGGATCGACATACCCCGACGCAGGCGTGATGGCCACCATACCTGCCACCGCTCCAGTAGCGGCGCCAAGGGCCGACGGTTTTCCACGATAGAACCATTCTGCGACCATCCAGGCCAATGCTGCGGCAGCCGTCGACGTATTAGTGGCAGTAAAGGTGCTTGTAGCCAGAGCCCCAGCACCCAATGCGCTGCCGGCGTTGAACCCAAACCATCCAAACCAGAGTAAGGACGCTCCAGTCAAAGTCATGGGCAAATTGTGCGGGGACATTGGTTCCTTGCCATGGCCTAGTCGCTTCCTAAACATGATGGCACAGGCCAAGCCGGCCATGCCGGCACTGATATGGACAACTGTCCCACCGGCGAAATCCAACGCACCGAGGTTTCTCAGCCATCCCCCTACTCCCCACACCCAGTGTGCGAGGGGATCGTAAATAAGAGTCGCCCACAGCAGCGTGAACAGGATAAAACTACTGAACTTGACGCGTTCGGCATAAGCACCGGTGATCAGCGCTGGCGTGATCACCGCGAACATCATTTGGAAGAGCATGAAGGCCTGATGTGGTATGGTCGCCGCATAATTGGGATTAGGCTCCAGTCCCACGCCCATGAGACCGAACCATTCTAAACTGCCGATAATCCCCCCTATGTCAGGACCAAAGGCAAGGGAGTATCCCCAGAGCAGCCACTGGATGCTAATCAGAGCGACGACAATGAAGCTCTGCATGACCGTGCCCAATGCATTCTTGGAACGCGACATTCCTCCATAGAACAACGCAAGTCCCGGCGCAGTCATGAGCAACACTAGGGCCGTCGACATCAAGACCCAGGCCGTATCGCCGGTATCGATTTTGGGCGGCTCGGGAGCGGCTGTCAGTGGCGCTGGAGCCTGCGCAATTGCAACTTGCGCGAACAGAGCCACTCCCCCTGCGAACATGGCAAGACAGAGCAGCGTCGGCAGAAACGCCTTTCGAGTGGTCATAGCAGATAGCATAATTGCTTCCTTTCATCCTGCCTCAGGGCGAGGTTGTCACTACATTAGTTAAATGTTTTACCCAGAATATTCATGAATACCTGCGATATGATCAATCCTCCCTCACGGGGCTTTTCTTCTTGAGCCTCCTCAATGAACTGCACGCATGCTTCTATCGATCTCAACTACTTTAATGCCGGCTACCGGCTAAGCCAATTTGAACTTTGCGACGGAGACCGTCAGCCCTTCGGCAAGCTGCGCCATATCCTCGACGGTCGCGCGCGCTGAGTCCGTCGCTTTCTGCGTTGCCAGAGCACCACCCGCAAATTCCTTAATAGAACGCCCCACCTGATCTGTCGAGGCGGTCTGAGTCACCGCGGCACTGGCGATGGTCTGTGCCAGCTCAGACGAACGTTGAGCGATCCCTGAAATTTCTTTGAACACTTCGCCCGTACGCAAGGCAGAGGCTGATCCGGCTTCCACCGCGTGAGTTTCCTGCTCCATGGCCGCGACTGCGTCCTGCGTCTCCGTCTGAATTACCTTCACGAGGTCGGCGATCTCCTGCGTCGCCTGAGTCGAGCTTTCGGCCAATTTTCTGACCTGATCGGCAACGACGGCAAATCGAGACCCAGCTTCACCCGCGCCTGCCGCCTCGATGGCGGCGTTCAGCGCAAGCAAGTTTGTCTGATTAGCGATATCGCGAATTGTCGACACGATGTGCGAAATTTCTATTGATCGATCACCGAGTCCCTTGACCTGTTTCGACATACGCTGCACGGATGCGCGAATGCTCTGCATGTCTTGCACGGTCTCTTGCACGGCCACGCGGCCTCGCTCTGTCGCTTGCAACACTTGCGTGGCTGATTCCGACGACGCGCCGGCGGTTGTCGAGACTTGACGCATAGAAGAGGCTAACTGATCGACCGCGCTCAACGTCTTCTTAGATTCGTCTGCCTGAAGCTTTGCGGTGCCGGCCATCTGTCCTGCGCTTTCCCGGAGGGTCCCCGCTGAGTTATTCACTTGTTCGGCTGCCTCACGGACTTGTTTCATCAATTGCGCAAATCGCTGAATCATGAGGTTGAACGCGTCGGCCATGTTTCCGAACATGTCGGCTGTGACCTCTCCGCGCTTCGTCAGATCTCCTTTGCCCACCTCCGAGACCAATACAAGAAAGTCCGTCAACCGCTTTTGCAGCTCGTCGCGTTCACTTTCGGCCTTCCCAAGAGCGGTCGTAATGTAGTCCAACATGGTATTGAACGATGTGGCCACCTTTCCGATTTCGTCCTTAGACTCGATTTTGGCACGGACTTTATAGTCGCCGCTGGCGGCCAACTGAGCGACTTCTGCGATATGGTTGAGATTCTTCGAGAAGAAATGGACAACCCAATACGCGATGGCGACTCCGAGGACCACGGCGATGAGTCCGCCGAGGACGAGGACAAGGGTTCCAATGAAACCAGCGGTCTGCGCATCCTCGTTGAGATCTTTTGCCACATCGTGCAGATCCAATACCTGGTTACGGGTCTGTTCAATGACCTTCAAGAATGTCGGCTGTGAACTCAGCGTCAAGGCCAAGATCCCGAGCTCTCGCATGTGTTCAGCCTGTGCCGGCGTCAGGTTCTTTCCGAAACTATCATCGAGCGCGCTTAGAGCACCATCGGCTTCCTTGAAGTATTGCGCGATGGCCGGCTTCAACAACGCTAAGTCCTTTGCCTCATCACGGCCCGATCGAGAGACGCGCAGTACTGTGGTTTCGTAATCGGTGATCACCTTGTTCACCTTCGTGCGAAACGATGACAGCCGCGCGACTTCGGACGTTAAATCGTTATGATTTGTGACGTTGGCAGCCCCGGTCAAGATTTGGTGATGATGTGTCAACGCCGTACTCATTTCCGCGAAGCCGGCGAGCGGAACTGTATAGTCGACATAGACCGCTTGTGACATCGCGCTTAACTGGCGAAGCGTCAACACGCCGGAGAGCGCCACGACAATGATGATGACGCTAACGATGCCATAGCTCGAAATCAGCTTTGTTCGAGTCTTGAGATCGTCGAACCCTCCCCTCACTCCTGTACTTACAATCTTAACCACCTTTGCCATCGCGTCCTCCCTCTTTCAGATCATGCCTTGAATTGCGTGAAACGTATCCTGGCCCCCTTGTCAGCTCAGTTTCTCAAAATGTGACAGCATCATCGATGTTTCCAATACGCCTTGGAGCCGATCCTCCAACTTGACGACTGTCGACACAAATGGAAATGCCCCTTTCCCAGTGTCGGCTGGAGCCGGCAGCAATTCGTCTTTGGCGATGGTACGAATTTCAGGAACTGAATCAATCAGGACCCCGACCTGCCAATTTCCATGTTGCGTCACGACGGCATGACGCAAGGCCGCCTCGGCGGGAAGACCGAATATCGGCCTCAGGTCGAGTAACGGTATGACTGTACCGCGAAGATTCGTGACCCCAACTAGACCAGAGGGCATTCCAGGAACCGGAGTCATGGATTCAACAATAAAAACCTCTCGCACGTTTTTCAGATCGATCATAAATTGCGTTCCACCCAACGAAACGATCGCGGCACGCATCATCGAGGAACTGGCCGCCTGAGTCTGATCGGATCCTAGTGAAGAAGTCCCCTGAAGAGTCAAGGCATGATCTGCAATCGTTACGTGTGGCGAATCCATCCGCGTTAGCCTATCGCCTTCTTGACCGCAGCCAACAAGTCTTCAGCCTTAAATGGCTTGGTGATATAGCCGTTCGCCCCTTGTTGCTGCCCCCAAAACTTATCGCTCTCGTTCCCCTTGGATGTGCAGAGAATAATCGGAATGTGTTTACACCGGTCATCGCCCTTGAGGTCTCGGCAGGCCTGAAAGCCGTTACGGCCAGGCATGACCACGTCCAAGACGATCAAATCAGGTTTTTCGATGGCCACCTTGTCTTCCAGCTTGTCGCTGCTCGGATAGGATACAACCGTATGGTTCGCCCCTTTCAAACAGCCCTCGATTATCTGAAGCTCTGCATATGAATCATCCACGACAACGATCTTGCTCATTGAGAATCTCCTTATGCTGAATGATGAGTGCTGTGCGCTCACGCACAGGCGGTCAAGAAGAGCAACTATGGTCGCTCCTTTTAATACTTCAACGGAAGGACCACACTGATCGCCCCGGCGAAAGCTCCTTCCTTCCATCCTTCCTTCTTTATCCCCATAATATCCCGTTCTCCCTTGAGCGAACCGTGGCAGCTTAGACAGGAGTCAGTAGCATATTCGGGATCCATCAAACGCAGCACGGGTCTTCCATCGACCAGTGTGTTGCGAGCATACCGCTGACCCTTCGGATGGCGTGAATCGCTGAACATCCGGAGCACTTCCTGTTCGAAATCGTCCGGTTTGCTATTCAGGGCCCGCCCACTGAACCCGGTCAGCTTCATACGAATCCCCGTCTTCATATAGAAACGTTCGCCGACGCGGCGGGCAAACACAGCATGCGAGAATCCCTTGAACCCGACTCCTTGTTTATTGATGACCGGCTGCGCCTCGGCGATCACTTCTCTTTCTGTTTCAACCAAGACAAGATAGAAGTTGGCGTGAGGAACCACATTGGGAATTCGGAGATCGATCTTGGTCTTTTTTTTGAATCGCTCTACAACTTGGTCGGCCACGAATTCTCCAGTAAAGCCCTTCTCCGCTTTCTCAACATCATTAATGGCGTCTTGATACTCCGATACCACCACGCGACCGATCTTCACCAAATCGATTAAATGCTCTGCCACTTCTTCAGCCTCGTTTGCGGCTATCGCCGGGATATTCCCCACTAACGGGATCGTCGCTAGTCCCACCGCTACCAGCATGAGAACGTGTCTGCGCATCGCCATTTGTCTTGCCTCAGGTCAGCATTGTTGCTGCAAGTTGTGTCTAGTTAGATTGAAATGTCGCTGCGTAGACTTGAGTGTAGCCCTTCAATCGTCATTGGCAAGTGAATCAACAATTTCGACATTGCCTAACTTACCGGATTGATAATTGGTCATACGCATTGTGGCAGGACGAGTAATCCTCCGCGACGCACACATGTTCGCGGGACGTGAGCAACATACGTGCCGACACAAGAAAGTGAAAGAATGATCGATTTTCGGCTTAGTCGATCTGTGTGCACAAGTGCTGTGAAATCAACAGCAACTGATGTAAATGCTATCGATGGCCATAAACCTGGCCCTCTTCACCACGTTCGTGCACTGTTGTGCATTAACAGTCGAATTTTGGTATCAGACATCCGTTACAGAGAATCCTTCTCTGCGCGGCAAGCTTGCCCTTCCCCTCCATACAAATATCGAGGCGATGAAGGCCTTCGACGATATGATCCGACGCCAGGTCTTGGCCGCGGAACCAAGTGACTTCGCAAAAATCGATCTGAAGTCCATGAGCGCGAGCGGGTTGAAAACTCTTGAGTCCAATTATGCGATGTATGACGTCACGATAGGCGTCCTTGACGACCTGCTCGTCACCCGCATAGGCAACTTCACTCAACGCCGGACCGTTTCGCTGGGCATCGTCAGTATCAGCATTGTGCTTGCCGCGCTGTTCGTGATGTCAATTGGACGCAGCATCAGCGGGCCGATAGCAGAACTTAAAGAGGTACGGATCGTATCAATAAAGGAGATTTGAGCACTTCGCCTGACATGGATCGGCGTGATGAAATCGGTCAGCTGGCGGGAGCGATCGGCCGACTACAGAAGACGCTGCAAAGCGGCGGTAAATTGAAGGCTGCCGCTTAGGAACGAACTGCTGGTTCGGCGGACTCGCGCGAAGCGTCAAATTCAGCATCCTACGAAAGGACGGGGCTCGATTGTCATGGTTCACATGCCAGTCGAGCCCCGTTCCCACAAGAACTCCGGCTCACGTTGCTGCTTGGCCATCCAACGGGCCAAGACAAACAACGCGTCGCTCAGGCGATTGAGAAACCGCACGAGAGCCGAATCCAACGGCTCTTCTTTCCCCAACCGCACACAGATACGTTCCGCCCGCCGACAGATCGTTCTAGCCTGGTGCAAAAAACTGGAAATCTTGCCGCCCCCTGGAAGAATAAACTCCTTCAGAGGTGGCAAATCTTTTTGGCACCAATCCATGAGTTTTTCCAGCCTTGTCACATCCCGGGCCGTAACTGTCGGCATATTCTTGAATGTCTGTCCGGGCGCCGTGGCCAGCAGTCCACCGAGATCGAACAGCTTGTTCTGCATCCAGCGCAGTTCCTCTTCTAACCGATCGGCAGACGGATGATTCCCGAGCGACTCTGCATTAAATGCCCTGACGACCCCGATCGTCGAGTTCAGTTCGTCCACGTCCCCATACGCCTCTACCCGCACGCTGTCCTTCCAGACCTGTTGGCCGCCAGCCAACCGAGTTTTCCCCTTATCACCAGTTCGCGTGTAAACCTTTGTGATGCGCATCAGCTGCTCCCTTCTGCCCAACCTTCACATACGGGATAAATCGAGTCCATATTCACATATCGTTCTAAGTGATCAGCCCAACGATCCAGCTCACTGCACAATTGTGCTGCGACGAGTTCAGACTCACCAGACGAAACGGGCGAGAGCCCCTTCCTTGCACGCGCACGATTCAACCAACCCCTGCGGAACTCAGACTGATCAAACAGACCATGAATGCTGGATCCCCAGACGAGACCACTCTTACTGACGGCCCCTTCGTCACCCTTCGCGTTGGCGTCCCAGGTTCCAGACGTTTCAATGTGAAAACATGGACTGACAATTCCCCGGCTGGTGCGGCCCATATGGATTTCATAACCACGAATTGCCGCGTGAATTGACACATTCTGGAGCAGCGAGGTGGCCCGAACTTGCCGGCAGATCTTTGGCGCATCGAACTCCGTCGTCACATCCAAAAAACCTAAGCCTGTTGACGTTCCTCCTCGTTCCAATCCCTTGGGGTCAGCGATCGCTTGTCCAAGCATTTGGTACCCCCCGCACACTCCAACCAGCTCGCCCCCTCTGTGCACATGCGATTCCAAGGCATCCGGGAATCCCGATGTCACAAGATAGTCAAGGTCTCCAAGTGTATTCTTGCTCCCAGGAAGGATCACCACGTCAGCTCCTCGCAGATCGTCAGGCGAAGCGGCAAACCGAAGGGCCACATCCTTCTCAGCAGCCAACGCATTAAAATCGGTAAAGTTGCTCATGCGAGGAAGCAGAACCACGGCCACGTTTGTCATGTCAGGTTTGAACTGAACAGACCGGGAACGAGTGAGATCGAGACTATCCTCTTGATCCAATCGAAGGTCCCGCAAGTAAGGAATGACTCCCAAGACTGGAATCCCTGTGCGGGTCTCAAGTATACGAACCCCGTCGTCAAACAGCCGATGATCTCCACGAAACTTATTGACGATCACACCGCGCACTCGCTGGCGCTCATGAGGCGCCAACAAGTCGAGCGTCCCAATGATCTGCGCGAAGACCCCTCCCCGATCAATGTCCGCCACCAAGACTACGGAAGCATCGGCTAACTCGACGACAGGCCAGTTCACTATGTCTCGATCACGAAGATTGATCTCCGCAGCACTCCCCGCCCCTTCGATCATGACATACTCATACTCGGTGGCCAATCTTGTATAACAGGCTTGAACAATGTTGAAGAGCGTCTCTTTCCGTTCAAAGTATGCGAGCGCATCTAACGCCTCATAGACCTTTCCTTTTACGACCACCTGAGATCGTGAATCCGACTCGGGCTTCAGCAAAATCGGATTCATCTCCACCGTCGGCTCAATCCCGCAGGCCTGAGCTTGCAGTGCCTGGGCCCGGCCGATCTCTCCCCCATCGAGCGTCACAAAGGAGTTCAGCGCCATATTCTGCGCTTTAAATGGCGCAACTCTTACGCCTTTCCGAGACAAGAGTCGGCAAATTCCGGCGGCAATGAGGCTCTTTCCGACATCCGAGCCGGTTCCGAGAATGGCTACTGCCCTTGCTTGTCTCATGGCGTTGCCTGAATGCATGTGTGGGCCAGCCTACAAACCCTCAAATCGATAGCTCAACCCACCATAGATCGCAATGCCCGGAGCCGGCATCACGAAACGCTCAACTGCGCCCCCGCCCGTCAATGTATTCGGCGCCATGATTCCTGACGTATAGTATTGCTGATCCAGCATGTTGTTGAGCATCAAGAATCCACTCAGATGCCCGCCGGGCACAGGTTGTCCGTAGGCTATGCGGCTATTGAGTGTGAAGTAGCCAGGAATACGCGGTTGCGCGTTCTCTTCGTCCCCTTGAAAAAACTGCGTACTCACATAGAGTCCGGTTAACGAAACAGTCCAGCCTGCCGCCGGATAAAAGTTCCCCGTTACACTCAGTCGATTCTTCGGAACGAGGGGAATGCTGTCCCCTTTCTTTACGTTCTCCAGAAATGGAGTGCCGTTTGCAACATCAAAATAGGGGTTTAGGACCAGATCGCTCTGAAATGTCGCTTGCGTATAGGTGTAGTTCACCACTCCATCGAAATACTGGTTGAATCTGGTCTTGAAGGTCGTCTCAATGCCCTGCCGCCTCGACTCCGGAATATTCTGGTTTGTCGTCCCCGGGCAAAGAGTAGGGTCTCCGCACGCGAGAAAAATCTCGTCTCGTACATCGGCCCGGAATAGCGCTAGGCTGACTTCACCCCAGGTTTGAATACGCGATCGGGCGCCTACCTCAAAACTGTCCGATCGTACAGGTTTAAGATTGGGATTTCCCGATCCAAACGGTCCAAGCCCAGAGCCAAAAAGCTCATTGTAGGTCGGCACTCGAAACCCTTGCCCATAGTTGAAATAGACGCTCGCACCTGGCGTGAGCAGATAGGTCAGTCCTGCACGAGGGGTTGTCCGGTGAAAGACTTTTGAGCCGTTATTGACTGGGTCTAGATTGTCGATAAAATCAATGTCATTGCGATCGTATCGAACTCCAGTAGTCAAGATGAGCTGTGACGTCAGATTCAGAGTGTCCTGAGCATAGAACCCAAGAATCGTTTCATCTGTCGATCGCAAAGATGGGAAAGAGCCAGGAAACGAAAAGAAAGAGGCAACCGACTGATTACCAAAGTCGTTTCTGGTGTATTCGCTACCCAGAACAAGCGCATTGCGGCGGCCAAACACGCTGGCCTCATGATTAAGTTGAAAGACTCCTCCGCGAGATTCACTCGTGAAGGTATTGCTGCTTTGAGAGCTCTGCCCTCGGGTGAATTGATCCTGTGCAAGACGTCGGTAAAAACCGTTGAGATTCATGGAGAATCCAAATGGCAATTCATGCCGAGCATTCAATCGCACTACGTTCGTTTCTGAATCGAAATAGTCACCCGGCGTAAAATTTCGTTTGGGATCAATCGCGGCTTCGCTGAGGGGCAATGTCCCAGCCTGTTGCAGTCTGTCTTTGACATAGGTGTAGGATACGGTGATATCCGTACGCTCGGTCGGGCGATATCCCAACTTGCCAAAAAACCGGGAGACTCGTGCAGCCGATTCGTCGCGATAACCCGACTCGGTCTCCCGACTGAAGTTCGTGTAGTAATCGAGTTTTCCAATCGGCCCGCTTGCATTGAGGGTGTAGCGTTCCCGATGGAAACTGCCAAACAAAGTCTCGCCTGTTGCCTGATGTTTATCTGTGCCTCGCTTGGTAATAATATTGATGACTCCTCCCATGGCGTTCTTGCCATAAATCGCAGCGGCCCCTGGAAGAATCTCGATCCGGTCAATTGTCTCATAGGGGATCAGGTCGAAATTCACCGTGTTGAAATCCGGCTCATTCATCCGCTGCCCATCTACGAATACCGAAGTATTCGGGACCGGTAGTCCATTGAAGCCGCGGAGATCGATCGTTTGTTGAAAGGCATTGCCAACACCGTCGTACATCACGATGCCAGTTGCCCATTGTATAGCTTCTTGTACCGTCTTTGCCCCGCTCTTCCTGATATCTTCTGCGGTGATGACGGTCACTTTTGCCGGGAGCGTTCTGACATCGACAGGTGAGTCAGGAAGACGAGTACTCGAGACAACGACTTCCCTGGTTTCAATGACAGGTGCAGGCTCAACGGGCTTGACAGATTCTGGCTCAGTGGGTTTGACAGGCACGGGCTCCGTGGGCTCTTGAGCGAAAACGGATGGGAACCACGGGATTGGACAGACAAGGGCGATCACGGCCCACAACAACACAAATCGATACCGGTTACTCGACTGCATACTAAACCTCCCTTTGACTCGAAGGGCTGTGTTAGAAACATCGATCAGCTGGGTTTCCTGACTCGCGGATCATCGTTCCCCTGCGCCTTCCCATGTGCCGAAGCACACAGTGACTTTTGTGCAGGATCACTCCCCGCTTACAGTGGCGGCACCGTGATGGTTTTGCACCATCTTCCCCTTCGCTGACGATTTCTCTCTGAGCGCTCCTCCTGGCTGAATAATAGCGTGCCTCAACAAGAGACGAGAGGACCAGGCACGGATCCTTCCCGTTCAGACAACTTCAGAAGTGCTTGGTCGAACGATACCCCGGCATGGTGACTCGTGGCACCCCTGACTCTGGATGGCGATCGATCAACACGTCACAGTCGTATACGTTTCGCAAGATATCGGCATCGATCACATCATGTGGGGTGCCGAGACGAAATAGCGCTCCGGCCTTGAGCATCAAGATTCGGTCGCAGTATTGGCTGGCAAGATTCAGGTCGTGGGACACGAGCACGACCGTTAATCCACGTTCCTCTTTGAGCCTGCGTACAATCGCACAGATCGCAATCTGGTGCTGGAGGTCGAGGAAGGCAGTGGGTTCATCCAGCAAGAGGACCCGGGGAGCTTGGGCCAAGGCCCGGGCAATCATGCACCGTTGGCGCTCGCCGCCTGACAGATCCGTCACTGGACGAGCCGCCAGATGCACGAGATCCGTATACTGCATAGCCTGTTCAGCTATCGACACATCCTCAGGACTTTCCCAACTGAATCCTGCACTCCAAGTTGCGCCATGGTGATGCGGATACCGGCCCATCAAAATCGTTTCCATGACGGTGAAGGAAAAGACCTGAGGACTCTCCTGCGGCACGAACGCGACAGTCCTTGCCGCCTCTACTTGCGGCATCGTGGCAAGATCGCGGCCGAACAACGCGATGTCACCCGCATGAGGTTTCAACACCTTTGCCAACAGCTTGAGTAAAGACGTCTTTCCTGACCCGTTGGGGCCGACGATACCCAGTATCTCTCCCGCTTCGATGGCGAACGTCAGCCCGTCGATTACCCAGTCGGCGGCTCCTCGACCGGGAGCATTGTACTGAAATCGCAGGGAACGCACCTGGTAGGCCGGATGTGGCACTGCGACATCCGATTTCTGCATCCCAGCGATTGGCGAATAGGCATTCTCTGGAGACACGCTCATACGAACCGGTCCTTCCTCCACATCAATAGGTAGATGAAGAACGGTCCCCCTGCCAGCGCAGTCACAATCCCCACAGGAATTTCTGCCGGTGTCAACAACGTGCGCGCCAAGGTATCGGCGCCGACCAGGTACATCCCTCCGATACAGGCCGATGCCGGTAGGAGAAGCCGGTGATCCGCTCCGAGGAGAAATCGAACTGCATGCGGAATCACCATCCCAACAAACCCGATCATTCCGCTCACCGACACTACTGCGCCGGTAATCAGAGCCGAGATCACATAGACCACTCGCTTGACCTGCTCCGTGTCGATACCTAGCGATCGCGCGGACTCTTCGCCGAGCGTCAATACATTAAGCCTGCGCGCTTGACGAAATAAGACAACCAGCCCTCCCAGCAAATAGCACGCCAAGATGCCCAACACCGGATACGACGGCGCGGTTAACGTTCCCATCAACCAGGTCATCGTCCCGGCCGAGCGATTGGGCTCCATGATGGAGGTCACGAACATGATCATGGCTGAAAAGATTGCGTTGAGAATTACGCCGGCCAACAGCAGCGCGTGAATCGGCAACCGGCCATACGAAAGCGCCATGCGATAGACCACCACCAATGACAGCATCCCTCCGGCAAATCCACAGAGCGGCAACACGGAAAACGTCACGACCGTGGTCCCGACTCCGAGAAGAATGGCAAGGGCCACGCTCAACGCCGCACCGCTCGATACTCCGAGCACGTAAGAGTCAGCCAAAGGATTCCGCAGCAACGCTTGCAACACCACACCGACGGAGGCTAAACACGCCCCCACAAGAAATCCCAACAACACACGAGGAAGTCTCACCTGGATAAGAATGACGCCGATAGTTCCGATGTGCTCGCTTTCAGCAGTTCCTTCACGCAGAACCTTCCCCAGGATGTCGATGATTTGGGTGAGGCCGATCCATTGAGTCCCGAACTGTAAAGAGAACAAAGAAAGCACCAGAGACACCACCACAAGGGGCGCCATGACAGCGCTCCATCGTCCGGCTGTCAACACAGCCCCACTTCCCATCCCAACCTTGCCTGAAACAGGAACCGACCCTGAATCAGTATGTCCGTTCGCGGGCCCGGTCTGCACGGAGGCACGTGACGGATCTGTAATGATGCTCACGGCTCAGTTCTCGCGGAAAACACTTCAGGGTGGATGATTCGAGCCAACGCCTCCAGCCCTTCAACGATCCTTGGCCCGGGACGGTTCAGGACATCAGCGGGAATTTGATGCAAACGTCCCTGCTTAACTGCCGACACTGAAGTCCATCGCAACCATTCCTGCTGTTCACTGAGCGGGATCCCTTCGGCCTTTCCAATGGGAAAGATAATGATCTCAGGATCTTCTTTCAGAACGGCCTCCATGCTGAAATGCGGGTAGGGCACAGTTGTCCCAGCCGCGATGTTGGCTCCGCCTGCCACATTGATGACTTGATCAAGATAGCTACCGGGTCCGACGGTGATCAGGGGCTGGCTATTCAAGATGTAGAGGACACGTACTCGCGCGACCGTTTCCATTTTGTTTCTGATCGAAGCGATGCGTTGTCGCATCGCTGAGGCCACGCCATCGGCGGAAGAGGATCGGTTGAGAATGCGGCCGACGGTTTGAATCCGGCTGGGAATTTCCTCAAACGATTCGGGGTCGACCACGAAGGTCGGAATTTTCAATTGCTCAAGTTTAGCCAAAAGATCGGCACGGAGAAATGCACGCGGGGCCAACACCAGGTCGGGCTGTAACGCCACGATGGCTTCAATATTAGGTTGGGCGTACCCGATCTTGGGTTTCTGCTGGGCAATAGGCGGATAATCGCAAAACTCGGTGACGCCGACAATCTCGTTGTTCAATCCAATGGCATACAAGATTTCGGTGATGCTGGGAGCGAGCGAGATGACTCGTGTAGGCGCCTTAGCCAAAAATAGTTTCCGGCCGAGATCGTCGACGAACGTGCGTGGGGTAATATGCGCCATGAAGGGCATGCCGGTGAGTATGCCCTTCTGTCGACGTGCCATATCCGCCTCGTCCGCCAATGCAATCGAACGATCACTCCACAACATGGCAGCAAGGGCTAAGAAAAGAAAGGCTGCCATGACTCGACACAGAAGATGGCGATATCGAGTGCTCAAATAAAAAACCCCCAAGGCCTAGACAGACCCTGAGGATTGCACCCGCAACTCATCCTCGCCGATTCCCCAGGCCACGAGGGAATCTCGTCAATTCTCCTGTCAGGTCTTCTGGCTTATGGTTCGCCCTACTCCCCGTGCCTTCCCATCTTTTGCGTGAAACGTGAAACGTCCTTCGTGAAGCGCCTGCAAGAAAACCCCTTACGCTTCACAAGATACGCTTCACGAACCACGCCGCCAGACAGTGGCCTCTACGGGTTTCGTCCCCATTTTACAGCGGCGGGACCGCGAGGGATTTGCACCCTCTTCCCTTACCCAGGAGTCACAATGTGGAGGGCACTCTAGGAGACCAGGAAGAAGGTTGTCAAGTTCAATTATGTCCGCCGGCCCCTGTCCTGGCCATATTCTGCCGGACGCTCGGCCATACACATCGACAAACAGAGCGAAAGACCAAGACTTTTGAGTGCACCTCTCGGCATAGGCTTTGCTCAACTCTAATGGTAGTAACCACTCCAGGACAGAAGGCGATTGTGCATTAACTTCCGGCCCAGTATGCATGATCTACGTACGTTTCTATGAAGCACCTGATCATTAGCATCGTTGTCATCTGGGCTTTCTTCCAGCTATCGGGCCTCATATGGTCCTCAAAGGGACAACCACCCAGCGGCACATTTACTCGACTCCTTGAACCACCGCAATACCATCTCACCAGCCCCTATGAAAATGGCTACTACTATCTCCTCGGTTTTTCTGCAGATGCTTCTCTCGATCCGGCCAAGATAGGGCATGAAATGTGGCTGGAAACCATCGCCAGTCACGGCACGAAGGGGTTCGACTACAGCAAACCGGGACGATTGGAATTACAGATTGATCGCAGTCTGGAAGAGATCCTTCCGTCATGGAACTCCGAGAATCCAGTGAGTGAGTTCCGGAATTCAAGCACACGGTTTCAGACCTTGACCGGTCGCGACCGCGTCGTATTCGCGCGGTACGAGCGCTTGATCTCGATGCCTTTTGAGGACATGGGATTCGGACACCAAGGCACACCTCGTTTTGTGGAAATTTTCGTTGGCCACCGCCTCTATGTCGCTGATGGATTTTCTCGGCAGACGGCCTTGGGCATGCAGCGATTGAAGAATGATATGTACGCGTGGCGTAGCATACTTCGGAACGCAACGACTATCACCACCAAAGTCATGGCGGAGATCGTCATCACCGACGATCTCCGCCTGCTCTCGACTTTGTTGTCCCAACCCATCGTCAACAAGACCGTATTAGCGATGACTTCCAACATTGCCCCCCCTCTTACGGTAGCAGAGTCATCGCTCCGCTGGCCGCTGCAACATCAATTCAGACTAGGTGTCCATGGCGAGCATCGAGGTGGACTGACTACGGAAGAGCAGACTGAATCCCTCGATACACACGAACAGTGGTTGGCAAGCGCTGCCCGTCTTCCAAAACAAGCCTTTCGGCAAATCGCACATCCTCCCGGGCGCTCGTTCCTTGGAATCCCACTACAAACGCGAGAGACTTGGGAAATGTACGCGACCTACTACGACGCGATGATCCATGCGACAGAAGCCGGACAGAGTTCCTTGCCAAAACTTCACGAACTCGCTGGCACCGCGCGCCAAGGCGTGGAAACCCTTGTCATCCCACATTCCTTCGAACCAAACTGGGATCCCTTCCACCATCAACTGAGGGAAACCGATGCCAGGCTGCGACTCGCCTCGCTGCAGATCGTCTTGCGTCGCCCGAGCGCACAGACCACCGTACCGAATCGACTCGCTCAAGTCGGCTCCTCCTACTACGATCCTTTTAGTGGATTACCGATGCTGTGGAGCCCGACGCAACAGAAGATCTACAGCGTTGGAAAAGACCGGTACGACGATGGAGGTGACTCGAGTTTCGATATCAGTGTGCCGGCTATTACCTCCCTCGCTGCTGGACCTATAGCATCGCAGGTTGCGGCTCCAACCCGCGGCACTAACCACCGTTAATCCGATCGCGCAGCGTGAGTAATAGGATCACCCCCGTCAGAAGCCAAGAGATGAAATGAAATTGATCAGAATGCCCGCCACCCCAGACAGAAACCAGAGGTTGGCGTCACCCAAGAATATGGCCGCCTTCCCACCCCACGCCAACCTGTCCCATGAAACCGGCTTGTCACGACGAATCGCCTTGTGGTAGATTTCATAGGTTGCGAGCTTACCCCGACTCGAGTAGACAGTAGATAAAGGAGTGTACCTGTGGCATTTACATGCGACCTCTGTAGCAAACGCCGCCAATCCGGCCATAATGTCAGTCACGCCAATAACAAGACCAAGCGGATCTTCAATCCCAACCTTCAATCAGTCCGGGCACTGATCGACGGTCAGCCGAAACGTATTCGGGTCTGCACCCGCTGTCTTCGTAGCGGCAAAGTACTAAAAGCCGTCTAAGAAGGCCGTTGTTTGGTTGAACGAGACTAACCAAATGAACCGAATCGACCCCTCTCGCTCATCTCACACACCAGCGTAATTTCTTCCCAGCCTCCTGAGGGCCAGGCTCATTCCCAAGATACAACAAAGGACTTGGAAGCCTATGTTTCTCAAGTCCTTCACCTCTTACGTGTGACGTTTTACTTTTTACGTTTAACGCTTCACGTCTTATTTTGGAGCGGGCGAGGGGATTTGAACCCCTGACAACTTGCTTGGGAAGCCCATTAGGTGTTAATACCACAGAATACAGCGGGACACAGGGGAACACGGGAAACCAGTAGTATCAAGGGATTCCAGTCACGGCAAGAGACAGGCTGCAACAGCAAGACACGGGGGCAACCGTGACTAGAACCGGAATATTAAGACGGAACCGTGACAGGAACCGGAACAGAAAAATAGTCAGGCTGGGAAAAAACTTTCCGATCCTCGCCAGGGGAAAGACCCCCGGCCATGTTCGGGCGGGTGCTCCCGGCACTTTTGAGCCTCCACGCCTAGCCATGCATCTACGCCGCTCTGTCCCCAGCTTTCCCATGCTGTCAATCGCTGCCAGAAAGACCCCCCCGGCCTTTGCGATTAGAAATCGTTTTGAGTACGGATCCCCCGCCCCCACCCTTTCCTAAAAATGACTGGTCAAGGTTTAGTGCCGACGAATATGAATCCATTCGTTCTAGTTGTGTTTAGTGCCGCGGAATACAGCGTATTTGTTCCAGCATCGAAAAACGCAACTCCATTCACTGTATCTGTTCCATTCGAACACACTCCCCCCGCGAACGTGACTGAGACATCGTACACATTTCCACTACTCCGTGGGGCAAACGAACCTGTAAATGTACACCCGCTCGCGCTAAATCCGCTGATTGAGTTCGTGGATAACGTGACAGTTACTATTTCACTGCCACCGGCTGTAGCGGTCGACCCTGTATAGGTTCCCACAAGAAGATTTACGTTTGGGGTCAAATCATAATCAGCGTCGTACGTACTATTGACCGTAGTTTGCCCCCCAATTGCATAGGTAACAGTTCCGCTGAAACTCTGTTTCGTTACAAAGCTACCCGCGAAAGTAGCATCGAGTATTCCATTGCCTTCCAAATTGAAATCCCTAGTGTTTGATGACGTGAAGGAACTAGCTTGTGAAATGCCACTCCCTTGAACCAATCCGGCAATGACGTTGGGATTGCCTGCCAGAGAATAGAGAAACCAATAGGTATCGTCACCGAGTACAAGCCCTGCTATTGTGCGGCCAGTGTCCGTGGTTCCATTCCAAAGGCCTTCTGCCGATGTTGCTGAAGGAGGCGGGGTAGAAGTAGAAGTGCCATCCTCACCGCCGCCACAAGCTGAGATCGAAAATGCCAGTAGGATAATACAAAGAAAGCTAATCAATCTGTCTTGCATGATGTTCTCCTGTGTGGTGAGGGTGGCGAAGTGTCACAGCGCAGGGCGACACTGGCTCTCCATACACAATAAAAACAAGCCCCCCATTGGCGGGGTGAGGAAAACGGGTCGAGGTTTCACTAACGGCCCAGCGTTTGTGACTGTCGCCACTGATTTAAGGTAGTCTCAACACCGGGCGGCGATGGCTGAACTGACCCGTATTCGGCCCGCGTGTCCTGGCGTGGGCGCTGCCTTTCCTTACCAGGAGCCCGACAGGAGGGGACATGCTACGGAACACAAAAGCCCGTCTTAAGAAATTAGCGCTCCTCCCAAACCACAAAGTTAACGCTCCATCGTCGCCCGATGAAGCGAAGAAATGGCTGGGAGAGGTAGCGCGATATCTCTATGCCGTACCCAATGCCTCAAATGCCCTGAAATTTGTAGCGTGTGGCATCCGGATATATCTGAGCGGGAAACGTAGCCTCAACGATGCACTCAGACTGGATCTTCACACAGACTCTAAGCCCGGACGCGGACGCCCCCAGGTCCCTCTCGCCACGGTACAAGGAATAGCGAAAATGTTAGCAGAGGGGGTCGATATTGCAACCATCAGGAAAACATTTCCCATCAGCAAGACGACGGCGGATCGCATTCGGGCCGACTATCGGGCGCTGACCTTGACCATTACTGACAGCCATCGGATGGAAGATGGTCATGTTCGTGACAGGGAATGGAAGGCAGCGATAAGACGCGCTCGTGGGATTAGGCCTGAGTGGCGCGAGTCAATCATCCTTGGAATGGCTGACACCATGTTGCTCGATGACCTGGTAGACCCCATTGATCCGGCTAACCCGTTTGCACCTCAGCAAGTCGATCCCCGTCACAAGCCAGACTTGGTTCGAAGTAGATTGAAATAGTTTTCGTCTTGCTTGCCCCCACGTGCCCGCCCGCTAGTCCTCGTCTAAATTCACCGCTGTTCACCTGAATATAGGCGAAGCTAAAGACCGCTATTCAGCCAGGGTATACAACCCTGCGCATGGTCACGCCACAACAGGCTTTCACAAACACCGAGGAGGGAAACGCAATGAATAGCGATGAACTTGTGACGGCGCAGGAGTTAGAAACGCGAGGCATCATCAAGAAGGGCACTGCATACAAAATGGTTAAGGCCAAAAAGCTGGCCCACTATAAAGTTGGATGTGCCGGTGGAGGAATTCGTTTCCGGGTGGACGAAGTCCTTGCGGCGCTTCGACGACCGGCCACTCACGAGGTGAGCAAATGATTGTCCTCGAAATGGAAAGCCCCGGCTTGGCTGGCACCAAAGCCAGGGCAGATAAAGACCCTAAGCTAGGTGAAGATAACCCGGACGAGAACCCACTGCAAACCGCGAAACAGAGCGGCCCGCGCCTTCTCGTTACTCTTGCCGCTTGGTTGGTTCGCATGGAGCTTCGACGACGTGAGCGACACATCCTAGCCGGTTGGGACACGCCCTTGAGCCTTCAGCTTGATCAACTCACGGATATTCGTGAAAGGCTCTCAGAGTATCTCGACGCCGATTTCGGCGCGCGCAGGAAGCGACCGCAGGACTCCTCGGGATGCAGGAGGCCCCATGAATGACACACTCACAGCAGCGCTCAACTATGGGGCACGCGGCTGGCGTGTTCTTCCTGTTAAAGGAAAAATTCCCACACTCCGAGACTGGCCCATCAAAGCCAGCACGGACCTCGAACAGATACGGGCATGGTGGACTGAGCAACCTACGGCCAATGTCGGCTTAGCCACGGGTACGCAATCGCGCTTGTTTGTCCTCGATGTGGACCCCGATAAGGGTGGGGATGATTCACTCGGCAGGCTGGAAGCGCAGTATGGTCCTTTGCCTGTGACTATTGAGGCATTAACCGGCGGCGGGGGGCGTCATTACTATTTCCAGCACCCCAGCATTGTGCTCGGCAATTCAGCGGGGAAGCTCGGCCCCGGCCTGGACATTCGCACAGACGGCGGCCAAGTGGTGGCCCCTCCTTCCGTGCATCCCGTGACACAACGCGCCTATGAGTGGGAAGCGGCCCACCATCCTGACGACGTGTCCCCGGCTCCTGTCCCGCAATGGCTTCTCGACAAACTGACGGCAGAGTCCGAACGCAGGCACGCACAAGAGAGAGGCGTGATGCTCCCAGAAGGACAACGCAATGATGCGCTTGCACGCATAGCCGGAAAATTACGGCACGATGGACTGAACCAGAAAGAACTCGAAGCCGCGTTGCTCGAAATCAATCGGCAGCGATGCAAGCCCCCGCTCCCTGATGACGAAGTGCGGGGCATTGCAGGAAGTATCGCTCGGTATCCCACAGTACAGGCCAGTGCCCAGGAATGGCCGATTCTCGATGATGCCGCCTTGCATGGACTCGCCGGTGAGGTAGTCCGGCTGATCGAACCGCATACGGAAGCCGATCCCGTGGCCTTGCTGGTGTCCTTCCTCTCTGAATGCGGGGCCATGCTGAACCGTGGGCCTCACCTCATCCTAGACGGTAGCTATCATCCGTTGCTCTTCTGGCCGGTGATCGTGGGGCAATCATCCAAAAGTCGCAAAGGCACAGCGGGCAGACGTATTGAAACGCTCTTGAACATGGCTGATGAAGGGTGGACCCGTGGCGAATCCAAAGGCACTCTTTCCAGCGGTGAAGGGCTCGCCTATGCGGTACGTGATCCCGTGGACAAGGAGGAACCGCTCAAAGAACGAGGACGGCCTACAGGTGAGATGGTTACGATTCGCATAGACGCTGGCATTGAGGATAAACGGCTATTCCTTGTTCAATCGGAATTCGGCTCGGTGTTGATGATCATGGCGAGGGAAGGTAGCTCGCTCTCTGGTGTGCTGCGTGATGCCTGGGACGGTCTGACGCTCGCCCCCATGACGAAGGCCAACAGGGTGCGGGCGACGAATCCGCATATCGGCATCGTGGCTCATGTGACCCAAGATGAACTCTTGCGAAATTTGACGGATACGGAAACCGTCAACGGCTTTGGGAATCGCTTTTGTTGGTTTGCGGTGCGACGATCCAAAGAATTGCCTTTTCCGAGCAGCCCGTCACAGTCTGATCTTTCGGCTCTGGCAGCAGCAATTAGGAAAACCCTTCCCGCTGCCCGTGCCTGTGGGGAGCTGACGCTCTCACCGTCAGCCCGTGAACTCTGGGCCCATTCCTATCACGATCTCTCGGCAGACCGCCCCGGCATGGCGGGAGCCTTACTCGGACGGGCAGAGGCCCAGGTGATGCGGCTCTCCGGGATCTATGCGGTCTTGGATAGACGCAGCACCATTGACCTCGTTCACCTCAAGGCGGCACTGGCCCTCTGGCGGCATGCAGAAGCCTCGACGCGTCTAATCTTTGGAGACTCGCTCGGTGATCCTGTAGCCGACACCATGCTGAAGGCGATACGGGCAAGGGGTGAACTGACGGACAGTGAAATCTCAGACTTCTTCAAACGGCACAAGTCAGCAGCAGAACTAGAGCGGGCCAAAGGTGTGTTGAGTCATGCAGGACTAGCCTATCAAGAAACCATAGAGACAGACGGACGGCCCCGTATTGTGTGGCGTGCAGGTGCGAAAAAAGCGAATTAAGCGAAAGAAGCCCTCCTTTTTTCGCTTTTCTCGCTTATTTCGCAAAGGCAGCCATTCTAAGAAAGAGGAAAGTAGATGCCATTCACACCAGGAAAACCGAAAACCGGTGGACGGCAACCAGGTACGCCGAACCGCCTGACAACTGCCATTCGGGAAGCCGTCCTCTTTGTCTATGACGGTCTTGGCGGACATGACGCCTTTCTCGAATGGGCGCGTGGGAATCCAACGGAGTACTACAAGATTGCGGCGAGGCTCATTCCCGCCGAAATACGGGAGGACACCGGGGACAGGGCCATCACGGTGATTATCGATCGTACCGGAGCTACCACGTTAGACGCTCGGCCAGCCTTGGAAGGTCAATCAACGGAAGGAAAGTAGATGGAAGAAGGCTATTTTCGTTTTTCGTACTTCTTCAGCAGATCCCGTATTGCCTCTTCAACCAAGTCATTGAGCCACCGATCTTCATCCACGGCCAGGTGGGACAGGTCTTTCATAAGCCCTTGGTCGAGCCGTAAGCCGTAGGTCTTCTTCTGCCCTTCAGCTTTTCCACGTGCCATGTCCCGCACGGTACAAGACTGCCTGCTAGCTCGTCAACAGTCTAGATTGCTATATAGATATATAGTTTGCTATACTGCTAGCGTATATCAGAAAGGAGCCTTATGAAACAGGTCAAGATGCTGATTCAACTTCCGGTGTCTCTCAAGGCGCAGCTCGATGCACTCCGCACGCAGGGTTATACGGTGTCTGGCTTTATCCGCTCGGTGTTAGAGCGGGAACTCAAGAAAGGACGGTGACGCATGGCACGAGCAGGACGCAAAGATCGGGGCCTCCTGAGCAGGAAAGATTCGACCGGCAAGGCGCTGTGGTATGTGCGGCTCTATCACGAAGGCCACGAGCGACGATTCGGGGCCTTTAAGAACAAGACGGACGCCCGAGACTTTTACGAGAAGGCGAAACAGGAGCAGAAGCAAGGGCGCTTCTTCCCTGAACGCTATCAACACAGCCGGAAGGAATTGGCGTCGGCGGTCATTGCGAACTATCTCACCACGCTCCCCACCAGTGGGAAGAAGCCCTCGACCATCGCCGTTGAGCAGTACTATGGGCAGTGGTGGACCGATCGCCTGACAGGGAAGGCCCTGCACGCCGTGACCCCTGCCCTGCTTGACCAGACAATGGCGGACCTTGCTGCGGCGAGGAAAACCCCACAAACCATCCTCCATTACTTGAAGTTCCTCCGGCATGTATTCCGGTGGGCCATCGGGAGAGGCGTGATTGAAAAAAGCCCCTTTGCCAGCGTGAAACTCCCCACGGTACGAGCAGGGAAAACGCGATTCCTCTCCCTTGAGGAGGAGGCGCTGCTGTGCCTGGCGATCGGTCAGCCGTATGACGCGTGGATCAGGCTGGCGATTCTCACGGGCTTGAGAAAGTCTGAGCAGTTCGGCTTGCGATGGGCCGACATTGACCTGGAACGTGGACTGATCACCCTCGCCCACACCAAGTCTGGGGGCATCCAATATGTGCACCTGATGGACGAGGCGAAGCAGATCCTGAGCCGCCTCATTCCTGGCAATACATCCGTCTGGGTGTTTCCGAGTGAGAACCCCGAAACACACCTGGACCACCATAACTTCTATGCCAGGGTGTATCAGCCCGCACTCGTGACCGCGAAGCTCCCCGGCGTGACCTGGCACACCTTGCGTCATACGTTCGCCTCACGGCTCGCGATGAACGGCCAGTCTCCCAGTACCATCGCGGCCCTGCTTCGGCACAGTGGGACGGACCTGGTGACACGCTATGCACACCTCAGCCCGACGCACCTCCAGGGGGCGCTTGAGGGAGTCTCAGGGTTTGGGAAGGTGAAGATGGAGACAGCTGAGGCCGGACCGGAACCGAGACACGACGTGAAGGATTCAAACCCAACCGTGACGGGAACCGGAACGGAGAACGATGACAGGGATGGCCAAGAGGCCCAAGCGGTTGAAAGTATTGGAGCGGGCGAGGGGATTTGAACCCCTGACAACTTGCTTGGGAAGCAAGGACTCTACCACTGAGCTACGCCCGCTCGCTGAGTCGAATCCTACGCTGTGATTCCACGTCAAGTCAAGAAACTCTCGGCAACTACCCTCGGTATTCCACCAACGCAAATTTTCGGCGGCCGACCTTCAGCCGATACGCTCGTCCGGCCACAATCGAGAGCATGGCCTTCGCGTCACTCTGCTTCTGTTCATCGACCTCCAGACCTCCCTGAATGATCAGTCGCCGGGCCTCGCTCTTACTCGGTACAAGCCTCGTCTTGGTCACCAGATCAACAAGACTGATCGTCTGCCCCTCTTGCAGATCAGCCAGGGTCAAGGTCACACGTACATCCGGCTCGCTTGGAAATTCCCGCTCCTGAAATTTCTGCTGAAACGCCTCTCTAGCCTGCCGGCCTGCTTCCGCCCCGTGATACCGAGCGACAATCAACGCCGCAAGTGTTTGCTTTGACTCCATCGGATGAGCATCCTTGACTCCAGCCAAATCCTCCGTCGTGAGCAGCTCATAATACCGGAACATCAACGTGTCGCTGATCGACATCAGCTTGCCATACATGTCGTTCGGTGTGTCTTCCAGCGCGATGTAATTGCCGACGCTTTTGCTCATTTTCTTCACGCCGTCTGTCCCTTCCAGCAACGGCATCGTGATGACGACCTGAGGTTCCTGCCCATGGCCTCGCTGGAGATCGCGCCCGACAAGAAGGTTAAATTTCTGATCGGTGCCGCCTAATTCCACGTCGGACCTGAGCGCGACGGAATCATAGCCCTGTACGAGAGGATACATGAATTCATGGATACTGATCGGCTTCTGCTCGTGATACCGCTTGTGGAAATCGTCCCGTTCGAGCATCCGCGCAACACTATACTGCGCACTGAGATGGATCAATGCTTCCGCGGTCATCGTGCTCATCCACCGGCTGTTGAACTCCACCAGGGTTTTCGCAGGATCGAGGATTTTGAAGATCTGCCGCTCGTAGGTTTTGGCATTCTCTAATACTTTTTGTTTCGAAAGGGCGACGCGCGTCTCCGATTGGCCGGTCGGATCACCGATCATGCCGGTGAAGTCGCCAATCAAGAAGATCACGTGATGTCCCAGTTCCTGAAAGTGCTTGAGCTTGTGGATCAGGACGGTATGGCCCAGATGCAGATCCGGCGCGGTCGGATCGAAGCCGGCTTTCACACGCAGCGGCCGGTTTTCTTTCAGAGAGCGGGTCAGCTTCGATTCAAGTTCGGCTGGCTGAATCACCTCCATCACTCCACGGAGGATCAAGTCAAGTTGACGAGAAAGTTCAGTCATGTTGCCTTCTTCTGCCTCTCTGAGAGTCCGCCATCCGGCGTGACCGTGACCAATGGACGAATCCGTTCAAACGTCTTTTTCCCAAGCCCTTTGACCGCTCGCAGTTCATCAAGCGAGTGAAACATTCCAACCGACTGACGATACTCCATGATCCGTTCAGCCAGCTTGGGACCGACCCCCGGCAACGCATCAAAATCCCGGTCCGTCGCCCGATTCAGATCGAGGGGACCTTGGTGAGACCGTTTCGGGACTGTAGCAGTGGACGCCTGATCCATCAACAAGGCGACCGACGTCGGGCTCTCCGTAGTTACGTGCCCGCTGTCGGAGGAAATCTTAGCCTCCGGTCCTTCAAACGATTCGGCTAGACGGTTATGCTCACGGTCGAATGTTGTCGGCAGGGTCCACCCGATCCAGAACACGACTCCTATGGTCGCCGCGAACATGCCGAGCTTAATGATTAGAGAGTAGAACATGGTCGTCAGGTCGAATGTCCAAAGTTGAAAGTCGAAAATCCCACGTCAAAAATCCTACGACTTGATGACTTTAAGACTTTACGACATCTTTTTTCTCGCTTGATGAATCGCTTTCCCTTCGACATCTTCCGCCGCTTCCATCATACCTTCGGACAGCGTGGGATGAGCATGGATCATCTCGGCCATTTGTGTTACCGTCGCTCCAACTTGCATCGCCAAGGCCGCTTCATGCACCAGATCGGCTGCATGGGCGCCGACGATATGCACACCGAGAATTCTGCCGCTCGATGATTCGGCAATGACTTTGAAAAACCCCGTTGTGTCCCCTGTCGCTTGTGCCTTCCCCAATCCCGCATATCGAAAACGACCCACTTTGAGCGCCAGATTGGAATCTTGCCCGGCAGCCTGGACTTGTTGACGGGCTTGCTGTTCCGTCACACCCACGCGGCCAATCTCCGGCAGGGTAAAAATTCCGGCAGGGATCACATCGTAACGGACCGTCGCCTGATGCCCCATAATATTCTCGACCGCAACTTTGCCCTGCGCCGAAGCCACGTGCGCCAACATCGCCTTGCCGACGACATCGCCGATAGCATAGATCCCCGGCACGGTGGTTTCCATCCGCTCATTGACGAGAATCTCTCCTCGCCGTCCTGTTTGCACCCCCGTCTGTTCTAGCCCGATGCCTCGGCTATTCATTCCTCGACCTACGGACACCAGCAACTTTTCAACCACAACCTGCGTGCCATCCTTGAGATGCGCAGTGATAGCCGCGGGTGCGCGTTCCAGGCTCTCGACTGTGGTCCCGGTCAGGACTGTCACCCCGCGTTTCTTCAGCTCCCGTTCCATCATCGATGAGATATCCTCATCCTCCAACGGAAGCACGCGAGTCAGCAATTCGACAATCGTCACCTTCGTCCCGAGGCCGCTATAGAGTGCCGCGAACTCGCATCCTTCGACACCCCCACCGACGATCAGCAGACTTGCAGGAATGCGATCAAGGTCCAGGAGGTGCTGGCTGGTGAGCAGCTGCTGGCCGTCGATCGGAAACTGCGGCAGCTTCGGCCAGGACGACCCAGTAGCAATGACGATTGCATCAGCCTGAATGTCCCGCAGCGCGCCATCGGTTCCGGTCACAGTGATCGTCTGCCGGTCACGCAGCGATCCGGTTCCCTGTACGTGCTCGATATTCCAAGCCTTAAAGAGTGTCGCCACACCCTTCACGAGACCCGCCACCACCGTATTTTTTCTGGCGACCATCCGGGCGAGATCGTACGTGACTGGTCCTTGGACACACAGCCCCATGTCCTCGGCTTTTTTGACCTTATCGCCGAGCTCGACGACCGACAGCAGGGCCTTACTGGGAATACAGCCCCAATTCAAGCAGACGCCGCCGAGCGCATGGGACTCAATGACGGTCACGCGGGCGCCAAGCTGGGCCGCCCGGATTGCCGCGACATAGCCACCAGGTCCAGCGCCGAGCACTGCGATGTGCTTCTGAGAAGTCATTGAGTCATCGGCTCATTGCCGATTGGATCATTGTGAGCACTCCCCAATGATCCAATCACACAATGGTTCAATGTTTTTGGCCAGCAAGAAAGACTTCATACTGTGCGGCAGTCATCAGCTTGTCCACCTCACTTGCGTTCGACAGATCGATTGCCACCATCCAGCCTTTGCCATAGGGATCGGAGTTCACCACTTCCGGATGATCTTTCAAGTCGGCATTGGCTTTGGCAATAGTGCCGCTCACAGGCGTGTAGATCGTGGAGGTCGTCTTGGTCGATTCGACCTCACCGATCTGCTGCCCGGCTTTCACGACAGCGCCAGGCTTTGGCATATCGATAAAGACGATATCGCCCAACGCATCTTGGGCGAAATGACTGATGCCGACAGTCGCCTGCGCGCCGCTCACTCTCACCCATTCATGCTCTTGGTGGTAGCGGAGGTCTTTAGGAATCATGCGTGCTCCTTATGATCAGGACCGAGGATCAGATTTCGCAGTAGCCAGACAGTTTCTCGTAGCGCTCAACCTCTGCCTCGATCTCGACCAACAAAATTTTATCGCGGGATCGTAGTAGTCCACGTTTCCTTTGTCAAGGAACCGACGGCCTGTTCATCAGCAACACATGTGCCCCTGATTGCCCGATTTTCGTCGCAAGTATGGCTTTCACAACCGTCACGAGAGACGATGGATCCGGCGCGTCAAGCGTCACGCCCAGCCAGAGTTGCCGATCATCCCGAGCCGTAGGCGCCAATCGCTGCTGTGGCGCTTCCAGCCTCGCCCCTATATCGGCAGATCGTTCGGATATACCCGGCTCTGGCTGGATTACCACATGAAGCCCTCGCTGCTTCGTCTCAAGCAGATCTTCTCCATATTCCGTCAAGGCATCAGCTGGAGAGAGAAGCGCTCGCTCGTGCACTGCTACGGCAACCAGAAGTCCAGCTCGCCTCTGCCGTAATTGCTGGGTGAGTCGTGCCACAAACCCAAGATAGGTCCTCGTCTTCCATCCAGCCCAGCGCCATGCGTCTGGAGGAACAGACTGATCCTGGTTGCCCAATGAAGAGCCAAAGGATTCTTCGAACATCCGTCGCGATATCGGGCTCCATTCTTCGGCAAATCCTTTGGCGTTCCTGGCCTCAACCACTAGCCCGTCGATATCTGTCAGCAACAAGTCCTGTGCCACCTTGCCGACGACGCGCTGATATTCAGGATGAAGCACATCAACCTGAGCGGCCAACTGGAACGGTTGGTCTGCCCTGTTGACCATGGCGATGCCCCACTCAGGATTCATCGCCATCCATCCTGGCTCATGCAGATTGAGCGACGCCAACACTGCCATCCCCTTGGAATGGGCGGCCGGCACAATAACCTTAAAACGATCCTCAACGACCGGAACCTTCGATGTCTGAAAGTACACCCCCATAAGCCCTGCCTGCATCGCTTCGCGCGAAGGGGCGCCCGCCTCGACAATCAATGCCGTCACTCCCGCATCAGCGAGTTGCTCAATCAATGGCCGGATATCAGGAATGGCAAGCCAGTCCTGGCTCGTCAGCCAAAACGCAATCTGTTTGCGTTCCATCAAGAAGGATGGCCCACGACTCTGACCTAATGCATCCAGCCGATTGAGCGCGTGATACTCATAACTGCCGGCAAGCGGGGTGGACTGCGGCGCCGCCCCGACCACGGCGCGATAGGCGGACATCGCGGCTGGGAGGTCCCCTTGCTGCTCATACGACCGCGCGAGCCACCAACGAGCTTCGCTCAGCCTTGGAGAATTGGGATACGAATCGACAAATCGCTGGAAGAGTGCGCTCGCGAGTGAGTAGCGTTCTTGGACAAAGGCACGATAGGCAGATTCAATGAGCCGTGTTTGAACATCCAGTGCCGGATCGATACCCGACCTGGCAGGCGGCACCGCAGGAGGAAGCCGGTGCGTCAGGCTGCCGCACCCTGGAAGGACCACGAGCAGCACACACGACACCCATCTCACAACTTGCGGCCAACGATGAACGGGAAAAAGCACAGCCGTTCACGCCTGCCGACAGGCGTCCCTATTTGACTAAATCCATTTCGGGGAAAAAGTATCCAATCTCGAACTTGGCGGTCTCCGGCGAATCCGATCCATGGACAGCGTTAAACTCGATGTTCGCCCCATGAACCTTGCGAATCGTGCCCGCCTCCGCCTTAGCCGGATCGGTTGCGCCCATCAACTCCCGATTTTTCTTGATTGCGTTGTCACCTTGCAAGACCAGCACCACGACCGGACCGGACACCATGAACGTGCAGAGGCTGTCGAAAAACGGACGGGCCTTATGCACGGCATAGAACCCCTCGGCCGTCTCTTTGGAGAACTGCATGATGCGTATGGCCACCGGCTTCAGGCCTGCCTTCTCATAGCGTGAAATAATGTCGCCGATCGCGTGCTTCTTTACCGCATCAGGCTTGATGATGGCTAATGTTCGTTCACTCATGGGCTCAGAGGCTCCTCCAGACAGTTAAAGAATAGATTGAACAACCCTGTCGCATTATAAGTGGCTGATAATATGGCTTGCAAGGGTTGGAGTGGGAAAGTACTACGACTGGAACTGTGCGGCGAGTTCGCCCGGCTTGAAGACGCCCCGTTCAGTGATGATGCCGGTGATCAATTCAGCAGGCGTCACGTCGAACGCGGGATTATAGACGGCGACTCCGGCTGGTGCCACGGGATGGCTGCCGTGAATGGTGGTGACTTCTGATGGGTTTCGTTGTTCGATCGGAATGTCGGCCCCCGTTTGTGTCTTCAAATCGATCGTGGAATAGGGCGCCGCGACGTAGAAGGGAATCCCATGGGCTTTCGCCAGCACTGCGACTGAGTATGTCCCAATTTTGTTCGCGACATCCCCGTTAGCGGCGATCCGATCAGCCCCCACGATACAGAGGTGAATTTTCCCCTGCCGCATGAGCGAGCCGGCCATATTGTCCGTAATGAGCGTCACAGGAATCTTGTCCTGCATCAGCTCCCAGGCCGTGAGCCGCGCGCCTTGCAACACCGGCCTGGTTTCATCTGCGATGACATGAATATTTTTCCCCTGCTCCCAAGCCGCGCGAATGACACCCAATGCCGTGCCATAGCCGGCTGTCGCCAAGGCGCCGGCATTGCAATGGGTAAGAACGGTTTG
Organism: Nitrospiraceae bacterium; assembly: GCA_041748925.1. Lineage (GTDB taxonomy): Bacteria > Nitrospirota > Nitrospiria > Nitrospirales > Nitrospiraceae > Palsa-1315. The sequence goes on along the minus strand of JBGTCI010000023.1, from coordinate 85,254 downwards.
GTCGCTCGCAATGAGTTTCGCTCCGTGCTGTCCCATTGCCTTACAGAGGGCGACATCTTCATCGAGAATCACTTGTGATTCTTTCAATAGTGCAGCCTTGATGGATGCAATGGGTTGCGTGCTTAGGGAGGCGAGTAAGCGTTTCATTCGTTCGATGGCCCAAAACAAGTTGACGGCCGTCGGCCTGGTCGCCGCGAGATGATCGCAGATCGTGAGCACCGATTTAGCAAAGACTTCAGGGTCGGATGCCGTAACGGTCTGAGCGCCCAGCGCGATCCCCATCGCAGCGGTCACGCCAATTGCCGGGGCTCCTCTTACTTTAAGTCTACGAATGGCATTGGCGACGGTCTGGTAGTCCCGACAGTCTAGAAATTCAACAGACTCGGGCAACCGGCTCTGGTCGAGCAACCGTACGGCGCCGTCTTTCCATTCAACGGTGGGAACCATGGAGGAATCTTGTAGCGGGAACTGAGTTGCAGTGCAAGTGGGGGCCTACTGTTTCCGGCGACCGGTCCACTCCAAAATGGTAATCATGGCCGCAATCAGGCAGGCCTGGATGAGCAGCAGCAGGGCCTCAGCTGTTCCGGCATGACGGAGGGCTAAGGCTGCCAACCCGAGACAAATCGTCATAAGAAAGATCATCGCGACACTGGCCTGGCGAGACCCCAACGCACGCTCCAACCGGTGATGGAGGTGGTCTTTGCCCACGTAGTCGAGCCATTCCTTGATGGAGCGCACTTTTCCTGTCGCCACCCGTTCCACGGTGATGTGGATCATGTCGTAGATGAGCACGCCGAAGATGAGAAGCGGGTTACTGAATGACACGATCGGACTATGATGCGCCCAATTTCCTTTAACGGCGAGACAGGCAAGTGTGAATCCGAGGAAGGTCGCCCCACCGTCTCCAAGAAACACGACGGCAGGCTTGCGCCCTCGAAAATTGTAGGGAAGAAATCCCACCCCCGCCCCAATAATGGCGATCGCGAGCCAGCCCAATCCCGGCTGGTTTGTTTCAAACGCCACGGCTCCCATGAATCCGGCGATGAGAATCGCAAGCCCCGTAGCCAGACCATCCATGCCGTCGAAAAAGTTGAACGCGTTCGTAATCCCGACGATCCAGAGCAACGTCAGCAGAACATTCGCAACATCGCCGACTGGACCGCTTGGAAACAGCGTCAGCACCTTGCCCGTGGCGATCACGATCCCGGCTGCCACAATCTGGGCCACCAGCTTCGAAGAAGCCGGCAATTCCCACACGTCATCGACGACACCGACGACCAACAACAGCGATCCGGCAATGAGGGTTGCAATCATCCAATCAGGCAAGATCGAATTCAGCAGGACCGAGCCAAGGAATCCAAGATAGACAGCCACACCACCGAGCCTGGGAGTTGGGTTCACATGAATCTTCCGATCAGACGGGTGATCGACCAGCCCCCACTGATGACTGAGATGCACCATAAGCGGCGTCAGCGCACCGGCGCCGAGAAACGCAAAGAGAAGGATGTAAAGCCACCGAAGACCTTCGAACACGAAGAGCTCACGAATCGTGGGCACCGCCAAGACCACTACGCCCAGGAGGGCTCCCAGCGCCGCCGGTGTCAGCCAGCGCCGGTTGCTGCGTGCCGCGAACGGTGAGACTTCGACGTCAATGGCTTTCATGAAAAGACCTTGGCCAACGATCGTTGAATCTGCCGAACTTCGTCGTCTGTGAGATCGGGATAGAGTGGAATCGAAAGCGCCGTTCGGTCCGCTTCGTCGGTGTTAGGGAAACCGGACTGATCCAGATAGCGATGGAGCGGTCGAAAGACGGGCTTGCGGCAGTGAATCCCCAGCTGCTCCAAGGACCTGATAAGACCGGACAGACCCTCAGGCTCCGTTCGGAGATGCGGGAGTCTAATTGTAAATCGATAGTATCCATGGGTCCGGCCTGGAGGCTCACTCGGACAGACGACGGTCTTGGAGGACAAGACGTCTCGATAGGCTGCCGCGAGGAACCGACGCCGTTCATGAAAGGTCGAGAATCGTCCCAATTGGGAAAGCCCGAGCGCTGCTTGCAGGTCGGTCATCTTGAGGTTGAATGAGGAAGGATCGAGTGTCGCTGCGCCATCATACTCGCGCAGCAATTTGACTCGCTCGAGTAAGGCCTCCTCATTCGACAGCACCATCCCGCCTTCTCCTGCGCACAGCAGCTTAGTCGCGTAGAAGGAACACATGGTGAGTCGCCCGACCGTGCCGACAGGCCGACCCTGTTCCGACACCCCTAGCGTCTGCGCACAATCTTCAATCAGCGGAATCCCCAGCCCTTCAAGCGCCGTCAGATCGGCCGGCAGGCCGAACAGATGCGGGACAATGATTGCGCGAGTCTTATTGGTTACCGCCTGACAGGCTGCGAGTGGATCGATGTTGAACGTATCCAGGTCAATGTCCACAAGCCTGGCCTGTGCTCCGACTCGTTGCGTCGCGAGCCACGGTGCGGCGCAGACATAACTCGGCATGATGACTTCGTCGCCGGCTCCGATGTTCAGCGCCCGCAGCGCCAGTTCGAGCGCCCCAGTCCCTGAACTGACGGCCACCCCGCCCTGCAGGCCAAAGAACGCCGCCATGTCGCGCTCGAATCGTTCAACGCGGAGCCCTTGGGCAATCTGCCTGGAGCCAAGCGCTTCGGCTGCCGAGCGCACATCCTCCTGGTCGATCGCAGGCCGTGAGTGGGGAATCATCGTCGCCACAGTCGTCATATGCCGATATTAATAAACAATCGCAGCGGGACAAAGCCTTCTGCGTTTTTCACCCGGCCTTGAATGCCGCGAAAATTCGCCCCGGCCCGAATGACATCCACGATACTCAGACCTTCGATATTGGTTTTTTTCACCTGCGACGCGTGGGCCTCGATCGATTTGACTTTTTCTTCGACCACCTGGTCGATATCGACAAAAACCGTCGGTGAGAAGTTCTGCGTTGTCGGTCCTTCGTAGAACAGCACATTCTTGGTATAGCGGGTTGCGGTGATCGTGCTCATCGCCAGATGCCGATGGTCCTGATGGGTATCATCGTGATAGTGCGCGAAAATAAAGTGCGGCTGCACCTCCTTCACCACATCCTCGATCTGCTGAATCAATTCGCGTCCCATCGGAACCGCCGTGTCCTCATACCCGCCCCAGAATATTTTTTCGGCGCGTAACTGTTTCGCCGATTCTTCCTGCTCCCGCTTGCGAACACCGCTCGAGCCTCCCTTATCGCCGGCTGTCATCACCATCAAGAAAATACGATGCCCCTTTTGGGCATACTTGAGCAATGTTCCGCCGCACCCGGCCTCGATATCGTCCGGATGCGCGCCGATTGCCAGAATCCGCATCGGCACTCTACGTTCGGTCGCCATCTTCATCCTCCTCGCCTCTTCGCTCGCTGCGGCCTTGCCCGCGGAACGGCGCGTCTTGGCGCGCCGGGGTTGGGCGGGTGAGAACCGTAGCCTTTTTGAGCATCCTGCCTATCACCTTGCCAAAACAGTTTTCCCCACAGACTCTCAGCGCTGCGCCGCTGTAATCACATTCTGTCCCGAGCGTGCCTCGCGCAATCGCAACAGCGCCTCCGGACCGCAACAGAACAGCAAATCGAGTGCCGACATCGCCGGCATGAATGGTTCATAGACTTGTTGATACCTAGGATGTTGAAACTGTTGAATCTCCAGCTTCAACCCGGACGATTCAAACCGCGAGATATCCAGATAGTGGTCCCCGCTCGGGCCGGAGAGATATCCCGCTGCCCCAACGACGTGGCAGAGATCGATCAACCGGTCTGTGGGCTCTTCGCGCACCTCCCACTCCGACGCGCAACGGATAGGCGTCGTAATACCGAAGGCCCCGAGCAGCCAGCGAATCACCGCCATATTCAGATCATGCAACCCTTCCCATGGCGTTTCATAGAGGCTGCGCAACTCCGGAAGATAGCGGTCTTGGAATGGCGCGCGCGCATAATGTATCTCGATCGCGCGCACGTGCTGATTCCGCCAGCTCACCGCCTGATTGATCCGGACATCTTTTACCAGTTGACCAAAACGGTGGAGGACCGGCACAGTGATCCATTGGCAGCCCTCCGAAGTTCTAATCCGGTTACGGTTTTGCCACTCATTCTTCTTGAACTGCACCGAATCCAACGCAATGAACAGATCCGCCTGATCGATCTTGTCCAGATAGCCAAGCCATGGCAGAAACTGCGGTTGATGAATCGTGACACGCATACGTACGCCTTCAGCCTTCAGTTCGGGAATCGGTCCCACGAAGATCGGATTACTCAGAAGCTCACCGCTGCCGGTGATCTCCACTCGATAAATCATCTGCTCTTCCGCCGGTTTGGTTGTGTCGGCCCAGTCGAACCGGAACGGCGTATCCCCAAATGCCTCCGCAACCACCTGACCGGAACGAATCACCCGCACCTTCACGGGATGGCGCCCGCGATCGGCCGCCGTAACGGAGAGACGGACCATGAGATCGCGCGCCCCGCCTGGATCAAGCCTGTCACCGACCGACGCCGATTTGGCTCCACCCTGGCATACCACTCGAAACTCATCCAGTCGGAGTTGGACCTGATGATCGCCATCTCCCACCGTATAAGAGTGACCGGACTGAAGCGCCTCCAGCACACCCGCAACAGTCCGTTCTTTCACCCAGAGCGCTGTCACAAGACGATGGAGATCCTTACCGGGATCATTCAATCCATGAAACGCCAGCTCTCCGATGAGCACGGGGATCGGTCGATGATCACTCGTAGACACTTGCAGCAACCGATCCCACAATTCACCCGGCTTGATACTGGTTCGTCCATCCTGATACAGCCCGCCGAATCCGGTATATCCTGTCGTCTGCAGCAACGCCTCAGGGTGGGGCTCCGTCTTGACGGTCACGGTTCCCAGTGGCCCGGCAGCATGCTCATGAAAATCCCGCACTTCTGGCATCGACCAAAAGACAAGCCCACCTTTGGCCTTCACATCATCGATGAAGGCCTGATATGGACGATACCCCAGACGGTCGTCATATGAACTAAACGCAGGCTGACTGAGAGGCCAGGCATTGACCACCAGCGCCACCGCAAGGGCGATCAGCATACAGGCGAACGTCCGCCGTAAGGATCGCCGATCCGTACTGCGCCGGAGTGGCCTCCACAGCCAGGCGGCCGGAATAATCAACAACATCGGCGCAACATTCACCACCCCTCGCCAATCAAACGTGTAGGACGCCGCGTTCCCGCTCACTGGAAGAGACCGATAGTCCTCAGCTTTAGTCAGGCCGAACACGAGAAAATTGCGTTGAGCGTTGTGCAACGTCAACGTGCGCTCCACGATCGAACCGGTCCAATAGTAATGGGGCGCGACTTCGAGACCCGGCAGAATGATCAGCTTCGGGTGACGGCTCTGCGCTGCCGCGATCTCGTCCAAGTACCGTTCGATCCCATACTCCAGCACGGATGGAAACCGGACCTGTCGTTTCAAGAGACCAGGCAAGGGCCAGAGTCCATATTCATAGCGGAGAGAAAAGTTGTCGGTCAGAATCAGCGCACCCAGGCCGAGTTGCTCGGCCCGCTCGGCAAGCGCCTCAATAGTCAATTCACCGGTGCTGGCCGTGCTATGGACATGCACCGTGGCCAGCAACTGCTGCCGCGCATCCGGTGCCTCTGCACGTGCGCTGAAACATGGCAGACATGCCACCATGATCAGCACGGACAGCATCAATCGATACAGACATGTCTTCTGTCCGTCTCGCTTACCGATGAGCACTGAGCGCCTCGCCAAAGATTGATTCGATTGCATGAACCATAGAGACCGACCCATATCGGCTGTCCACGCTACGGCTTGCCGCCGTACCTACTTGCTTGGCCCACTCCGGTCGATCAAGGAATCGTCGCAACGCCCCAGCCAACGCACCGACATCACCAGGAGGCACGAGCAAACCGGTGTGCTCGTGCCTGATGACGGCGGGAATGCCGCCGACGCGGGAGGCAATCACCGGCAATCCAGCTACCATGGCTTCAATCAACGCACGCCCCATTCCTTCATTAAGGGACGGCAAGACGAACAGATCCATCCCGGCGAGACAGGCCTCGATGTCGTCCCTGTGACCCAGGAGGTGCACAGCATCGCGGAGACCGGCTGATTCTGCTTGCCGCAAGAGTGCGTCATGCCGATCTCCACTCCCGACGATCACGAGATGGAGGGAGGGAAAGTCCGGCTTCAACTGTGCGGCAGCTTCAATCAGGTATTCATGGCCTTTAATATCGGTGAGCCACCCGACCGATCCGATGACCAGCGCATCCGGTGGACAGCCAAACCAATCCGGCTGTTGTTTTCCTTGGACTCCCGCCCGGCTGAATCGCTCACGATCGATCCCACTCGGCACCACGGCGAACCGGTCGGCCGTGCCAACCCTCCGATCGAGGTTATCCTGCCGTTCCGCTTCCGTTAGTGCAATCAGTCGATCCGTGAGTGCACTCAGCACCCGTTCGATCTGAAGAAACACCCAGGATCGGAATGGGCCGAAATGGCCATAAAACACATGGCCGTGCGGCGTATGAACAATGATCGGCACTCGCGCGAGCCAGGCCGCCACTCGCCCTAGCACGCCGGCCTTCGATGTATGGGTATGAACCAGTACCGGCCTCTCTTGCCGGAACAGACGAATCAATTGCCACAGCGCCTGTATATCCTTAATCGGATGGACCTCCCTCGTCAGTGAGGGAAGCAGGATCCAGCGGATAGCGGATTGTTCAAGTTGCCGGCAATTCCACTCGGTGGCTGCCTGCCCGCCTTGCGCATCCCAACGACCTGGTCGCCCGGCTACCACCAGCGGCTCGAACAGCGCTCGGTTATGGCCGAGAGCTGTCAGCATCGTGTTCTGCGCCGACCCGCCATAGTCAAGACGAGTGATCAGATGGATCACCTTCCGCGCCCTAGAAGTCTGTTCGACCTTCGACAGGTTCACGAACAGGCTGTCTAGATCGGCCGTATGCGCTCCCCAGTTATAGCGCCGTTCCACGACCTCCCGACCTTTCGTTGAGAAGCGCCCTCGCTCACCTGGCTGGTCACGAAATCGCTTCAGCAGCAACTGTAACGTCTTCGCGAGAGACCCTCCGTCCGTCCCTTCTGTGACAAGCAAGGGATCGACCGTGCTCAGGACTTCTGGAATCGCGCCGACCGGTGTCCCCATCACCGGTGTGCCGCAGGCCATCGCCTCGACCGTGACCAAACCGAACCCTTCGAGTTGCAGAGTCGGCATCACGACCAAATCAGAGGCTTGGTAATACTTCGCCAATTGATCCTCCGGCACGAATCCGAGCAACTGCACTGAGTCTTGTAATCCCTTGCTGCGAATCAGCTCCTCCAACCGCGAGCGCAGTTGGCCTTCTCCGCCGATCAGAAGAAGAAGATTCCGATGCTCATCACCGAGCATCGTCATGGCATCGAGAAGATGTTCCAACCCCATTCGAGGTACCAGATTACGCACCGTAAGCAAAATCGTTCGGCTCTGCGGCAATTTGAGTTCCCGCCTGATTTCCTTTCGATCGTGCGGTGGATAGAACGTAGCTGGATCAGCTGCACCGGGAACCACGGTGATGTGCTCCGGCGCAATGCCGTGCGTGGCCATGACTTGCCGCTTCATGAATTCGCTCAAGACGATCACATGATGACAGCGGCGGATCACGGTTCTTTCAATCCAGCGTCGGGCACGCACGCTCAGGCGCCGCCTGACACATTCCAATATCGTCGCCCCACGTTCCGCCCTGGTGAGATACTCCTCATGCGCCAACGAGTGACAGACATAGACCCAGCGGCTCACCATCCCGTACCGGAACAAGATCGGACCGAGACCAGCCACCGATTGATGAATCATCGCGATCTCGACAGGAGCGGTCCGCCGCGTGAGATCAAATACACGAAGAGAGTTCTGCACGGAAGACCAGACGAATGCAGGCTCGCTGGTTCGCTTTACGGGATACCGCCTTTCGATCACGCTCCCAATCGATAGATCAGCCTCTGCAGACGCGAAGGGAGCCCGTGCGATCACGCCCACTTGATGGCCCAGCCTGGCGAGCCCCAACGCTTGCTGCCTGAGGACTCGCTCAGCGCCACCGATGACCTGTTCGATCGTGACTTCGGCAAGCAGAACGATGTTCATGCCACGCATACTCCCATTGGAGGGTAGGAAACAGACTCCGCCACCTGCCGGTGCCACAGTTCTAAAACCATGAGCGCATAGAGTTGATCCGAGAAGTTCCTCCTACCACTATCGTGTTCTGCAAGTAACCACTGCACATAGGCAGGATTGACATAGCCCCGTCGCCTAATGGCCTGATCAGAGAGTAAATCCCGACTCATCTCGCGCAGATCTTCTCTCAGCCATCGTGCGAGCGGAAGCATGAAGCCTCGCTTATGAGCAGAAGTAATTCTTTTCGGTAGAACATCTTGTAGCGCTGACCTCATAAATCCCTTTAACTTCCATCCTTGCAGTTTTTCCACTGCCGGTAGTGAGTGGGCGAACGCTACCAGATGGTGGTCGCAGAAAGGCACACGAAGTTCGAGTGAATGAACCATGCTCATCCGATCACCCATCCGCAACAGATCGTCCGGCAGATACGTTTGCAGATCGACGCCCATCGCACGATCGGCTGGGTCTTGTGAAGGCCATTGGCCGAAGAGGCTTTGGATATGACGAAGCGCCGAACTGTCGGCTACAGCAGAACGAAGTCCCTCGGCAAATAACGGCCCGTCCCATCCAGCCGGAAGAAATGTCGTCCAGCGGAGGTATTGCTCGTCTAACGGACGATAGCCATCTACTAGAAATCGCTTGATACGGCCACGGACATCGCGGCCTCCAAAACCATCCGACAGACACAAAGCGGCGCCAGACGCAATCCATGAGCGCATCGCCATAGGAAGGGCCGCATAGCGAGATGCGGAACGCAGCCCAAGATAGCGAGGATAGCCGCCGAAGAGTTCATCGCCGCCAATACCGGATAGCGCAACCGTCACGGACTCTCTGGCTACTTCGGACACCAAATACGTGGGAATAGCCGAGGAGTCGGCAAATGGTTCCCCCATACCTGCAACGACGCGAGGAAGCAGCGAGACCGCATCGGGCCGCAACACGGCTTCCGTGTGGTCCGTCCCGAAATGTGTCGCGAGGAACCGGGCAGCTTCGATCTCATTATAGGATTGGTCTTCGGGCGCGTCGTATCCGATGGAAAATGTTTTGATCGATCCGGGAATTGTCTCACGCATGCAGGCCAAGATCGACGCAGAGTCCAACCCGCCGGACAAGAACAAACCGAGCGGCACGTCGCTGACCAGATGCGCCTTCACGGAGTCACGTAACGTGCTCAGAAATCGCTCTCGTTGGTCTCCCTGCGAAGGCTCAACGTGATGTAGCGCCTCTTCTTCCGGACGGTAATAGCGCCAGAATTCCAACCGACCCCGTACAATCTTGAGGGCTTCCCCCGGTCGAAGCTGAGAAACACCCTGCACAACCGTCTCAGGGGCCGGCACATAGAGGAGCGATAGAACGTCTGCGATCGCCTGTGGACGAATCGTCCAATCAGGCAATCCCTCCAGCAGCGAAGGCAGTTCAGACGAAAAGAGCACACGATGAGCCACGCCCGCTTTCCCCGGTTGGACGGAGTAGTATAGAGGTTTAATCCCCAAGCGATCGCGGACCAGCAGCACGATGTCTTGCTCTCTGTCCCAAATGGCGTAGGCAAACATCCCCCGAAGACGGTAGACTGCCTCTGCTCCCTCCTCTTCATAGAGATGGACCAGAACTTCGGTGTCACAGTTGGACTGAAAGCGGTGGCCCTTCTGGATTAACTCCCCACGAAGTTCGCGATAGTTGTAGATCTCACCGTTCAAGACCGCCCACACAGAGCCGGTCTCGTTTCGAACCGGTTGATGGCCGCCGGTCGGATCAATCACCCGTAATCGTCGTGCCCCGAATGCCACGCCTGCGCCGTGATGTGTTCCTTCCTCGTCCGGCCCGCGATGGACAAGCCGATTGAGCATCCGGTCAAGCAGGACCGGATCGTTGTCCCCCACAAGGCCACAAATCCCACACATAAAATGGCCACTCCAAATGAACGTGCTACCGACTCTGCTCCGTCACGACTCGGTCTCGCCGGTCATACTCCTCCCGCTCCTTCTGGTGGCGAGGTGAGACCTCCTGAGGCGGCACGTCGACCGGCTCGTATCGTATATGTTTGGCCGATCCCACCGAAGTCAGCAGTGACCGCACTCCGAGCGTGGCCAATGCCGCAAGTAAACAGAGCGCAACGACCAAACCCAGAAATTTAAGTGACGGTCTCCGGCGATGCTTGGACGCATGAGATGTGCTCACGGCAATCCCTCACTCCGCTGGGCGATGAGTTCAAATGAGGGTGCCCAGACCATGCGTCCTCCGGTCACCTTATAGAGCACCTCCGCACAGGACCAGAACGCCGTCGCGCCAATCTGCCACTTGAGGCGACTCATCCATAGATTCGCCGGGCTGAGGGGCCCTCGACTCGGAACAGAGTTGTGGATCGCAATGGTGTGTAATCCGAACCTCATCAGCAACGAGCGAAGCGCCTGAGGCGAATAGAGAAAGAGGTGAAACGCTTGATCATACCGAGACCCAACCAACGCAGCGGGTCTTCGCATCGGGAGATGAAATGCCCCATTGGTCGCTCTGATGACGACCAGACCCGATGGCGTCAATGCGCCCGCGACTTGCCGTAACAGAGTCGCCGGATTCGTCACCGTCTCCAATACATTCACAAGGGTGATGACGTCAAACCGTTCGCGCTCCCCTGTCTGTTCCAACCAATCTGCCGGCAGCACAGTCAGCTGACGGCGCGCTGCGCGCGCTGCGGCTTTCCGCGATAACTCCAACCCACAACAGCTCCATCCCGCCGACTGACAGAGCGACAAGAACGTGCCGTCTCCACAGCCGACATCGAGCAATCGACCGGGAGGTTTCCGGTACAGGTTCAGCCGGCGTGCGACACTCTCAAAAACCGGGTGGCGGTCCGACGACGCCTCGGCCTCACCGTAAGCCTCGTCGTAGTCATCACGGTAAAACTCCTCGACCAGAGTTTTCAACGGACGAGGATTCAGAAACACAAGGCCACAGCCAGGACAACGCACATAACGTCTGCTCGGCGTCTGAAATACATCGACCGGCATCGCCTGACTGCCGCAGGGACAGAGGATCTGCTCTGTCTCCGGCATGGCAGCCGTCTTCACGCCGGCACACGTTTCTGGACAGGTGCGCGCACGCCCGCGTCCTGCATCGCCGCATCAAAGATCGCCGTCGTATCCGCAACCATGCGATCCACCGTGAACCGCTCTCGGACGACGGCTCGCCCGACTGCTCCCATTTCCGATGCAGCGGTCGGATCGCTTAGTATTTCTTGAATTGCCGCCGCCAACGCCTGGGGATCTCGTGGCGGCACGAGAAGCCCCGTCTTGTGATCTTCAATCAACTCCGGAACACCGTTGACTCTCGACGCGACGACAGGACAGCCCATCGCCAATGCCTCCAACAGTACAAACGGAAACCCTTCGGAGAGAGACGGCAACACGACGACATCCGCAGCGGCCAGGACATCGGCGATGTCCTCACGGACTCCCACAAATCGGCAGGCCTGTTCGACACCCAAGTCAACCGCCATACGATGCAACGATTCGTGCAGCTCCCCCGCTCCCACGATGACACAGCAGAACTGCGGCCACGTTTTCAGCAAGATTGGAACTGCCTGCAAAAGATAGCGATGCCCTTTCTGTTCCGTCAATCGCGCGATCATGACCAATACCGGTCCTGCGACGATACCGAGCTCCTCTCGGACTTTCTTACGATCCGGATGGGAAGGAAAGGCCGCCGGGTCCACACCGTTGTAAACTGTCTGCATCTTCGCCGCCGCAGCCGGACACTCTTCGATTAAGTCCCAACGATTGGCATCCGAGACACAAATAATCCGATGGACAATGGGAAGCGTCAGTCGCAGCAAGAATCCATAGAGCCCTCGTCTGAGCGAACGGATCTCGTAGTCTTTCAGTGAGTTATGCACGGTCGAGATAATCACCGGTACACCGGCCAGACGTCCTGCAATTCGTCCATAGAAATTTGCCCTGGCTCCGTGCGTTTGGAGAATCGTCACTCGCTCCCGCACAAGCAATCGCGTCAAGCGCCAGAGGGCAAGGGGGTTGAGCAACGGTGTCAAGTGAACGAGTCGCGTCTCCACTCCTCGCTGTTCCATACGCTCCAGAAGCGGACCAGGCTCAGGGCAAATCAACAGCCTTCGAAACCTGGCGCGATCGAGATGGTCAAACAGCAATTCTAGATACCGTTCACCTCCTCCATACGCCGACGACCCGGCCAGCTCTGCAAGGACGACCGGAGTCATGCCTTTCTCCCCAGGATCAATACACTTCCGCGCAAGTGTGGGATGAGATAGAACGGCACTTTGGCCCAGTCGATCGTGCTCTGGCGACCGGTCTGTCGGCAGTCTTGCGTGTCCTCACCCAGAAAAAACCGCGAGAGAGCGATCTCGAACCCGATATGGCGCAGCATGTCTGCCAACTCGTGCATGGCATATTCACGCGCATGCGGTCGCCACTCATCGTTCGGATCGTCGTAACCGGGAGGGGCCAGCCGATCGTTGGGCGATCGACCGATCAACAGTTTGAAGATATTGCCGATGCGAGTGACATTGGGCGTGGTGATGACGAGGTGGCCGCCGGACTTCAACAGTCTGTAGGCTTCCGCCAACAGATGAAACGGCGACGTGAGATGTTCCACGATCTCCAGCGCAAATACCAGCTGCGCAGAATGGTCGGGCAGCGGGACCTTTTCCTGATACCCTTTGAATTTGAATTGTTGTCCGGCAGGATCAAGGTTGACGGTGAGAATCTCGGCATCGGCATCTTGTTTCATGAACTGGACAAACTCCGGACTGGCCATCAGTCCGGCTCCGAACAGACGCGCCGCTCTCGTCGGCTCGATTCCACGCAAGAGACGCAATAGACTGCCCGGGAAGGGACCGAAATCCACGATCGTCTGTCGTCCATCCGGCAACCGCTGCAGTCCGCTTCGGAGCGCAACATGGAGACGATCACGACACTTCAATGCGTGATTCATCGGCGTGGTGAAGCGCGTGTCCTGCACTCCAAACATGTCATATTGAGAAGGCTGGTACGCCCGCACCAGGTGATTGAATTGACTAGCGGTCAGATCATAACCCATTGGATTCACGGCCTTGTGTGTAGAGGTTCCAGACGACGCAGAGAGACCCTCGGGAGACCTGCTTGCGCCAAGACTGCCACCGATAAGACTATGAGGCACGGTAGCACAGGCAGCGCATACCGGCCAGCTTCCACCGTGAATGGGATATAGCCGAGCATCAAGCCGATTGGGAACGCATAGAGCGGTAGAAGTTCCCGCCAACGAGACTGATGGGACCAGGCGCTCCAGAGCGAGAGGCCGATCAAACCGGGAATCAGCACCAGTCGCTTCGCCACGCTGTAGGTGGCGATCAACCAGCCCCGGTCTGCAGCATCCACCGCGAGTCCTTCCAGAAATCCCTGGTCGGAGTTCACGAGGTAATATGAGTTCCCGATCCAGAAATCATAGGCTCGCGTCAGGGTCAGCCAGAGGTATCGAGCCGGGGCTTCTGTAATGCGCGCCCATCCCTTTGCGCGCAACAGCCGATCGGTCGAGACATCGTACATCGCATGGGCATAGGGCAACGGCGTAATCCCGGCGCTCTCCCATATCTGGAACTCCATCGTCAGCGGCATAGGCCAACTCCCACGCGACAATGGATCGCTGCCCATCCAAAGTCCGGCGCCTACTCCGGCAGATACAGGAATCACCCTGTCGAAAACCTGATAGTTGCGTATCGTCCACGGCAACACCACAAGCAGAGCCGCAAGCAGATAGACGCTCGCGCGTACCATCCTGACGCGAAAGGAATCTGTACCGAGAAACGCAAGACCGACCAGCACAACGGCAAGCAGGATTGTCACTGGCTTGCACAGCATGACGAGACCGGCCAATAAACCGGTTCCCACGAAGCAGAACACTCGTGGTGAGGAAACGCAGACAACTGTCGCCCACAGCCAGGCGCTCATCAGCAGCGTCAGCACACTCTCACTTCTGATCCGAGGGTCATACGTCCAATAGGTTGGATAGAGAAACATGGCCGCCGCCGCAATGGCACCGATCCAAGAATCGAACAGCCTTCTTCCGACAAGGAAGATACAGACGCTCGCGCCGACATCGCAGGCGGCGTGCAGAAACGGAACCCATTCAGGTCGATGACCAACCACCCCATAAAAGGCGGCGAGGACGGTCGGATAGAGCGGGCCAACATGGGCCGACGGCGTCATACCGTCCATGGTGAACGCCCCCAGGGACGCCAAATTCCAAGCCAAGGCGTCGAACAAATCATCGACGGCGTATCCCTGTCGTGCCGTATGGAAAATCGTCCACGCTCTCGCCAACAGTCCCAGCACACCCGCCACTATCAAGAGCATGGTGGGAGACCATCGTCCGGCCGGATGTGTGTCGCTGACCGGTGTCATTTCATGCATATTCCTATGAGATTTGTATTACCGGCCACACCTTCCGCATATTCAATATCCTCAGGAGTGATCGCCTCCAGCGCAGGCCCACCATGAAGCCGACTGACCACACCTCCAAGCCAGTGGCGAATCGGACGCGGAACGAGATTGCGAATGCCACCCGGATCGAACCGCCGTACGCCATCCATCGATCGTTCGACAGATTTCAATCGCGCACCCTGACGGCGACCGAACCAGCGGATCGTCGAGAAGTACGGCGCCAAGACGGCTTGAAACTCTGCCTGGTTGTACTCCCGTACATGATAGGGATCCTCCGGCTTGTAGGCCACACCCTTCCCATGAGGCGTAAAGATAACCAATGTGCCGGTCTTGCGTAAGACACGCGCGACTTCGGCCACGAACCGTCGATCGTCCATGACGTGTTCGATCGTATCTTGCGACAGGATACAATCGAAGGATTCGTCACGAAAACCGAGCGCACAACCATCCATCGCCAGAAATAACGCACCTGAATCACCGTAGCGTGCAAGGTTGCGGGCGACGATCTTAGGCACGCAGTCCACCCCAATGACCCGACCGGCCTTTCCACTGAGATAGCCGGACCCGTAGCCCGTCCCACAGGCCAGATCGAGTACGCAGAGACGGTCAAGTTGCGGGACCTGCCTGGCCGCCCACACATATCCCGACAAATTCACAATGTGCTGTGTGTCGGTTGGATAGGCTTCGCGACGCTCCATACGATCGGCCTTCTCCCTACCCTTGTGGTCCGGATGAATAGACCTGCGCGTGATCAACCGACTGCTGCCCATTCCACAGTCGACGGATCGTCGTCAGACACCTCTGCGTCCGCATCCGCCGTTGCGCCACCGGCGCACACCACATCAACTGCGCCAATCGCCATCCGGCGCCGCCCGCAATCCACCCCTTCATGAGCCAACGCTTGATCGGAGAAAAGTGTTTCTCGATATAACGGATACGGCTAAATTCCCATACAAGCTGCAAGCGTTCACGGTGCCGTCCACTGCTGCAGCCGATGAAGTGAATAATCTCAGCCTCAGCGAGATGACGCACGCGACACCCCTGTCGATGCAGGCGACGGCACAAATCGACGTCTTCGAAGTACATAAAGAAGGACTCGTCCAATCCCTCCAATTGTTGCAACAGCGATCGACGGACCATCAAGCATGCTCCGTTCGTCCAATCAACGTCTTGAGACTTCGTACAATCGATTGCCTGCGTCGCCGCCGCGGTCATCTGCATGCCGGGAGCTATTCGTTGAAACGGGGCTGAATAGATCAGATGATCGCGAATGGAGGGAAAAGGAAAACAGGTTTGGCTTAGGTGTCCGTCTCCTGTCCATTGCTTACAACTCACCGCTCCGACGTCAGGATGTTCGTCCAGGTACGTAACCATCGTCGCGAGCGCCTGATCCTTGATAATCGTGTCGCTGTTGAGCAACAGCACATGCCGGCCCCGGCTTACAGCCAACGCTTGATTCACAGCCTTCGCAAAGCCTCGATTGTCCGGATTCACAATGACCCTCATGCCAGGATAGACTGCGTTTAGTGCGTCCACCGTCCCATCCTGCGAATCATTGTCGACCACGATCACTTCGAAGGTGATGCCTATCGCGTGGGCATGGATAGACCGAATACAGTCGAGGAGCACCGCTCTCGTGTTGTAACTCACAATCGCGATGGACACATCCATCGTCGATGAAGGCAAAGTCTGTGTGTCAGACAGCATCATGAACACTCTTAACTGGAATGGAACTCCGCTACGATGATCTGCCGATAGCAGGGGCCAACATTCAACCACCGCCGTACATGAATCAACACGATAGCCAGACGATGCAGGACGTAGCTGACCCGATCCGTCCGCATCCACAGGCGAAGTAGCATCCCGTGTACCCATACATTCAGGTTCGGTTCGCAGTGAACGCGAAGGCGCCTCTTCGTATCTTCGGCAATGCCCTCCATTTCCGTGAGGACAGCCTTCAGCCTGGGAAGACCGTTGGCAACGTGCTCGTCGAGAAAAGGAAACGAATCACCCCTGTGTATCCGATAGTACTGCTGCAAGGCCTTATCTTCCTTTTCGGCCTCTGATCCCATGGGACATCCTATGTACATTCGCCGCCTGGTCACCCTCATGAGTTCCCGCAGAAAACGGTTCCGGTCAGAAGACTCGATATGCTCCAGCGTATCCATACAGACTGTGCAGTCAAACGATCCGGACTGAAACGGTAACGCCTGACCCTTCGCGAGAACGGGGGTGACGAATGCAGGGCACGTCCCCTCCAGAACACAATCCACTCCAACCACCGGCCGACGAAGATACGTGGTCAGACCCGAGCGGTTCACCCCGACCTCCAGAATCAAACCTCGCGACGATTCAGCACGAATCGACTCCACCACCGGCAAGTACCGTAAGGCAATTTCAGGCACCCAATCCGGATAGCGGCGATTCCACCAAGTTCTCATCACATGCAACATGAATCCCATCAGCCTCAGACTTGTCCCCACAGGACCTTCAGTCTCGGCACTTCCACCGACCAGAGGTACCAGCCATAGAGTCCAAGGCCTCCCAGACAGGCGGAAACGAGCAGCCAGGAGGCCGTCGGCGTCGAGGTTTCTCCCGACATCAGAAGAACGATCCCGGCAAGAAGCGCCGCAAGCAGGCAGGCTTTTCCAACAGACCAGAATGTGGGACCCACGGCCGTTCCAATGACAGCTTTGGTCCCGATCCCTTGCAGCACCACGCCTCCGACATAGCAGGCGACCAGAGCGGCGGCGCTCCCCGTGAGACCAAACTCCATAGTCAGAGGTGCGAGCAGCATTGCGTAGAGAATAAACTGCCCCACCCAACTCTTCATCTGAAGATCCGGTCTGTTCGTTCCATAGTGCAACGCCGTCATGATGCTCAAATACCCTGCGCAAACGGCATACACGCAGAGCATTCTGAGTGGCTCAACGGCGGCGATCCACTGAAGACCAAATGCCATCGGCACGATGACCGGAGCGAGCACCGCAACACCGACTGCCAGAGGAATGAAAATCAGTCCGATCAGGCTCATTTGAAGCTCGAACACCCGGATCACACCAGGTCGATCTCGTTGGAGCAACGCGTAGGTGGGCATACTGATCTGATGAATCAACACCGTGGCCCGCACGCCCAACAAGAGGGGGATGGCCAGCGCGATCTGATACAGACCCAACGCCTCTTGACCGAGTATTCGGCCGATAACAAGCTCTCCCCCGCTCATCACGCAGAAGATACACAGCGTCGTGACATTCAGGTGTTTTCCATAGCGTAGAAAATACTCCCACGCAGGGCGGTACAGCGAGAAGCGCGGACGAAACGGCGCCACCCAGAACGACAACAGGCTGCCCACGCCCATCCCAATCATCTGCCCGAGCAACAGCGCCCACACGTTGCGGAGCCAGAACGCCAACGCCATGATCACGGTGGCTTCAATCACCCGCCGGATAAGGTCCATGATCACGCGCAGCCGCAAATTCAGATTCTTTAAGACAATGGCCAAAACCGGGCTCTGGAGCCCTTGCAATACGAGCAGCCATGCATGCACGCGCAACAACGACGCTAACTGAGGCATCTGCATGGCCTGACCGATCACATCAGCTGCAAGCCAGAGACCGGTCGCCATCACGATCCCACGCACAATCGCAACGGTCCATGCGACAGACAAGTCCTGTTGATGAACCTCAGCCTTGGCAATCAGGGCGGACTCCAGACCCAACTCACTGATGGTTAAGAACGCCAGGACGATGGTGGCGGAGGCAGCCATCACACCAAAATCAGCCGGAGTGAGCAGGCGTGCCACCACCATGAGCTGAATTGCTGCAATCACTTTATCCAACAGAAATCCCGCTCCGGCCCATCCACCGGCTTGGAGAATCCGATGGCGCAGACGAGGCTGGGTTGGTTCCGCCCTATCATGTTTGACCTGGGGTTCTGCCATCACGATGTCCTGGCCGGCTATCATGCCGCTCGCCTCGTCGCAGCGAGTGCCGCGTTGCATACCTGTTCCAGTTCTTGGGCTCGTGCTCCCCAGGTATGAGCCTGAATGACCGCCATCCGCCCTCGATCACCCATCTTCACTCTCTCATCAGGGTCCTCAAGAAGACGGACCAACTGCTTGGCCAGATCCTGTGCATCGTCCGGCTTCGTTGCGAGCCCGCAGCCGATGGTCTCCACGGTCTCTCCATACCCTGGCCCGACTGTCGTAATCACGGGGCGCCCACAGGACAGATATTCCCACAATTTCATAGAATCACCGGGATACGATCGAGTCTGTCGATGCAACACGACACAGACATCGCAAGCCGAAATCCATGTCGGTACCTGAGTCCAATCGGCCCGACCGACAAAACGGACAATACTCGTCAGTCCATGTTGCTCAACCAGCTGTTCGAGCGCGTGTTTTGTTTGGCCTTCTCCCACTAGCCAGAACGTGGCGGAGGGAACCTTGTCACGCACGAAAGGCACGGCTTCAATCAATGTCTCCAACCCATGCCAGGGAAAAAATCCTCCGACAAATCCGATATAGAGACCGTTGGCAGGAAGTCCAAGGGCTTTCCTGGCACACTCATGCGATTGAGGATAGAAGCGATCCCCGTCGACTCCGTTGCGAATCACGTGACAATGATCCGGTGGGATTCTCCAGACGTCTTGCATCTGTGCGACAATCTCGCGGCAGATACTCACCACCGCCTGCGCGCGTCGCGCAGCCGTTTTCAATGCAACACGAAGGACCCAACGCAGGAACGGAAGCCGCCAGATTCCCTGGACTTCTTCTTCCGGAAAACCATTGACAAAAAGCACGCTCGCACAGGCATGGTTGGACAGGGCGAGCAGCGGGGCTATTTGCCCGGGCGAATCGAACCAGAGCAGCACGTCAGGGCGCCATGCCGTCAGTTCTTCTCGCAAGACCTTCCATGACGCCATCAAAAACGAGAACGGGCGAAGACCAGCCATCCGCCAAACACACACCGGACGGAACGACACCGAAGCAAACTCCTGGGCGAGCTGATCGCCCTGAGCAGGCTTGGGCGCCACAATCCTGATGGTATGAGCGCGCAGTGAAAGGGCCTTGGCAAATTCCAGCACCTGCCGGGCTCCGCCTGCCGCGATACTCAGATCTTCATCACAGAACACGAGAATGCGCATGGTGTGTCGATGGCGGCTCAGTGATAAGCCATTCTCTCAAGCGATGGGTGAGGTTTCTCCAGCTAAATGTTTGCTCAACAAAGTGTCGTCCCATTGCCCCCATACGGGCCTGCCGCTCCGGATCGCGTAAGAGTGCCAGCAATGCCTGAGCCAATGCGTCCGGATCATCCGGCGGAACCAAGGTGACTCCGGCCTCTTGAACGAACGTGGCGGAGACAGAAGGGATCCCGCTGGCAATCACAGGCTTTCCGCAGCTGAGATAATCGAAGATTTTGACCGGAGACGTTTCCCCCCGGTCCCCTCGAAACGGAGCCACACAGAGCGTCATCGCACCGATCCACGTGGGAACCTCCTGATACGCGATCCTGCCGGCCCAGGTAATACAGGGATTAAGGACAAGACGATCCGCTTGTTGCTTCAACTCCTGAGCGGCTTCTCCGTCACCGACTAAAAGGAGATGCACGGAAGGCATGGTCCGTCTGATGATGACCATCGCCTCCAACAGACACTGCAATCCTTGATAGCGGTAGAAACTTCCGACGAAACCGATGTAGTCACGGTCTACGCCCAACCCGATTCGACGCCGGCAGGCCGCCGAGTCCTGAGGGAGAAACAAGCCGGTATCCGTTCCACTCGGCAGCACCGCGACTCGTTCAGCGGCAACCTGATAGCGACGAACGACGAGGTCTCGTAATCCCTCTGTCAGAACGACCACGCGGTCGCAGCGGCTGAGGGCAAACGAGGCCAACCAATGTTTGAGTCTCCTCTTGAAAGTACGATCGGTCTCCGACCAATCCGGCACCGGCTCCCCGTTCACTTCGCAGACGCACTGCGCTCCAACCAGTCTCGCAAACAACAACGGATGCGGACTATCCATCCACCGGTAATACACGACGTCCGGTTTCGATCGACAGACTTGCACGAGACCAACCAAGCAGGAGAGCACCGCATAAGAAATCGGCCGCAACACCGGGCAAGGAAGGAGTGGGATCGGGGCGATCGAGAGACCTTGCTGGAGCAACGAGGATCGATACCGTGGAGGAAGGACTGTCACCTTGTCGCCTCGTTCGACAAGCTGCCGTGCCAAGGCCCATAGACGGACGAGCCCTACGGGATCGGATGGCGCATCCGGTTCATACCAGTAGCAGAAGAGGAACCACCTCATACATGCGCTCGCTGAGGCGCAGGATTCTTCTGCTCCGATGTGAGGCGAGGCAAGATCATGACAAGCCCTGCGCACAGCCAGAAGGGCTCCATGATGCGGATGATAATGAAGGTGTTGGCTCCGATGCCATGTGCAAGCATGGCCACCATCCCAAGCAGCAATCCATGGGCCAATCCCTTGCAAAAGGGATCCTGCTCGGCCAGAAAGGTTTCTCGTGCGCGCCGCCACAATCGGACGATCAGGAAGATGAATGCGACGAGGCCGGCGAGACCCGTTTCGCCAAGAATTTTGACGTATTGCGCATCCGCCCAGGCGTACCCGGTGACACCGCGGCCGAGCAGAGGACTGTGGAGCCAGTCCTTCAGCACATACTGCCAGGAGCGCAGGCGCTCTGTTGTGGAGAGATCCAGTCCAACCTGTCCCACTGTGATTTCTCCCCCATATTGACGCCCAAAAAACGTCTCGCTCACCCGATGCTTCACATTGTCAGGCGCGACAAAAGGGAGTGCGACCGCGAGCAGGAGTATGAATGCCACCACACCTGGGCGCCGCCATTGGGTCGCCGCAACGGCCAGGATTAAGACGCCGGCAGCCAGATAGGACGAGCGGGAGAGCGTGGCCATGAGAGCCAGACTGATGAACCCCATGAGAATCGCAAGCACCACCCGAATCGGTCCTGATTTCAAGTGGAGGAACAGACCTGTGACGATCGCCATGATAAAGACCAGGTACCCGCCGAGCGTATTCGGTTCGCCGCTTTCCCCTTCAAACGGCGCGCTGGCTCGTTCCCCGCCTGGAATCTGAGCGATCGCAAACACACTCACGACAAAACAAATCGCCAGTAACGCTGTCACCAAACTGACGACCTGCCGTTTGGACGACACGTGATTGACGACCATAAAAAACACAAAGAAGTATTCGAAGTATTTGAGGATGAAAAAGAAGCCTGTGAGCGGCCGAACGCGATCGGTGATGACGCCGATCAGCGTGGCGAGCACACAGACCAGCATATAGTAGACGATAGGACGATTCATCGGCGTCTCGCGAATGAGGGCCAGATCGCGATAGATAATCGTCTTGACCAGCCAACTGAATCCGATGATCACGAGCAGGAGGTCGTCCACGCGCAAAGAGAGATCTCGCGCACCGACGCCTCTCCCCTCCACTCGCCCGATCGTAATCTCCGGAGAGAGCAGCATGGAAAAGATCAGGAGGAAGAGGGAGGCCGGAACAGACGTGAAGGCCACCAGCACAATGAGAAAACCCAAGACGATCTGTAAGCCGATCGTCGGGGTCGCCAGCGTGAGGCCAAGCGCGAGCACGGCGGCCAGCACCGAGACGAGTACGGCATCCTGCGGTTTCACCATCGACGCATGCATGGGATATGGCTCCTACTGCCGCGTCAGCGATATTCGTAGCGGTAGACACCGTAATCCGGTGTGACCTCGGATTTGACGTTCGTCAACACGATACCCATCACATTGGCCTGCGCATGGTCCAAGAGGAACTTGGCCCGTTTGAGCGCATTCCGGCCGATCCGTCCGACTTGGTAGACCAGGATCGTCCCGTCGACGCGTGAGCTGAACGCCACCGCATCCGTGACGGGGAGAATGGGAGGAGTGTCGAAGAGCACGAGGTCGTACTCCTCATTCATCTCATTCACAAGCGTTTTGATCTTGTTCATGTTGAGAAATTCGTTCGGGTTAGCGACCTCCGACCCGCTGGTCAGGATATGTAGATTATCCAAGCCGGGCGTGCTCATCACCCGATCTACCCCCATCGGCCCAATCATCAGATCCGTCGCAGACTGCACGTGGCTGCGCCAGGAAGTACTGCCAACCAACGCATCAGCCAGACCGGGTACCCGCTCGAGACCCAACCGCTGATGCACAATCGGCCTCCGAAGATCTGCATCGACGAGCAAGACCCGTTGTCCTTCCTGAGCAAGCGTGATCGCCAAATTCGTGACACAGGTACTTTTGCCTTCTCCAAGGCCTGCGCTGGTGAAGAGAATGGATTTCACCTTCCGATCCATACTGGCGAATTGAATATTCGTTCGCAGCGACCGCAGACTCTCGGACAGGACCGATTTCGGATCGATCAGGCAAATAAGCTTCGAGAAATTTTCCACATGCAACGCAGAGGCACCGACTGGAAGCGACTCGCGGGCGGCTGCCTCCATCTCCTTACTATTGAACTGGGGAATGACTCCGAGGACCGGCACCTTGAGAAATTCCTCAACCCCCTCAATGGTACCGATCGAGGTATCGAATGATTCCCGCGCAAAGGCGATGACGATCCCGAGAAACACCCCCATGAGAGAGCCGACCATGAGGTTCAGTCCCGTATTGGGCGCATTGATCGGCTCAGTGGGTATGATGGCAGGCGCCACGATCGTGACTTCTTCGATCCGTTCCGCGCTTTTGATTTGCAGTTCTTGATGCTTGCCCTTGAGGGTTGCCAATAAATCAGCATTGACCTTCACATCACGCTCAAGACGGCTCATCTCAATCGCCGCTCGCGGGAACTGTAAATACCGAGTGCGATAGCGGTCGCGCTGATCCATGAGCGTGGCTTCCCGATCTTGCATAGTCTTGAGCTTGGCTCGGAGTTCAAGCAGCATTTCGGCCCTGACGTTATCGATCTTCTTCTGCTGCTCTCGGACTTGCGGGTGATCCGTTTTGTAGTTGATCAAGAGAGTGTTTCGTTCTTGCATCAGATCTAGGAGCCGCTGATTCAGAACTGTGAGCAGCGCATTCTGCTCCTCCGTGAAAATCCGACCGGTTTGATTCCCCAGTACGGCTTCGTTGCGCTTGAGATCCGAGATCTGCCGTTCCCCCTCCGCTCGCTTGCGCATCACTTCATTATGCTGCTCTTCGAGCTTGGTGAATGTCTCCAGCGCAGCGCGCGCCTCATCGGTCAGGAAGACCTGCCCTTCCCGTTCCCTAAAGGCTCTCAACGCTTCCTCCGCATCATTCAACTGCTTTTCAAGGCCGGCCAGCTGTTCTTCGACAAACCGTCGCGATTCCATGACGAGACGGTTCCGAGTCATGATATTTTCAAGCCGATACGCAGTGGCGGCTGAATTGGCCGTCTTTTCTGCCATCTCCGGTTGATCTGAGGTGGCCGTGATGCGGATGAGATTCGTATCACCTTCCCGCTGCGTCTTAATTTCTTGGCCGAGGTTATACACCGTGTTCAGATAGGTGGCCGATCGCTTCTCCTCCGGCGACGCATTTGCGGGCACACGTTCCAGCTCCATCGCCACCCGCTCCATGACGGGGAACCCACGAATAAACTCGGTCTGGGAGTTGAGGTCGTTGGCATTCGAAAAGGACATGCTCTCGATCAACTGCTGGGCCACGGTGCTCGTTCTGTCGAACTTGACTCGCGCAGATGCTTCATAGAGCGGGCTTGGTTTGAACAATTGAGAAAACAGGAAAGTGAACAACACCACGAGCCCCGCCGCCAGCAGAATGAGATACTTCCGTTTTTTAACGATCAACCAGTAATCGATAACGTTCAGTTCGTATTGGGCCATCTGGTCAGCGTCCTTCTCTTGTCTTGAATCGGGCTATCATCGCCCCATCACTGCCTCAATAATAAACACCGGGTAGAACGGTGCGATCGCGGCCGAAATAATCGGCATCAGCAGTTTCCCAGCTTCGGATGCATCGCCCAGATGTTCGCGCGGTACAAAGACGATATCGTTTTCTTCCAGCGCGAGATTCCTCGTCATATCGCCATACGTGAATGCGCGGGCGAGATCGGCCATCAGAATCCGCGGCTGTGTGAGGTCGCCGCCTCGAATCACGCGGATTTCCTCCATTAACGCCGTTTCCTGGTACGAGTCGACGGCCGCAAGGGCTTGGAGCACCGTCATGTGCCGCTGCATGGGAACCATCCCGGGTTTCTTCACATCTCCGAACACGAACACACGCTTGACCTTCAGCACTTTCTTCTTCAGGAGCACTTGCGCATGCGGCTGGCGCATGTACGGCGTCGCGGCTTCCTCGACGCGGCCTTCTGCCACAGATGCGGTGACGCCCCCGACATTCACCTCCATAAACCCGACCGCAATCTTTCCATTTTCCTGCACGACACCAACGAATTTCTCCTCACCCGCGCCTCGGCGAATCACCACCTCAAGCGTGTCACCCGCTTCGATTGGAGTTTCCGAGATCGGGACGGTTTCATCGGCATAGACATCGCCCTTCGGCAACGGCGGGAGCGCTGTCCCAGTGGGACTCATTGACGACGGCGGCAATGACGAACTGGTCGGATTGTGACACCCGAGCAATGCCACAGCGAGAATCACACCAGCACCCAAAAGACCGATAAGATGTCGAGGTATTAGCTGTCGCACGACCTCAGCTCCTATTCTCCGATGACGGATCAACCGATCGGCACCACTTCCACAATGTGCAGGGAGGTCTCCGCTCGCATATCCACCGTCTTCGCTACCGATACGTGACCTGATACAGGCTGCTGTGAAACGTGCAGGATCGGCCGCAGCGGGTACTGCCGATTTAATTGAAATACAACTCCAATATCGCCGGTATTCAGACGAACGGTCGTGCCTAACGGATAAATCGAGAGTTGCTCGATCAAACGTTTCAAAAGATGATGTGGAAACACCCTCTTGCCGTTGACAAGCATCGCACGGATTGCCTGATGAGGCGACATGCCACGTCGATAGGGTCGTGGACTCATCAAAGCGTCGAAGACGTCTGCCAGTCCGATGATGAAGGCCATCTCTTCGATCCGATCACCGGTCAGCCTGTTTGGATAGCCGTTCCCATCCTGTCGCTCATGCTCTTGAAGAATCACTCTTCCCACGGATGGATAGGCTTCTCCAAACTCTTGAAACAGACGGGCTCCGTGCTGTGGATGCTCCCTCATCTCCTGGAGTTCTGCTTCTGTCAAGGCCCCAGTCTTGTACACCACAGAGTCCGGCAAGGCGAACATACCGAGGTTGTGCAGCAATCCCGCTAACGCAACTTGTTCGAGCTTCGCCAGCTCGTACCCGAGTGCGCCCGCAATCTTCACACTCACGATTGCAACATTCACAGCATTGCTGACGAGATAGTCTCCGGTATCTCGCTGCAGAACCGCCTGAACCAGCTTGTCAGTGGCTCCAAGAGAAGCCACGACACCGGATGCGACCCTGACCAATTCATCGAGCCTCCAAGGCTCCCTCGTCTGAACCGCCCGCTTGATTCCCTGGATCTCATGACAGGCGCGTTGATACCAGTCGATCTCAACAACAACCGGTGAAAGTGTGGAAGAAGGAACGGCAAGGCCGGTCGGCTCCTTGGGCCGAGTGGAACTTTCCACATCAGGACTCACGGCTTCCTGACTCGACTGTCCTCGAATAAGATCGCTTAACCGCGTCACAGCCCCCCCAGCCTCTCCCTCATGATTTGGCGTATCACAAGCGGCTATCGGCTATTCACTCGTTTCCCGACTGGAAAGGGCGGTTTCTCCTCCATCTTGGAAAACTCACGTTCCAACATGGCCCTGATGAATCCACTAGTCGTGTATCCCTGCTGTTTGAGGTTATCGAGCTGGGTTTTGAGATTCACAGGTAACTGGATCACGATTCGTACGAGATTTGGCATACCCTGGCTCCCTTAAAAATTAGACACTACCATGCGAAGTCAGCACGGACGAATGCAGACGAATGCACATGCTATGCCTTGCTAGCAAGTGATGAAAAACAAGCAAAATTGAGAACTTATGCTATGAAGCCTTCACTAATGCTGGGAAGAGAGACGAAAATTGCCTTGCCGAGACGTGAACTGTGCGCTCGCTCACGAATCCTACATCTGAGAATCAGCGACAGGGGTTCTGTGAGCAGATCTATTCTCTGCAGTCCTGGTAGTCATTGAAAATCGCGCCATTGCTTCCAAACCCGAGCCCAGTTCGCCTCTTCACACGCCCATAGGCATGAGACGCTGTTCGTCGGCTGCCACACCAACTCTCTAGCTCGATGGACATGAAGGGCCGGATCGGAGAGTCCACCGGTGAACCACACCCCACCGTCACGATCTGTCCGTAACACGGTGCTGCCTGCCGACCCATACGCATCGAGAACAGCGGCAGCCGGGTGTCTGTAGCGATTATTGAGGCCGGCTGAAAATACAGCATACTGGGGATGCAACGATGCCAACCAGTCACGATTCAGCGAGCTCGCCGCTCCGTGATGAGGCACCTTGAGGACCTTGATCGGACCATGAGACGGTGCGCGGGTCATCCGTGCCAAGCCATCTCGCTCGACATCTGCGGCGAAGAGCATCGTCTGGTTACCACAAGTTAGACGCGTCACCACTGAACGATTATTCAACTCATGCCCACCCGCATGGCTCTCATGGAGCGGTATATTGAGTAGCTCCTCTATGGGTGGGTTGAGGACCACCAGCCGACAAGGACCGGACGACACAATCTCCTGTCCTTCTCTGGCGACCTGCTCTTGTAACCCTCGATCGGCCAATGACTGCTGCAATCGCTTATAGAACAGTTCGCCGCGGGTATCTCCAGACCCCCAGTAGCCCTTGACAGTAAAATGGCGGACCACCCAGGCAAGACCTCCGACATGATCGAGTTGGGGATGTGTGCCGATGACCTGGTCGATAGCATGAATTCCCCGGTTCCAGAGAAACGGAGCCACCACCGAACGGCCCATGTCGAATCGCTCATACGTCGCTCCTCCGTCGATCAACACCACCTGTCCATCAGGCAGCTCCACGACCGCGCTATCACCTTGCCCGACGTCAAGGAATGTGACTCGAAAGCGATCCCCATCCAGAAACATCCGTGGGGACCAGGCCCACCACAGTAATATCAACAGCACTCCAATACAGGCAGTTAGCCGGAACGCCGTGTTACCTACTCGCTGCCACAGCAGCACAAGACCGCCAAAAAATAACACCATGCTGAAAGCCGAAGGGGCGGCGACATGCCATTCCCCTCCCGGTAGCATCGACACTAGACGGACCGCAGCCACAAAGTATTCGAGGAACCAGTGATTCAGCGAAGCCAGTGGCAGCACAGTTCCTCCTATCACGATCTGCCACATTCCGGCAGCGAGTCCGATCGGGACAAGCAGAATTCCCATCACGGGAACGGCCACTACATTGGTAAAAAGACCGAGCCAGGGCAACTGATTGAAATAGTACGCGACAAGAGGAACGGTCACCAGGGTCACCACCCCGCTCATGACCACAGAGTCTCTCCCCCATCGAACGCTGGTCCTCAGGATCGACGACTCGTTTGGCAGCTCCTCCGCTTCAGATGCGGACGGCCAAGAGAGCCACCCGGCAATGGCGGTGACGGACAAAAATGAAAGTTGAAAGGAGATATCGAATAGCGCCTGAGGATCGTGCAACAAAATCCCCATCGCGGCGGCAGAGAGGGCATGAAACAGACGGCGTTCCTGGCCAAGCCAAATCGCACTCAGGCCCACAATCACCATCAGCAACGACCGCATCGTCGCCAGCTCTGCTCCAGCCAGACAGGCGTAGCCTGCGACAGGAAGAAGCGTACAGACGGCGGCTGTGCGAGTCGGCGTGATTCTCCTAGACAACGCAAGGAGCCAATCCGCAGGCAAC
This sequence comes from Nitrospiraceae bacterium, assembly GCA_041748925.1. GTDB lineage: Bacteria > Nitrospirota > Nitrospiria > Nitrospirales > Nitrospiraceae > Palsa-1315. Next base: position 56,693 of record JBGTCI010000023.1, on the reverse strand, counting down.
AGAAGCAGCGCCCATCTGACGACCGCGAAAATGAGCAGGGTAACAAGGCCCAGATGGCTCCCCGAAATAGAAAGGAGATGGACTGTTCCGGTTACCATAAACTGATCGCGCAGCTCCGGGTCTAAATACCCTCGATCACCGATGATGATGCCTACATAGAGTCCCAAAGCGGGTTGCGGAAGGGACTGTATTGCGGCGAGACGGATACCGCTCCTCCATCGATCGAATTGATTCCAGATCGCCCACCACGCGTGCGCACGCCCAGACTCAAGAAACTGCACTGCCTCGGGTCCGGTCACCGTCGCAATCGCATCGATTCCTTGCCGCTCAAGGTACACCGCATAATCGAATCCACCAGGATTCAATGACCCGCTCGGACGGCGCAACATCGCCCGAAAGCTAACCCGATCGCCTTGAAAAAGCACTCGTTCAGGTGTGCGCCAGGTCAACCGAACATGTCTGGACGCTCCAGACACATTGATTGGATCATCCGACCTGATGATCATGACCTGTCGGTCTGGCGTCTGTTGCACAGGTGCCACAATACGACCAGTCACCTCGATCACCGCATCAGGCGGATAGTCGTCCATCGGGTCATTGGAAGCCAGGTGGGCAGCCACCGCCCAATAGACGACCCCCACTAAGAGCGCTCCGTAGAGCCAGGTCGCCTGACGGAAGGAGATTCGGTTGAATCGTTCAAGGACGAAGGCGCCTAACGCAATGAAGAAGAGCAGGAATGAGGAGGAGAAGGGAAAATAGGGAATCTGTGATCCGACGAGGAGCCCAACAGTAAAAGCAACGGTGAGGGACGGCAGCATTAACCCAGATGAGTCTTGAAGACGTCGGCAAGTCGATTGGCCACTTCACGAATCTGGTCATCGGATTCACCTTCGACCATTACCCGCAAGAGCGGTTCGGTCCCGGAGTAGCGTACCAATACACGTCCGCTGCCGTTGAGACACTGCTCACTTTCATGAATCGCGCGTTGGAGTTCTGGGACTGTATTGAAGTTCGGCTTCTTTGTGACGGTCACGTTGAGCAATACTTGCGGCATCGCCGTCATCGCATTGGCCAGCTCGGACAAGGGCTTCTCTGTGCGCTTCATCAGCGATAGTACTTGCAGCGCAGAAATCAAGCCGTCTCCGGTCGTATTGTGATCCAGGAAAATGAAATGACCTGACTGCTCTCCTCCGAAGTTGTAGCCATCGGCCGACATACGTTCGAGCAGGTATCGATCACCGACGGCAGTCCGCACTAGGGCGATACCTGCTTTCGTCATAGCCAGCTCCAACCCGAAGTTGCTCATGACCGTCCCCACCACCGTCTGCTTCGCCAAGAGCCCCTGACGATGAAGATCGAGCGCCAACATCGCCATAATATGATCGCCGTCCACGACGCGTCCCAGTTCGCAGACGAAGATGGCGCGATCGGCATCTCCGTCCAGAGCCACTCCGACATGAGCTCCCTGCTCGCGGACTGCCTTCTGCAGCAGTTCGGGATGAACCGCGCCACAACCGGCGTTGATATTCATCCCATCCGGTTTATTGGCGATGACTTCGACCTTCGCCCCAAGTTCGCGCAGCACCGTTGGCGCAACTTTGTAGGCCGCTCCATTGGCACAATCGACCAGGACCTTCATTCCCTGGAAATCCAACTCCTTTGGGAGAGACCGTTTGACGAACTCGATATAACGCCCCTCGGCATCGTCGATTCGATAGGCTTTCCCAATGGCATCCGCCGTCGGCCTCAGATGAGCAATTTCATTCGAGACGATGAGCTTCTCAATACGAGACTCCATCTCATCGGGCAGCTTGAACCCATCATTGGAAAAAAACTTAATGCCGTTATCCTGGTAAGGGTTGTGTGAGGCCGAGATCATCACCCCCGCATCGGCACGGAGACTCCTCGTCAAGAACGCAATCGCTGGGGTCGGCAGCGGGCCGACCAATAACACATCGACACCCATGGAACAAATCCCGGAGGTCAATGCCGACTCCAACATATAACCGGAGATACGGGTGTCTTTGCCGATGACGATCTGATGGCGTCCGGCTCGTCGCATAAACAGATGTGCGGCGGCGCGCCCCAGCTGCATGGCTATTTCGCTGGTCATTGGATCGAGGTTGGCGACTCCTCGGACCCCATCGGTACCGAACAATTTACGCATGTTGTGCTTTCATGGATACGGCCGTCAGTTGACTAACCGCTGTTGTTACCTGTACCACATCCTTCATAGCCTTGACGTCGTGGACACGGAGGATTCCTGCTCCACGATCCACTGCCATCGCCACCGCCGCGGCCGTCGCCCATTGACGCTCCTGAACCGGCCGATTCACAATCTGCCCAAGGAACGCCTTCAGAGAGACACCGACCAACAAAGGGCAATCAAACTGCACGAAACGGCGCAATTGGGCTAGCAGCATAAGATTGTGCATCAGCAGCTTACCAAATCCGATACCTGGATCAAGAATGATTTGTCTTCGCACAATTCCATGCGCCATTGCGAAACGAATTCTCTCTCCGAAAAACTCTGATATCTCCCCGACAACGTCATCGTAGTGGGGGGCCTGCTGCATCGTACGAGGCGTACCAAGCATATGCATCAGTACGATTCCGGCTCCCGTTCTGGCAACCACATCGGCCATGTCAGGATCGCCTCGTAATGCTGTGACATCGTTCACGAGAACTGCTCCTGCGTCGAGTGCTTCGCGTGCAACAGAAGCCTTTGAGGTATCGATAGAGATGGGAACGGTGACGGCTCTTGCAACTGCGGCTACAACGGGAATCGCACGACGAAGTTGTTCTGCCTCATTCACAATATCGGCACCGGGTCGCGTCGACTCTGCGCCGATATCCAACAGATCCGCCCCTTCTTCCACCAGTCGAACGGCATGGGCCACGGCGGCTTCTGCATCCAGATAGCGCCCACCGTCAAAGAACGAATCCGGCGTCACATTCACGACACCCATCAGTAATGGCCGACCGGGGAATTCGATCAGCCGATCTTTCACATGTCGTGTCAATATCTTTGGTTCTAACATCAACTGACGGTGTCTCTGTATAAAGGATCCGTCTGCGACCTAAGGTCGTTATCTATCGTGGCCGTATAGGATACATGCCACAATATTTCACTCGCGAGAGGCATTCCCTTCTCGCCTATCGTCTTACAGATGTACTGCCCGGGACTCCAATGCCCTGAAATGGTGTCCCGGGACAGTGATGCAGAGTTAGGCAGGAACCGCTTGGGATGTGGACTGCATGAGAATTTGATCAATATCGGATCCGTCGAGCACTTCTTTCTCCAAAAGCGCTTCCGCCAAACGCTTCAGACTGGCCATATTTTCCGTGAGCAGCCGCTTCGCCCGTTCATAGTTTTCAGTCACAAGCCGCCTGACTTCCTGGTCAATCTCCATGGCTATTTGATCGCTGAAGTCGCGCTGGCTCCCCATCTCTCGCCCAAGAAACACTTGTTCATTTTGTTTGCCGAACGTCAGGGGACCCATCTTTTCACTCATACCCCATTCACAGACCATCTTCCTCGCGAGATCCGTCGCTCGCTCCAGATCGTTCCCTGCTCCAGTCGTCATCTCCTTCAGAACCAACTCTTCCGCTACACGACCGCCCATGAGGATGGCGAGCTGGTTGATCAAATACCCCTTCGAATAGCCGTGCCGGTCATCGACGGGGAGCTGCATCGTCACGCCCAAGGCCCGGCCGCGAGGAATAATGGTTACTTTATGCACAGGATCTGTTCCAGGAATCAATTTGGCAATCAGCGCGTGCCCGGCTTCATGATAGGCCGTCGTCCGTTTCTCCTCGTCGCTCAAGATCAGGCTCTTCCGTTCAGCCCCCATCAGGACTTTGTCTTTCGCCATCTCGAAATCGACGACTTCCACTTCTTTCTTGTTGAGTCTCGCAGCCCAGAGTGCCGCTTCATTGACTAGGTTTTCCAGGTCGGCCCCTGAAAATCCCGGCGTGCCGCGTGCAATTTTTTCCAGCTCCACGTTCGTCGCAATCGGAACTTTCTTTGTATGTACCTTGAGAATTTCAGTTCGGCCTTTCAAGTCCGGTCGATTGACTACAACTTGCCGATCAAACCGCCCAGGTCTGAGTAACGCAGGGTCGAGGACATCCGGCCGGTTGGTCGCAGCAACCAAAATCACGCCTTCTGTCGTATCAAACCCGTCCATCTCGACGAGCAATTGATTGAGTGTCTGTTCACGTTCATCGTGACCTCCGCCCAACCCGGCTCCACGGAGCCGACCAACGGCATCGATTTCGTCGATAAAAATGATGCACGGGGCATGTTTTTTCCCCTGCTCGAAGAGATCGCGAACACGGGACGCTCCTACGCCGACAAACATTTCTACGAAATCCGATCCGCTGATACTAAAGAACGGCACACTGGCTTCACCGGCAATGGCCTTGGCCAGCAACGTTTTCCCAGTGCCCGGAGGACCGACGATCAAGACGCCCTTGGGAATGCGGCCGCCGAGCTTTTGGAACTTGCGCGGATCCTTCAGAAATTCGATGATCTCGAGAACTTCGTCCTTGGCTTCATCAACACCGGCGACGTCGGAGAACAATACTTTCTTACGCTCCTCCGTCAACATACGAGCGCGGCTCTTCCCGAATGAAAGGGCCTTATTACCCCCCATCTGCATTTGCCGCATCAAGAAGAACCACAAACCCAGGAACAGTACAAATGGCCCCCAGGTCACAAGAAACGTAATATACCAAGGGCTTTCGTCCGGTGGCTTCGCCTCAATCTGCACACCACGATCCCGCAAGACCTGCACCAATTCAGGATATTCGACCGAGTAGGTTCGAATACGGGTTTTATCTTTCAGGACGGCGCTGATGTGGCTGGCTTTAATGATGACCCGCTCGACCTCTCCCTTGTCGAGCTTGGTCATGAACTCACTGAAAATCACATCTTCTTCAGGCTCATGGTGTGGCACGCTGAATAGGTTGAACAGCAAGATCATAAAGAGGCCGACGACGACCCAGAAAAGTATGTTCTTTGTCCTGGAATTCATCCAGATCTCCTTGTGGACGGCAGGGTCAGATGGTCAGAACAACCACCAACATGGGTGATGTTACCATAGGTACGTTCCAACTGACAACCGTGCCCGCCATTGCCTTATTCTTGATCGCCCTCTCCCTCCAGATCCAACACAGCTAGATAGGGAAGGTTCCGATATTTCTGCTGGTAATCGAGTCCATACCCGACCACATATTTATTCGGAATCTTGAATCCCACATAGTCGATGGCGACGTTGATGGTTCGACGATCTGGCTTGCTCAGCAAGGTGCAGACTTTAATTGACCGAGGCTTCTTTTTTGCCAAAGTCTTCACCAAGTGTTGGACCGTCAGACCGGAATCGACGATGTCTTCAATCAGCAACACATCTTTGCCCTTGATGTCCTCAGTCAGCTCAGTCACCACTTTAACCTTTTTAGGCTTGCCGGAATTTTTTTTCCGAGCCCCCTCACTCTTTACCATAAGAAAATCCACTCGCATGGGAATTCTGATGGCACGAGCCAAATCGGCATAGAACGCATAGGCCCCTTTCAACACTCCTACCAAGACGAAATCCTTCCCTGTGTAATCGGTCGTAATCTGTTTGCCCAACTCGCGAATCCTGGCGCGCATTTCTTCCTGTGTTACGATCGGCCGACCGAAAATCCGTTCCATACTCCCTTACTCCTTCTCTGATACCCGGTTGCTCACCGAAACAACCAAACACCGTGTCGTCTCATCACGAACGACGAAGCGCTCGTCTTGTCGCATGCCCATCACCCAGAGAATCCCTTCCGGCGCCACTAATAATGGAACCGCTTCTCGTGCGCGGCGAGCAAGCTTCCTATCGGTAAAGAAGTCTTGTAGTTTCTTGCTCTTTCCCTTCATCCCATAAGGAAAGAATCGATCACCGGCTTGCCAGAAGCGAACGACTAAGGGCTCCGAAAATCGGTCGGCATCGAACAAGGCCAATCCGGGTGAAGAAGACACACTCAGCCCATCAGCAGCACGACGAGTCGTGATTTGTACATCAATTTGCTGATTCGTTCTAGTCCATGAGATCGTTGAAGGCACCGGACCTGCAAGCATCTCCCTCTTCTCTTGCTCTGAGTCAATCTGATCACCGCGGTCTCCTCCTGCACGTGGGCTAAATCGCACCGACCCCCGATCCAGAGTCACGAGGGCCTGCTTCAAAGACAGCTGAGCGCCGCTCCTTCCCCTGAGGAAGACACGCCGAACCGACTCCACCACGCGAAGGCTGCTGGCGCGTCCCTCTTCTTCGTAAGTCCGTAAGATTGTCCGAAGGAGACGCCGCTGAAGGGCAACCGGCAATTCGATGAGGGCCTGGCGATCGACTCGTTGTACCCCTCTGGAATCATGGCTGACGAGTGTGCGCACCAGCTCATTTGCAATTCCCGTCATATATTGTTCGTCCTCGCGTAGCAAGTCCGCCTGCTGCTGCAACATATGAACGGCAGTCGGCGCCAACTGGGTGATGACGGGCAGTAGTTCCTTCCTGATCCGATTACGATAATAGAGTGGCTTTTCATTACTCGAATCACGCCGATAGGTCAGCCCTTCACGATTCAAGTATGCCGTCACCTCTCCGCGTGTGACTGCGAGAAGAGGACGAATGATCCTATCTTCACGAACGTACGGCATTCCTGCCAATCCCGTCATACCCGCCCCACGCAACATCCACATGAGTACCGTCTCGGCCTGATCATTGGCGGTATGACCGACCGCGATACGGTCAGCCCCTACCTCGTGAGCCAGTTGCTTCATAAAGTCATACCGCGCGTCACGCGCCGCAGCTTGAAGCGATGAACGCTGTCGTCGTTTGACCAGTCTGGGTCGATGAATGACAAGAGGTACGTCCCGTTCCCGACAGAAGGTGGCGACAAACGATTCATCACCGTCGGACTCCGCTCCGCGCAGCCCATAGTTACAATGGACCGCCGTCAACGTGAGGCGCCAGGACCGGACCAGGCGATGGAGGAGAGACAACAACGCGATTGAGTCGGGTCCGCCCGACACCGCCACCAATAGGTGATGACCCGGAACGAACAGCTGTTGCTGACGCACCGTCCGAACAAGATGGGACAACAGTGCCGGTCGAGCGACAGACCTGGATGATGGCGTCAAAATCGTCGTGTCAATCGCCATAACTACTGAACTCCCTGCGGAATACGCTTCAAGCTGATGCGTGCCTGCTCCACATCACGGGCAATTTGCGTCGACAGCTCATCGGCAGATGCAAAGGTGTGATCGCCGCGTATCCATGACGCGAACTGCACGGTGATCTCCTGACCATAGAGATCGCTGGTCTGATCCAACAGATTGACTTCGATCAGCCGCTCGCCTGCTCCAAAGGTCGGCCTCGTCCCGATGTAGGCAATCGCATCATAGGTCTGAGTCCCGTGGACAGTCCGTACAGCATAGACGCCATCGGGAGGCACGACGCGATCGGCCGGAACGCGGAGATTGGCCGTCGGCCAGCCCATCACCTGCCCCTGTTGCATCCCGTGCACCACGATACCTCGAATCCCATAGATGCGTCCGAGCAGTGTGGCGGCTCGCTCTACATTCCCTGCCTGGATAAGCTGGCGAATCCTGCTTGAACTCACCACGTCCCCCTCAATCATCACAGGAGTCACGGGATGCACGCGGAAACCGTACTGCCCGCCGAGATGCACAAGGTCATCGATATGCCCTGCCCGGCCCTTTCCAAACGCAAAATGATTCCCCACGAACAATTCAGACAGGGTGAGAGCACGATGCAGGATGTCTTCGGCAAATTGATCCGGGCTCATCGCCGCAAAGGTCGGGGTAAAGTCCAGGAAGACCACTTCATCAATCCCCGCGGCTTCGAAGTGTGCAAGCTTTTCCTCCGGACTGGTGAGAAAGCGAAGATCGACGCGGGGTGCAAGGATTTTCACCGGATGCGGTTCGAAGGTCAGCACGAGCGCAGTCCCTTGTGCCTTCCGGGCAGCCTCAACCACCGTCTGCAGCAGCGCTCGATGGCCCAGGTGGTGGCCATCGAAATTGCCGATCGTGGCGACCGGATAGGCACGTGGACACTGGCCGCACAGCCCACGCGTCACTTTCAGCATGGTCGTCAGCGGAGGAGACGCGCTGCGTCTTTGGCAAAGTAGGTCAGAATAAGGTCTGCGCCGGCCCGCTTAATCGAGAGCAACGATTCCATCATAGCCCGCGATTCGTCGAGCCAGCCGGCATTGGCAGCCGCTTTGATCATGCTATATTCCCCGCTCACTTGATAGGCCGCTACCGGCAACAACATCTGCGTCCTTGCCGCGGCGATGATATCGAGATACGGCAGCGCCGGCTTCACCATAATGATGTCGGCCCCTTCTTCGACATCGAGGGCGATCTCTCGAAGTGCTTCCCGGCGGTTGGCAGGATCCATCTGGTACGACTGCCGATCACCGAATTGAGGGCTCGAACACGCCGCATCCCGAAACGGCGCATAAAAACAGGATGCGAATTTAGCGGCATAGGCCATGATCGGCAGCTCTGGAAAACCAGCCTGATCCAGTTCCGCCCGGATCGCTGCAACCCGCCCATCCATCATATCGGACGGGGCTACCATGTCGGCGCCGGCTTGCGCATGGGTTCTGGCCATCGCACGGAGACACTCCAACGTTTCATCGTTGAGAATCCGACCGTCCTTGACGATTCCGCAATGGCCGTGATCGGTGTATTCATCGATGCAGACATCGGTCACGACCATCAGCCCTGGGACCTGGTCTTTCACTGCCCCGACGGCCCGCTGCACGATGCCGTTCGGATCGAACCCCGAACTTCCGCGATCATCTTTCCGATCAGGAATCCCAAATAGGATGATGGCGGAAATCCCCAAAGTTGCAACCTCACTCGCCTCTTTCACCAAGAGGTCGACCGAAAGCCGGTACTGACCAGGCATCGCAGCGATCTCCTCCCGCCGGTCCCGCCCTTCGACTACGAACAGCGGATAGATCAAGTCGGCCGGCGCCAGGCTCGTCTCCCGTACCATACGGCGAAAGGCCTCATGCTGCCGCAGCCGCCGCAGGCGCTGTATTGGAAAAGCCATCGGATCACTTCCTCGGGAGATTCGTCAAGAACACCACGATGTCGCGCACAGAAATCATGCCGACCAATTTTCCACCCTGAGTCACGCCGAGATGTCGGATATGCGTTTTGGCCATCAGATCGTTGGCATCTAATACGGTCTTATCCTCTTCGATCGTCACGATCGGAGCCGACATAATCTGTTCGGCCGTCGTCTTATGTGTATCAACACCAACCGCAACCACACGCCGGACCATGTCGGTATCCGTGAGGAGGCCGATGATCTCTTTCCCATTCGTCACGAACAGGCTGCCGATACCACGATCGCGCATGATCCGTGCCGCCGTCTGTGCATCTGTATCCCGCTCAACGTGAACAAATTTCTCCCTCGGAACCATGAACGACTTGACTGGAACCATATAATGCCCTCCCTTGGCTAATTCATTTCATTATTCTGCATTCTATATTGGCCTAACTGCGCGTAGAAGCGATGACTCGCGCCTCTTCCCTGAAATGCTTCACGATCGCTTCTGCGAGCGCCGGCACAGTATTCTCAGCCGGCATCACCGTGACCGTCACTCCATACTCTTCCGCCGTCCGAGCCGTAATAGGTCCGATGCAGGCCACTACCACCCCTGCGAGCAGAGGTCTCACTCTGTCTCGCCCTCCAAAAAGTTCCATAAAATTGCGAACGGTGGAGGAACTCGTAAATGTCACCACCGCCACCTGGCCATCTTGAAGCTGTTGCGTCAAAGATGCAACGTCCACCGCCGGAGCGATCGTGCGATAGACAGGAATCACTTCGACGGTTGCCCCCAACTCACGCAACTGATGCGGCAGGATTTCGCGAGCGACTTCAGCGCGTGGAATCAAGATGCGGCTCCCACGGATTCCCACATGAGCTAATGCGGCAATCACACCCTCCGCCTGAAATTCGGTTGGAATGACATCTGGAATCAATCCATAGGTTCCCAGTTCCTGCGCAGTTCTTGGTCCAATCGCGCACAGACGAAGATTCGCCAACGCACGCGCATCTTTCCCTGCTGCATGAAGCCGGTCCATAAAGGGTCTCACCCCGTTCACACTGGTAAAAATCAGCCATTGATAGGTACTGAGACGAGTCATCGCGTCATCGATCGCCTGCCAACTGGCCGGAGGCACGATCTGAATCGTTGGGACTTCAACCGGCTCCGCCCCATAGGCTGTCAGCAGTTGGGAAAATTCTCTTGCCTGCTCTTGTGGGCGGGTCAGTACGACCCGTTTCCCGAAAAGCGGTTTGGTTTCAAACCAATTCAGTTGTCCTCGTAATCGCACAACCTCACCCACGACGATCACCGTCGGCGGTTCGAGATGCGCGGCTTCCGCTTTTGAAACAATGTCGGCCAATGTCCCTACGATCGTCTGTTGAGCAGCTTTGGTCCCCCAACGGATCGCCGCAACCAGTGTGTCGGACGGCCGTCCTTCCGACAGTAACTGCCTGACGATCAAGGGGAGATTCTTCATGCCCATCATGAACACGAGGGTCCCGGATGTACTGGCCAATTTGGGCCAGTCCAGCAATGCCACCGGCTTGGTGGGATCTTCATGACCGGTCACAAACGTGACCGTGGATGCCAACGTGCGATGGGTTACCGGAATGCCCGCATACGCAGGAACCGCGACCGCCGCCGACACACCAGGCACAAGCTCGAAGTCAACTCCTGCAGCAGCCACTGCTTCTGCTTCTTCTCCACCGCGTCCGAAGACAAATGGGTCGCCCCCTTTGAGCCGAATCACCACGTTTCCCTCTTTGGCACGTTCAATGAGTAGTCTGTTGATATCCGCTTGATCTTGATACTGCCCACGCCCTCGCCGACCGACATAGATGCGCTCTGCCGTGGTCGGCGCATACTGCAGCAAGACCGGATTGGCGAGATAGTCGTACAGAACGACATCAGCCGCCTCAAGACACTCCTTCCCTTTCAACGTCAAAAGCCCAGGATCCCCTGGACCCGCTCCGACCAAATAGACTTTCCCCGATTTGCTCGTTTTCGTCACGTGGTCCCGTAAATCGCTTGGAGTATTCTATCGCCCCCGCGGGTAAGCAGCCGTTCCGCGAGTTGAATGCCGATCGACTCCGGATCCTCAATTGTTCCTTCAACGAAATCGCGAAAAAGTTCTTTGCCATCGACGCTGGATACCAATCCTTCCAGTCTCACCCTTGTACCAGTCACTGTCGCATGCGCCGCGATCGGAACCTGACAGCCTCCTTGAAGCCGATGGAGCAACGCACGTTCGGCAAGAACGGCTGTCATACTCGATGCATGGTCCAAACCACTCAACAACGAGCGAACGAAGAGATCGTCTCGCCGGCCCTCTATACCTAGCGCCCCTTGGCCGATCGCCGGCAAACTGATCTCCGGCGCAAGATACTCCGTAATCTCATGCGCCCAGGCCAATCGCCGGAGCCCGGCTGCGGCAAGCACGATGGCATCGAACTGTCCCTCTCGTAATTTCCTGAGACGGGTATCCAAGTTCCCTCGTAACATCGCAATCGTGAGATCAGGCCTGGCATGCAGGAGCTGCGATTGCCGGCGAAGGCTGCTGGTCCCGATTCGGGCGCCATGAGGAAGGTCCATGAACGACCGCCCATCACGACTAATCAAGGCATCCCGAGGATCTTCCCTTGGCGGCACACAGAGAATCGCCAATCCCTCGGGCAACTCCGTGGGGACATCTTTCATGCTATGCACCGCCAAATCGATCTCACCGTTTAACAGCGCTTCCTCGATCTCCTTTACGAATAGTCCCTTTCCGCCAATTTGGGCCAACGGGACGTCGAGAATCTTATCTCCCGACGTTTGAATCTTCTGCAGCGTCACCGTCACATGCGGAGCCAGCGCGTGCAACTGTCCCTGCACCCACTCGCTCTGCTGAACTGCCAGCTTACTGCCACGCGTTCCAATCACGACGGTTGATCGTTCACGGCCGACTTGTGACATGGCTCCCTTTCACCGACTCACATCTGGTCTATCTGGTCTGTACAGTCTATCTGGTTTATTGGTTCGTCTGGTTAGTTTCATACAATCGGACACACGAGACAGACCGAATAGACCAGATAGACTAAATAACGGTCTTCTCACGCTCACTGATGCGGCAGCTTCGAGCCGGTTCTCGGAATCACCTCTTCAACATCCCGGATATCTTCCTGTGATGAATGACACATCTCCGACTCAGTGGACGCATGTTCATTGACATGAGAGACCGCAGGATCGCCGAGGCTGAAAAACCGTCGAGCCGCCTCGACAAAGGCGGCCCCTTCAGAGGAATTTACCTCGGTCTTGAGCGTCACCATCGTATTGTGAATGAGTTTGTTCACGATCGACGACGCCATCGCCTCGACCAATTTACGCTCCGGCGCGGACAAATTCCCCAATCGTCCCAGGGTCTTGTCCAACTCGGCCTGCTTGATATCATCGACCCGCGCTCGAATAGCCACAATCGTGGGAGTGACCTCGAGCGACTGGAGCCATTGCTGCACAATTCCGACTTCATCCACCACAATCCGCTCAGCTTTCTCAGCCTCGTTGAGACGCCCCTCGCGATTTTGTTCGACCCGTGTCTTCAAATCATCGATGTCGAAGAGAAAGGCGTTGTCCACATGCCGCACCGCCGGATCGATATTGCGCGGAACTGAGATGTCGATCAGGAACATTGGACGATTCATCCGCTGCTTGACCGAATGCTGCACATCATCCTCACTCACGAGATAGTGCGCGGCACCGGTCGATACCATGACAATATCGGCGGAGGCCATGTCCTCTCGAAACTCCTCAAAGGCAACAGCGGTACCACCAAACCGGTTCGCCAGTTCCAGCCCATGTTGCGGATTCCTGGTCGTCACCCGCACATGCCGGACACCGTTGGCAATAAAATGTCTTGCCGCCAACTTAGCCATCTCTCCAGCCCCCACCAATAGAACCGTCTTCTCGCTCAAGTCTGAAAAAATCTTTTTCGCTAATTCGACCGCGGCATAGCTGACCGACACCGCCATCTCGGAAATTTTTGTTTCCGTCCGCACGCGTTTTGCGACCGAAATCGCTTTTTTTACAACCTTATTCAAGATAATGCCGGTCGCTTTATGTGTGAGTGCAACCTCGAAGGCCTCTTTGATCTGGCCAAGAATCTGCGACTCCCCGATGATCATGGAATCGAGACTGGAGGCCACACGGAACAAATGGCTGATCGCCCGATCCCCTTGGTGCCAGTACATATGGGGGGTCAGTTGCTCCGAAGACAGCGAAAGGTGGGCATCGGCCAGGAAATCCTGAATTCGTCCATACCCCGATTCGATCTCATCGACAACGGCATAGACCTCAACACGATTGCACGTCGAGAGTAATATCCCTTCCCGCACCCCCTGATACGAACAGAGACGGCTCAGAGCTTCGCCCATCCGGCTCTCAGGAACCGCAAGTTTCTCCCGAATTTCGATCGGGGCAGTCTTGTGGCTTAACCCGACGGCAATAATATGCATATTACGATACCGGTCCGTGACTCTTGAGGACCACGCCGATGAGGGTGAGAATAACGCCGGCAAATCCGATAATCGTCAAATATGCCGCTCGTTTAGCTCTCCAACCCACCGTCAGTCGTCCTGTCAGGACGACAAAGTAAAATACCCATGTCACTAAGGCAAAGGTTTGCTCGGGATTCCAGTTCAGATAGGTGCCTCGAGAGAACTCGGCGGAAAGCGCACCCGTAATGATGCCAAGCGTGAGTAGCGGAAAGCCTGTGACGATTGACTGCTGATTCAGGTGATCGAGAAAATCCAGTGCGGGCAACTTTGAGTAGAGAACATTGAAACGTTTGGACTTGAGAAGTCCATCCTGAATCAGATACATGACACCAGCCACGAAGGCTATGGCAAACCCCACGGTCCCGAGCATGCTCAACGTCACGTGGACCCACAACGTTCGAAACACCGGTGTGAGCGTCGGAGCGGTTTCCGGTAATGCGGCGGCAGACACCAGTGAGAGCAATGCCAGGGGCACGATGAACGAGCCAATCACGTGCAGACGATGACGAAACTCCACGATAAGAAAGACCAAAATCAACACCCAGGAAAAAAACGACAGGGCCACATGGAATCCTGGCGTCGACACTTCCGTCGCGCCGATCATCCCTGCGCCCAACGCGACCGTGTGCGAGGCAAACCCCGTCGCCGTCAGCCCCAACGAGACGTTTGACAAGCTTTCAGAAGGCCAGAGCAGGTAGGCAAGAAAGGAAATGGTGGCCGCAAAATACAGGGCCATCGTCACCACGAAAAACATGGCGGCCATAGAGGGCTATCCTCTCAACTTTTCAGGACAAACAGACTGACATTAAGCGGGGAATTATATCGATGGCGCGAGATGGGAGTCAACCAAACGATCAGGGAGTGAGAGGCCGGACAATCATGTCTCCTTCCACCGGTACGCTCTATATCGTCAGTATGCCGATTGGTCACCCCGATGACATTACGCTTCGGGCCCTTGCCACACTGCGCCAGGCTACGGTTGTTGCGTCAGAGGACCCTCGCGTGACTCAGGCACTCCTGGCTCATCATGGTATCACTGCAACAATCACAAGCTACGGTCCGCTCAATCGCGACGAGAAAATACAGCTTCTTCTGCATCGGCTTACGCAGGGACAGGATGTCGCCCTTGTTTCAGACAACGGCACACCAATCATCTACGACCCAGGCAGTCGACTTGTGGCTGCTGCCCACCAGGCAGGAATCCCGGTTAAGGCTATTCCTGGTCCCTCTACCCTGACGACAGCGGCAGCAATCTCTGGCTTTTCCGGTGATGCAATCATTTTTGAGGGGCGCCTTCCCTCAACCAGTCATCGTCTCGCGCAATATCTCTCTCGCCTTCGCAAAGATCGAAGAACCCTCGTCTTCTATGTGGATCCCGGAGCCCTCAGTAGGTTGCTGAAGATACTGGCCCAGATACTCCCAACCAGACAGATTGCCGTCGCCATGGATCTCACGACGCGTATGGAAACTCTCGCGCGCGGAAGGCCTCGCGAGCTGCTGGATCGGGTCGGGCCAGTGTCGAAGGATTCAGCGGTGACGGTCATTATTGAAGGGTATGGGAAGGGATCGCACACAGAGTCGATGAGCAGAAAAAAGCCACGCGCTACTCATCTTCGCGGCGGCGAATGAGCACTCGATAGGACCCTTCAATACGATCTTCCGAAAGCACAGTGTGCCCCTCATTACTCACGCTGCGGGGAACATTCCGAATTGGGTCGCCGTCGTCCAACAGCACTGAAAGAACCTGCCCTTGCTCCATTGCTTCCAGCTTCAACTTCGTTTTGACGAAGTTATAAGGACAAATCACTCCCCGTAAATCCAACTCGGTATCTGGCTGACTAGTCAGTATTGTCTGTCCTTTTCCATCTTCGACCACGTCTTGCTCCTTTGCATAACTTGACGGTTCACCCCACCGGGCAGGAGCCAATCCTAGCAAGGAGTCGGCAGCCCTGCAAGCACGGCACCGGATACAACGGCATGGTGAGGGCAAAAAAAGGGGCAGCGTCTGCTGCCCCTTCTACACTCTCACCGAATGTGTCTCGACTTAGTTCATACCTTTGACCAAATTTGGCTTGGTGTAGTCCGTTCCATAGTCTGACTTGTTCCCCACTGCATTGCCCCATCCTGGCTGTGGTTCACACTGCCAGCAGGGAGCGGCGCCAGTATATTCACCGACCGGGCTAGTGATGCCGGAATCAATCTTTCCAGGTAGCACAGAGCCAGCGATTCCACCTGTAATTCCGCCGCGACTTGTTGCAATCGAGCGCTCATTCTCAGGGTCTGGGCGTTGTCCGAGTCCACCGAACCCCTGCTTCGTTGCATCAGTGTGAACCACATACGCCTCAAGCACGAGCTTCTTCCCTGTGCCAAAGGGTTGGTCAGTGGTGACCTGTTCCCTGACTTGGATACTGACATCGTCGCCGACATTAATCGATTTGAGACTCTGCATATTTGAATGCTCGTCGATGAGCAACGTCATGACCGTCCGAGCCCCGTACCCTGACTTGCCTTCCTGTCCTTCGTCAAATGTCTTGCCTGCCCCGCCTGTTTCAATCATCAGCCTATGCTGTGCCAGATCAAGCGCAAAAACCCGCCCATACACTGTCTCCGGCTGGGACAACCGATCAAGGAACTGGGTTCGATCGAAGGTGGTCACGCGAGTACTCGATCCAGACACATCGCCAACGCCTTCGCCTACCCCCATCCCAGATTGGTTAGATTGTAAGCGCTCTTGAGCGATTGACATACTCGCAGCACCGGCAAAAATAATTGCTGCTCCCAGTGCCAACACGCTACGCATGTGCTGCCTCCTTGATGAGATTTAGTGACTGAATCGTCGTGGTGAAAACTAAGATTGGACCAAGATCATGACTGTGAAGCCTTCTCAATACTCTTCGGCCGCAAACTATAGGCTACGCTTTTGGACATGTCAACTAGGATATGCGGCGTGTGGTTTGTTTCAACTTCGCGCGCAATCCGCTCACCACCCCAGAGTCACTAACGCCCGTAATCCTACCTTCCTGATAACTGTGAACCGATGGTGCCCAGAGGGAGGGTCGAACTCCCACTCTCTTGCGAGAACCGGATTTTGAGTCCGGCGCGTCTGCCAGTTCCGCCATCCGGGCCTATCGATTTTTGCAAGGAATTCTTCTTAGCACGAAGCCATGTGTGGGTCAATCCACTCCCCTCTTTATCTTCGCACGACCGCAGTGTTACAATTCCCACCTCACACTCACCTCATAATCTTTTCGGGAGGATCCTCATACCATGGCAGACGTCCAGTGTGTCACATGTGGACAAGTCGGAGAAACGATTACAGACCCCCTCTTCATGGGGAAGCTTGAAACCGAGATCAAAGCCAAGGTCTGCAAGCCCTGCTGGAAAAAGTGGGAGGGCATGCGGGTCATGGTCATCAACGAATATCAGATCAACCTGGGCGATGAGAGCGGTAGAGAACTTGTGAAGAAACAGATGAAAGCCTTTCTCAAGCTTGGCGAGCAAACTGATACCGGAAAACTGGATCAGAACTATCGCCCACCGGCCTAAACGTAAACAGCTCTGCGTCGGCATACGGTCCTCGACGAGGCCTTTGATCACAAGAGTATTCCGTGAATTCTCCAGTGATCTCGCAGGCTTCGTTGACAGGCCAACTTCGGAAATGTTAGAGTTCGCACTTCTTGACCCATCTGTCAGGGTGATCAGCATCTCCTCACAGCCCTTTTAAGAAGAGGGATAAGGAGCCAGTTTGCCGTGATTTCACAGATGCACGTAAAAGGGTTGATGTTCGACCCCTATAATAACGCGTATATCGTGGTGCTGCGTGACGAAGAGCACTCCGACATGCTCCCCATTTGGGTCGGCAAGTCAGAGGCTGGCGCGATCAGCATGTCACTGGAAAACGTCACGCCTCCCCGGCCGATGACGCATGACTTCATGAAATCGCTCCTCGATGCCTATAATGCGAAAGTTATCAGCGTCGTCATCACAGACTTGTCGGAACACACCTATTTTTCGAAAATCCATTTGATGTACGAAGACTCAGAATATACCGTCGACGCCAGGCCCAGCGACGCAATTGCACTTGCGCTTCGAAGTAATGCACCGGTGTTTGCGAATAATTCTGTCATCGCCAAACAGAGCTCCGAAGAACTCGGGCAGTGGCTGGAAAATCTTAAGCCGGAAGATTTCGGCAAACTGGACTCTTGAGTCACCAAGACGAGATATGAGCACCATCGATTTACCCAAAGAACAAGACCTGGTTGAATACCGGGTGGATCGCATCCTAGAAGAGGCCAATACCGACACGAGAATTGTCGTCTTAGCGCGACAGGACGGCGTCCCTGATACGTTTCCGATTTGGGTTGGAGCCGCAGAAGGTAATGCCATTAAACTCGCGCTCGATACCATGATCACACCACGGCCAATGAGCCATGATTTGATCAAGAGTTTCGCCGAACATTTGAACATCACGATTCAACGCGTCGTCATTGTAGACGTCAAGAGCAGCACCTATTACGCTATGCTCCATGTCTCCAACAAGGGCGTGGAACGGACAATCGACGCCAGGCCCAGCGATGCCATCTCGTTGGCCCTCAGGGCTCCTTGCCCGATCTACATTACCCAGGATGTGTTGAAGCGGCGGAGCACAACAAATCTCGACGCCTGGCTGGCAAAACTGGAGTCGAAAGATATCGGGACACCGGAAGTGCAGGAAACTTGATCTATTCGATAGCGAAGGAGCGGGAAGAGCAATGTTGACATACATGCAAAAGCCTTTGGACGTGCAGGAAAAGTGGTACCTCGTAAATGCCGAGGGGAAAACGCTGGGCCGATTGGCAGCTCGCGTCGCCGGGATATTGCGCGGCAAACACCGGCCAACGTTTACCCCCCATGTGGACATGGGCGATCATATTGTGATCGTGAATGCCGAGAAGATCCATCTGACCGGCAACAAAATGGAGACGAAACTCTATAGACGACACAGCGGCTTTCCGGGCGGGCTCAAGACCGCGACGGCGCAGCATGTCTTCCGAAAGGATCCGACAGAACTCCTGACGAAAGCGATCGAGGGCATGCTTCCCAAGAACCCGTTGGGGAATCATATGGCAAAGAAACTCCGCGTCTACGTCGGGCCCACTCACCCGCATCAGGCGCAACAACCGGAACCGATCACTCTATAATTAATTGTTATCACCGCAAGCGAAGAAGGAGACGTTGTAGCATGGCAGTAGCGACTCAATATGCAACCGGACGACGAAAGTGCGCCATTGCCAGAGCCTGGGTCACTGGGAGGGCAGGCGACATTACGATCAACGATCAACCGATCGAGAAAGCCTTTCCACGACTCACCTTGAGGCAGATTATTCAGTTCCCGCTCGAGATCGGTGGCGTGATGGGACAGTACTCCATTAAAGCCACCGTGCATGGCGGTGGACCGACCGGCCAAGCTGGCGCCCTGCGTCATGCTATCGCACGCGCGCTGGTGGAACTGAATCAACCCCTTCGTACGCCCTTGAAGAAGGAAGGCTTGCTGACACGTGACTCGCGCGTCAAAGAGCGGAAGAAATACGGACAGAAGGGTGCGAGGAAGCGGTTCCAGTACTCCAAACGATAATCGTCGGAGCCACAGACAGAGAAAGGGAAGGCTCCACGCCTTCCCTTTTTTTGTGCCCGTGGCACACGTGGCAGGTGATAGAGATGGAAAAGGTACGCGTCGCAATTGCAGGGGCCAGTGGATATGCCGGAGCGGAGCTCGTTCGCCTGGCAGCCCTCCATCCACACTTTGAGCTCCACGCTGTGACATCGGAAAAATCCGCGGGCACTCCCGTGGCAGCGGTCTTCCCCAGTTTGGCCGGCCTCGTATCTCTCTCGTTTCAAGCGCTCTCACCCGAAGCCTTAGCAGAGCAGACAGACGCGGTCTTCTTGGCCCTTCCCCATACCAAATCATTGGAGCCGGTCTCTGCCTGCCTCAAAACCGGTAAACTGGTCGTGGACCTCAGCGCCGACTACCGCCTCACGAATCCCGCTGTCTATGAACAGTGGTATAAAACAACGCATAGCTATCCAGACTTGCTGAAGGACGCAGTCTATGGACTCCCTGAATTGCATAGAACCGCCATCGCCAAAGCGAAGTTGGTGGCCTCGCCTGGCTGTTACCCCACAGCAGCCGTTCTGCAATTGGCCCCGCTCTTTGCCCAGGGACTCGTGCAGCCGCACACCGTCGTCATCGATGCAAAGTCCGGTATCTCCGGGGCCGGACGAAGCCCGGCGCTCCCCTATCATTTTCCTGAAGCCCATGAATCCTTAGAGCCCTACAAAATCGGAGGGCACCGTCACATCCCTGAGATCGAGCAAGAACTCGGCAGGTTACTTCAACGAATCTCGCAGCCATCGAACACAGTGGCCGCACAGCCGATCGTGACATTCACTCCACACCTCGTACCGATGAACCGCGGCATCCTGAGCACCGCCTACTGCAAGCTGAAGAGTCCGATGTCACTGCCGGACCTGCACGCGTTGTATCGAGACTTTTACAAAGGTGAGCGGTTCGTCAGGCTCCAGGAAGAGACCATTCCGAATCCACGCTATATCAAGGGCTCCAACTATTGCGACATCGGAGTCTACCTCGATCCTCGCTCAGGGTCGGTCATTACGGTGGCCGCGCTGGATAATCTGGTAAAAGGCGCCGCAGGCCAGGCTATTCAGGCCATGAACCTCATGCTGGGACTCCCTGAAGAAACAGGTTTGATGGCACCCGCCGCCTACCCCTAAATCCATACTGACCTAAATATATCTCTCTCGATCATGGCCAAGAAATCACCAACCCCATCTCCGCGCCGTGGAGTCACCGCACCGCAGGGGTTCCGCGCAGCCGGCATCCATTGCAGCATCAAGAAGCCAGGCCTACTGGATCTCGCCCTCATCGTCTCAGAGCAGAGCGGTCCCATCGCGGGCGTCTTCACGAACAATCAGGTGGTCGCGGCGCCGGTCATTGTCGATCGCCTGCACTTACGCCAAGGAATCGGACGGGCCATTCTCGTCAACAGCGGTAATGCCAACGCCTGTACCGGCGCCAAAGGATTAGCCGCTGCAAAGAAGACTGCCACCATGCTTGCACGCCACATGGGAGTTCCCTCGCAGCAAGTGTTCATCGGTTCTACCGGTGTAATCGGCCGTGCGTTGCCGGTCGATCGAATCGTTAAGGGCATGTCGCAGTTGCTCGCTCAACTCAGCGACCGTGGGGGCCCAGATGCCGCTCGGGCAATCATGACGACCGATCTGCGCCCGAAATCCATTGCCCTTCAGGACACCATCGGTGGTCGCTTGATCACCATCGGCGGAATGGCCAAGGGCTCTGGAATGATCCATCCCAACATGGCCACGATGCTGGCCTATTTCACCACAGACGCGTCGATCACGAGACGCGCCCTCCAACAGGCTCTCAGTCTGGCGGTCAATGAGTCATTCAATTGCATCACGGTTGATGGAGACACCAGCACCAACGATACTGTCCTGTGCATGGCGAACGGGCTGGCTCAGAACCGCACAATCATGGAAGGCACGGTTGCCTATCGCCGGTTCCTGCAGCTCCTGACGGAAGCATGCCAGGCCCTTGCGCTGGCGATTTGCCGCGACGGAGAAGGTGTCACCAAGGTGGTGAAGATTGAGGTGACCGGAGCAGCTACCGTCGCGCAGGCACGGCAGGTAGCCCAAACCATCGCAACCTCGAACCTGGTGAAGACCGCCCTGTTTGGCGAGGATGCCAATTGGGGTCGAGTCATGGCGGCGATCGGACGAGCCGGGGTTCCGATTACTCCTTCCAATCTGAGTGTGTGGTTTGGTGGAGTCCCGATGGTATATCGAGGGATCGGGCTCGGGCTCGCTGCTGAACGGCGAATCGCAAAGGTCTTTCGCCAGAAAGAATTTACGATCACCGTCGGACTGGGGCGAGGCCGTCACCGGGCTCATATGTGGTCGACCGATCTGTCATTTGACTATGTCCGCATCAACGCAAGCTATCGATCCTAGGGCTATTATGGCGTCTGTTTGACTTCTTACTGTGGAAAGCCGCATCATTCGCCAATCCTTAAGCCAAAAGAGGTGTGACGTGATCCCTTGTTAGCCTGCGCCAATTCAGCCGCACAGGATTATTCGGGAACAGAGTTGCGCCCTCTCGGTGTTCTTCACCGTGAGGGCGTTGTTGTCTGTGCAGCGGTAGCCATCATGGACCTGACGACATCTGGGGTTAACATTATCGGAAGGAGATTGACATGAAACGCCTGGCAACCTTTTTGGCCGCACTGACTCTGGGATCACCCGCACTGGCCCTGGCGGAAGAACTTGGGGGATATCGAGGGATCGGAACACTCTACTTCACCTTCATGGGCGCAATCCTGATCTATGGCGTCTACGATGCGTTTGGTAAGAAGGCGATGTATGTTATGGCGCCGATCATTGTGATCGGGCTCTATCTGATGTTACCTGAACACTAGCGGCTGACGGCATGGTGCGCTGGAAGAGAGTGGACTTACCTAGTCCAGCCAGTCCTTCTCTTTCAGTTTCCGTGGAAGGTATTTTTTCGTGAGGTACTGGAAGTCTTTGTTGGCGAGGGCATCCAGTTCGTACTTGAGTCCGCTCGCAAGCATCCGCTTGATTTCTGCCTGCCAGGCTGGTTTCTGAAACCACTGATAATTGAGAAGCTCCTTCGCGCGGGCGATGTCCTTCTCGTTCAGTTTGATCCCGACGTTGCGCGGAAGTTCGTATCGTTCCGGGTCGGCGCTGGAAAGACCGATGAACTTGGCTTTGGGAATCGCCATCCGTTGACTCTCGAAGGCTAGATTGATCGAGCCTTGTTTGACGACGGAATAGATGTAGTATCCCCAGGGGTCGTTATCGACCAAAACATAGACCGGGAGCTTATATTCTTCGTGCAGCCGCCGCGCTAAACGGCGAACCCCGCGAGGTGGCTGTCCATTCCCCGTCAGCAGCACGCAGTTATAGCGACGCCAGAATTTATCTTCCGAGAGGCGATTCCACTGTGTGCCTTTCTCCACCAACAACACAAAGTCCGCCGTGCAGCGGCGAATCTCCACATACTCCGGTTCGACTATCGACGGAACCGAGTAGCCGCCTTTGCCCAGCTTGGCGCAATCCACGCGATCGCCGTCGTCCCCGAGTACGAGCGGGCCCACGACACTCCCACCGTTCTCTGCGCGCACATGTAACTCTTCGCGGAGCGCTATGAGCGACACTTCCAGATCTTCAATAATCGGGTCTGATTCGTCCTGGGTATCGAAGGTATTCTCGTGCGAGTCCTGAATGGTGTGTTTGGTCCGGTAGTAGATCTCTCTGAGTGACGTCGTCAGTTCCGCGCGCTGCAGCTCTGAGAGGGCATCCGCAACCAGCATAGTCTGCATGAACTTCTTGGCCATACCCACGTTGAAAAATGAACGAGCCTGCTTCTTACTTCCCATTTCAAGCAGGCCTTTGCGTTCATTGAAGGTCACGTTCGAAAGGGCGCGAATCGGGATCGCCATCGTCGGATCTTTAGCCTGCTGCGCGGCTGTGATGACCAAATCGGCCAGCCCGATCAATTTTTTCTGGACCGCCCCATTCTTTGTTGATTTCGTCTTCGCCATGCGTCGTCCTAATTCTTCTTGCGTTTCAAGTGCGGCTTACGACCTGTACGAACCTCACTAGCTCGTCGCTGTAGGGAAGCCCCATTCTTTGAGAACGCTGGAACGGTTGCGACCCTGCCGACACCTGTCTTACCAGTCATCATCTTCATGGTGTGCTTCCGTCCCGGTTTCGAGAAGGACTGCTTCTCTTCTTTGTGTTTTTCGTCTGGAGCGTCAGGTGCCGGTGCAACCGTACGTGATACGTCAAGCGTCGGCGGAAGCTCTCCATCTATTCCTTCAGCGGTGACAATGATGGAGTGCGGCAGACCTTCCGGTCCTGCGCCGGTCTTGCCGAGCGTTTCATCGGTCTTCAGGCCGCCGGTTCGCGAGGACGCAATTTTCTGCAGCTGCGCTTTCAACTTCTGGGTGGGCAACTTCCCGCCTTTCAACCGATTACAGGCTTCGGCGACCTCCTCGATATAGAGTTCAAAGATATTTCGCCGCCGGAATTCACTCGCCGCCCGCTCGCGACGGCGCAGGAATAGTCCAAGCCGACGCCCGCACTCGCGGAGCGCGAGGGTGATTTCCTTATGGATCTCGTCATACTCCGCGATCGCTTCTTTCGACTCGCTGGTAAAGGGAACCCAGACGGACGCAATATGCACGAAGATGACCATGGGTCCGGCCGGCAGAGCCCCGCGTGATTGGCTGATTCCATAGTTGCGCCAGGTTGTGGCAAGCACCGCCTTGAAGATCGCACAGGCAGATTGCTGATATAGCAGCGGAACCCGATTGGCGTAACGAATCACGCGCGCCAGTTCCGTACCTCCCTCGTCCTGTTCTCCTTCCGCCAGCGGCTGTATCGGTCTGTCAGGTTTCGTCGCGCTGTCCGGTGCTTGGCCGAATGCCAGCCCTGCTTCAATGATGAAGGGATTGCCGCGATAGACGGAGGGAGGCCGGCTCACCGCGGTATAGAACTCCCCTTTGATCTGCTTATAGAGGCCTGAAAGGATCGCCTTCTCACCGATCGGAGAAAGGCAATTCGTCGGCGGCGCCATGATCTTCGTCGCTTGAATGGTGTGATAGAGCTTTTCGGCAATGGCTCCGCGAATGTCCCTGGGTTTCACTTTGGGAGAAACCTTCGCCGTGTTGCACATCTCTTCCGCAAGCGCAGGCGCCACCCGACAGAAATCGCTCGACAGAAAGCCCGAAAGAGTTTGGCTCTTGGCCTCCTGGAGCATCTTGAGGAACATTCCGAACTCGATGCCATAGGGGTGGGGCTTGATTTCTTTCGGCGAAGGCGGCAATTCGTGGTAGGCGCGTGGATATTCCTTTGTCTCGCCATCCGGGGATCGATAGATGAGTCGCACGTGCGGATTGGCAATAGACGTCTGCTCAAGATACTCATCTACTGATGCACGGCCTTTCTGGTAGCGGCCTTCGACTTCGATCGCCACCTGCGTGCCGCGGGGCTGTTCCCACTCAATCTGCTTATACTCATGGACCAAGGGTTCGTTCTTCTTCGTATCAATCTGTACTTCAAAGAAATGTGCCGAGGCTTTGGGACCCGTACGCGAGATAATCTTCACCGGTTTGCCGGTCGTCAACTGACCATACATCCCTGCCGCTGAAATACCGATCCCCTGCTGACCGCGGCTCATGCGCAGGCGATGGAACTTGGAGCCGTACAAGAGTTTTGCAAAGATTCTTGGAATCTGTTGACGGACGATCCCGGGACCGTTGTCGGCTACCGTGACGCGAAATCGTGTCGCCTGACTTGCGGGCGGCACAGTTGAAGACCCGACAGCCACGACATCCAGCCGTACCGTGACCTCAGGAAGAATCCCGGCTTCCTCACAGGCATCCAACGCGTTGTCGACCGCTTCCTTGACGCAGGTCAGGAGGGCCTTGCGCGGGTTGTCGAAACCGAGTAAATGCCGATTCTTGGTGAAGAACTCGGAGACGGAAATCTCGCGCTGTCGCGCACCCATCTCCGCTGCCGTCACAGCGGAAACTGCACGGGAATCTGTTTTCTTGGACGCAGATGCAGGTGACTTATGTGTGGGCATTCATCCTCACAAATCAATTATGCGTCGATTGTTAAACCCTCACTCCCAACTCTGTGGTTGAGATGACACAGCAGATCTCATCACGGTAGTGAGAGGATCGCTGTAGCACATGGCGGGGTAGTAGACAGCGGAAACCGCCAACCGAACTGAGCGGGACATTAGGGTGGGAGGAGCGCGCACCTGCCGAGGACAGCTAGGTACGGCGGAGATCTTGGCGGGACTTCAGGCTTCCCAGTCAAGCTGGGCTTGCACACCATCCCGACGCTCGACCCCCTTATGAACCATATTCCCTCGGGGCGTTAAGCTCCCCCCACATGGATACGATATTCTTCCGATGAGGACGAGTCAAGGACTGGCTCACTATGCGTGGCCACCGTCTTCGGCTTCTTCAAACTCGTTGACAATCTGCTCGAGTTCATCGAGTTCGTCCGGCCTCACATTTTGAAACGAGACCCCGAATGTGTCCCCTTCGACCCATTGCACTCGCCCCTCATCGATTGAAACCGGTTCCTCCGCGCCGGGAATGACCAGCCGCACACGAATCACTTTTCCAGGGTAGACTTCGATGTCGCAATCGAACCTCGCGCCACCGACCGAGAGGTCCAGAGTCACTGCTTCGATCTCATGCGAATTCCCCAGCAGAAATCCCTGGAGCTGTGCAGGAACCCTCCGATGTTGCCGTCGTTCCTTATGACTCACGAGATTCCTATTTCACCTACGATTCAGGAGCGATGCAGAGGATCCAGAGCCCGTGTATCGCAAGGCTCCTTATGCCGAATTGGAACGCTCCGTTACCGGAGCTTGATGATTTTGCCGTCGAGTTGAGTGTCCTTCACGAACTTCTCGAAACTCTTGTTGTACAATTCGTTGAGTAATTCCTGCGCATCCTCAGGATCGAACCAGAAAACCTGGCTGGCTCCAGTGCTGGTGAGCGTCTCACGGACTTGACTGCCGTCAGCGTGGTTCTGAACTTGGACGATCAGCCGGATTTTAGCGTTAAGAGCGGTTTGTCCGATCCCGCTTTTGGCATCCACACCGACATCACGAAGTATTCCGGTGATGGTAATGTCTTCTCCGGCAGCTCTGTTGCCCTCGGCGACGGTTGCATTCCAACCTTTCCCTTTGAGATAGTCGGCGAAAGCTTGTGCCGTGGCCTCACTGAGGGTGCCGTTGGAAAGTTTAAACTGACTCTCCCCGCCCCATAGGTGATGTCTGGTACCGAGACGAGATCGGTCGGTGCGATGGTCTTCAAAAGGCTGGATCGCGACAGTCGGGGAACTCATGGCAACAACCGTTTCGTCGCCCACGCTTGCGCCGTGAACCGTCAGATCAATCCGCTCGCCCTTGCCTGCGCAGCCTGCCGCTAAGATGATTCCGAAAAGCCCAATTCCTATGATGCGGATATGATAGTGCCTCACATATTCCTCCTTCGTGTCTGACACAGCTGGCAGATTTCTGGCGACACGTACGATGTTTACTTCGTCGCGAAGTGCGCCCGCCGATTCTGTTGATAGCAGTCTTCATTCTGCTGCTCACAGAAGGGCTTCGTTTCTCCATAACTTGTAATCTGAAGCTGCGAGGCTGCGACACCCAAGTCCAGAAGGTACTTCTTCGCAGCGCGCGCCCGTTTCTCGCCCAAGACGAGGTTGTACGCCACGGTGCCTCGTTCATCGCAATGACCTTCGATCAGTACGGTCTTGTTTCCGTTGGCGCGAAGCCATCCGGCATTGGCGTCCAGTAGTGGCATGGCATCCTTGCGGATTTGAAACCGGTCGTAATCGAAGAACACATCACCCAATGCATTACCGTCAGAATCTGTGCTCGACGCGAGCGCAGGATTCACCGGACCACTGCCGGATGGCCGGTCGAACGAGCGCTCCAACGGTACCGTCTTGATCGCATCGGGCTGGATCTGCTCGCTCTTGCCCTGGCCTGCCCGTGAGGCGACATCACCGGACGAGGAAGTGACGGTCTTACCAGCGCATCCCGCAAACACAAGTATGAGACTTAAACTCAGGCACAGGGTGATGATTCTTCGATCCATTGCATAGCCTCCAATTAATCGTGATCATTGGTTGCGCCGCTTCGTCAATGGCAGGAGAGTCTGGCTCTATCATCTTGGGTAAATCCAGCTCTCCACGCTCTTCATGCAGGCACGGAAGCAGCTTGTCGCTCTTATTTATAGGTGCTCACCGGGCGTCCGTCAACCCAAAATCTCTCGCCTTGCCTACGAGAACGTCGGGCGAGCTAATCCTATTCCAACCGGAAGTTGCATCCCTCTCCAGCTTTCGCTAAGGTGCAGATCATGACCCATTCCCTCGCGCGTTCACTTGTGCTTGCCGGCGCGAGCGGGCTGTTCCTCCCGCTGAGTTTCCCGAAATCTGATCTCGGACTGTTGGCCTGGATCGCCCTCGTGCCGTTGCATTGGGCATTGGACGGCAAGACCAAAGCGCAGGCATTTTGGATCGGCTGGCTCTCCGGCACCATTGCCTTCACGGGCATGATGGCCTGGGTCGTCACCGCCATGAACACCTACGGCAAAGTCCCGCTGGCAATCAGCTACGGCCTCATGCTGCTGCTCACGGCCTATCTCGGTCTCTATGTCGGCCTCTATTCTGCCGGGGCCGTGTGGTTTCGGACCATGATTCCCCGCTACGGCCATTTCGCGTTTCCCTGCTTATGGGTGACCCTCGAACTGATCCGGACATATGCTTTAAGCGGATTACCCTGGGGCCTACTCGGCTATTCTCAATATCGCCAGATTGAGATTATTCAGATTGCAGATCACATGGGGGTCTACGGGGTCTCGTTCCTCATTGTGCTGGTCAATGTCGCGCTGGCTGAGTTTCTGATGTGGCTGATGCCGTTGTTTCGGGGCTTCCTCCCCGCACGGCTCCCCTGGGAGCTCGCGGCGATGGCGGCGTTGCTCGTGACGCTCTCGTGGGAGTATGGCCTTGCGACGTTATCTGAATCGCCGTTTTCTGATATCCCCCGATCATCCATCAGCGTGGGGGTGGTGCAGCCGAACGTCGATCAGGCAGTGAAGTGGGATACCGCCTATCGAGAGCAGACTCTCGCACGCTTTGACCGGCTGACGGAACAGCTCGGCCGTGCCACAGATTTGGTAGTGTGGCCGGAAGCGGCTACACCCTTCGTCTTTGAGCGTGAGCCCGTCTATCAACTGCAACTCATCGCGCTGGCCAATCGAGCCCAGGCGCCCATCTTATTTGGAAGCCCCGCCCTACGCTTCTATCCGGATCGGCGGCCCTATTTGTTGAACAGCGCATACCTCCTCTCCCCCGACGGCCAATTGTTAGGACGTTACGACAAACATCATCTAGTCCCCTTCGGTGAATATATTCCGCTCAAATCGTCACTCCTGTTTTTCCTCGACAAATTGGTGGAAGGGATCGGCGATTTCGAAGCTGGAACTGGTCCGACGGTCTTGACGTTGACGCCGAAGCCACGGTCTGCGGCTGAAGGCATGGCGGGGACGATACCGCGACCGATAAATTTTGGGGTGGCGATCTGCTACGAAGTGATCTTTCCGAACCTGGTCCGGCAATTCGCCGAGAACGGAGCGGAGTTCCTGGTGACCGTGACGAACGATGCTTGGTTTGGCGCCTCGTCGGCCGCCTCTCAACATTTTTCGATGGTCGTGTTTCGCTCCGTCGAGAATCACTTGGCCTTCGCTCGGTCAGCCAACACCGGCATTTCCGGATTTATCGATCCATTCGGACGTATCGTCGAGGCCACACCGACCTTCACGGAACAGGCCTTCAAGGCGACAATACGAGTCTGGCGCCCGCATACGTTTTACAGCCGGCACGGCGATGTGTTTGCCTACGGCTGTGCTATAATCTGCGCGCTTTTATTCCTGTTAGGCCTTCTCCGGACCAAGGGATCTGAGCCAGACGCAGTGGCGGTATAAGCAGAAAGGATCGCCCCATGTTGGATGAGGTAAAAAATCGTGTACGTGCCGTTGAGCAATTGGTATCGGAACTACGGGGGCATCTTTGACTTCGCTCGCATGACGGCCGAGTTAGCCCATTTGGAACAGCAGACCACGCAGCCTGATTTTTGGAACCACGCCCAGAAGGCCGCCAAGGTCGGACGGAAAAAAGCCACAATTGAACATGATCTCCAGCAGTGGCGGGATATCGATGGGAAGATGAACGATCTAGGCGCGTTACTCGAGCTGGCAGAAGAAAGCGACGACGCCGGGCTCGCGAAGGAGTTGACGTCCGAGCTGGATGAATTCGAGTCAAAGCTCACCGCCCTGCGGCTTGAACTTCTGCTCTCGGGCGAATTGGACCCCAACAATGCGATTGTGGCGATCCATCCAGGCGCCGGTGGGACTGAATCGCAGGATTGGGCGCAGATGCTGCTTCGCATGTATGTCCGTTGGGCCGAGAACAAGAAATTCAAGGTCGAAACGCTGGACCTGCTCCCGGGAGAAGAAGCGGGCATCAAGAGCGTGACGTTGTTAGTGACAGGGGCCTATGCCTATGGCTATCTGAAGGCCGAGGCCGGCGTGCACCGGCTGGTGCGCATTTCACCCTTCGATGCAAACAAGCGGCGGCACACCTCTTTTGCCTCGGTCTTCGTCTATCCCGAAGTGGACGAGGATATCGACCTTGTCATCGAAGACAAAGACCTCAAGATCGATACCTTCCGGGCCGGTGGCGCCGGCGGCCAGAACGTCAATAAGGTCGAGACGGCCATCCGCATGACCCACCTGCCGACCGGGATCGTGGTGCAATGCCAGAACGAACGGTCTCAGCTCCAAAATCGCAACGGCGCGATGAAAGTCATGAAAGCGCGCCTCTATGAACTGGAACTCAAAAAGAAAGAGGCGGAGTTCAATGCGATTGTCGGGGAAAAGAAGGATATCGCCTGGGGCAGCCAAATTCGATCGTATGTGTTCCAACCCTATCAAATGGTCAAAGATCACCGGACCGGCTATGAAGTAGGCCAGGTGGCGGACGTCATGGACGGCGACCTGGACGGGTTCATCGAGGCTTATCTCAAAGGGAAAATGGCAAAAGGCACGAGCCTAGCGGCGACGGATGAACCGCCTCTCTAGTCCCTTGCCCATTATCTTGTGCAAGAAGCAGTTATGGACGAACTGAACGAGCAACAGCAGCAACGCATCAAGAAGCTCGACGCCTTGCGTGAATCAGGCGTGGCGCCCTATGGCACGCGATTCGAAGCGAAGGATCGGGCGGGCCACCTTATCAAGCTTCATGCCGAAAAAACCAAAGAGGTACTGGGAGAAGAAAAGATCACCTGCACCTTTGCGGGCCGCATCGTCGCACTGCGGCGATTCGGCAAGGCCGGCTTTGCGGTGTTGCAAGACGGATCAGACCGGCTTCAGGTCTACCTCAAAAAAGATCACCTTTCAGAGCAGGGCTATCGTATCGCCGAGCTCCTCGACTTAGGCGATTGGATCGGCGTGACCGGCATCCTCTTTCGCACGAAGACCAATGAATTCACCGTCGAGGTCACACAGCTGACCTTCTTGAGCAAAGCTCTCAGACCGCTTCCAGAAAAGTGGCACGGGCTGACGGATGTGGAGACCCGCTATCGACAGCGCTATGTCGACTTGATTGCCAATCCTGAGGTCCATGGCATCTTTGCCACGCGCAGCAGAATCATCGCCGGCATTCGCGCCTTCTTGATCGAACGAGACTTCCTCGAGGTTGAAACACCGATGATGCATCCGATTCCGGGCGGCGCGGCGGCGAAGCCCTTTGTTACACACCACAATGCGCTCGGCGTCGATCTCTATCTCCGTATCGCGCCGGAACTCTATTTGAAGCGGTTGATCGTGGGCGGTTTTCCACGCGTATTTGAGATCAATCGCAACTTCCGCAATGAAGGCATCTCG
The DNA here is from genome assembly GCA_041748925.1 of Nitrospiraceae bacterium. Classification (GTDB taxonomy): domain Bacteria; phylum Nitrospirota; class Nitrospiria; order Nitrospirales; family Nitrospiraceae; genus Palsa-1315. Next base: position 25,468 of record JBGTCI010000023.1, on the reverse strand, counting down.
ACGATTCACAATCCGGAATTCACCATGCTGGAGTTCTACGTGGCCTATGCCGACTATCAGGACTTAATCTTCCTCACAGAGGCACTGGTCTCCTCGCTGGCACAGCAGATCCTCGGAAAAACGGTTATTCACTATCAAGGTAAGGAAATCACGCTCACACCTCCGTGGCGCCGCTGGTCGTATCACCAGGCGATTCGGGAGGTGAACCAACTCGATCCTTCTGTTATTGAGGATAAGGACAAGGCGATTGCAGCGGCTACACAGCTGGGTATCGCGGTCGATCCGAAATGGCCGCTCTTCAACATCGTGAATGAAATCTTCGAGGAAACGGTCGAGCCCAATCTGCAGCAGCCCACGTTCATTACCGACTACCCGATTGAAATTTCTCCACTCGCGCGACGCAAAGATTCGAATCCGGCATTGACCGATCGGTTCGAGCTCTACATCGCCGGTCGGGAAATTGCGAACGCCTTTTCAGAGCTGAACGATCCGCTGGATCAACGGGAACGGTTTGAAGGACAGGCGGCGCAACGGGCGGCGGGCGATGAAGAGGCGCATGTGGTCGATGAAGATTTCTTGCGCGCCTTGGAGTACGGCATGCCACCGACCGCAGGCGAAGGCATCGGCATCGACCGGCTGATCATGCTCTTTACCGACCAAGCGTCGATCCGCGACGTCGTGCTCTTCCCACAACTGAGGCCCGAGAAGTAACAGTGGCCCTCCCCTACGAAATCTTTGTCGGGTTGCGGTATCTGCGCGCGAAACGTCGGAATCGCACCATTTCGTTGAATACCGTGGTTTCTATTGCCGGAATTACACTCGGTGTGGCTGCGCTGATTGGAACCGTCGGCATCATGACCGGATTCAAAGAAGACATTCAGGCCAAAATTCTCGGAACGACAGCCCATATCATCGTCCAGGATCGGATGAAAGACAGCATGAACGATTACGATCCTGTCGTGACTCAGGTCACAACCGTGCCGGGTGTTGTAGCGGCAACCCCATTTGTACTCAAGCAGGTCTTACTGACCACCCAAAGCGGAGTGCAAGGCATCGTGATACGCGGCATCGATCCGGAACGTGAAGGCACGGTGACCGAACTGGCTAAGAATCTCTCGACCGGGCAGTTGGCCGACCTCAGCCGGCCGGTCAAGGTAAAGCAACCATCTGCAGACGACCCGACCGGCCCGTCGGTCGAGACAGAAAAGCCCGGCATCATCCTGGGCAAGGAATTAGCGCTTCGGCTCGGTGTGTTTGTCGGCGATACGGTCAATGTGGTGTCTCCTCCAGCGGGACCGGTCAATGCGATCGGGATGGTGCCGAAGATCAGGACGTTCGCATTAATTGCCCTGTTTCAATCCGGCATGTACGAGTACGATTCGTCTTTGGCTTATATCGATCTCGCGGAAGCGCAGAAGTTTTTCAACCTGGGGCACACGGTGACCGGCATTGAAATTAAGGTCGCAGACGTCTTCCACGCAGCGGAGACGGCCCGTTCTGTGGAGCAATCGCTCGGCTTCGCATATGGAGCGCGCGACTGGATGCAAATGAATCGCAATCTGTTTTCGGCCCTCAAACTCGAGAAGACGATGATGTTTTTGCTGTTAGTGCTGATCACAATCGTGGCATCCTTCAACATCGTAAGCACCCTCACCATGATCGTCACTGAGAAACAAAAGGAAATTGCGATCCTCAAGGCTATGGGCGCGACGCGCAAAAGCATCCGGCACATTTTCATGCTGAACGGATTGATCATCGGCCTGTCCGGGACGGCCATCGGCATCCCACTCGGCTATGCGTTTCTCTGGCTGATCCAGACATTCTGGACCTTCGATGCCTCGGTCTATTACATCTCGCAGATTCCCGTCCATGTACAAGCGATGGATGTCGTCCTCGTGGCAGGCTCCGCAATCGCGATCAGCTTTGCTGCTACAGTCTATCCCTCGCTTCAAGCTGCCAAGCTCGAACCAGTAGCCGCCTTGCGTTACGAATGATCATGCCAGCCTCCTCATTACTTCTATCCTATTCTGGAGTTCCGGCATGATCACCGTCACGGATCTGTACAAATCGTTTCCGATGGGCGGGCAGTCCCTCACGGTGTTGAAGGGCGTCAATCTCAAGATTCAGCGTGGGGAGCTGATTGCCATTGTCGGGGCTTCGGGAGCAGGAAAGAGCACGCTCCTCCATATTATCGGAACCCTCGATCGTCCCACGACTGGGACGGTACACTTCGACGGCAAGGATATATTTCACCTGACGGAAGGTGAGCAGGCGGACTTTCGGAATCGGCGGATCGGATTTGTCTTCCAATTCCATCACCTCCTGCCGGAATTTACCGCACTCGAAAATGCCTTTATGCCGGCTCTGATTCAGCGACGACAGCCGGCAGAAATTGAACCGGAAGCCATCGCGTTGTTGCAGGAAGTCGGGCTGGGAGCACGCTTACATCACAAGCCCGGTGAGTTGTCGGGCGGTGAACAGCAGCGCGTGGCGGTCGCACGAGCCCTCCTCCAGAAGCCCGATCTCGTTTTGGCTGATGAGCCGACGGGAAATCTGGATACCCATACGGGTGAAGCCCTCTTTGCCATGATGCGTGAACTCAATAAGGCCCGCGGGACGACTTTCGTGATCGTCACCCACAACGACAAACTCTCTGCCCAAGCCGATCGGATCGTGCATATGCAGGACGGTCAAATTGTGTAATCAATACTGTGGCTCCCCGCAGAACCATCCCATCGCGTACCTGTGTAGCATCTCTCCGTCTAACCTTGACGGGAACTATTTCATCCAATAGACTCAACGAAGTCTCTCGGCCTCCAAGGAGTTCCTTGCTATGCCCTGTTCTCGATCTCTTCCTGCCATTGCGATCATTATGGGCCTTATGATTCCTACACAGGCCATGGCCCTGGAATTTGTATCCGTCGGGCCTCGCGCGATGGGCATGGGTGGAGCAGGTGTGGCCGTCACAACGGATGCCTTGGCCACCTATTGGAACCCTGCCGGGTTAGCGATGACCCAGACAGTGGATATTCGGATTCAAGGTAGTGGACAAGTGATCGATCGCCTCGGTATCGCCGATGCCGTCCGCGATCTCGAAGACTTCGATACGACTGATACCTCGGCTGCCAATAAAGCCAAGGCCGATGACATCGCCGCTCGGATTAACCGACCTGGCGCCACGGTATCAGTTAGTGGGGCCGCTGGTCTCTATCTCAAAGGACACTTGGGGGAGCATGCCTTAGGTCTTAATGTTTCGGATGTTCCAACCGGCGGAGGGTTTGTTTCAACTCCTGTACAAGCCACTCAACCCGGCGGACCTGGCAACCCCATTAGTCTTGCGGGACAAATGGCCCTCCTTGGGTTCGAGGCCAGACAGGTTGCGTTCTCCTATGCCTATGCCTTTTCTGATAAGACATTTTCTATCGGTGTGACGGGAAAAGTTATCCAAGGTGCAGCTTACAACGGGAGCACGACACTGACAGGAGGAACCGACGTTTCAATTACGGACAACTTTGGAAAAGCCACGATTTCAACAGCCTTTGGGATCGATGCTGGCGCCATCTACCGCCCATCCTCATGGCTGCGCTTTGGCGTGGTGGCAAAAGACATCAATCGACCGACCTTTGATGCTCCCGGTGGAGGAGAACTGAAACTTGAGCCTCAGATTCGAGGCGGTGTAGCGGTCAATCCTTATTCTTCACTGACGTTGACGACAGATGTGGATGTGACCTCGAATAAAACATTTATCCCAGGGGTCAAGAGCCAGGTGTTGAGTTTAGGAGCCGAACAGACCATCTTCTCTGAATTCCTGTCGTTCCGCCTCGGCGCCTTCAAGAATATGCAGGATGCCGGGACACCATTCACCCCTACTGCTGGGTTGGGGCTACGGATCTTTGCAGTTCGTATCGATGTGGGCGGCGGATATGACTTCCGAGAAGAGGGCGCGCTGGTATCAGGCTCTGCTTCTATGACTTTCTAATGGTATACTGAACCCATGTTCATGCTCAATCATCCGCGACATACCGTCGTTCTCGGCCTTCTCTCTCTCCTAGTTGTCGGCTGTGGCGGCTTGCAGGAAGTGTGGGAAGGCCCGGGGGCAAGAATGTTCCGGCCTCAAGCCATTGCCGTGCTTCCCCCAATGGCGAGTCAATACGACAACGCGCGCGAAGACATTCAAGAAGTCTTATCCGCCGCATTGAACAAAACTGCCAACATCGAGCGTGTGGTGTCTCCTGAAAACGTAACGGATATCTTCCAAGCCTCGAAAGAGGCGTTCGATGCGCTGGTGTTCTACTTCTCCCGCTTGGAAATGACGGGCCAGTCCGACAAGGATTCTGCTATGAAATTGGGCAAAGCGCTGAATGTGGACTCATTCTTGGTTGTGCGGGTCAATTCGTGGGAATACATGCGGAAAGAAGGCGACAATGTCGGCCGTGTCGGGCTGAGTCTCCGATTGGTTGACGCCACAACCGGCACGACCGTGTGGAAGGCGCGGCATGAACGGTCCAGCAGCTACATGTTTTACCGTCCGAACTTAAAGGATGTCGCGAAAGAATTAGCCGCAGAGATGATCAAAGCCATGCCTCCCCAAGCCAAACCATAATCCCCGCTCCGTCTCTTGTTCATTTGGTTCATCTCGTCTGTCTGGTTCATCTGGTTAGTTTCGTTCAACCAAACACACAAAACAGACCGAATAGACCAGACAGACCGTACACGCAGGCTTTTTAGCATCCTGCTAGCGTGTTGTTGGGTGAGCCGCGTTCATGGCATTTTTCAATGAGCGGACAAATTCTGCCACATGCTTCACCATCTCTGGTTTCTGTCGGTGTGCGTCGATCTGCTTTACAATCGCGCTGCCGACGATCACCCCATCGGCAATGGCCGCGACTTTCGCAGCGTCTTCCGGCGTGGCCACTCCGAAACCGACCGCCACAGGTACCTTCGTAACTTTCCTGATTTTCTCGACGTTCTTTCCCACGTCAGCCAAGTTGAGCAACTTCGCTCCGGTGATCCCGGTCAGCGACACGTAGTAGACAAAGCCCTGTGACTGGCGTGCCACAAAGGTCCGTCGTTCTGCCGTACTCGTGGGGGCAAGAAGAAAAATCAGTGGAAGCCCAGCCGCAGAAGCCGGCCCTTTGAGCGGACCGGCTTCGTCCGGAGGCATATCAGGCAAGATCAACCCGTCAACTCCAACTTGGGCGCTTTCCTGGCAGAACCGTTCAGGACCGAAGGCATGAATACTATTATAGTAAGCCATCAAGACCAGCGGAATCTGGGTCCTGACCCTGAGACGCGCAACCATAGAAAGGATCGCTCGAAGCGATGTCCCGCTGCGCAACGCTCGTTCTGCCGCCTGTTGGATCACGGGACCATCGGCGATGGGATCGGAAAACGGTACACCCAGTTCAATGATATCGGCCCCGGCCTGTTCTAACTCCACGACAAGCTGCTCCGTCTCTTGCAGTGAGGGGTCGCCTGCCATCACATAAGCAATGAGGGCCTTCTCGCCTCGTTGGCGAAGCTGTGCAAACGTACGGTCGAGCTTCGATATCACAGTGTGATCCCTCGCATCTTGGCAATCTGCTGGACATCCTTATCCCCACGACCGGATAAATTCACGACCAGAATCTGATTCTTCTTCATCGTGGGCGCCACCTTCACCGTATGGGCAACGGCATGAGCGCTTTCGAGGGCCGGCATGATCCCTTCTTCCCGGGTCAGAAGATCGAACGCCGCCATGGCTTCATCGTCGGTCACCGACGTGTATTCGGCTCGACCTTGATCCCGCAGATAACTGTGTTCGGGGCCGATCGCGGCATAGTCCAGCCCGGCTGAAACCGAATGGGTCAGATTCACTTGTCCATCGTCACCCTGGAGGAGATAGGTCATGGTGCCTTGCAAGACACCAGGCCTCCCACCGGCAAACCGCGCGGCGTGCTTTCCGCTCGTGACCCCCATGCCGCCGGCTTCGACACCGATCATTTTCACCTTCTTGTCCCGAATAAACGCGTGGAAGAGTCCTATGGCGTTACTGCCCCCGCCGACGCAGGCAATGAGGCAATCCGGCAACCGGCCTTCTGCCGCCAGGATCTGCCTCCGGGCTTCGCGTCCGATGATGGATTGGAAGTCCCGGATCATCATTGGATAGGGATGGGCCCCGAGCACTGAACCGAGTATGTAGTGGGTTGTGCGGATATTCGTTGTCCAATCCCGCATGGCTTCACTGATCGCATCTTTGAGCGTGCGGCTTCCCGCGTCGACCCCCGTGACGGTCGCACCGAGCAATCTCATACGGAAGACGTTCAGCGCCTGGCGCTGCATGTCTTCCGTCCCCATATACACTTCACACTGAAGTCCAAACATCGCCGCGACAGTCGCCGTCGCCACTCCATGCTGTCCGGCCCCGGTTTCAGCAATGACGCGTGGCTTGTTCATCCGCCTGGCCAACAGCCCTTGCCCGATCGCGTTATTGATTTTATGAGCACCGGTATGACAGAGGTCTTCGCGCTTCAAATAGATCTTTGCTCCACCCAGCCTCTTCGTGAGCCGTTGTGCAAAGTACAGCGACGTAGGACGTCCGGCGTAATGCTTCAAATAATAGGCGAGTTCAGACTGGAAGCCCCGGTCTTTTTTCACACGGGCATATTCCTGCTCCAATTCAAGCAGGGCAGGCATGAGTGTTTCAGGGACATAGCGTCCACCATAGGCACCGAAGCGACCTTGCTTGTTGGGAACCGAATCCATCATTGTCCTCATGTTCGAATGGTCGAGCAGGACGGACGATGGTTCGAGGTCCGAAGTTCGAGGTTTTCGGAACTTCGAACCCTGAACTTCGAGTCGCGCCTTTCTCGCACGTCTCGCGCTTCACGCGCCACGTTACTGGCGCTGGCGGACTTTTTCAGCATCCTGACGAGTCCCGCAGTATAGACAGGCTCATGTCAAGGAGACAACCTTGGCGGCTTGAATGAATGCACGCACTTTCTCATGATCCTTCTTGCCCGGCACCCGCTCGACACCGCTGCTCACATCCACGCCATACGGTTGTACGGCCTGAATCGCCTTCTCAACATTATCAGGAGTGAGCCCCCCGGCTAGGAGCACGCTCGCAACCTTGGCAACCTCTGCTGCGAGTTGCCAATCGATCATCTGTCCAGTGCCTCCATAGGCCTGATCTGAAAAGGCGTCCAGTATGAATCCTCGAACGCCGGCCCGCCCACGAAATTCCGCCAAGGCCAGAAATGTGCTCCGATCTTTCACACGCAGCGCTTTGAGAACCGTACGACCTAACTCCTTGCAGTAAGTCGCAGATTCGTTTCCGTGCAACTGTGCGATGGCGAGGCCGCAGTCATCCATCAGATTCCGAACAACTTGTTGGTCTTCGTCGACGAATACACCCACCGGTATCACCAAGGGAGGCAGGCTCATCACGATCTGGCGGGCCAGCGTGGGCTCGATACACCGCGGACTTTTCCGATAGAACACGAACCCTAAGGCATCGGCGCCCGACTCGACTGCCACGGCGGCATCCTCAGCATTGGTGATGCCACAGATTTTGACTTTCGTTGTAGAAGCCATTTTATGCGTGCGACGGAGCCGGAACTCCGAGCAATTCACGGATCTTGCTCCCGATGTCATCGGCCCGAATCAGTGATTCTCCGACGAGCATGGCATGGATGCCGGCTTCAACCAATCGGACCACATCGGCGCGCTCGTGAATGCCGCTTTCACTGACGATCAACTTGCCGGCAGGAATCCGTTTCGCCAGGCGCAGCGTAACAGCCAGATCGGTCGTGAAGGTCTTGAGATCCCGGTTGTTGATGCCGATCAGCCGCGCTTCCGGAAGTCGTTCCAATACCGTATCGAGTTCGCGCTCGTGATGGGCCTCAATGAGTACATCCACGCTCAGCCCCTTGGCCAGTGCGTAGAAATCGATCAGTTGCTGCCGTTCAAGGGCAGCGACGATCAAGAGGACCGCATCGGCCCCATTGGCTCGCGCTTCGTAAAACTGAATCTCATCAACCATGAACTCTTTGTTCAAGGCAGGTATGGGCACCGATTGTTTGATCTCGCGGAGGTAGTCAAGGCTCCCCTGAAAGAAATCCTTGTCAGTCAAAACGGACAGAGCCGCGGCGCCATGGGCATGATACGTCTTTGCAATCTCGATGTAGTCAAACCGATCGGCGAACTCGGGGCGGAGAAGGCCAAGACTGGGTGACGCTTTTTTCACTTCGGCAATCAGCGAGGGACTGCCGTCCGTTCTCATGGCTTCGAGGGTTACAGCAAAACCAAGTGGGCTTGGCGCGTCTTGAATCTTGGCTTTCAGCTCGGAGAGGTAGCCCCGGCTTCGCTTGCGCCGGAGTTCTGCTTTCTTATGCTCAAGAATACGAGAGAGAATCACAGTGGCGTCAGCCCTTATTCGTAAATGCGATGAGGCGAGCCAGCTTCTCGGCTGCGGCGCCGGAATCGATGGCCTGGCCCGCCAAGTGAAATCCGTCTTGAAGGCTAGTCGCCTTGCGCCCTGCAACAAGAGCTGGCGCGGCATTCAAACAGACAATGTCCCGTTTGGGTCCTTTCCGTCCTTGAAGAATGTCTCGAGTAATCGTGGCATTCTCTTGCGACGTCCCTCCGGCAAGCTGTTTGGCTGGGACCAGCGCCAGTCCGAACTCTGCCGGGTCCAGGAAATAGTTCGAAAGAACACCCCCCTTGGCCTCCGAAATCTGTGTCTTTGCCGTCATGGTAATTTCATCGAGTCCGTCCATCCCATGTACGACAAAACAATGTTGCGACCCCAGATGCATGAGCACATTCCCCAGCAGAGAGGTCAATCGTCCCTCATAGACACCGAGTACTTGAATGGCGGCTCCTGCTGGATTGGTCAGCGGGCCCAAGAGATTCAGCATAGTCCGGATGCCCATCTCCTGTCTTGGGGCAGCACAATGTTTCATGGCTCCATGATAGAGCGGAGCGAAGAGAAAGCCGATCCCGGTCTCATTGATACAATCGGCCACACGTTCAGCCGGTAGATCGATCTTGACCCCGAGGGCCGAGAGGACGTCTGCGCTCCCTGACTTGGACGAGACGGAACGGTTGCCGTGCTTTGCCACAGTCAACCCTGCGCCTGCAAGGACAACCGCCGTCGTGGTGGAAACATTAAACGTGTGGGCCCCGTCCCCACCAGTCCCACAAGTATCTACGACCAGGGGATCTGCAACGGCAATGCGGACCGCCTTGGCACGCATAGCCCGTACGGAACCGGAAATTTCTTCGACGGTTTCTCCCTTCAGACGGAGTCCCATCAAGTAGGCCGAAATTTGAGCCGGAGTCGCTGCACCCTCCATGATCTCAAGCATCACCGCTTCGGCTTCTAGTTCGGTGAGAGAGGCGCGGTCGGCGAGTGTGGCAATCGCGTCTTTGATCATGGCTCGGAAACCAGGCTGGCCTGTCTACAGTTTAAGGAAGTTACGGAGGAGGTCTTTCCCCGCCATGGTGAGGATCGATTCCGGATGAAATTGCACCCCTTCGATACCCAACGACGGATGGCGCAGTCCCATGATTTCCCCCTCGGCCGTTTCGGCGGAAATCTCAAAACAGATGGGTAGCGTCTCTCGCTTCACGATCAGAGAATGATAGCGTGTCGCCTCAAAGGGATCGGGTAGCTGATGGAAAATCGTCTTTCCATCGTGCTGGATCTTCGACGTTTTGCCATGCATCAACCGTTCGGCTCGAACAACTTCGCCTCCAAACGCCACCGCCAGAGATTGATGACCAAGGCAGACGCCTAAGAGCGGGAGACGCCCACCAAAGTGCCGGATGGTTTCGACCGATATGCCTGCTTCGACCGGTGTGCAGGGCCCCGGAGAAATGACGATGCGGCTGGGGTCCAACGATTCGATCTCGTCGATCGTAATCTTATTATTGCGGAATACCCGAACGTCCTCACCCAATTCCCCGAAATATTGGACGAGGTTATAGGTAAAGGAATCAAAGTTGTCGATCATCAGTAGCATAATAAACCGTGAGGTGTGCGGCGTTAGGCGTACAGGGAAAAGTCGGCGAGACTCTGATCGCCTCACCCCTTACCCCTCACGCCTTACGTGCTCACTCCAGTCCCTGCTCGGCCAATTCAACAGCTTTCATCATGGCCTGAGCCTTATTACAGGTCTCTTCATATTCGTGCGCAGGATTCGAATCGGCGACAATGCCTGCCCCGGCTTGAATAAAAGCCTGGTGCTTTTTCACCACGACCGTCCGAATGTTGATGCACATGTCCATGTTGCCGGAAAAGCTAAAGTAGCCTACCGCGCCGGCATAGGGACCTCGCCTCGTGGGCTCGAGTTCATCAATGATCTGCATGGCTCGAATCTTTGGCGCCCCGGAGACCGTGCCGGCGGGGAAACAGGCTCGCAACACGTCGTACGAGGTCTTCGACGCATCCAATTGTCCGGTCACATTCGACACAATGTGCATGACATGGGAATACCGCTCGACATGCATGAGCGAGTCCACAATAACCGAACCTGGTTTCGCCACACGGCCGACATCGTTCCGCCCAAGATCGACCAGCATCACATGTTCGGCCCGTTCTTTCTCATCCGCCAAGAGCCGCCGTTCCATCTGTTGATCTTCTTCAGACGTAGCACCGCGGCGGCGCGTGCCGGCAATGGGACGGAGAGAAATGACACTGTTCTCGCATCGAACGAGCGTTTCGGGAGATGAACCGACCAATTCGACCCCCGCGATACGAAGGTAATACATATAGGGAGAAGGGTTCACGACGCGCAACGCGCGATAGAGTTGCAAGGGTGGCGCCTGGACGTTTGTCTCCCATCGCTGGGATAGCACCGCTTGCACGATATCGCCGGCCCGAATGTATTCCTTCGTCCGCATGACCATCTTCTCAAAGTCTGCCTTGCTCATGTTTGCCGTAAAACTCACCGGTCGGCGGCGGCGATGCGGGCGCGTTCGACGAAGCGGACGTTTGAGCCTCGTAATCGTGCGTTCGATCCGTTCCGCTGCCGATCTGTAGGCAGCCTTGATGCCACGTTCTCCCTTTGCCGTGATATGAGCCGTGGCTACGACTTTGATCTTCTGCGCAACATTGTCGAAGATCAGCATGGTATCGGTGAGCAGAAAGGCGAAGTCCGGTAGTGCCAGTGAGTCCTTCTGCCGGGCGGGCAAGTCTTCGAACGTGCGCACCATGTCGTAACTCAGATATCCGACTGCGCCGCCGACGAACGGGGGAAGATCCGGCACGGTGACCGGACGATAGCTTTCCATCATCTCCCGGAGACGTTCGAGAGGGTTCCCACGGCTAGGAATGCGCTTCTTGCGCGTCCCATGCACGACAAGAAGATCACCTCGATCCTCGTACACGACAACAGGCGAACCACTCCCCAAAAAGGAGTAGCGTGCCCATTTCTCACCACCCTCAATAGACTCTAGGAGGTACGCGGAAGGGCCATGGTCGATTTTGGCAAAGGCAGAAACGGGAGTCTCATAGTCCGCGAGAATCTCCCGATAGAGCGGAACGAGATTGCCCTCTCCGGCGTACTGCCGAAATTGGTCGAGACTGAGTGAGTATTGTGGCGGGGCCACGCGGGTGTCCTATTACTCTTGGCCCACGATGAGCTTCTGTCCTACCTCGATAATGTCGTCCGGCAGCTTGTTCCACTTTCTAACCTTATCGACTGAGACGCCATGCTGCCGGCTGATCCGATAGAGTGTTTCACCCGGCTTCACGACATGAACGGCAGGCGACCGCATGCTTCCCATCGACGATTCTGATTCCCCAAACGCGGCCGAAGCGTCCGGGGCGATCCCGAGAGCCGACGCGCTCAGATCCACACTATCAAGCGTCGGCTCGACCGGCAATGCCTTACGCGTCGGCTTGGACCCGCGCTTCATGTCAGCTTTCGCTTTACGGTCCAGCTGCGCAAATTCCTTCATGGACTCGGATTCTTCTTGCACACGGGCCAATTGATCCCGAGAGGCTTGCAGCTGCGCCGCGAGTTCTCGATTCCTCGCTTCATACTCCATCAACTCATTCTTGGTTCGCTTCACCTCACTGTCGAGTTCGCCGGTACGCTTCTCTTCCTGGGCGAGAAGGCGTTGGAAATTCAGGCTGCGAGCCTTTTCGGCATCATATTTCTCCGCCATGACACATCCGCTCAGCAACAGCCCTCCGCAGATGATCGTGACGATTCGATAGCTGAACCTGGGTATCAACTTATTCACGCGATTCTCCCCTTTCATGGATACCTCCCCTGATGGCCATACCAAAAATTCCCTCTTGCAGCGACGGGTGGACGCTGGCTTCAGGCACTGAAAATTCGTCTGAGATTCGTGTGGTAGAATAGTGTCTATCGCGGTGAAAGTCAAAGCGAATGTGGCGCCTCCGATGTTTGACCGCCTCCATCGCCCTATGGTACGGTCGAGCCCGTCACTTCCTCTGTTCGACACCATCCGGTCTTATGGCTCACGCCGACATCCTTGCCAGACTGATTGCCCTCAGAAACGAGATCAGGCACCACGACTATCTATACTACGTCAAGGATCGCCCGAAGGTTTCCGATTCCCAATATGATCGACTCTTTCGAGAGCTGGTCGAATTGGAGCAGGCCCACCCTGAGTTGGTGACGCCGGATTCTCCTTCGCAACGTGTCGGCGCGCCGCCGCTCCAGGAATTGCTCAAGGTCCCTCACGAACAGCCGATGCTCAGTCTGGACTCGATTGTAGATGCGGACGAGGTTCTGGCATTTGACCAACGAATGAAACGCGAACTGGAAGCCCTGTCCATTGAGTACAGTGCCGAACCAAAATTCGATGGGTTATCGGTCGAACTGATGTACGACCAGGGAAGCTTTACCCGTGGAGCGACCAGAGGCGACGGTGCGACCGGAGAGGATGTGACCGTTAATCTTCGCACGATCCGTTCCCTGCCGCTGCAACTACAGGCGCAATCCGGCCTCCCCGATCATCTTGTCGTACGGGGCGAAGTGTATATGCGTCTTGATGATTTCCAAGATTTGAATCGGCGTATGACGGAACGAGGCGGCGATGCCTTTGCCAATCCGAGGAATGCAGCCTCTGGCTCCCTCCGACAACTGGACTCCACGATTACCGCGACCCGTCCGTTGGTCGTGACCTGTTACGAAATCATGGTCATGTCCACGACCATTCCAGCGACACATTGGGATGAACTGGAAATGTTGGCCCAGTGGGGTCTCCCGATACCTGAAAGTGAGCGGCGGCGGCTCTGCGCTTCAATCGATGACGTGATGGCGTTTCATCACGAAACAGAATCGATGCGGGACCAGCTGCCCTATGAAATCGATGGCATGGTGGTGAAGGTGAATCGCCGGGACTGGCAAGGCCGCCTCGGCATGAAGTCTCGCAGTCCTCGCTGGGCCATTGCCTATAAATTTCCAGCGCGCAAAGAATTCACCGTCGTGCAGGATATCGTCGTCTCTGTAGGGAGAACCGGGACTCTCACGCCCGTCGCGCTCTTGAAGCCGGTGGAGGTCGGTGGCGTCACCATTAGCCGGGCCACGTTGCACAATGCCGATGAGGTAGCGCGGAAAGACATCCGGGTCGGCGATACCGTCAAAGTAGAACGAGCCGGGGACGTGATTCCCGCAATTGCTGAACGGGTTCCCATCTCCGGTGAACAACGTACCGACCCCTTCCACATGCCGGATCACTGCCCGGTGTGTGGATCAAATGTTGGTCGCGAAGGTGCCTATTTTTACTGTACCGGTCAGTCGGTGTGTGGCGCTCAACTAAAGGGAGCTATCGAACATTTTTCGTCCAAGCACGCGCTCAACATCGAAGGTTTAGGAAAGAAAACTGTGGCGCAGCTGGTTGATCAGAAGCTGGTACGATCGCTTGCCGATCTCTATCGTTTGACCAAGGACGACCTCGTCAAACTTGATGGATTCGCCGACCACTCCGCGACACTCCTTTTGGGATCGATTGCCAACAGTAAAACCGTGTCTCTCCATCGCTTTCTGATGGGACTCGGAATTCGGCAAGTCGGACAGCATATTGCCAAAGTCCTTGCCCGTGAGTTTGGATCACTGAACCAGATTATGTCGGCGGATCGCGAATGCTTTCAACAGATTCGTGAGATTGGCCCTGAGATTTCCGAAAGCTTGGTTGCCTACTGGTCTGAATCACATAATCGGGAGGTCATCACGCAGCTACAGAAATCCGGCATACAAGTTGCGCCGGGCCTGGCAACGGCCGATCGAATGAAATCATCACTCGCCGGGAAAACGTTCGTATTCACCGGTGGGCTGGATCACTTCACGCGAGACGGCGCGCACCAGGCGGTGGAGACGGCAGGAGCGCGTGTCGCCTCAAGTGTCAGTAAAAAAACATCCTATGTGGTGGTAGGCAAAGACCCTGGCTCAAAACTAGACCAAGCCCGTGCGCTGGGGGTGACGATTCTGACAGAACAGGAGTTTGCTTCCTTGGTTGGAAAGCAGGAAAAAGACGTTAGCTGACAAGGTCGAGATTCGGAGCTTCGACGTGAGCCGGCGATTTCTCTTCGCGAAAGATTTGGACACTGCGGATGGATCGTGGCTCGGCTTCATGGACGAGAATTCGGCAGTTGGCGATCCGGACTTCTTCTCCAACCTTGGGAATTCGACCAAGCTCCTGTTGAATAAGGCCACCGATCGTCACCGCTTCATCGCCAAGATCGACTTTCAAGAAGTCGTTGACCTTGCGCACTTCGGTTCGACTGTGAACAAGGATGTGGTTCTTCCCTAACCGTTTGATCAATTCTTCCGTAATATCGGTTTCGTCCATGATCTCCCCGACCACCTCCTCGAGAAGATCTTCAAGCGTCACAATCCCCATTACACCGCCGAACTCGTTGACCACGACGGCCATATGCCGTTTTTCCTGCTGAAACTGCTTCATGAGGTCGTCCGCCGTCTTGCCTGAAGGAACAAACAACGGGGGATAGGCAATGTCCTTGAGTTTCGACTCATTCTGCCCTTTCGCGAGTTCGGTCAAGGCTCTCGTTTTGTAGAGAATCCCCGTGATGTTATCCAGCGTCCCGTCATACACAGGAATCCGCGAATATTTTGAGTTATACAGGAGTTCCTGAGCCTCTTTCAGGCACAGGTTCCCATCCAATGAAAAAACATAGAGACGAGGAGTCATCGCGTCTTCCGCTGTAATATCTTTGAGCTGAAAGACGTTCTTGATCATTTTCACCTTTTCGAACTCAATCGTCCCAGTCTTCCCCCCCTCATCCAGCATAATCTTCAGCTCTTCCTCAGTCACAAGAGGAAGCGTCAAACCTTTCCCTCCTGTCAGTTTGTAGATCAACGGCACAATCACAAACAATAACGGTTTGAGAAGTAACTGAACCCCATAGACAGGGTAGGCCATGTTCAGAGTGACCGGAACCGCAAACTTGGCGGCTAACGTTTTGGGGATGACATCAACGGCCACCAAGAGGACAAAGGTCAGCAGGCCGACCATGACGGCGATCGCCTCGTCAAGAACTGTTTGGCCTCCATAAATACTCAGGGTCAGAAAGGTGGCGTACATCGGTGTCGCCACGCCGATCAAACGGTCGCCGACCAAAATAGTAGAGAGAAGCTTTTGAGGGTCACTACGGAGATGGAGCGCCAGCTTCGCGCGTTTATTCCCAGTTTGGGCGAGCGCCTTCAGCTTCGTTGAGTTGACCGCAAAGAAGCCGATTTCTGCCGTGGATATCACAGCGGAAAGAACAATAAGACCTAAGAGGATTAGGACATCCATGAATTGCACTGTATTAGGGGCAACCGACTGTGCCGGTCGGTCTGGAATACCGGAGGGGCCAGGGGTTGTCCCCTATTGCCTTGAACCGGCAATGCACGATTTGGTGGAACCGAATCACTTGGTAGAGACCTATCGGACCTGTAACCATTGGACTGTAGATGTATCATACGACGGGATGGCGAGCAAGCATATGCTGAAAACACACCACAATATCAAGCGGTTGCGTTGCATGTCCGCGGAACAAATGAAGAATTAAAAAATAGGCTAGCGGGTCGCGTGTCTCCTATGAATCGTCTCGAAATACAAAGGCCTGGAGATCAAGGGAGGACTCAAGGTTGGAGACGGCCGCTTCGGCCTGAGCTTCCCTGGAGAATTGGCCAACCTGAACTCGATAGCGTTTTCCTTCCGGCAGATCGACAACCTGGATTCTACCGCCTGAGTAGAGCTGTTTCGCGCGTTCCAAGAGGTTGCGCGCATTCTGTTGATCGGAAAAAGACCCGACTTGCACTCGTAAGACCCCTATTTCAGCCGTCCTCCCTTGATACCCGATTACCCGCAATTCAATCTCGTCAGTTCCTGCCCCGGTCATCAGCAGCGCCTGCGCCCCGGCAAGGGAGAGATCGAGCACCCGCCCCCTGGCAAAAGGGCCGCGATCGTTAATGCGGACGGTCACCTGTCGACCAGTACTCATTGACCGAACCACAGCAATCGAACCGAGAGGCAACGTCCGATGAGCCGCCGTCAGCTGATGCATGTCATACCGTTCGCCATTTGCCGTCTTGTTTCCATGAAACCCTGGGCCATACCATGAGGCAACCCCACGCTCGACGAAGCCAATAGGGTAGCCCGGGAAATAGGTAGGTTTAGGAGTGCCACTGCAAGCGGCCAAGGCACTGACCATGAGGGGTATGAGAAGAAGGACCGAGCAGCGAGACCAGAAGACGTACGCTCTGCGTGACATGTCTAGTAAGATACGGAGTTTTTCAGCCTTCTACTAGAACTCATCGAGTGATTGATCCTGCAAGATGGTAAGTGCTTTCGCTGTGTTTGAGACCGTCAGAACCACGATCGCGCGCTTCCCCTCGCGAGACGGGGTACAGTAGCCGCATTTAATATTGATACGAGCCTTAGTCAGCAGATCTGCCACTTCTTTCAATGCCCCCGGCTTATTTTCAAGGCTCAACAGCAAGGCCGTTTCTTCCGTGAACTTGATCGTTGCTGCTTTCAGCGCCGCACGAGCCTCTTCAAGATCCGCAACCAACAATCTCAGTTTTCCCTTTCCTGCAACTTCTGGAGCAGAAAAAGCCTTGATGTTGACGTTCGCCTCACCGAGGACCTGGGCCACTTGAGCCAGGACGCCTGGCTTGCTCAATCCGCGAATGACCAATTGTGTCGTTGTAGGCATAGGCGTTACTCCGTGGCGTGGGGGATGTGATTCAGTTCTATCGAAACCAAGCTTGCACCGATGGATGAGCCAACTGTGTTCAACAGATGCCGGTTAGCGTACCTGACATAAACCATTCACAAACGTGTACTCGTAAATACCGCTAACGGGGACCGAAGCGTCCCCTGCCAGTTTCTGTGCCGACTCCTTGAGGCCGCGAGGCACGAGCAAATAGAATGGGATGCCCTGCACAACTGTCTCTTTCCATTCTGAAACGGTTGCGACATCTCTGATCGAATCAGCGGTTTCCACCTCAGCCATCCATTCCATCCTGTTGCCGGCTGAACTCACCTGCCACCCCACGATATCGCACTGTTGCTGAGGATCGGCCCAGGGATTCTCCTCAAGACTGGTGTGAATCGTGACCTTACAATGAAAGGCCTTCGCCCATCGCTGCGCCACCCAACTCACGACCTGATCGTGGACTGTGACAATCCCTTGCTCGCGAAGCACCGTACTCATTGAGTTTTCCCTCTTATGAGCAACCGCTCGTGGTGCCGCAGGTTTCACACTTGAGACAGGTCCCGTTCCGTACCATGGTGAACTGCTTACACTCGGAGCAGGGATCTCCCTCATAGCCCTTTTGGCGAGCCACTTGGATGGCGGTCAAGGTCAACGTTTCACGCTTAAGTTCGACGGTATGGGCTACGCTACCGTTTCCATTTCCATGGCTATGGCCATTGCCCTTATGGCTCGGTACCGCCCCGCGTCGCGCAGGAAATAGATCCGTGCTGATCGAAGCCGACGCCAGCGTTTCAGGAGTGGCTTCCTCCTCGACACATTCAGGATCTTGCTCGTCCATTTTGACGGAATCCATCCGAAGGTCCTCTTCCTGGACCTGTGCCAAGTCATAGCGGTCAAGATAGGTCACGGCAAGCTCTCGGAAGATGTAATCAATGATCGACGTGGACATTTTGATACGGTCGTTTAATTTGACCGGCCCGTTCGGCTCGAAGCGGGTAAACACGAAGGCTTCGACAAACTCCTCCAGCGGAACGCCATGTTGGAGACCCAGTGAAATAGCAATGGCGAAACAGTTCATGAGGCTGCGGAACGCAGCCCCTTCCTTGTGCATATCGAGAAAGATTTCGCCGCAAGTGCCATCCTCATACTCACCTGTGCGCAAATAGAGCTTGTGCCCTCCGACGACGGCTTTCTGCGTGTACCCATTGCGTCTGGCTGGAAGTGGTCGGCGCTTCGCGAGGTACCGTACCAACACTCGTTCTGTAATCTTTTCCGCAATCGACAATATTTCGGACGAGGCTTCGACGGTCTTGCCGCTGTCTGTTGAGGCCGACAACGGCTGGCTCAACTTCGAGCCGTCTCGATACAGAGCCACGGCCTTGACCATGCTCTTCCAGGCAAACAAATAGGCCGATTTCACTTCTTCCAGCGTCGCATCAGCCGGCATGTTGATCGTTTTGCTGATGGCGCCGCTGATGAATGGTTGCGCCGCCGCCATCATGCGGATATGCGCATCGACGGCGATATATCGCTGACCGATCCGGCCGCAGCGATTGGCACAATCGAAGTTCGGCAGGTGCTCGCTTTTGAGATGTGGCGCCCCTTCCACCGTCATGGTGCCGCAGCAATAATCATTGGCAGCGGCAATCTCTTCTTGTGTAAATCCCAGCGCTTTCAGCATGTTGAAGTTGGATTCATTCAATTGCGCGTCGGTCAACCCCAACTTCTCTCGGCAGAAATCCTCACCCAATGCATACTTATTAAATGTAAATTGAATCTCAAAAGCCTGGGATAAACCGCCTTCCATTCGCGCGAGTGCGGCGTCGTCGAACCCCTTCTGTCTCAGGGTCTCATGGTTGATGAATGGCGCGGTCTGCAGGGTTTGCCGGCCAACGCAATAGTTCACGATGTCCTGAATTTGAGGCTCGGTATACTCCAAAGTTTTAAGTGCAGCGGGTATACTTTGATTGATGATCTTGAAATAGCCTCCGCCGGCCAGTTTTTTGAATTTGACAAGCGCGAAATCCGGCTCGATACCAGTCGTATCGCAATCCATCACGAGCCCGATTGTGCCCGTAGGAGCAATGACCGTGACCTGCGCATTGCGATACCCATACGCCGTCCCCAATTCGAGGGCACGATCCCATGCGCGGCGCGCCGCCATAAGCAACTCGGGAGGACAATACTCCGGCTGAATCCCTATTGGGGTAATCGTCAAGCCTTCATATTCTTCCGAAGCGGCATTGTACGAGGCTCGCCGGTGATTACGGATGACGCGCAACATGGCTTCGCGGTTTTTAGCATAGCCCGGGAAGGGCCACAATTCTGCGGCCATTTCTGCAGATGTGGCATAGGATTCGCCGGTCATGATGGAGGTTAGCGCGCCACAGATGGCCAACGCTTTGGGAGAATCGTACGGAATGCCCTGCCGCATCAGCACCGTACCTAAATTGGCATAGCCAAGCCCCAGTGTTCGGAACTCAAAACTCTTCTCGGCAATCGCACGACTGGGAAACGAAGCCATGAGTACGCTAATTTCCAGTACGATCGTCCAGAGGCGCACGGCATGCCGGAAATTCTCCAACTCAAATTGGGCGTCGGTCGAGAAGAATTGGCCGAGGTTGAGCGAAGCCAAATTGCATGCCGTATCGTCGAGGAACATGTATTCAGAGCAAGGATTGGAGGCATTGATACGTCCGTCCTCCGGACACGTATGCCATTCGTTGATGGTGGTATCGTACTGCGTACCGGGATCCGCGCAAATCCAGGCGGCCCAAGCAATCTGATCCCAGAGATCCCGCGCTTTGATGGTCTTGGTGACTTTGCCGTCGATCCGTCGCGTGAGTTGCCAATCGCTGTCCGCCTCCAACGCCGCAAAAAAATGATTGGGAATACGCACACTGTTGTTTGAGTTCTGGCCGGATACCGTTTGATAGGCCTTACCGTCCCAATTCGTGTCGTACTCGTGAAACACAAAATGTGTGAACCCTTGCTGCGCATAGGAATACATTCGCTGGACGTAGGCCTCCGGAACCGCATCCCGTCGAGCAGCGGCCAAGGCTTCCTTGAGGATCGGGTTCTGCTTGGGATCGATCTCGATTTTCATCTGACCGGCGACATCGACGACGTGGCAGGCTTTGAGGACAGCATTGAGGCGCTGTGCGCAGATTTTCGAACCGGTCACCATGGCGGCAACTTTTTGCTCTTCCACCACTTTCCAATTGATAAATTCTTCAATGTCGGGATGATCCAAATCGAGACAGACCATTTTGGCAGCCCGCCTGGTCGTTCCACCGGACTTGATGGCCCCTGCTGCCCGATCGCCGATGCGAAGGAAAGACATCAGTCCAGACGAACGTCCACCGCCGGACAACGGTTCAGCATCGCCGCGAAGTTTGGAAAAGTTGGTGCCGGTCCCTGACCCATACTTAAACAGACGCGCCTCTCGCACCCAGAGATCCATGATGCCGCCATCGCTGACCAGGTCGTCGTCAACGGATTGGATAAAACAGGCGTGCGGTTGCGGATGCTCAAACGCATTGGTGGCTTTGACGACTTCACGGGTCTTGGGATCGACATAAAAATGCCCTTGTGCGGGCCCTGAGAGTCCATAGGCATAGTGAAGCCCCGTATTGAACCACTGGGGAGAATTGGGCGCCGCCATCTGATGCGCGAGCATGTAACAAAGCTCATCATGGAACGCATCAGAATCTTCCGGGGTCTTGAAATAGCCGAAATTCTTCCCCCAGGAGGTCCAACAACCGGCGAGCCGTTCAAATACTTGCCGGGAGTCACGTTCTCCTCCCAACTGAGGCTTGCCGTCAGGTCCGACGATCGGATTCCCCTGCTCATCTCGCTGCGGTACTCCGGCTTTCCGGAAATATTTCTGGGCGAGAATATCGATCGCGAGCTGGGACCAGGGCTCGGGAATGCCGATGTTTTCCAACTTAAATACGGTCGATCCGTCGGGATTACGAATTTCCGACGAACGTTTCACAAATGGCAGGTTTTCATAGGGGCTTTGCCCGCGATGTGTAAATCGGCGTTCTATTCTCACGATTTTCCCTCCCCCTAGTCTGAGTAAATTGGTATAGGACTACTTTATGGCCCAAACAGGACCAGTCTGTCTTCAATATCAAAATGGGATGTGCGTGACGCGCCCTGTTTTTTGCTGTTTGGCTGATCAATCCACCACGGGCTATCTACATATAGCGATCTGGATGAATTGTCAATACCAAATGTAGTGGTTCGGCTGGGGAAACTGAGGAAATGCTGTGGATAACCGCGAACGATTGGAAACCGCCAGCTTTCTGGAATTTAGACCGACTTATCCACAGTGCTTCGGTCAAAAAGAGTGAGCTTCTACGCTCATGAGACACCTATGGATAAAAATTAAAATACACGACGGCCGAGAGTCAGTATGGCTTCATCTACTCCCTCAATGGGAATGAATTGGTTGCCGATGCCGATAACCACAACCTTCGTGCCCAGTACCGTTGTTTCAAACCGGCTGAGGATTCCCCAATTTTGACGCATTGTATGAGGACGCACCATGCTATTGAGCAACTCCTGACTATGCCTCCGAAAGATACTTCTGACCACCGCTCCTTCTCGTTCGGGAGCGGATTGATCCA
The DNA here is from genome assembly GCA_041748925.1 of Nitrospiraceae bacterium. GTDB lineage: Bacteria > Nitrospirota > Nitrospiria > Nitrospirales > Nitrospiraceae > Palsa-1315. The sequence goes on along the minus strand of JBGTCI010000023.1, from coordinate 3,649 downwards.
TTCGATCTATCGCTTTGGTGAGTTCGGCTTGCACAAATCCCAGATATTGATCGGTGGTGGGATTCGTCAGTGCCAGGACCACACTCACAGCCAATGCCGCCACAACCAGACTTAAACGCAGGAGGCTCATATCAGGCCCTTTAGATTAATTGCTGTTGAACCCCGTCGCAACAGGCCCCAGGGAGATCGAGGCGCGCAAGCCCCTTTGACAAACTACTGCCGGATGATTAGCCTACGCTCGGCAAGTCTGTTGCGGCAACCACGCTGCTCACACCGTTCGTATGAGGAGGTTTACATGTTTGTCTGGAGCAAACGCCTTGTCGCAACCTTACTGGGACTATTTGTGCTCATGCTGGGTATCTTTCTTTTCGACGCATCTCCGGACAGCACGAGTGTCCTCAAGCTTCATACCACACGCTGGATGGCCCTCAACTATCTTGGCTTGATTGTGTGGGTCTTTGTCTGGATGATCGATCAAGCCCGCATGCGAGGGAAAAATCTCTGGGTTTGGCTTATTCCCTTTGTCCTCGCACCCCTTCCGACGTTAATGCTGTTCGTCTTGTTCCTCCAGCGCCGTATACAGCCGTCATAGATCGTCTGAGCCTGCTCCGGCAGATGCATCGCGACCGGCTTCTTGATGCAACTTTGCGCGGAGAGCCCACACCAGCCAGATACCGGGTAGCGCAACCAGAAACGACCAGAAGAAAAACTGTGCCCAGCCGACCATTTCGACCAACTCGGCTGACGGACGACCAGAGAAGACTCGGCCGAGCGCTTCTAGGGAAGAGAGCAACGCGAACTGGGTTGCGGTATAGCGATGGTCGCACAGCGACATGATCAGTGCGACAAACGCTACGGTGCCCATGCCACCGGTCACATTCTCGACAAGAATCGACGTCGTGAGCGCCACGTAACTCTTGCCCATCCAGGCGAGCCACATGAATCCCAAGTTTGAGACCGCTTGCAAGATACCAAATAACAGTAACGACCGGACCATCCCGAGCTTGGCCATTGCGATACCCCCGACCAATGCGCCAATGAGTGTGGCTCCAATCCCTAAACCCTTCACATACCCGACCTCGCTGACGGAGAAACCCATTCCTCCGATAAGAAACGCCGTTTGAAGCGAAGCCGCAACGGCGTCTCCAACTTTATAGAGGACAATGAGGGCGAGGAGTCCGACCACCCCTGGCCGCGCAAAGAATTCTTTCAGTGGTCCACCAATCGCTTCGGCCAGACTTGCCGGCACGGCACTTGGCTCTGACGGTTCCGGACTGAAGAAAATCGTGATAATTCCTGCCGCCATCAATGCGGCAAGCAGCAAGTAGGTGTTTTGCCATCCAATATGATCGGCTAACACGAGGGCGCCGGCGCTCGCAAGCAACAGCGCACATCGATAACCATTTACCCACAAAGCGGCCCCGAATCCCCGTTCAGGACGTAAGAGTACATCGGTCCTATAGGCGTCGAGGACAATGTCGAGCGACGCAGAGAGGAAGGCTACCACGAGGGCCAGGATCCCGAGTATTTCCGGACGCTGACCAGGGCCAGTCAACGCCATGGCCGCCAAGCCGATCGCGACACAGAGCTGCATCACCAGCATCCATCCGCGCCGGCGTCCCAGCCAGGGAGGGACCACACGATCCATCAATGGGGCCCATAGGAATTTCAGGGTGTACGGGAGACCGACGAGCGTAAAGATGCCGATAGTCTTCAAGTCGAGCCCGACAACTGTCAGCCAGGCCTGGAGCGTCCCGGCTGTGAGAGCTAATGGCAACCCTGAGGCAAAGCCCAAGGGCAACATGATGCCGATGCGCCGGTTCGCAAGAATTTGGAAGAACGATACTGGTTTCATCGAACCGTTTCGGTAGGCATGAGGACGTAGCATATCATCGGAATGGAGTGGTAGCTCAGGACATTCTCGAAATCTCATCTATCGAGAGGTACGAGGGTCAGATCAGAAAGACAGCGGAGAAGACCTCCAGATAGCGGCGCATCGAATCTCAGCAGGGTTGTCCATTAAAGGTGCAGGGCTTGTAGCGCGAAATATCGAACTCGATGTTTTCTTGGTAGACCCGTTCGTTGCCGTTCACGCCATCCTGCTCTGGATCGTTATACATGGTGTGATTCCACCAGTAGAACAAAGGGTAGGCCTCGGTCTGGTACACCGGATTCCCGTAACTGCTCCGGGCATACTCCAGGACCAACCGGCCAGTGACGTAATCGACTTTCCCAGTACCATTGAGCGAATACAACATTAAGAAGAGCCGAGCCTCGTGATCGTAGTGCTCGTCAATCCTTGTCACGAGGTCAGGTTCTCGAGGAAGGACCTCCTTCGTCCACCCACCGGATACAGGGAGGAAGAGGAGAAGCGATACTATGAAGATGGACGCCCCCAACTGAGAAGGTGTCACAAGAGACTCACAATCAATAAATGGGGTCGGTGGGCCGGCAAACTCTACCACGGCTTTCTACGGCCTTCAACCGCGGACAGCCAGCGGCGTGAAGATCTCGTGGGAGATCCTTGCTCCCATCGCAAGGATCTCCCTATAATGGTCCAACTATCATGAAACGCGCCTCTCTCCACACACTTGGCTGCCGATTGAACCAAGCAGAGACAGCAGTGCTCGCGGCTCGCTTGCAGCGCGACGGCTACCGCGTCGTCGAGTTCGGCGAACCGACAGACTTGCTCGTCGTCAATACCTGCTCCGTGACAGAAGATGCAGAACGGACCTGCCGGTACGTCATTCGCAAGACATTGAGACATTCTCCCGATGCCTTTGTGGCAGTCACCGGCTGTTACGCCCAGACCGGAGTTCATGAGCTGCGCACCATACCCGGAATTGATCTCATCGTCGGCAATCAATTCAAATGGGACTTGCCGTCATTTCTTCCACCCCCCCAGGCTCTGAAGAAACAGCCGAACCCGGAAGTCCTCCATACTCGCACCATCGACCGAGAGGATTTCACCCTACCGGAGTATGGTGAACCAGACTCCACCAGAGCGGTGCTCAAGATCCAGGACGGTTGCAATGTGATGTGCAGTTTCTGTCTCATCCCCTTCGCGCGCGGCCATGAACGGAGTCGCCTCCTGGGGGATGTAATCCGAGAAGCCGAGATACTTGCGGCAGGAGGCTATCGGGAAATTGTGCTCACCGGCGTCAATGTCGGGCAATATCGCCAGGGAGAACTCGATTTGGTCGGGTTGATCGATCAGTTAGAAAAAATCGAAGGGCTCGAGCGCATCAGAATCTCTTCTATTGAACCGACAACAATCACGGGCGCCCTCATTGATCGGATGGCCTCCTCCTCGAAGCTCTGCCCCTATCTCCATATCCCCCTACAGAGCGGAGACGACCGCATCTTGTCGGCTATGAATCGTCCCTACAACGTGAAAGAGTTTACCCGTCTGGTCCGCCGTGCTGTAATGGCGATTCCTCACCTTGGGCTGGGAACTGATCTGATGGTGGGGTTTCCCGGTGAAACTGATGACGCATTCGAACAGACCCTGCGCATCGTGCAAGAACTCCCATTTTCCTATTTCCATGTCTTTACCTATTCACCACGGCCCGGCACTGCTGCAACGAAACTACCCAATCAGGTGCCGATCGCAGTCGCTCGGCAACGCGCGAAGATACTCGCCGAGTTG
>JBGTCI010000022.1:0-139392 GCA_041748925.1 Nitrospiraceae bacterium | reverse complement strand
CGGAGCATGCTGTCAGGCCACACACCATGTCCATCTCAGCCCGTAGGTCGATGTGGTCGCCCGCCTTTGACATGGGCACGCCGACAGTCACCTTTCCCTGCGAATCGACCTTGACGTTCATGAAGATGGTGAATGTCGTCGAGATCTGGTATCCGGAGATACCGTGCTCCTTCAGCGAGTTAACAAGGTTCTCGAAACAGCTCGGATGGTGTCCCTTGTGCTTGTAAAGGATCTCGAACATCTCTTGACTGCACGGCGTCAGGAGGAAGTCGTGCAGGCCGACGGTGTCTTCGATGATGGTGAACATCGGCTTGCTGTTGTTGGCGTAGAGGATGTCGCTCGTCGTCAGGTAGATCCGGCCCGCATAGTCCAGCGAACGGCCTGACGACAGCCGGCAATCGTGATCGTGCTCGTCGAAGGCGAACAGGTCAGATACCTGTTCGCCTAGGGGATCGACAACGCGCAATACCTGTCCACGCTTGATCGTGAACGAGCAGCCACTCTGTGGCGCAATACGGGTCAATTGCTGAGTGGTCATTGTCTCATCCTTTTTGTGTGCGTGGAACGGGCATGTCCAATTGTCTGAAACAGCCCGGCCGGAATATTGACTCGCCTCGGAGCGTTCGCCGAAGTTTTTCAGCATTGGGTTGATCGAGCCCTGGAACGCCATCTCGCGTGTTCGGATTATCTGCGTCATGGTTTCAAACTTGCCGCGAGCGCGCAAGCGCTCAAACTGTTCATGTAAGTTGAACACCATGGTGGGATACCTGAAGGTTCGTGCGAGACGCGATGCCTTGGGGTGCATGCCGATGACGAACATCGCTCGACCGCCGATGCTAAACGAAAAGTTATTGTTCTTTGGGTCGGAGTCGACGCTCTTGTCCCATGCAAAGAAATCGGAATCAATGGCGTGCATGGCCTGAAGCTGACTCCAAAGCAGATCCTCGAAGTGCTGTTCTGATTCGATCGCGGGTCCGCGGAACATCGCGATGAAGGTATTGAGCTGGTCGTCGATGATCGGGAATTCGTGGCAGAACTCGTACAGATCATGGCAGACGGCACGTACGGCACTGTCGCACGCAAGTTCCGGGAATAACCCGAAACGGTAGCCCTTTTGGGCGAACACCGAGATTGCGCCAGTGCACGGGTAATCGCCAGCTAGCTGTTGACTGAGTTGATCGTGCGCGTCGATAAGTTCGGCGTCGACAGGTACGCCGGGTACCAGCGGCCTGACGACCGTTGTATCTTGGACAGCCGCGTAGCTCGAGAACTGGCTTGCCACAGGATCGACCGACAGAGGGTTCCACACGTACTTATCGCAACGTACGGTGGCGCCGCCGTCGACAAGTGTCGAATTTATGAGGTTTGATTGCAAGTACAAATTCCTCGCGGAGCCCATGCATCAGCCACGAGTCAGACGTTAATCTGTGAGAGGCGAAAAGGCGGAAGCGCGCTTCACGCCATGACTAGCTTGCCCAGTTGAGGGTGGAGGCCTAATCCATTTCGGATGGGCATCTACCCTGAATAGATCTTAGTCATCCTTATCTCGGTCTCTTCCCTTCCTCCCGCCGCCTCGATTATCGTCGTCCAGGATCTCTTTGAGGAAGTCTCGGCTATTGTTTCCGCCTGACTGGCCTGGAGCCAGTGTCGTGATCGTCGGAACTTGAATGGCTGGCAGGGTTGGAAGCGGCGACGTGACGAGGCTGCTGTAATCCTGGTCCCGATCATTTCCCTTGTGTTTGTGCATTCCACCGCCCTTATCATCGTCGTCGAACGCGTCCTTGAGGATGTCTCGATTGTTGACTCCCCTCAAATGGCCAGGACCCCATGTCGTCATCGTCGAAACCTGCGCGGCTGGCAGGGTGGGAAGCGGCGACGTGACGGGGCCGCTGTAATCCTGGTCCCGATCATTTCCCTTGTGTTTGTGCCTTCCGCCGCCCTTATCATCGTCGTCGAACGCGTCCTTGAGGATGTCTCGATTGTTGACTCCTCTCGACTGACCGGAGGCCCGCGTCGGCATCGTTGAAGCGGGAACGGCTGGCAGCATTGGAATCGGTGAAGTCACGCGGTCGCTGTATTCCTGGTCGCGGTCATTGCCCTTGTAGTTATGCTTCCCACCGCGCTTGTCATCGTCGTCGAACCCCTCTTTGAGGACATGGCGATTGGATCCTCTCGGGTTGGGAACCGGTTTCGCAACCGGAGGGATTGCCACGGGAGGCAACGTGGGAACCGGTGAGGTCACGCCTGGAGACGGGGCAGGAGCCACGGGGTTGCTGGGCTGACGCCCCGGGGCCGGGCCGTTCGTTGTGCCCGATTGTGCGGGAGGAATGGTGGGCACACTCAAACTGGTGGCCACGATCGTCCCATTGAGATCCGAGCCGGTGGCCGTCGCTGCCTGATCACCCACCGGACCTGGGGTGCTCATCAGACGCGCGACCTCAACGGCATGAGTGATATGGACATTGACGAGGCGCTGCGTGAGAGAAGCAGGCGCTCCCTGCTGTCGGTCCGTGTCCGTCAGTCCCACGCCTTTAGCGGAATTCTTGGGAAGTTCGACAACCTGCTCGACCAGTCCGGCGGTGATGCGAGCTTGGACGCCGGACTCCAACATGTGCGAGTCTCCGGGGTTTGTCGTGGTCAAGGATTCAATTCCCGACTGTCCTTCCAGCACTCGAACGGTTTCCACTGGTGCCTGGCCGATAGGAGGCTCGGCTTTTGAAAAGGCCGACGCGACGCGGAAGATGAGAGACGGAGGCGCCGGACGGACATCCACTTCAAAAACACCTCCGCGTGTGTATATGCGGGATGACGGAGTTTGTACGGTGACCGTATCGGTCGAAGAGCCGGCATACGCCAGCGTCACGCGCACACTTCCATCACTTAGGGAAATCTCCGTCTGCCCGGCGTTCGATTCCTGAATCAGGACTTTCGATTGTGGCCGTACCAGAATAAGTGCGCGCCGACCCCACAGGATTTCCAATGTATCATCTGGGCCCGTGCGCACTTCGTCGGCGATGGCCACCGTAGTGCCAACCGAAAGATCTCGGGTTGCGCTCCCGACCGCTCCCAGCACCGGAGCGCCTATCACACTCGTAATCAATCCGAAGGCTCGCTGTCCAACGACCTGCTTGATCATCTCTCCTCCAGCGGCCTCCAGGGAGGCGACACCCAACACGGGGGCGCAGAGGATTGCGACGACGACGACTTTAAGAAGGGTGGCCATATGACACCAAATAATGTGGAAGAGTGGAAGATACGTAGGCTTGATCTCACCTTATATAATGCGGGTGCGTGTTTAAACTCGGAGGAACCCCAGACTGAGGATAAAAAAACTTGTAGAGTGTGTGCGCCTGGATCAGCCGATTTAGGTAGATATGTTGAATGACCCCGATTGGCCTATGAAGCTCATCCCGCAAAGGATGAGTCTGGGCAGAGATGACGTGACGGGTGACGATGATACTCGTCGCGGTGGCGATACCTAGCCTCTCCCTTCTGTACCAAGATCAATACGTCACTAGTCAAGGGTGACTATGGGGCTCAAACTGGGGTTCCCCCCAGTTCTGCAGATATTATCGACGATATATATGGTGGAGCAGCTTTCTGATAAGAGCGTGATATCAATGTCTTCCATAGCTTTTTCGCGCCTTTGGCTTCTCCGTTTCTCTGCGGCGATCATGACCATGTGGTTCTCGATTGCCGTCCAAGCCTATGCTCAGGAACCGGATGCCGAAGTCGCTGCGGCGGAAGGAGCCCTTGCCTATCGCACCCAACATTATGAGGAGGCGCTCATCCTACTTCGCCGAGCGCTGGAATTTCACCCGCAGGATGCCAGAGCGCTCTATTATCTTGGGTTGACGCATCTTGGCTTGGGCCAAATCAAGGAAGCTGTGCCGCCGCTCGAAACTCTGCATGGTCTGCGTCCGGATGACCTGGACGTCATGTATCAACTCGGAGGCGTCTACTTTGCGCTGGCTCAGTTCGACAAAGCGGAACCATTGCTCGAAGAAACGTTTCGCCGACAGCCTGACTTTGATCATTTGGGATATTATGTAGGATTTCTCCGGTACCGGCACAAGAATTACGAAGGCGCAGCGGAAGCCTTCGGCGCGGTCCGTTCGTCGGATGTCGACATCCGACAATTGGCCAAATTTTATCGGGGGCTCTCGCTAGGCGTACTCGGACTATCCGATCAGGCCTTGTCGGAATTGGCATCGGTCCAGCAAGTGCAGCCCATGTCGCCCGTAACCGGCGCATCGGTCCGTATCCAGGAAGCGCTGGCTGCAATTCCGAAAAAGCGGGAGCTCGCCCGATTCAAATCTCAACTCAGTCTAGGTGGCTTCTACGACGATAATGTGGCAATCAATCCGAGCTCCAACGCCGATCCGTTCGTCCAAGCATTGCGGGAGCGCCCGACCAGCTCCCCGGGGTTCTTAACCTCGCTGCAGGCCGAGTATGCGTTCTATCGACAGGGTCCCTTAGAAGCCAAGGCTACCTATTCGTTTTATCAGACCGTCAATACGGACAGCGGTGTCGGCTCCTACAACATTCAAGATCATTTGGGAGGCCTATCCGGCGCGTACCGAGGCACGCTCAGAGCCTTGCCCTTTGAGCTGGGGGCTCAGTACACCTACGACTATATGTTTCTGGGCCTTGACGGTTTCTTATCGAGACGGTCGCTGGTCCTTCCTGCAGTCATTGTTCCGCCAAGCACGATGGTGCCAGGCTTGGGAACCGTGCAGCACCTGACGACCGTGCTCTATCGTCATCAGACCAAAAACTTTTTTAGCGAGCCAGGCGACAGTGATATCCGCTTTGCTCCCGAATCCCGAGATGCGCAGAATAATATGTTCGGCTTTCTGCACGTGTTTCGATTTGCGCAGGACCGGTATCTCCTTCGCCTGGGCTATCAGCATGATACGGAGGCATCCAAGGGCACAGCGTTCACATACAGGGGCAACCGATTGCAAACCGGTGGAGAAATGGCTCTACCCTGGCAAAACCTAGCAGTGCGGATGGATTATGAATGGCACTGGCGAGATTACGAATATGCGCAAACACTTTTTACCGACAACGACGGCCTTCTCTCGGCCAGATCCGATACCTCTCGGATTCTATTCCTGCAGCTGTCAAAGCCCTTTCCCTACTCCCTGACAGTGGCGTTGCAGTATCAAGGCATTTGGAACGACTCTAATATCCCCGTTTACCATTATACGAAAAATGTATTCACAGCCCAGGTCACATGGACCTACTGATACGGAGCTGGTGTAACAGAGAGGAGCAAGACGACGTATTAGATAGTGGTCTGCCGATCAGGTGTATAGGTTCGCCGTCATGTTCTGTTAGACAGCAGGCGACATTCAAAACACGAAGCGCTCTACCTCCCCTCCCGCCAAGAATGTGCCATTCTGTGAATTAATTCTTCACGACTGAGCTATTTTGACCAGATCCCGTCCCCCAAGAGTCCTAGCATCAACCTTACAATGGGTCCCCGAGTCCTCCTGGATGTATCACGGTATGAGAGCGAGTTGTACCCCAATAACACTAATGGCCTGACATGCACGTATCTCTCGCTTCAATCGACATGAACTGGCACATGCGGTTTCGCTTCCGCCACTCCCACGGCGGCACCGACTCAGACGAGTCATCATGACCTGTTTACTACCGTTAATGTTTGCCATCAGTTTCTCGGAGTCGTGCGACACATCGGTCCGCATAGGCCTGGAGCGTCCGTATGCGTTTATAGACACCCCGATCCGTACGCTCAGTACTGCGTTTGAACAAGACACTCGGGCTTATGTGAAGCAGGATAGGTATGAGCTATCCCTCGACTTGTGGCGGATGCCGACTGTCGGGAGCCAGCGTCCTGCAATGGGCATCGACTTATGGTCACTCATGATAGGGATAGACTTCTGAGGACCGACTTCAACTGTAACGATCAATGACACAAACGTCACACACGAAGGAGCGATGAGAATGAAGCCCACAACAGCTGTGATAGATCCTGTGTGCGGTATGGACATAGAAACGACTACCGCAGCTGGACGAACCGAGCACGACGGACAGATGTATTACTTCTGTGGCTCCGAGTGCCAAGAGAAGTTCGATCTTCATCCGGAGCAATACGTGGGCAAGTCTGCGGGAGCGCTGAAGAGCGGCCCGAGCTGCTGCGGTTAAGTCCAACAACGTCGCAGGCGCAAGCCATGCCCCATTGACCTTTGCTTCGATGTCTTGAACCGCGCGGTGTGTCGCGTGGCCAGTGTGACGGCGGATTATGCTCTAGGCCAGTGGCACGAACGGTTGGCTCTGAGGAGATCGCGAAACGATGTCTGATCTGTTGATGCGCGGTATTCTTAGAATCTTAGCTGTAGGCCTATGCCCGCTACTCCAAAGAAGACGGCCCGCCCTCGACCTTGCCGAACGGTGGCAACTGAGTAACGAGACCGGTCTCACGTCCTTCCAAGCCGGGCGCGGACCTCCGTGGCGCTCCAGTGCCCGAGTCGTCCGGGACAGTGCATTCGCACCACTCTTTAACAAATGAAATTTGGAGGGTTACGCCATGATGAAGTACAGCACCGTTACACTCGCAGTTGTTGGGCTCTTGTTGTCCGTCTCATTCCTTGCCTCCCCCGTAGTAGCCGTCGAGAAGGATGGCGTCATGATGAAGGATGGCAAGATGACCATGATGCAGGACGGGAAGGAGGTTACCCGGATGGATCGAGAGACGACCCTGTCCGACGGCACGAAGGTCATGATGAACGGCAAGATGGTGATGAAGAACGGGAAGGAAGTGCAGATGAAGGAAGGTCAGATGGTGATGATGGACGGGAAGATGATGGAGAGCGGCAAAAGCATGGCGAGTGACAAGGACATGAAGATGGACAAGTAGACTTCCAGCTTGTACACATGGTTTACCAGATAGGCTGTATCCACTCACAACAAGCTCGGGGCGGGTGCTAGTATCGCGCGAAGCCATGAGGAACCATCAGTTGAACGAGTTGTCAGACAGGGTCGTAATCCGGCGGTCCTGGCAAGTGGACAGTACGGTGAAGAAGTCGTGCTGTTCTACAAGGGCGAATGGGCCGGCCCGCTGGAGCTGTCGGCATGAGTAATCTGACCTGGACGACGAAGAAGCCGACGAAGACTGGGTGGTATTGGTATCGCGGTGAGTGCGATGGAAAGACCGTGAAAGTTCTACACTTTATCGATGACGACGGAGAGGGACTCTATCTCGCCACATCAGATGATGTGGCATTGAATGACTTAGACGGCGAATGGGCCGGACCGGTTGAGCCGCCGTTGTCGGGTCAGAGTCGTTAGAAGCTGGTTTGCCTGTCTTGTAACCTGCTGGCGGTACTGATACTGGCCATACTCACCAAGATTTTCCCGAGCAAATGCCCTCTTTGCACACTGCCTCTTATAGACCTGACCTTGCGAGCCTTTGTAGGCCCAGGTAGAGGTGCCGAAACGAATGAGTGGGAGAGGAGCGAGAGGGGCATCGTGGGAGAGCGTGTACCAGATGAGGGCGAATATTGATGACCGCGCACACGGGCGGGAGCATCGGCGTCGGTGAGGCTATGGTCCCTTGCAGATCGACTCGAGGGCGGCCAATCTTGTCCGAAGATAATTTCTGATATTGTTCCACCCCACATCTCCACTCACCATGCCTATCGGTGTTTGGGCATTTTGGAAGCGGGTCTTTGCGGTCGGCCCACCAATTTGGAGAAGAACGGTTTTGGTCTCTGCAGCCCACTGCCCTGTTTCTTTCACCCACCTCGCCATGAATTCATCTCTCCGATCTCGAAAGGTTCCAGCAATTCTGCTCTGCGCGTACTCCCTATCGATGCGTTCTCTCACCGCGTAGCCCTCTTTCAGCTGCTTGGCGCATCGAGAGTCTGGTAGGGTTGCGGTTGGGGGTACCTCCGCTGTTCCTGGGGGCAGGTTCCCTGTATAGAGGGCTTCATCTTTTCCGCCACCTTGTTGTATGGTTCGCTCATCGGTGGCGGGCGCCTTGGGCGGCGCGCTACAGGCAGTGAGAATCAGAACGAGGACAATACCCAGCCGTGTGTTAGCCAGTGACACGTGTTCACCTTGCAGATCCGGTCTAGTAGGATAGCTATTTCGACAAGCACAAACAAGTGTCTATAGGAGCCGTCTTTACCTTCTGTTGGTGAATGCGCAGAAAAGCGACCATGCCCTGAGAGAGGGGTGTAGTTTAATTCTGGCTTTTCCCGTTTCGGCCCTTGTGCCCTACTGCCCAACCCCCTACAATACACCACCCTGCGAGACCTCCGATGCCCTTCACGATCTGTCCCAACCGCCGCTTCCCTGTGCAATGCCCCATCACGTACAACGCTGGCCCCTTCCAAGGCCAAGGCACGGCGTGGAATCTCTCGCGTTCAGGTTGGCGTCTCTCAGGAGACCTCCCAATGCGACAACGGGAAACCCTCTCGCTAACCGTTACCCTGCCGAATGAACAAAGCATTCTGATACCACAGGCCGTTGTTCGGTGGTCACGGAGGCAGGAGTTTGCTGTGGAGAATCTTGCGATTAAGCCGCACACCGTAGCCCGGCTTGAGCACTATGTGAAACGATTGGTGCAGGAACCGAAGGAGTATGTCCTATGAGTGGCGATGGGCGCATGTCGTTCCGGTTCCCCATCGCCCTTGTGTTCTCGTTCGTGTGTTTCGCCGTACCCGCATGGGCTGACTTTCAGGCTGGCATGGATGCCAAAAACCGTGGAGACTACGCCACAGCCTTGCGTGAGTGGCGACCGCTGGCGGAGCAGGGAGATGCCCTTGCGCAGTACAACCTTGGGGCGCTGTATCGCAAAGGCCGAGGCGTGCCGCAGGATGATGTTCAAGCACGGCAGTGGTATGAAAAAGCGGCGGTACAGGGACAGGCCAAGGCGCAGTTCAGCCTGGGGACGTTGTATTTTAACGGAGAGGGAGTTCCGAAAGACTATCGGCAGGCCTTGCGATGGTTCCGTCTGGCCGCAGACCAAGGAGAGGCTGTCGCTCAAACAAAAATTGCCATCATGTACGATGATGGCCAAGGGGTGCCGCATGATATTGTCCAGGCGTATAAGTGGTACAGCCTGGCAGCAACGAACGGAGACAAGCCAGCGGCCGAACTTCGTGATTCGACCGCCAAGCAGATGACCCCTGCCCAGATTGCCGAGGCGCAAAAGCTGGCGCAGGAGTGGAAGCCAAAAAGCAAATGAGCAGCGGATGCCTAAGATACGACAGCTTAGGCATTGAGATGAGGCAGCGAGTGGTGAAGGGGACGACGCGCTGACCATGCGGGGTGTCACGCACAATGCCCATGAGAATTAACAGGAGCCATCCGGCAACCGCGCGTACGGCCACGGTTCGACAGCCATGTACTTCTTCCGACCGAGGAGGACGTACCGATTCTGGGGGAGACGAGATAACCATAACAAATTTGATGTTGCTGAGAGACGCGGGATGGTCTTCCTCGCCGCCCCGGTCAGGATGGTCCCACGCAAGCAGCAGCAGCGCCACGTATATCGCGAACACGTTCCACGATGCGATTCACCTAGGCTGCAGAGGAACGGCAGAGAATCTGTTGCAGTTTGTCTTTGAGGATTTCGAGTTCGTGGGCTCCCTTTGAATTGACTTTGAGACACCGATTAGGATCAAGGCCAAGGTGCTGTAGCCTTTCCTCGGCCGGCACCTCGTCGTCAATCCAGAACCATTCACGCGCGCCTGTCTTTGCGACGGCATCAGCAACCCAGAGTTCCTTGTTGTCGTGGTTTTTCCAGTTCGCTGAGCGAAAGCTTGGGGCCTGAAGGGATTTCATGAATTTCTCCACTGTGAGAACAGACAACAGTGTGTCAATCTCTTCGTGCTTCCACATGGTAAGAAACACTACCTCGAAGTGTTCATGCACCCACTTGATCCACGTCTTCAAGCCTGGCCGTAGCTGGAATTCACCGGCATAATCGCCGAAGAGCACACCATCAATATCGTGATAGAGAATAGGCTTGTTCACGTTGGCCTCCTAACGCTCTGGGAAGATCTTCATGATAGTGCGTGTACTGAAAGGGCTTGATACACGCAGGATTCCACTGCCATTCTTGAGCACTAGCAACGCTCAAACATTCACCGTGAATCCTAGCACGCCCGCTCATATAGTCATTGTAAATCGTTTCATATTCATCTCCTCTTTTAGCGGTATGGGTCGTCAAAAGGTATTGCCTCAACGTAGAGGGTTACAGATCCCTCTCAAGCGCGCGCTACACGTTGGTCTGGAATTAGTGTCTACACTTCACTATGAAGTGGTTCCTGTTATAGCTTTTCCGGCATCTTGCCCCCGCCTCCCGTTGGGGCTACCGATTCTACCGCGCTTCATCTCGGTGGCCAACCCGTCGTTTCAGTCTTTTCATTCCGTTGAGTTTGTCGTGTGGGCTGGATACACTGGCCGGCGGTTGGGTTGCTTCTTCCGGCAGGTTGCGGAAAAACTATGCGGGCGCGCCAGTGTCGGGTGGGTGAAACGAGCAACTTTTTCAGCATCCTGCTAGAACGCTACGGCGATGGAGACGGCAATGCGCAGACGACAGTCGATGTTGTGGGCTGGGATCAGCCTCGTAACAGGGGCCATCTGTCTTGGGGTAGCAGAGCCACAATCTTCGAAGGGCGGACAGGCGGTTTCGTCGGTCGAGGCGAGTCGCGGGCTGGATGGTGCTCCGATGGTCCTGATCCCCGCCGGTCCATTCATCATGGGTAGTCACGACGGTCTGCCAAACGAGCGGCCTGAACATACCGTGACGCTTGATGCCTACTCCATCGATCGGTATGAAGTCACCCTCGGCTTCTACCGGAAATTTCTGGAAAAGACGAAACATGAATCTCCTCCAACCTGGGACGATGAGGCGGCAACGACGGTTGGAGATCGGCCGGCCATTGGAATGAGATGGGAATCGGCAGCCGCGTATTGCCGGTGGGCAGGGAAACGGCTTCCGACAGAGGCTGAGTGGGAGAAGGCGGCTCGGGGGACAGACGGGCGCCGGTATCCGTGGGGAGATATGCAGCCGTTCGTCGATATTGCCAACTATAACAGAGGAATGTGGGTGAGTGAGGCTATCACGTTGGTGGCCGTGACCAGCGGTCTTGAGGGAATGAGCGTGCGGCATGGGCTCAAAGAGGGCGGGAGAAGCCCGTTTGGCGTCTCTCACATGGCGGGGAACGCGGCAGAATGGGTGGCGGACTGGTATGAGCGTGACTATTATCAAAAGAGTCCTGGGAGGAATCCGCTCGGCCCAGCTACTGGTGAGAAGCGTGTGCTACGAGGCGGGTCATGGGCGGATATACCGTCAGCGTTGCGTGTGACGGCGCGGTTCTCAGCTGGCCAGGATTTCGAGGATCGGACGATCGGATTTCGCTGCGCCATGAATGTGTCGAAGTGAATGTAGCACTGGCCTAGTGTAGGCCGGCGAATGTGAGCATCGTAGGGGACATCTATCTTGGTTCACGAGAACGTCGATGGTTCACCCGTGTCGCACAAAAAATACTCCCGCAGGATAGCCGCGTGAGACGGGCGAGAACGGTGAGACACTCAAATCAGGGCTTACGAGTCGCGCTTGTCTAACTAGACGTGCCTGTCGCGCGATTGAGAGCCTGCCGGACTTTTCGTACGACCGATTCCATGCCTGAACGAGCTATGACACCCCTCATCGTGATTGTGCTGCTACTGGGGATCTTGTTCGCCCTCCGCTCGATCAATTCCTCTTCGGTGCCGCCAGTTCCAGTCTCTTCGGCGACAGTGTTTGCCCCTGATATGATTCCGCTGGTCACCGGAGATGAACCGATCACAGAGATCTTTACGAAAGCCGGCTGCTTGGTGTGCCACACGGTTCCAGGTATCCCTGGGGCCGATGGGCGGGTAGGGCCGCCGCTCTTATTAGGCGCGACGGGGCCTGCGCGATTGGCCGATCCGGCCTACCGGGGGCACGCGAAGACCGTGCGCGAGTATGTGATCGAATCGGTCATCGAACCGGGAGTGTTTGTCGTGCCGGGATATCCGGCCGGCACGATGCCGATATGGTATGGCGCGAAACTCAGCGCGCTCGCGCTGGAGAAGATTGCGTCGTATCTTGAGCGGCAAGGGGTTGCTGTGGCTCAGTAACCGTAGTGATTTCCGCCGGATCGCGACGAGGCGTGTGGTGGTGGTGAGGAGGAGGCTACCGTTTACGCAAGGGGGACACCTTTCCTACGGCTCCCCCCTGGATCTTGAAGGCGCCTGTTGTAGGGTCGCCTGCTTTTTTGTCGAGGAGCGCGTTGATCGCATCGTCTCCTTTCAGGCCTTCGAGCTTGATCTTGAGCCGGAGATTGTTGGCGCTGTCGGCATTGATCAAGGCTTGTTCGAGCGAAATCCGCTCCTCCTTGTACAGTTGGAACAAGACGTGGTCGAACGTTTGACAGCCCTCTTCCACTCCTTGCTCCATCGCTTCTTTGAGCAAGTCGACCTCGGCCTTCTTGATGAGATCCTTAATACGGGGCGTGTCGAGCAAGATTTCCAGCGCCGGGGCCCGCTTTCCGTCCACGGACGGCACGAGTCGCTGAGAGATAATGGCGCGAAGATTGAGCGACAATTGGAGATAGATCTGCGCATGCCGCTCGACCGGGAAAAAATTCATGATGCGTTCGATGGCCTGATTCGCATTGTTCGAGTGGAGGGTGCCGATGCAGAGATGTCCGGTTTCCGCGAAGGTGATGGCGGCTTCCATCGTTTCCGTGTCCCGGACCTCGCCGATCAGAATCACGTCCGGCGCCTGCCGCAGGGTATTCTTGAGCGCATTTTGAAATGAGAGCGTGTCGAAGCCCACTTCTCGCTGCGTGATGAGCGATCGCTTATGATTGTGGACAAACTCGATCGGGTCTTCCACGGTGACGATATGACCGGGATGAACGGTGTTACGGTGGTCGATCATGGCTGCGAGGGTCGTGGATTTTCCGGAGCCGGTGGCTCCGACTACCAGCACCAACCCGCGCTTTGTCATGGCGATGTCTTTGACAATCGAGGGTAAGCCCAGCTGCTCGGTGGTCTGGATCTCCGCTTTGATATGCCGGAAGACCAAGCCGACGTTCCCTCGCTGCCGAAAAATATTGACGCGGAAACGGCCGAGCTCCTTGTAGTAGAGAGCCAGATTCATTTCCATTTTTTCCTCGAATTCCCCGCGCTGCTGACCGCGCATCAGCGCCAGCGCGAGGGCTTCGAGTTGTTCGTTGGTAAACGGCGGCGCGTCGGTTTGTTGTGTCGAGCCATGGACCCGATAGGCGGGCGCCGAGTCGACGGTCAGGTACAGGTCTGACGCTTCTTGATCCACCATGACTTTTAGAAGACTGCGAACATCCATCGCTACCCCCGTTTTTGCCAGGTATCTTAGGCCGCGCCGCCCATTGGAGTTCCAAACAGATTGGGACTCATGCTGCGCGATTGGGCTTCCACCTTCGTGACGACTCCACGGGTCGCTAACTCGAATAGTGCCATGTCCATCGTTTGCATGCCGTCTTTTTGACTGGCCTGCATGACCCCGGGAATCTGGTGCAACTTGCCCTCTCGAATGAGATTCCGGACCGCGGTTGTGGCGACCAGGATTTCGAGGGCGGCGACACGCCCGCCTGATTTTTTCTTCAGCAGGGTTTGCGTGATGACCGCTTCCAACGCTTCTGCGAGCTGTGTGCGAATCTGGGACTGTTGGTGTGGGGGAAAGGCGTCGATGATGCGGTCGACGGTTTTCGGCGCGCTGGATGTGTGGAGTGTGGCAAAGACCAAGTGGCCCGTTTCCGCGGCAGTCAAGGCGAGCTGGATGGTTTCCAGATCGCGCATTTCACCCACGAGGATGATGTCCGGATCTTCGCGGAGGGAGGCTCTCAGCGCGTTTGCGAACGACAGAGTGTGGACGCCCATCTCTCGCTGATTCACGAGACATTTTTTTGTCTTGTGGATGAATTCGATCGGATCTTCGATCGTGATGATGTGGCCTTCGAATGTGTTGTTCAAATAATCGACCATGGAGGCCAGCGTCGTCGATTTACCGGACCCGGTTGGGCCGGTGACAAGGATCAGCCCCTTTTCCCGATCGCAGAGCTGCCGTACGATCGGAGGCATGCCGAGCTTTTCCATCGGAATGATCGTGGTGGGAATGTTTCGGAAGACGGCGCCAAGCCCACGGCTTTGGACGAAGACGTTGACGCGGAATCGGGCGATGTCGCCCAGCTCAAAGGAAAAATCGCACTCGCGCTTCTCCTCGAAATTCTTCCGTTGGGTATCGCTCATCATGTCATAGATCAGCGAATGCGTTTCTTCCGTGGTCAGGGCGGGATGATCGAGTTTTTTGAGGTCGCCGTTCACCCGGATCATTGGTGGCTCGCCGGCGCTGATATGACAGTCCGACGCGCCCTCCTTAGCCGTGAAGGTCAGGAGCTTCGAAATATCCATGAAGAGGACTCCTCGGTATGAAAGGGTAGGATAATAATTTGTCGAGTCACAGTAATGCTTGCGAGCATAATGCCACAGGGTGACGAGAAAGCAAGGAAATAGCCGGAAGCGACTGCGCAAATTCTTTGGCGGTGTACTGCGGAGAGGTGAGGGGTTGGGTCAGATCAGTCCCGCCGATTGCCCTGCGCGTTGAAATGCAGCGAGAGCCTGATCGATATGGTTGGTGTTGTGCTCGGATGTGACCGTGACACGGATGCGGCTGGTGGCGTCGGGAACGGTTGGAGGGCGAATCGCCGGAGCATACACACCTTCTGCGAGCAGGTGTTCGGCAAACGCAAGTGCGGTTTCTGCATTGCCGACCAAGATCGGCATGATCGGACTCACGCTAGCGGAGAGGCGGAATCCCAATTGCGTCAATCCCGAGTACAACCGTTCACGGTTGGCCCATAAGCGGGCTCGCCGTTCCGGTTCTCGTTGCAGGACTCGTAACGCTGCCGTGGCGGAAGCAGCGGAACTTGGCGGGGGCGCCGTGGTAAAGATGAAGGATCGGCTTGTGTTCATGAGATAACGGATCAATGTCGAGGGGCCAGCGAGGTAGGCGCCACTACTGCCAAAGGCTTTGCCCAAGGTTCCCATCTGAAACGGGATCTGGGTTTCAAGACCGAAATGTTCGACGGTCCCTCGTCCATGCGCTCCCATGACGCCCGTGCCGTGGGCGTCATCGATGTAGAGTTCGGCCTCATGGTCCTGGGCCAACCGACTGAGTTCGGGTAACGGTGCGAGGTCTCCGTCCATACTGAACAGACCATCGGTCACAATCAGAGTGCGTCGCGCTCGGCGTTTCTTGGTCAGAAGGGACTGGAGGTGGCTGGTATCGTTGTGGCGATAGATACGAAAGTCGGCCGCGCTGAGCCGGCAGCCGTCGATCAGACTGGCATGGCACAGACGATCGGCCAGAATCAGACCACCTTGTTCGACCAGTGCCGGGATGGCCCCAATATTCGCGAGGTAGCCGGAGCTAAATGTCAGTGCGGCTTCGGTTCCTTTGAACTGTGCCAGGGCACACTCTAGCTCTTGATGTGGTGGCAGCGAACCTGAGATCAGCCGAGAGGCCCCGGTTCCGGCGCCAAATCGTTGTGTCGCCTCTATGGCGGACTGAATCACTTCCGGGTGCATGGCCAGCCCCAAATAGTCGTTCGAAGCGAGCAGGAGAATTTGGCGCCCTGCCATTTCAACCAGAGGACCGACGCTGGAGTGGAGCGGTGTAAGGCGCCTGGTCAGATGCCGCGCCGCCAATTCCTCTAGTCGTTTTTCAAACATGCGAAGTGACCCGGCTTTAAAGAGGGAAGGTGGTATGCTGTCTGAAAACCAGCACGTCGCCGCTGCATCATTGACAAAAACGTGACATCCTTAGTATAAGGCGCGCACACAATTTGAGGAAACTGGCGCCGCCCTCTCTGACAATCCATCCATGACGTACCGTATCAAGGTCCCGGCGAAAACTCTTCCGGTCGATGAAGCCCACATGTTGAGCTGGCTCGACCATACGTTGCATAGTTCACAGAGTTACTGGCGCCCCTTCCTGGTTGGTCTGGGAGTGTTGGTGCTTGCGGCTGCCGTGGTCGGAGGGGTGTTTTATTTTGACCGTCAGGCCTCGCAGAAAGCACAAGAGCTTGAACATGAGGCGATGCGATTCCTGATTGCTCCTTCTGCAAACGATCCTCAAAAGGTTGATCACGCGCTCAAGGAAGCGATTGCGAGGTATCGGCAAATTGTCGATCAATATCCACGAACCTCCACGGCGCCACTTGCCTTGTATCATTTGGCAAATACATTGGTCCAGGCCAATGAATTGAGCGCGGCTATTGATGCCTATCAGCGATTTCTTGCATCATACAGTTCGAATCCCTCCATGGCTGGGCTAGTCCAACAACGCCTGGCCTATGTGTACTTGCATAAGGGAGACCGGGATCAGGCAGTGAAGGCACTCACTTGGATTTTGGAGACCCCCGGTACGTTGAACCGGGATCAGGCGCTATTTGAGTTGGCGCGCCTGGAAGAATCTCAGATGCGAACTGAGGCCGCCGTGGCTCGCTATCAGGACTTGATAAAGACCTATCCGAACTCTCCCTTCACCAGTGAAGCCACGATTCGGGCCAAGATCATGGATGTCAAGAAATCGCAGGAATCAGCGCCAGTCACGCCGTCGACAGCTCCGGCCATTGCTCCGTCACAGAAAAACCCTCCGGCTCCTCCCTCTTCAGCAGGCAAGAAATAATCCTCGCAGGATGCTGAAAAAGTCCGCCAGCATCGTTCTCGCATCGTTCAGATCCTCAACGTACCCCTGAGGGTACGCCTTCGGATCTTCACTCGCTGCGGCCTTGCTGGACGGCCTTTTTGAGCATCCTGCAGGAGTGTCATCTTGGTGCGCCGCACAATGCGGAATCGAAGGTCTCGCGTGCCCGCATGGCATTTCCGCAGCCTGCCAGGGGTTCTGGTTTGCCGGTATCCCGGTTCTGGGCTTGGTCTGTCCTGCGGGTAGACGGAAAGAGGAATGGAACCTAGCGGCTGATCACGAGAAAGTCGCCCGGTCGAATAGTCGGGCTGGAGAGGTTATTTTTCGTCTTGAGCGTCTTGAGCGGGACGCGGAACCGTTTCGACACTTTTCCCAGCGTGTCCCCTACGCGGACCTTATACCAGCGAGAGGGCCCGGCGGTGGCAAACTGAGCCTTTCCAGGAAGTGGTGGAAACTTGTAGGTTGGGATGCGATCAAACATCTGTTCTACTTTCGCTTTCGTTCCCACCGGAACCTTGAGGTGATAAGTCTCGTCGCCGGGGGGGTAGCGTCTCGCCGCAGCTCAGGATTTAAGAGCCGGAGCTCTTCATAGGGAATGCCGGTGGCATTCGCGATGGCGCGGAAATGGACTGGCCGTGTGACAATCACTTCATCGAATTGATGCGGCTCTGCAGATTCCTGAGAGAAGCCATATCGATCCGGGTTCCTCGCGATAATCGTGGCGGCCATGAATCGAGGCACATACTCTTTTGTCTCACGCCGAATCAATCGTGTCTTTGAAATCTCGGAAAAGCTTTCGGCTCGGGCCTTGTGGAGGGCTCGCATCACCTTGCCTTCTCCGGCGTTGTAGGCAGCCATCGCGAGCGGCCAGGCGCCGAAGAGGTCGTAGAGATCACGCAGATAGCGTGCCGCAGCCACCGTTGACTTGATGGGGTCCCGGCGTTCATCAACGTAGCTGTCGACACGGAGCCCGTAGACCTTGGCCGTGCCCTTCATGAACTGCCAGGGGCCCGTAGCTTTGGCTCGTGAGTACGCATAGGGGTTGAATCCGCTTTCCACCAGTGAGAGGTAGACCAGATCGCTGGGGAGGTGAAATTCCGTGAAGATCGTCTCGACAAGGGGCTGATAGCGGCTGAGTCGGAACAACCACTGTTCGAAGCGACCGTGAATGGCAGTATTGAAGTAGCGAATATGGGCCTGGACTGAGGAGTCCATGACAATCGGCACATTGTAGCTCGCATATTCCATCTGGTCTGCGGCATTTCCGGAAGGGTCTTGTGTGTGGGTGAGTTCAGCCGGAGGATTCAAGGCGTCTGAGAACCGCGCAGTTGTCGGTGACGCTGGGTTCAGCTGCAAGAGGTCTTCAGTCCTCGGAACACTACTAGTTGTTGCTTTTGGCTGGCTAGCGGCCTCCGGTGGTGGACCTTCGGTATCGAGCGGGACCAAGTTTGCGTCTGGCTCGTCTTCCGCCGTTGTGTTCTCCTCCGCAAGTGTAGACAGGTCAACCGTAGCGGGTGCGGAAGAGGTTCCAGCCTGCGCTACCATAATAGTAGGTGCGGAGAAGCTGAGCCACCCTCCAAGGAAGAGAGCCACCGGGAGGACGGCATGTCCTAACCTGGGTGACCTCATCAAGGCGAGGGGGCAATCGGTATCGTGTGGGCGGTGTGTCATGTTCGTGTGGGGCTAGACTATCGATAGACTGCGCTCGTGTCAAGGAATTGCAAAGGGAATAACGCCCCTCCTTTGGTAGCACAGGGGGAGCCGCTTCACCGTTCGCACAGATTGTCAGTGGAAGTGATCGCGGGGTCAATAGGCCACAACAGTCTGAAAATACGCGCGTCTATGCGGTTCTTCGCCTTGACAGTTTTTGGGAGGCAATGGTATCGTCGCCCGTCCCGCGTAAGAGTGTTCACGTTTCATCCGGTTAGGAGGATTCGTCGATGTTGAAACAGTATTTGCTGGCTCCCGGTCCGACGCCTGTGCCCCCTGAAGTGCTGCTGGCTATGGCGCGGCCCATGACCCATCACCGTGCCCCTGAGTTCGATAAGCTCTTCGCAGAAGTTCGGGATGGACTCAAGTGGTTGTACCAAACGAAAAACAATGTGCTGATTCTGGCGGCATCAGGAACCGGAGGCATGGAAGGCGCCGTCTCTAACTTTCTCTCTCCCGGCGACAAGGCCCTCACCATTAATGGTGGCAAGTTTGGGGAACGATGGACCAAGCTCTGCAAGACCTTCGGCGCCGAGGTGACTGAAATTAAGGTGGAGTGGGGACGGGCCGTCGATCCCAAAGTGGTGGCCGATGCGCTCAAGAAAGATCCTGGAATTAAAGCGGTGTATGTGCAAGCGAGTGAAACTTCCACGGGTGTGGCTCACGACGTGAAGGCTCTTGCGGAGGTCGTGAAGCCCTATGGCGAGACCATTCTTGTGGTGGATGCCATTACGGCGCTCGGAGTGTTCGACATCAAGACCGATGAGTGGGGGATCGATGTCGTGATTACCGGGTCGCAAAAGGCTCTGATGCTCCCACCGGGGCTTGCATTTGTGAGCGTGAGTGACAAAGCCTGGAAGCTGGCAGAGAAGGTGAAGAACACGGCGTTCTATTTCAATTTCAAGAAAGAGCACGAGAATCAGCAGAAGAATCAGACGGCCTATACGCCGGCCGTGTCCCTCGTTGTCGGCTTGCAGGAAGTCTTGAAGATGATGAAAGCGGAGGGGCTTGAGGGGGTGTTTGGCCGTCAAGCCATGCTTGCGAAGGCTATGCGCGAAGGGGTGCAGGGTGCCGGGCTCTCGCTGTTTCCAAAGGAATCGCCCAGTGATGCCCTTACCGCTATTTCAGCGCCGGACGGCGTGGACGGGCAGGCCATCTATAAGAATCTGCGCGTCCAATACGGCATGACGGCCGCCGGTGGGCAAGATCATTTGAAGGGGAAAATTTTCCGAGTCTCACACATGGGCTACATGGACCGCTTCGATATCATCACGGCGGTGGCGGCCATTGAAATGGTACTCAAAGGACTGGGGCATCCCGTGAAGCTTGGAAGCGGTGTCGCGAAGGCGCAAGAAATTCTCATGGCGTAGGAGTTTCATTTCGACACTCTCGATAGAGTAGGCACAATGGGCATGAAAATTCTCATCAGCGATAGTTTATCGAAGCAGGGCGTGGAGCTGTTGGAAACGGCCGGATTCACCGTGGTGGTGAAGTCCAAGATGCCGAAGGAAGAGTTGTTCAAGGAGATCAAGGATGCCGATGGACTGATCGTGCGGTCCGGCACCAAGGTAACGGAGGAACTGATCGCGGCAGCCGAGAAATTGAAAGTCGTCGGACGGGCCGGATCGGGGCTGGACAATGTCGACACGCCAGCAGCCACGCGTCGAGGGATCGTGGTGATGAACACGCCGGGCGGCAATACGGTCACGACGGCCGAGCATACGATGTCGATGATTTGGGCGATGAGC
This sequence comes from Nitrospiraceae bacterium, assembly GCA_041748925.1. Classification (GTDB taxonomy): domain Bacteria; phylum Nitrospirota; class Nitrospiria; order Nitrospirales; family Nitrospiraceae; genus Palsa-1315. The sequence continues at coordinate 119,178 of JBGTCI010000022.1, read as the reverse complement.
CGTCGTATTCCCCAAGCTACCGCATCTGTAAAAGCCGGCAAGTGGGAAAAAGACAAATTTATGGGCGTCGAACTCTACAGCAAGGTGCTCGGCATCGTCGGCGCCGGGCAAATCGGCAGCCATCTCACGAAGCTCGCGCAAGGAATCGGCATGAGTGTAGTTGCCTATGATCCTTACTTATCCGAGGAGCGCGCGCAGAAGATGGGCATCACCATGATGCCGCTGGATGAGCTCTTCAAGCGTGCCGATATCATCTCTGTCCACACGCCGTTGACGCCTGAGACCAAGGGCCTCATCAATGCGCAATCGATCTCGACAATGAAGCCGGGAGTGATGATTGTGAATTGCGCTCGAGGTGGGATTATTCATGAGGGCGATCTGTTTGAGGCATTGAAAACGAAGCGTGTGGCGTCCGCGGCGTTCGACGTGTTCGAAGAAGAGCCGGTGAAGGCGGATCATCCTTTGTTGACGCTGGATAATTTTATCTGTACGCCGCACATCGGGGCCCAGACGACTGAAGCGCAAGAGAATGTGGCCGTCGGCATTGCGGAGCAGATCGTCGATTACTTTACCAAGGGCATTGCCCGCGGGGCGGTCAATATCCCGTCTGTCCCTCCCGAATTGCTCCCAAGGCTCCAGCCATTTCTGTCATTAGCCGAGCAGCTTGGGAAGTTCCAAACGCAGTTGTGCGAAGGTGGGCTTGAGCGTGTCACCGTCGAATACAGCGGAGAGGTGGCAAGTCTGTCGATTGCGCCGCTCACGATCGCTGTGTTGAAAGGATTGTTGAGCCCGGTGATGGAAGCGCCTGTGAACTATGTCAACGCGCCGATCGTCGCGAAGGAACGTGGGATTGAAGTAAAGGAAGTGAAGAGTTCCGATGCAGGCGATTTCACCAGTTTGATTCGTGTGCGAGTGGAGGCCGGTAAGAAATCATACCAGGTGGCCGGCACGCTCTTTCATAAGAAAGATCCGCGCGTTGTGGAGATCGATCAGTTCAATGTTGAGGTGGTGCCGGAGGGGCACATGCTCTTGATCCACAACATCGATCGCCCTGGGGTGATCGGGACGGTGGGGAAGGTGCTCGGCGACAACCAGATCAACATCGTCCGGATGCAATGCGCGCTCGAGAAACGTGGTGGGAATGCGCTGCTCATCATTGGCTCCGATGCGGTCTTCCCGAACGCGGTGCTTGAGACGATCAAATCCAGCAAAGACATTCTATCGGTCAAAGTCGCGGCACTGTCTTAACCCGCATTACCCATGAACACTTCTGCTGCAATCGCCGATCCGCTGCTACGACGAGCCTTCGGCTGGCGGGCTCGTCCCTCGGACCTTCAACGTACTGCACGAGTACGCCTCAGGTTCTCAGGGCTCCGCGCGCCGGTCTCGCGACGCGACTCAGCGATTTCGCGACGAACTGTCATGAATAATGCGGGTTAACCCCGCGCGCCATCCATCGGGTCTGCTATGATCTCCGCTCCTCCGAAGCCCCGCCCTTCTTCGGGGCACACCCCGTCGTCCAGAGAGCGCTCGCTTGTCCCTGTGGGCATGGCGACGATTCTTCCTCACGCGGCCAAGCAGGTCCGGCGCCTTGAAGAGCAGTTGCTCGATCAAGTCAACCGATGGGGCTACGATGAGATCATTCTCCCTACGTTCGAGTATCTCGACGTGTTGGCTCCGGGGCTTGAGCCGAAACTGATCGAGCACTGCTATCAATTCGTCGATCGTACGACGGGGCGGACGCTGCTCCTCCGTCCGGATGCCACAGCGCAGATCGCCAGAACGGTTGCAATGGGGCTCACGGGCGTGGCGCTGCCGTTGCGTCTCTCCTATCGAACGTCCGTGTTCCGCTATGAGCAGGAACACGCCGGGCGCGGCCGAGAGATTTTTCAGGTCGGAGCTGAACTTATTGGCCTGGACGATGTCACGAGCGACAGCGAAGTGATCGGTTTGATGATCGAATGTCTCCGCACGATAGGCCTTCAGTCATTTAAAGTGTCTCTCGGACATGTAGGGTTTATTCAGGGGCTCCTGATGCGATCCGGGCTGTCGGCGCAGGGACAGAAATTGGCTGAGCAGGCGGCGGCGCGAAAAGATCTGCCGAGACTCGAAGAGATCCTTGCCGGCGAGCGTATCTCAAAAATGGCGGCGCGTGCGATTCGGGAAGCGCCTGAACTGTATGGTCAAGAAGAAGTGCTGGCACGTGGACGGGTCCTCGCGGCCGGCGATCCGGCATTGGTCGCTCCGCTCGAACGGCTTGCTCAGGTGTATCAATTGCTCTGTGCCGCAGGCCATCGGGAATCGCTGATTCTGGATCTCGGGGAATTCCGTGGGTTCGACTATTATGATGGTGTCGTCTTCGATGTATTTGCCGAAGGAATGGGGGCGGAGTTAGGCGGCGGAGGACGGTACGATCACTTGATCGGTCGATTCGGTAAGCCACTGCCTTCAACCGGTTTTGGGCTGGACGTCGATCGACTCTTCCGCACCGTGGAGTTTCCTGAGGAAGGGTCGACGGCAGCGAGAGTGGATTATCTTGTCGCCGCGCCACGCCGGGCTACTCGTCGATTGACGGCGGTTGTGGCCCAGTTGCGGAGGGCTCGCGTACGAGTGGTACAGCAGACGATGAAGGGGAGCGACGCGGCGCTCGTGTCCGCTGCAGTAGCGGCGGGGTTAGCCCAGCAGGCAGCGTCCGTGGTCGTGGTCGGGGCGCCAGGAACGGGTCATGACGAGGTGCTGGTGGTCGAGTCTCTTGCGGCTCATAGGCAGGGCCGCCAAGCCGGCAATCTGAGCCGTCGTTCGAAGAAGATGGGGCTTGCCGACCTGGTGACCGCAGCCCGCAGGTCTCGACGGCAAGTCAAGGAACGATCATGAAATCCATGTCAGCCACTGATCTGTCTCAGCCCAAACTGCCCCCTCAGAATGTCGAGGCCGAGCAATCGGTTCTCGGCGCGGTCCTCCTCGACAATAGTGCGATGGCCAAAGCGATGGAATTGCTGGTCGAAGAGAACTTCTACCGCACATCGCATCGGAAGATTTATCGTGCCATGCTGGAATTGTCGGACGTCGGAGAAGTGATCGATCAGATTACGTTGACGGAACGGTTGAAAGTACAGGGGGAAATTGAGGCCATCGGGGGAGCCGCCTATTTAGCAGAACTCGTGCAAAGCGTAGCCAGTTCCGCCAATATTCGCTACCACTGCAAGATTGTTCGCGACAAGGCGCTGCTGCGGGAACTGATCCACACCTCCACGGAGGTACTTACGCGCGGGTATGAAGGCGTCTCTTCCGTCGACGACCTGCTCGATTTCGCGGAGCGGTCGGTATTCAGCATCGTCCAGGGAAAGCTGGATCGGTCGTTCACTCCCATTAATTCCATCATTAAGGAAAGTCTCGACCTCGTCGACAAACTGTCAAAGCGGAAAGAACATATCACGGGTGTTCCCACAGGCTTTTACGACCTCGACGACATCACGGCGGGGCTCCAACCCTCCGATCTCGTGGTGATCGCAGGGCGGCCCAGCATGGGGAAGACCAGCCTGGCGTTGGGGATGGCAGCCCATGCTGCTATCCACGCGGGCACTGTAGTCGGAATTTTTAGTCTGGAAATGTCAAAGCCTCAAATCGTACTGCGCATGTTGAGTTCAGAAGCGAGAGTCGATTCGCATGGTCTCCGAACCGGCAAGCTTCAGAAAGAAGATTGGTGGCGTCTTGCGGAAGCCGCAGGTCGGCTGGAACAAGCGCCGATCTATATCGATGATACCGGTGGCATCACCGTGCAGCAGATGCGCGGGAAGGCACGTCGGTTGAAAGCCGAACGGGGGCTCGACTTGTTGATTGTCGACTACCTCCAGCTGATGCAGGGACGGAGCGATTCGGAATCTCGCCAGCAGGAGATTTCCGATATTTCTCGCTCGCTCAAAGCTTTGGCCAAGGAACTCAACGTGCCGGTCGTCGCACTGTCCCAGCTCAGCCGTGCGGTGGAAGCCAGGAAGCCACCCGTTCCCATGCTGGCTGACCTCCGCGAGAGCGGCGCGATCGAGCAAGATGCCGATGTCGTGATGTTCATTTACCGTGAGGACGTGTATGACCAGAACTCGGAACGAAAGGGCATTGCTGATATTCTCGTGAGCAAGCATCGGAACGGCCCGATCGGAAGAAAAGAACTCTTTTTCCACGACCGCTTCGCGAAGTTCGAGAGCCTGGACAATCGCGAAGTCGTTTGACCCTGTGTCACCCCTCTCGTATAATCTTTTAGACCACCACAATCTCATCTAGCTCATCTAGGTCTACCAAGAGGACCGTGCGAGTGTTCACGACTCGAGTCATTCCTGGCCGAACGGCGAATAGCCGAAATCGTAAGTTGCTTCGAAGGAGCCTGTTAGACAAGGAGGTTCCTATTGCGACGAATGATCCGAACCCATCTGTGCCATTTTCAGCCAGAAAAAATCCTCAACATAATCGTACTGTGAATACACGTGTGTTTTTGCCGAGGCTGCGGCTTCGAATGGTGCCGCACCTGCTTTCCTTTGCCACAAACGGCAATGCTGGACAGGCTCTTAGCGCTATCTGTTTGCTGATCTCCCTGATGGTGGTGGCCTGCGCCGCCTCGCCTCAGACTCCTGAAAAGGTGATCGCCCCTGCCGCGACGCCCAAGACTACGCCCTCGATTCATCCGCCCAATGCCGCCGCGTCCTATCACTTCATGTTGGGGTACCAGGCCGAGCTTGCGCAGGACATGGATCGTGCAATCCAGGAATATCAGGCCGCACTGAAGGCGGATCCGGCGTCCCAGTCTGTGAAAGCCCGGCTGGCCGGGCTTTATTTTTCGCTGGGCGATATGCCCAATGCCGTACGTTATGCGGACCAAGCGGTAGAGGGCCCGAGCCAGGACGGTCAGTTGCTCACGCAGATGGCAGGTATTTTAGCCAGTGCGGGGCAAGGGGAGCGTGCGGTGACACTGTTGGACCGCGCGATCGATCTTGCGCCAGCTTCCGCCGATCCCTATTTTACAAAGGGTCTGCTGCTCCTGAATCTGAAGCGACAACCCGAGGCGGAACAGGCCATTCGAGCCGGCTTGGCGCGAGCTCCTGAATCTGCCGTCGGTCATTATCACCTGGGGCGGATCCTCCTCGATGCGGGGAAAAAAGAAGAGGCGGCGGCAAGTTTGGAACGGGCGATCGCGGTCAATGCTTCGTTTGAACCAGCCTATCTTGCGCTCGCTTCGATCTATGAGTCACAGCAGGCCATGGATCGAGCGGTCGCCGTGCTACGGAAATATCTCCAGAGTGTGAATCCTAGAAACCGGGAAATCCGGCACCAGTTGGTTCGCCTCTATGTGGCTGCGAAAGATTACCAGGGAGCCAGGAAGGAACTGAATGATTTACTGGCAGAGGACCCTTCGGACCTTGATGCCCAGCTTCGACTGGCGCTTGTGTACGGGGAAGAGAAGGAATATTCCAAAGCCATTGATCTACTGATCCAGATTCTCAAGGCACGTCCGACGGAGCTCAAAATCAGAGATTATCTTGGATTTCTCTACGAAGAATCCAAAGACACGAAGAAGGCCATCGAGACGTATACGTTTAACGTTCAACTTGAACCGTCCTATTTCGAAGGACATCTGCATCTCGGCATCTTGTTCTATCGATTGAAACAATTTCCTGAGGCCATCACGCATTTGACCCAAGCCATCACGATTAATCCAAAGCAGCCTGAAGCCCACATCGTACTAGGATTGACGTATTTCCAGCAGGACCAGTTCGACAATGCCGCAAGGGTCTTGGAGGAAGGCCTCAGTCAGAATCCCAAGAGCGCCGATTTGCACTTCAATCTTGGCACGGTCTACGACAAGCTCAATCGATTCGATGACGTGGTGCATGCCATGGAGACTGCGATCAAGCTGGACTCCCATCACGCCGATGCGCTCAATTATCTGGGCTATAGTTATGCCGAGCGGGGTATCAAAATTGATCGGGCACTCTCGTTGACCAAGCAGGCTGTCGCGCTTAAACCGAGCAATGGATATTATATCGATAGCCTCGCGTGGGCCTTGTTTAAGTCCGGTTTGCTAGCCGAGGCCTTGACGGAGATGAAGCGCGCAGTCGCGCTCGCCGGGGATGATCCGGTGCTCTATGAGCATCTCGGGGATATTTACGCCAAGCAACGAAATCTCTCAGATGCCCGTGAGTCCTGGCTCCGTGCCCTGGAGCTTGACCCATCCAATACCAAGTTAATGGACCGATTCCGTGAACTGGGGATGGGCGACCCGACTCAGGAAGAGCGTATCCAACAGGCCAAACGTCGAGTATCTGATAAGATACAGGCTCAGTAATACAGCTCTTCATCAAATAGCCAATTGCCTGGTTTTCGCTTTCATTCTCCGCTGTAACTCGCCTCCTTCACAGCCATCTGTAAGTCATCTCCGCTGCTTCTGTCTGATAGGCAGATTCGGTCATGTATTCTTACGCTAAGTCATTGCTTTCACTGATTCTCTCTCTCGTGAGATGACGGAGCCAAGCGAATCTCCCTCTTCCGCGGAGAGAATGTGAAAGCCCTCACGCCCGGTACAGTCAATGACAAATATTGGCAGATCGTAACCAAAGATGGAGAGACTATCCGAAGCCAGTGGCCGTTACGCATTAGCATAGGTGATTACAACCATTTGATATTTCATGCAATGTGGTTTTTACACACCTTGCTGGCTACCCGGCATCGAACCTGCTATAGGGCTAGGTAACAGAAATCGGATGAGAGTTCCGATGAGAAAGAAGCAAGGATGTGAAGGGGGAAAGGTTAGTGAACCATCAACAAGGAGGCAGTACGATGTTTAAGCGGTTGAAAGGGCAAAAAGGTTTTACCCTCATCGAGTTGATGATCGTCGTGGCGATCATCGGGATCTTGGCCGCCATCGCCATCCCTAACTTCCTGCAGTATCAGATGAAGTCGCGACAGTCCGAGGCGAAGACCAACCTCCAGGCGATCAAAACCTCTGAAGTCGCCTTCCAGTCTGAGCGAGGTTGTTACGTCGGCATTGCCGTGGAGGTCGGACAGCCTGCCGCTGCGGTCGGCTTAAAAATAGTTCCATGGCCTTGGGGTATTGGACAGTTACCAACGGCTCCTATAGCGACTGGTTGGTGTACCGCCGCAGGCGTGGGGGGTACGAGTGGTGTTTTCACCGATATTGGGTTTAAGGCAACTGGGAATGTGAATTTCGTGTATGGCGTAGATGCAAGGACGGTTGCGGCCCCGGGGCTCTACACGCCGATCGTTTCGTGTGCCTTGTACGCTGGTGCAACTATGACTGCTGCCGTCTCAGCGATTGGTGACAACAACTTTGTTGCGGTCGCTAAGACCAATCTGGATGGTGATGCCCAAGTTTCAACGTGGAATGCCACGGTTGATCATGGATCTAACGATTGTACAACCGGTGTGTTCTAGGCCGGTGTAGGTAAGGTCACCGGGTCCCGGTAGCCGATATGGCTGCCGGGACCTTCCTTTTTACTCATTCCTGTCGATGTCTCGATCATGGCGGTCTCAACAGCCTTACATCATCGTAGCCCACCGATACTAAATCACCTCCTGCTCAGTATAGGCGGAGTTCTCTTGTTGGCCTGTGTCGCTTGGCTGCAAGGTCAACTCGATCGGCAACAGGATCGTACGGTCGCGAAAATCGAAGGTCTTGCACAGCTTCCTAAGGGCGAATATCTGAAACCGGCCTTGCTCGGCTATCACCATCTCGGCGCCGATATCCTTTGGCTCAATCTGGTTCAGGTAATCGGCAAGAAACGAAACAGCGCAGACGATTATGAGTGGATGTATCACGCCTTGGACGTGATCACCACGCTCGATCCTCAGTATGCCTACGCGTACTATGCCGGGGGGGTTATTCTCGGCGATTTCGCCAACCGCCCGGACCTGAGCAATCGGCTGCTTGAAAGGGGTGTTAGCGCGAATCCCGAGGTATGGAACATTCCCTTCCTTCTTGGATACAACTATTATTTTTTACTGGGTGATCCGGCCAAGGGGGCAGAGTTCATTATGGAGGCGGCCCGCCGACCGGACGGCCCATCCTATCTCCCAGGGCTCGCTACTCGCATGGCTGCGGAGGCAGGGAGTCCGGACACCGCATTGGCGTTTCTTGAAGCCCGTTTGGGGGAGACACAAGATCCGCAGATGCGAGAATCCTTGGTGAACCGGAAGAAAGAAGTTATCATTGAACGGGATCTGCGCATACTGGAGAGCGCGGTGGAGGCTTATCGGGCACAATATTTGAAACTGCCTGCGACATTCACAGATCTCATGGTGGCGAGGACTCTTCCGATGCTGCCGCAGGAACCCTTTGGGGGAAGCTATAGGTTGGATCCCAAGACCGGTTCGGTCTCCAGCTCGACACATCCGGAACGGCTGCGCACGTTTTTCAAACGTAAACAACCTATCTACAGTCTTTTCCCGAAGATAGAGCCGGCCTACAGTTTCCCTAGAACATGGGAGTGAGCCATGACGACTAGCTCCGATCTGGTGGTACAGACCGAGCAGCTCTCAAAAGTTTTTCGGGTAGGGTTCTGGGGAAAGCGAGTGACTGCGGTGGAAGGCCTCAACCTTGAAGTTCGATCTGGGGAAGTTTTCGGCTTTCTCGGCCCGAACGGCGCGGGGAAAACGACCACCCTCAAGATGTTGATGGGCCTCATCTATCCGACGAGCGGGCGCGCGCGGTTGTTCGGCCAGGATCTGGGCGATCCGCAGACCAAGGCCAGGCTGGGATTTCTTCCTGAGTCGCCGTACTTCTACGATTACCTCACGAGCCGGGAGTTTCTTGGATTCTACGGGCATTTGTTCGGGCTGTGGGGTGCTGTTCTGGATAAGCGAATCGACGAACTCTTAGAGCTGGTCGGTATGACGCACGCGAAGGGTCTCCAGCTCAGGAAGTTTTCAAAAGGCATGTTGCAGCGGGTAGGGGTCGCCCAAGCCTTAATTAACGATCCGGAACTGGTGGTTTTGGACGAACCCATGTCCGGACTGGACCCCATCGGGCGGAAAGAAGTTCGCGATCTGATCTTGCGCCTGAAAGAGTCCGGAAAGACTGTCTTGTTCAGCTCCCATATCTTGCATGATGCTGAAGTACTATGCGATCGGGTCGCGATGATCCTGAAGGGGCGCCTCGTGGCCTGTGGCCGTGTGACCGACTTGCTGGATCAAGGAGCGAATCACCAAGTGGAATTAATCGTAGATTGTTTGACACCCGAAGGGTTGGACCACTTACGCCCCCTTGCCGACAAAGTGGTGATGCAAGGGGATAGGATGCTGGTTGTGCTGAAGAGTCAACAGCAAGTCGGGGGGGCACTGGAGATAATCCGTGCGGCAAAGGCGAGACTGGTGTCGCTCAATCCTCAGAAAGGGTCTCTGGAAGACCTCTTCATCCGGGAGGTCGAAGGGCAACGGAGCCCATCGGAGAGTCGCGCATGAAAATACTGTCGATTGGGCTCAATACATTTCGAGAAAACCTTCGAGACAAGCTCCTCTACAATCTGTTGGTCTTTGCCCTGCTCATGATCGGCAGTTCTGTGCTCCTGTCACGATTAACCTTGGGGGAATTCCATCGTCTCATTTTGGATTTAGGGCTAGGGAGCATTAACTTCTTTGGTGTGCTGATTGCCATTTTCGTCGGGATCGGCCTAGTGAGCAAGGAGATCGAGAAGAAGACCATCTACACGATTGTGTCCAAACCGGTGGCACGATACCAATTTCTGCTCGGAAAGTATGTGGGACTCACGATCACTCTGTTCGTCAACACGGTGGTTATGGCACTGGGACTGCTGGTGGTGCTCTATGCCCAAGCTGTTCCAGTCGAGGGAATGCTCTTCAAGGCGCTGGTGCTGATTTTCGTCGAGTTCATGGTGATCACCGCGGTCGCTCTGCTGTTTTCCACATTTACCAGTGCTACCTTGAGCGCCATCTTCACGTTGGCGATGTATGTGATCGGGCATCTCACTGCCGACCTGAAAACGTTCGGGGCGAAGATGGACGATCTCAGCCGGGGAATCTTGGACGGGATCTATTATCTCCTGCCCAACCTCGAGCGTTTCAACTTGAAGGGACATGTTGTGCATCACTTGGAAATAAACGGTTCGGACCTGATGCTGATTGTCGCCTACGGGGCGACGTATACGGCAGTGCTTCTTTTCACGGCCAGCCTTATTTTTCATCGGCGAGATTTCCGCTAGCGCGCCGTTCTGAATCACCCCTTGCATTATGTTGAGGAGCCAGGTATTGAAGGGAGTGGCAAAATCACCCTATTCGCCGTTCGACTGTTGAGATTCATACTGGAGAGCCGCATCGATGAAGGTACCGTTGCTTGATCTGAGAGTTCAGTTCCAACCCCTCCGTGCAGAGATCATGGCAGAGATACAGACTGTCTGTGATGAGCAGGGATTTGTCTTGGGGCCGCGCGTCGTGGCGTTCGAGGAGTCCGTTGCACGATACATCGGGTCTCGCTACTCGATTGGATGTGCCTCCGGGAGCGATGCACTGCTGCTTTCCCTTATGGCGATGGGAGTGAAGGCCGGCGATGAGGTCATCACCGTTCCGTTCACGTTTTTTGCCACGGCTGGCGTGATTTCACGATTGGGCGCGAAGCCGGTGTTTGTGGATATTCAGCCGGATACATTTAATATCGATCCCAAGCTGATTGAACAAGCGATTACCCCTCGTACGAAATCCATCATTCCCGTTCATCTCTTCGGGCAATGTGCAGGCATGGCTGCGATCAATGAAATTGCCAAGCGTAAAAAGGTTCGCGTCATTGAGGATGCGTGCCAGGCCATTGGGGCGGCACAGCAGGGGAAGCGCGCCGGAATACTTGGAGACACCGGGTGCTTTAGTTTTTTCCCCACCAAGAATTTGGGCGGGTTTGGAGATGGAGGGCTCATCACGACAAACGACAAAACTCTTGCCGACTCCATGGCCATGCTTCGTGTCCATGGTAGCGAGGTTCGCTATCTCCACGAGGCGCTGGGAATCAATAGCCGGCTGGATGCGCTCCAGGCGGCCGTGCTTCAGATCAAGATGAAGTATCTTGACATGTGGAACGAAGGCCGACGTCGGAACGCTGAACGATACCAACGGTTGTTTGCCCAGACAAAACACGCGGATCGTGTGAAGCTTCCACCAACAGCGCCAGAAAATTTTCACGTCTATAACCAATTCACCGTGCGAGCGCCAAAGCGCGACGCGTTGCGCACCTTCCTCAAAGAGAAGGGGGTCGGCACGGAAGTGTACTATCCGCTTCCGATGCATCTCCAAAACTGTTATCGCGATTTAGGGCATCAAAGTGGGTCCTTCCCTGTGTCAGAGCAGGCGGCCGAAGAGGTGATGTCCATTCCAATCTATGCCGAACTGACGGAGTCACAGCAGAGCTACGTGGTCGAGATGATTGCAGAATTCTACAAACGCGACTAGCTCTATTCCATCACGCTCCTTGCTTCAGCGTGGCTCTCGTTTCCGTCAATGCCCAGCCAATTCCCGCGTTTCGTCGTATTGTGCATACACAGTTCAAAGTTCGGATGAACGTGACGGGTGGGTCAGCCACTGCAAGCTGCGAAAAACTGCTTTGCTACAGCAGAACTTCGATGGTCTGCACGTTTGGGCAACCGGAGCCCCCAGTTTAGATGAAGGAGGCCATAATGAGGTCGATAACGTGGGGGGCTTTAATGGTGCTCTCCTTGACATGGAGCACTGTGGCCGCCGGCAAGGAATTATCGCCCCGTGAGATTTATGAACAAGCTGCTCCAGGTGTGGTGATGGTGATGGGGCATGCGGATGGCGGTGGCAAGGGGAGCGGCGGAACCGGTTCGATTATTCAGTCGGACGGATTGGTTCTCACGAATGCCCACGTTGTGATCGAAGAACAGACCGGAAAACCCTTTGCCCGTCTATCTGTGTTTCTTAAGCCGACTCGGGTTACCGGAGAAGCGAAGCGTGATCTCTCGCGCATGGTCCGCGCAAAAGTCGTGGCCTATTCACAGCCGTTGGATCTCGCCTTGTTGAAACTTGATGGTGTGACTGAATCTCTGCCTCTCGTTGATCTGGGTGAATCGGGACGGGCGAGGATTGGGGATCGAGTGGTCGCCATTGGCCATCCGGAGCAGGGGGGACTGTGGACGCTCACGACCGGCGTCATCAGCGCCGAGGTCGATAACTTTAACGGTGTCACAGGCAAACAAGTGTTTCAGACCGAGACCGGATTAAATCGTGGAAATTCAGGCGGACCGCTCTTGGATGGAGACGGCCGGATGATCGGAGTCAACACGGCGATTGCCCGCGTGGCTAAGGATGGCCATCCAATCACGAGTATCAGTTTCTCGCTCAAGTCGAGTGTCGCCGCACAATGGCTTCGGGACCAAGGAGTCGGTGTACGAGGGGCTCCGCTGCCCACAGGACAGGAACAGCCTATGACGGACCAAGCGTTGACTCCGCCAGTGCAGCCTCAAGCCAAACCAACCCAGCCTTTTCAGCCTGATCCGTCTCTCAAACCTACAGTGAAGCCGGAGGCAGCTCCTTCGGTTCTGGCGCGTCCATACAATCTCGATCAGCTGATCAGCGATCGTGCGAAGGCAGAAGCAGATCTCGACAGCATGATGTCAGAGATGCGAGGAAAGATGAAGGGGCGATAGAGTCGAGAACGCCGCCCGATTAAAGGTGCGCCCTTGGGCTAAGAGGTTGTCTTGGCAGACTGAGGGTGGGCTGGCGAGAAGAGCGACTGTTCAGCATCCAACTATGCCGTAATGGCCCCTTCCGAGGCCGATGAGACGTGTCGCGCATACTTGCCCATTACGCCTGAGGTGTAGCGGGGTAGTGGAAGTTTGACCTTCTTGAGCCGAGTCTTGATCTCTTTTTGCGAGAGTTCCACGGTCAGCGTCCGTTTGGCGATATCAAACACAATCATGTCGCCGTTCTTCACGGCGCCGATCGGGCCACCTTTGATCGCTTCCGGTGCGACATGGCCAGCCATCAGACCATGGGTAGCGCCGGAGAAGCGGCCGTCGGTGAGTAGTGCGACGGAGTCGCCAAGGCCTGCGCCGACGATGGCCGCAGTCACGCCAAGCATTTCTCTCATGCCTGGCCCGCCGGATGGACCCTCATACCGAATGACCACGGCATCGCCTGCTTTGATTTGACGGGATTGCACGGCGACAAAGGCATCCTCTTCCCGGTCGTACACCTTTGCCGGGCCACGGAACTTCATAATCGAGTGTCCGGCCACCTTCACCACGCAGCCCTCTGGGGCAAGATTCCCTCGTAGAATCACCAGTCCGCCGGTCTGCTTGATCGGATTCGACAGGGGTCTGAGAACCTGTTGGCTCGATGTTTCCTTGGCGTCCCTCGCCTCTTCCCCGATTGTCCGTCCGGTCACTGTGGGTTGGCTGGCGTGCAAGATGCCGGCATCCAGCAGCCGTTTGGCGACCAACGTGGTTCCCCCCGCCGCGAAGAGATCCGAGGCGGTAAATCGTCCGCCTGGCTTCAGATCGGCGAGCAACGGCACCTTCCGATTGATCTTGTCGAAGTCGTCAATGCTCAGCTTGATGTTGGCTTCGCGCGCGATGGCGAGTAAGTGCAGCACCGCATTTGTCGAGCCACCGGTGGTTGCGACCGCGGCAATGGCATTTTCAAGCGATTTTCGCGTGATGATCTGGCGGGGTCGGATATCTCGCTTCAGCAGATCCATGACCATCTTTCCGCACTCGAAGGCTACGTCGTCCTTCCGCTGGTCCATGGCCGGCACTCCGTTCCGTCCCATCGGCGAGATCCCAAGGAACTCGAACGCGATCGCCATGGTGTTCGCTGTGAACTGGCCGCCGCAAGCCCCGGGGCCCGGGCAGGCATGGTCTTCGAGATCTTTAAGCTCGGCATTGGTCATCTTGCCTGACGCATGTTTCCCGACTGCCTCGAACACGTCTTGGATAGTCACGTCATGGCCCTGGAACTGGCCCGGCATGATCGAGCCGCCATAGAGCATCACCGACGGCAGATTCAAGCGAGCGAGGGCCATCACGGTTCCGGGAATGGTTTTATCGCAGCCTGATAAGGCCACCACACCGTCAAACGAGTGCCCACGAGCTACGAGTTCAATCGAATCGGCAATCACTTCCCGGCTGATCAGCGAAGCCTTCATCCCCTCGGTCCCCATCGAAATGCCATCCGACACCGCAATGGTGTTGTACTCGATGGGCGTGCCGCCTGCCGCTCTGATGCCGGCCTTCACCCGTTCCGACAAACGGCGTAGATGAAAGTTGCAGGGCATGACTTCGATCCAGGTGTTGGCCACGCCGATGATCGGACGCGATAGATCGTCGTCGGTGAACCCAACGGCTTTTAACATCGCGCGGGCCGGGGCCCGATCAGGACCGACCAGCATATCGTGGCTCTTCAGTTTCAACTCTTTCGACATGAGGTGACTACGTTCCCTTTCACAGCTTCAGAGGCTGCATCAATGTGGCTTTCCGTGCGACCACGTTCGTCTTAAGGGCTTCGACTTTCCAGGCTGTCTTATCGCGTGGGCGTGTCTTCCGTATCATCGGCTCAGGCGCTGGAGCCCAGCGCGAGCAGCGCTATCGCATACTTATGATTGCTGGAAGCCGAGGTTGCGCATCATGTCACCCTTATGCGGATGGCCTTTCATTGGGCCGCCATGAGGGTTGCCGTAACCCTTGCCGGCATCCTTGTGCTGCTGCATCACTTTTTCATGCTCGCTCTTTTCCTTGGCGCGCTGTTCCGGAGTCAAGAGGGCGTATACATCCCGACGGGCTTTGATAGAGGTCATGCGTAAGCCGACTTGCAGATCACCGCTCTGTTTTAACTTGGCTTCGATAGCCCCCAGGTCGGACTTTTCCTCTTCGGTCAGGGCTTTCAATTCGCGCTCCGCGACCTGGATATCGGCCTCGGTCTTGATCCGGACTTTGTCCAGGTTGAGTTGCATCTCTTTGAGTTTCGTGACTTGCTCTGCGGTGAGGCCAATGTCCTGTTCGTGCTTGAGTAGATGCCGGATCAGGTGGCCGGTGCTGTTGTGCATCATGCTCGCGCCATGTCCGCCCATTGCGCTATGCCCGCCGCCTCCGTGTCCTTCCTTGCCGTAGTAGCCCGGCTCATTGGCCCAGACCGTAGACATTCCAAGGGTCAGCGCGAATACGGATGCGATGCCCAGTCTCACGATGGTGCGTGTTCTCTGCTTCATGCTTGCCTCCTTAGGTTGAACCGAATGAAGACGTCTGACTTCACGATCATGAATATTCCGGGCTAATCACTCCTGCTCGTCTTGGAGTCTATTCAACAAGAATTGTACCGTGTATATATCGGGAAACAGCCCTTCAGACAGGGACAATTTTCTCCACGAGGGAGTGATGCGCTTGGCGCCTGAGGATACGAAAGCCACGGTGTTGTAGCTTGCCAGATCGATCAACACAACGCAAGCCAACAACAACTCGATGAGCCGTCTGCGTTTCCTGCAAAATGACAGTGGAAATGGTTGCAGCTCTTTGCCTGCATTGCCACTGCCGGTGGCGTCATGGCGGAGTGTGTGTGACAGCGTAAGGAGGGCTGGGTTTATTTGGTCTGTCAGGTTTGTTTGGTTGAACCAGACAAACCAAATCAACCCTCGCTCGTCCCGCCCGTCTCGCGTGAGTCAGGTGTGTGATCGTCGGCGGGCCTGGGCGAGCAGTTCGGCACGCGGGTCCGGATGTGCGATGGCCCTGAGTTGGTCGTATAATTTGTGCTCTTCGTCGGTCGATGAAGGCGGCATCACGATCTGGATCGTGATGAAAAGGTCTCCGTGACCGCCGGCCGCCGCCGGCAGCCCCTTGCCCTTCAATCGAAGCTTACTATCTGCCCGACTCCCCGGTGGGACCTTTACCCGAACCGGTTCCATCAGGGTGGGGGCCATGACATCAGCGCCCAAGGCCGCTTCCCATGGGAAGACCGGGAGGGAGACGTGAATGTCGCTCCCCTGTCGGCGAAAGACGTTGTCCGGAGCGATCGTTACGCGCAAGTACAAGTCGCCGGGCTTGCCGCCGTTTGTGCCGGCTTGTCCCTTGCCTGCCACCCGAACCCTCGTTCCATCCTGTACTCCGGCAGGGATTCGCACTTCGATCGTATTCGGATGCAAAGTGGCACCATGTCCCTGACAGACCGGACAGGTTCGTCCGCGAAAGACTCCGCTCCCATGGCAGGTTGAGCAGGGTACGGGCTCTTGCAAGGTCATGCGCTTCGTCACGCCGGTGAACACCTCGGCCAGCGTCAGCTGCACCTCTGTTTCAAGGTCCTCTCCCTGCATGGCAAATCCACGAACATTGGCGCCTCGTCCTCGCCCCTTAAACAGATTCTCGAAGATGTCAGAAAATCCTTCCCCTCCAAACGAAGTCTCCGGACCGTTTCCCCCGCGGGCGCCAGCCTGCCGGCGCGCCTGCTCATAGGCCTCAGCCTGTTCCCAGTTCATTCCATATTGATCGTACTTCTTCCGTTTGTCCGGATCGCTCAAGACCTCATGCGCCGCGTTCAACTCTTTAAACTTTTTCTCCATCTCGGACTTCTTGGGACCGCTATGGAGATCGGGGTGGACCTGTCGTGCGAGGCGGCGATAGGCCTTCTTGATGTCGTCCGCCGAAGCAGACTTGGGAAGACCGAGGATCTGATAGTAGTCGCGTGCGGTGGTCGCCATAGGTGCAGAGATCGCGTCGAGAGACACACAATCAAGAATCGTGAGTTTAGCTTACGGGGTCGATACAGGCTTTGCAAGGGCTGAACAAGTGATCACAAGATGGAATAAGAAAGTCCGGCAAACGGAAGACCGAAGTTGAGGCCGGAATTCGGCGTCTCAATCCCACCATTGGAAATGTGGAAGAAACGAAAGCCGATGTTCAGTGCCCATTGAGGTGTCAGGAGCCAGGCACTCCAGCCCCGCCCCACACGACAGAGTTAAACTCCCCCGGCTGCTCCGGTATCTGGCCACCGAGATCCGTCCACATCGGACCTCCGCCACCCTTCGATGTAGGGCCGTAGCCGAGTGAGACCGACAAACATATATTGCAATTTCGGCGTGATCCCGACTCCGTAGGCGGTCACTGGTTCGGAGGTCCTGAACGTGGGCAACTCGGCGCCTAACGAGACCTGGCCTTGATACCAACTGGAACCGATGGGACCGGTGATCGTGATCGACCAGGATGGTATCACCGCAGTGCCGAAGAGCTTGGAGGATTGGCCGGGCATCACCCGAATGGGAAAGATTGGGCCAACCGCAGGGCCCACAGTCTGTACACCGGTGGCGGATTGGGGAATCGGTTCATCGGCACAAGCCATCGGAGCGGACAGACAGAGAACGGCTGCCAGCAGACCGAACCCGGTGTTCAGAAGTCCGTGGTATCGACGGTAGCGAACGCTCACGAAGCGGAATGGGCCTTAGCCCGTGCCATCATCTTGCAGTAGGAACAGACTTCGGCGGTGGTGGGCTGACTGCAGGACGCGCAGGGATGGAGGACGGCCCGGTCTTTCTCCGTCATGGTGGTCGCCATGGGCTGCTTCGCGCGTTGCTTTTCGAGAAAGCCCCAGTAGAACGTCTGTTTCGTGCCGGGCGATTCGGTCTCCAGACGATTCAAGACGTCTTTGTATTGAAGCATCTTTGAGCCTTTGGCCATGGGGCACTCCTCGACAATGTAATCAATCCGGTTCAAGACCGCATAGGCTGCGAGTTCTCGCTCCGAGAGTCGGAAGAGGGGCTTCACCTTCTTGGCGAACCCTTCTACGGATGCCGGCAACGACGGGCCCTGCTTATCCAGATATTCCTCCTGCCAATGCAGCACGTTGCCCAGGAGCCGGGCCGCTTCGTCATCGAGATTGTGGCCGGTGGCCATCACATCGTAGTCCTGTTCAACCGCCACGCGATTGAATTGGTACCGTTTGATCGTGCCGCACGTCGAGCAGGTCGGGCGATGGATGAGTTGAGCCAATTCCTTGATCCCCGCTCCGGCCTCTTGTTCGACCGTATGGAGGTGCAACGTCGCCCCATGTGAGGCAGCAACCGCCTCGGCAAACTTCGTCACCTTGGCATGCGACTGCTCGGAATAGGCCCCGATGCCGAGGTTCACATAGAGCGCATCGGCGCGATAGCCGAGCTTGAGCAGAATATCCCAGAGCGCCAGACTGTCTTTTCCTCCGGACACCGCCACGAGGATCCGTTCATCCTTCCCGAACATTTTTTCCGACTTGATCGCCCGCGCCACCTGATCGTGGACGAAGCCGTTGAAGCAGACTTTGCAGAAGGCCGCATTGTGCCGCGAGAGACCGATCACTGCCTTGGTTTTACATTTGGTGCAATTCATCTGGAGTCCGTGAGGCGTAAGGGGTGAGGTGTAAGGGGGGAACCTCCGGAGATCACCGGTCGGATTTCAATCTGATCCACGTCGTAGAGCATTTCGTCTTCGGTGACGAGATCATCACCTTTGATCACCAGATGCGCTTCGACGGGAAGATTCAGTTCGCGCAAGAGGTCTTTAACCTTCTTGGGGCCTTTGACCTCGACGGTTCTGGCTGGATGGCTCAGTTGGACTTGCATGGGAGGATGATAAGGCCGGCGTTGGGAGGATTGCAAGAATGCCGCCGGCCGTCACCAATTCAGGGCGGACCTTGAATCATTTCTGAGCGGAGCACTGATGGCGGAAAACTGAAGATGTTATATCGCGGCCTCCCGCAGAAATTTCGCCGACTCTTCCGGCGACACCGGATTGATATAGAACCCTGTGCCCCATTCAAAACCCGCGACTTGCGTGAGTTTGGGAATGATTTCGATGTGCCAGTGGTAGAAGTCACCGGTCTTCTCGTGGAGGGGAGAGCTATGGAGGATAAAGTTGTAGGATGGCCGAGCGAGGACTTTGTCCATCCGTCGTAGCGCTTCGGAGAGAATCGGCGCGAGAAACTCGAACTGCGTCTTCTGGCTCTCCTCGAAGTAGCCGGCATGGCGTTTAGGGAGAATCCACATTTCAAAGGGAAAGCGCGGGGCGTACGGGGTCACGCAGAGGAACTCCTGATTTTCTGCCACGATGCGATCACCGTCCGCGATGTCCTGCCGGAGAATGTCGCAATAGATGCAGCGCTCTTTCTGCTCATAATGAGCCCGGCACCCCTCGATTTCCTCTAGCACGCTGGTGGGAATGATCGGCAGGGCGATGAGTTGGGAGTGGCTGTGCTCCAGTGTGGCGCCGGCGATCGCTCCGTGATTCTTGAAAATCAGGATGTATCGAAACCGCACGTCTTTCTTCAGATCGATCATGCGATCGCGATAGGCCCAGAGCACGTCCTCGACTCGTTTTGTAGGCATGTCCGCCAGACTATCTTGGTGCTTCGAAGTCTCAATGATGACTTCATGCGCGCCGATCCCATTCATGCGATCGTAGAGGCCAAGGCCTTGACGGTCGAGCTCGCCTTCGACCTGGAGCGCGGGGAACTTGTTCGGCACAACACGCACGGTCCAATTCGGGCCGTTGGGTTCGACCGGCTGTGGCCGGTACGCCATGATTTCCTTCGGTGTCAGTCGTTCTTGTCCTGGACAAAACGGACAGAGCGTTGCGGCCAAATGCCGGGCTGGTTGCGCGGGAATAAAGTCGTGAGGCCGAGCGCTGCGCTCTGTCGAAATAATTACCCATCGTCCGACAATCGGGTCACGGCGTAAGTCAGGCATGCGTTCCTCCGTTAAACGTCAGATGTAAGAAAACTGTTTTCTCCCAGTGTTGTTTCGTTTCGCGTCTAACGTCTCACGCTTTCAATCAGACTCGCCAGAGATTTGCTTCAAACTCCGGGCCTGGCACGAGGAAGATCGCAGCCTTGTGATGTGGGTAGCGTGCGACTTCCAGGCGATATTCCATCACCAGAATCGTCATGCGGAGTTCCTGCCCCGCTGTGAGCTGTAGGTCCTTGAATGGCACAGCCAGTTCAACAATATTCCGACGACAGATCGATCGAAAGTGTCCGATCTCCTGCCAGGATCCGCTTGCCAGCTTCTGCGAGAGCAGAAACTGATCTGTTTCCGACTGCGCGAGTGAAAACGATAGGAGAAACACGTGCACGGGCGTCTGCAGCTGCAGTTCGACCGTGAGCCCTGCCTGGCGCGGCTGCGATTGCTCGTCCGGATCGAACCGGAGAAACAGCTGGTCAAGACTCCAGCCGAACTGGATATCGGTCAATACCCCTTTCGCCTTCCACATCGCGCCGAGCGGTGGTTGAGTCTTGATTCTGCCTGCTCCGCGCCACTCGAAAAAGTCGGTCACGAGTCCATCGATGGAGGGGTTCAACAACCGAAGGGGCGCAGTCATGAGGTCTGCGTCCGGCATGCTGCGAGGACTACAGATCGGCTGATTCAACAGGTCCGGTGGCGTCAATCCCGCGATCGTCCAGACGTTCTGAAGGTGGGTCCGAAAGAGCCGATCGAACTCCTCTTTGTAGTCGGTATCGAAGTCGTCCCCATACCACCAAAACCAATCGCTCCCTTCAGCGGCATAGAGTTCGTCCCAGGCGGCTTGTGCGCGATCCGAAGGGAGTGTGGCGGAAATCTCCGCAAGACGCGACCGCGTCTGATTGACCAAGTCCCATCCTCGATTGTCCTCCTGGTGGCCGATCCAGATCTTATAGTCCTGATTGATCCAAGAGCCTGAATGGAGGTGGCTGATTCGACGCGTGGCCGGCGAAGCGTGAAGCGCTTCGGAGATCGTCGCAGTGGTCGTGCGAACCGCATCGCCATCGAGTGCGCCGGTTGAGCAGGCCTTGTAGAGCAGCGAGAGAAACTGTTCGCCGCCCTCGTGGTAGTGTTCCCACGGATTTTCCCCGTCGAGCGCGATCGTGATGGTGACCTGTTCCTGCGGCGTGTCATCAATGATCTGACGCAGCCGGCGAAGCACATCCTCGGCGGCCATGTCAGGAGTGGTCTTGTGGTAGACGAAGCCAAAGGCATCGGAGATCTCCCGGTCGCGAAACAACATCGTGACGTCTTGGCCCTCCGCCCCGACCCGGTAGGGCTGATACAGATCTTGGTGGCGTTGCCACGGTTGCTGGGCTGCGTTGAGCGAACGAGCCAGGATGCCTTCGTCAGTCGCCAGCCAGCGCAGTCCGACTTTAGGCAACATCGGAATCAGTTCCGGGCAGACGGAGCCCTCCGACGGCCAGAGACCCACGGGGGTTCGGCCGAACGTCGCGGTATGAAACTCGACGGCGCGTTGCAGCTGTGCTTCCGCATCATCCGGCGCATGGAACCGCGAGGGAAGCGGAAGATCAGGCCTCGCGCGATGAGTGAAGTTCGTATCGATGAGGAGCGGCAGGATCGGATGAAAGAAAGGGGTCGTGGAGAGCTCGATTTGTTCACGCTCCATCAGTCGCCGATAGAGCGGAATGATCTCCTGCACGGCGACGAGTTGAAGGGCCAGCACCTCCTGTTTTTCTTCTTCCGTGAAGCCCCGGTTTTTCGCGCGCAACGCAGCCAGGCGCGGATAGCGGCTGACGGTACCGTAGCCGAACCAGGCCAGGTTATGCCACGTCTGCAAGTCCAGCAGATCCTGGATGGAAAACTGCCGGGAAATCCGCTCCAAGTCGCGGCCGTAGACATCGACTCCACGCTTCACGAGCAATTCATGATAGCGCGGGTAGGGGCGCAGCATCGTGGCCCAATTGGCGGAGAAGAAATGCCGGACAATGAAGGCTTTCTCTTCCGGACGGAGGTCCGTTGCCGGACGCTGCGCATGTTCTAGAAAGAGATCGCGCACGGTCCCTGATCCGACTTCTTGCAGTTGCCGCAGGAGGGAGGGCGTAAAGTTGAAGGTGGCTTTGATGGGGAACTTCTCCAGTCCATACGCCATGTCGTAGTAGGCTTTGGTGGCATGAAGACGTACCCAGGGCATGCTGGCAGACCCCGCAACCGGGTCGGTGTAGTACGGTTGATGCATGTGCCAGAGAAAACAGATTTTGACAGTCTTCATAGCCGAATGCGTTAGCAGAAGGTTCAAAAAGTCGCTCGTCTCACCCGCCCAACCCCGGCGCGCCGAGAGCCTTCTGCGCGGTGCGTATTCCTGTTGTTATAGACGTGCGGACCAGTAGAAGTCTGGCGTGTTTATATGGTCTTTCCGCAATCTGTTCGGTATAAGTATCGCACAGGGTAGGAGATGGAGCGAGAGGAAATCAATGCGTGACGCAGATCGACAGGATGGTATGGTTCAGGTGCTTTGGTACTGGGTGCCGGTGGCCCTGTATGCCGGACTGATTTTTTTCATGTCCGCCCAGTCGCACCCGGAAGAGCAATTGCCGTCGTTCTTACTTAAAGACGTCAGCGACAAAGTCTTGCATGTGGTGGAGTATGCTGTGCTTGGCGCGCTGTGCTACCGGGCCTTTCGTTGGGGTGTGAGCGGATGGGTGGCGTCGCGCGCGCTGATCTTTGCCATTGTGACGGCGTCGCTGTATGGGATGACGGATGAAGCGCATCAATTCTTTGTCCCCTTCCGCGAGTCGAGCTGGCAGGATTGGCTGGCCGATACAATCGGAGCAGCCATTGGGGCGTTGAGTTGGCGACTCCACAGATCGGCCGCGCAAGTCGCGCCATCCTCGCCTAGGGAGCGTGACGCTCTCAGTAAGGAGTGATATGATATTGAAGCATTGTCACCTTCCAAAAATGAATATCTTCCTATAATAGAGGTTAGCCGGGCGAGGAAACCGTGAGAAGCATCATGCGCAAAAAAAATGAACTGAAGTAATGGTTAATTGAGGAGGGAGTTCGGGACTTGCTCAAACAGTATCAAGATTTGAGGAGGGGAATCCGGTGAAACATCGAAGAGTGGCATGCGGAGTTGGATTCGTTCTTGCTCTGCTGATGCCGGTCACCCTGACCATGGCGGCGGAGGTGAAGTTGCATATTCCGCCGGTGTTTCAGGAGCGTCCTAGTTGGTGCTGGGCTGCTGTTGGAGAGATGGTGTTCAAATACTATTACGTTCCCGCTGTTCACCTGACAGACTATCAGTGTGGGATCGTGCAGGGTGGAAAGCTTTGCACGGGGATGCCAAATTGTGTGCCATGCGACCTGCCGGCTGGTGACGAAGCCACCATGGTCAGCCTGCTTGGACAGTATCCTGTCGTGGCCACTCAGGGCAGAACGGCTGGAGATATCGCGCTGTCAGTTCAATCGAAGAGCGGAACCCTATCCGATGCGGAAGTGAGAGACGAGCTGGATCACGGCCGCCCCATTGTCGCTGGCGTGTCACCGAGTCGGTTCAAGGTCGATGACATATCGCAGCATATGGCTCTCATCGTCGGTTATGACGATAGCTCCGGCGATCTGGTGCTCACCGTGAACGACCCGTTTCCCTATGAGGACGACAGATTTATGTGGATAGGATCCCCCTATCCGAGTACGAAAGTATCGAGAGAAGGCAATGGCCAATATGAGATCCGTCTTGAAAAATTTCGTTCAAAGCTCAAGTGGAGCCATACAATCTACCGGATGACTTGCACGGGCCATGGTTGTCCGTCCGACAACCACCAAGGTGCTGAGGGCCCTGCGGTAAAAGACGACCGTGAAGTGATGCACACTGTGCTCGCGGCATCCTCCGGAGACTTCAAAACGTTAAGAACAGGACACAAAGCCGTCGATGCTGATGCCGGTACCACATGGCGGTCAACTGTTAACTTTTCCGGAGCCAAACAGTGCCTGGTGAGGGACAAAGACGATCATCGCGGAGCGGGGTGGAGTTGCCTCTTCAAATTTGAGGACAGATCAGAAGCCGACGGAGAGGTCAATGATATCGTGAATCGATTGCGCAAGAGCTTGCCCTCCGGTTGGATTGGAAAGGATCTTGAAGAGGATTCCGACGCAGAGTTGTACATCAGGACAGACAAGTTTTTCGCATCTAAGCCAGAAAACAGTTCGGCGATCAGCGTGTACCTGATCGATACCAAGAAAGATGGACGGGTCAAAGTGTATCTTTCCGTGGATAATAAGTAGCATTCTATGACCGTGACGCGGGACGTGCGAGCCATGCGGGAGGAACGCAACGGTCTGCTTTCCATCTTTCCTCAGAATAGCAGCCAAGGCTGCCCTTTACTGCGCGCATCGGACGAGCACATTCTGATCGTGCGCGTTCTGCGAGCACAAAGGGCACCTGGCCGCTCCCCGCTCTTCCTCTGAGTGACAAGGTTTCCCCGCATCAGTATAATGCGCGCCTATGGCTACCCTCCATCCCGCTGCGCCGAAACAGCCACTGGCCTTGCCGGATCGTATGCTCGTGGCTGCCACGGTCGAGGCCCGACTTCCCTTTCATGGACAATTCAAGGCACTCACACCCTTAGCAGGCGACGCGTCCAACCGCCGGTATTTCCGCATCGAGTTGACCGGGGGCGCTGTCCGCTCGGTGATTCTCATGCAGTTGGCTGAACCGGAGGCGTTCAAGCAATCAGAAGAAGCTGTCAGCGGAGCAGCTCATCCGGTGACCGAATTGCCGTTTCTGAACATTCTCTCCCATTTATCCAAAGCCGGGGTCTCTGTTCCGCGGCTCTATCACTACGATCAGGCGGCGGGGTTGCTCTATCTTGAAGATTTCGGTGACCTGACCCTGTCGGAAGCCTGTCGTAAGGCGAGTGCGGCAGGCCAGGAAGCGCGCTATACCCAGGCCGTCGATGCCCTTGTGCATATGCAATCGACAGTGACGGCATCAGCCGATCAGCATTGTCTCGCGTTCCACCGGGGTTTCGATGTGCCGCTCCTCATGTGGGAGTTCGACCATTTCCTGGAGTATGGGATTGTGGCTCGGCAAGGGAAGCCGATGTGCGCCGACGATCACCTGCCAATTCGGGACGAATTCGAGACAATCGCCGAGTTGCTCGCCGGCCAACCGCGTGTGTTCGTTCACCGGGACTATCACTCGCGCAACTTGATGGTCGATGGCGAACGGCTAGGGGTGATCGACTTTCAAGACGCTTTGATGGGGCCGGCGACATACGATCTCGCCTCGCTGCTGCGCGACGCCTATATTGAACTCGACGAGGCGCTGATCGACCGCTTGATCAACCGCTATCTCGATGGGTTGGCGACGCATCGGCAGGTGTGGGCCGACCGAGGGGCCTTCCGCCGCCTGTTCGACTTCACGAGCATCCAGCGCAATCTCAAAGCGGCGGGGCGCTTCGTCTACATCGATCGCGTCAAAGGCAATCCCAGCTTCCTCGCCGACATTCCGCGAGTGTTGAGCTATGTCAAACGCAATCTCCAGAAGTATCCCGAATTGGACCGTCTCCGGAAGCATCTCGCTCCCTATGTACCGGAACTGCAATGAATACCTTGAGACGTGAGGCGTCAGGCGTCAGGCGATGGGGAATTGAAACCCCTCACTCCTTACCCCTTACCCTTTACGAGGTTCCATGATAGCCATGATCCTCGCAGCGGGCTTGGGAACTCGTCTGAGACCGCTCACAAACACGATTCCGAAGCCACTCCTTCCCATCGCGGGCACGCCGCTGATTGTATGGAATCTCTTGCTTCTGAAGCGGTACGGGTTCCGTGAAGTCATCATCAATCTGCACCACCTCGGACCGATGATCGAGCAGGCGCTCGGCAACGGCTCGCGGTACGGGTTGCGAATCATCTATTCGCACGAGCCGGCGATCTTGGGCACGGGGGGCGGCCTCAAGCGGGCAGAGCCACATTTCTCCGGTGAGTCCGTGTTGGTGCTCAACGGCGATACGCTCGTGGAGCTCGACCTCGGTGAGTTGTGCACGTTTCACCAGCAGCGTGACTCGGTCGCGACGTTGGTTCTACGCAAGGATCCTGAAGCGGAGCGGTGGGGTCTTGTAGAAGTGGATTCGAACAACCGCATCGTGCGGATCACCGGCCGCGGACGCACCGATCAGGTGCCGACTCAGCCCCGCATGTTTGCCGGGATTCATGTGCTCCGTCTGCGGCTTCTGCGAGATGTGCCGAAGGGTGTGGCCTCGACCATCATCGACCCCTATGTGGCGGCGATTCAGCGGGGAGAGATGGTGCTAGGATATGACTGTGAGGGGTATTGGTCAGACATCGGGACGCCGGAGCGCTACGCGCAAGCCGAGCAGGATGCAACGGCCGGTCGCATTACTCTTGCCACAAGACAGCTACCTGTTTAGCAGGATGCTGAAAAGTCCCGCCAGCACCTGCGGCGCGTGAAGCGCGAGCCAGGCGAGAAAAGCGCGACGTGGCCAGATTGAATTCCCCACCTCGTCTCGCTCTGTTTTCTTGTTGTGCACAGGCGAGACTGTCGAAGTCTCTCGCGCACGCTCAGATTTCCGCAGCCTGCTAGAGCTGATTCGGCTCCTCTTTCAGCTTCCGTTGCTTAATCAAGCGGGCCAGGTATGTGCGTTGGAGTTTAAGGCGATCGGCCGCTTTTGTCTGATTCCCCTCCGCGTCTTCAACGGCTTGCTCGATGATGTAGCGGCTATGTGCTTCCATCGACTCATGGTACGGGAGAGAAAGATAGTGAAGCCGTTCAGCCGGCGAGGCGCGGCCTATGGAATCCAACGACAGCATGTCCGGCTCGATGGTGTCGGACTGGTTCAAGACGACGGCCCGTGCGACGACGTTGTCCAATTCGCGAATGTTTCCCGGCCAAGGGTACCGTCGCATAGCCTCCATAGTCTCGGGGCTGAACATCATGCCGGGACGCTTTGCGTCCCTGGCATGCCGATTCAAGAAAAATTTGGCCAGGGCAGGGAGGTCATCGGCCCGTTCGCGGAGTGGGGGCAGGGTCAGGTTGATGACGTTCAAACGGAAAAAGAGATCTTCGCGAAACTCACCGGTCTTCACCGCTTGTCGGAGGTCTTTGTTCGTGGCGGCGATAATCCGAATATTGACCGACACGAGGCGTGTACCGCCGACTCGATGGAATTCTCTGTCCTGGAGCACACGCAAGAGCTTGGCTTGCAGCGGGAGCGACATATCTCCGATCTCGTCCAGGAAGATCGTGCCTCCGTCCGCCATCTCCAGTTTGCCCTTTTGGAGGCGGTCCGCGCCGGTGAAGGCGCCGCGTTCATGCCCGAAGAGTTCATTTTCAAGCAGCGTTTCGGTGAGGGCGACACAGTTGATGACCACCAGCGGCATGGCTTGACGCGGGCTCCATTGGTGGATGGAACGAGCGAAGAGTTCCTTGCCCGTGCCGCTTTCCCCAAGCAGTAACACGCCGGCGTCGGACTTGGCGGCGCGTTGGGCCGACTCCATGACCGTGCGGATCTTTGCGCTCATGCCCACGATTGAGGCGTAGCGGCTATCGACTTCGGACTTGAGACAGGCCACTTGCCGTTTGAGCGTGTCTCGTTCCAAGGCCTTGCTGATCACGATGAGGAGGTGGTCTTTGTCAAGCGGCTTGGTCAGAAAGTCGTAGGCGCCGGTTTTCATCGCCGCGACGGCGGCATCGATTGAGGCATGGGCGGTCATGACGATCACCGGGAGATCTTCGGCTGGTCTGACTTTCGGAAGTCGTTTGAGGACCTCAAGGCCGGTCAGGCGTGGCATGTCCAGATCGAGCAACATGAGGTGCGGAGCTTCCTGCTCGACCAGATCGAGCGCCTGAACCCCATCCTGCGCGATCACGGTTCCATAGTCGGAGGCCTGCAGACGATCCTCCAGCATCGTGGCAATATCGGGATCATCGTCGACGATAAGAATTTTGGCTTTCATGTTCCAGTCTCGTTAGGTGTGAAGCGTGAGGTAATCGCGCCCCACTGCACGTTCGTAAGATCATCTTGTTCCATCGCCTGACGCCTCACCCCTTCCCCCTCACGGATTGTCCATGACATTTATGACAAGTCCCGTCAGCGGCTTGGGAAAGAAGTAGGTCGACTTGTGGGGCATGCGTTCGCCGGCTGTTGCGACGGCCTGCACTTCGCTGACTTTTGTCGCATTGAGCAGTAAGGCTCCGGTTCCTGTTCCCTTCGCCACCCAATCCAAGGCTTCATGATCGTCCTTGGTATAGAGGATGGCCTCTTGTTCTTCTTGCGAGGGACAGAGTGTCGTGACGACGAGTTGTTGCAGCAGCGACACATCGAGCTTGGTGCGCGGAGAGGCTTGTGCGGGCGGACGATGGGCCGGTTTCAGGCTCAGTGTGACGTAGCGGCTGTCTCCCTTCAACGCCAGCCCGAATACCGGCAGGGTTTGTCCAGTCGTCCGCATCGCCTCGATAAACTTTGCGCGCGTGGCTGCCTGCGTGGCTGCGGTGAACGAATATTCTCGTAGGTCGAATGTGGGGCCCAACAATGATTGCACACGGTCATAAGAAGGCAGGGCTGTGGTCGTGACCCGATGTGTTGGGAGTACGGTTAAGCCTGGGTCTTCGAGGGCGGTCAAGAGCATCAACACCCCGTCATACGGGTGCTGGCCGGCCGGCGACCCGGCTTGCTGCCGGCGGAGCTTTTGATAGTTCAACGCGGTCTCGTAGCGATGGTGGCCGTCCGCAATAAACAGCGGTTTGTTGCCGAACGCCTCGACTGCCTGCTCCAGCACGACGGGGTCTGTTACAGCCCAGAGTTGCTGACGGAGCCCCACATCGTCGCGAAAGTCGATTGAGGCCGGCGTCCCCTTCACCGCCGCTTCCAGCAGGCTCATCACCGCGCCTTGAGGGTCGGAGTAGAGCGACCAAATGGGGCTGAAGTTCGACTTGCAGGCTTCGAGCAGATTCAGCCGATCTGTTTTGGCGGCCGAGCGCGTATTCTCGTGCGGGTAGATATGCCCAGAATCGAGCGCTTCCAGTTTGACCGTGGCGAGAATGCCCTTCAGAGTTTTCGTCGGCGAGCCGGACGAAGCATAGGGCGGTGTGTACTCGATTGTATGGTAGTAGAGGGTCGGCTGTGCGTCGCGTTTCAGCGCTCCGCTCTTCAGCCAGTCGCGAAGGGTCGATGCGGCGCGGCTGTATCGATTGTGAGCCGGACCGTCGCCTGGTTGATCGAGCCCCAATTCGAGTCGAATGATGTTCTGCGGATGGCGATCGTGCAAGGCCTTCTGCCCGAATGCATCGATGATGTCGTAGGGTGGCGCCACGACCTGTTTGATCTCTCCGACAACCGTCGTATCGTACCGCATGCCATGAAATGGAATGATTGTGGCCATGATAAATCCTTTGCTCCGTATGCGGTTCAGGTCGGTCGTGCGATCAATATATGAATGTGGGTTCCTTACTTCCTGCGCGGCGCTGCTTCATGGTTGTTTGTGGAACATGCGGGGGGAAAGGCTATCGATCGCGGGTGACCATATAGTCGGCAGCGACCGAGAGGGCTCGCTTGGCCGTACTGTCTTCGAACTGATTGAGATCTCGTTGGGCTGCGGCGACGTAGGATCGCGCGCAATCCATGGCATAGGTAATCGAGCCTAATTCTTCCATCAAACGAATGAACCGTCCGAGGTCTTCCTCTGACAGGGTCCTGGTTTCCATACGGTCGACGATGATCTGCCGGTCCTGCTCCGAACAGTGATGCAGCAGATGTAACATCGGCAACGTGGCTTTACCTTGGCGGAGGTCCTGTCCCAACGTCTTGCCCAAGCGTTCGCCATTGGCTGTGTAGTCGAGCGTATCGTCGGCCACTTGGAAGGCGATCCCAAGATGGCGACCGAACCGGAAGAGCGCATCCTGCTGCGCTTCCGGGGCATCCGCGAGAATGGCGCCCATGCGACAAGCGGCGGCAATCAGGCCGGCCGTTTTGTATTCCACAATCTTCAGATACTCCGCTTCCGACATGGAGGGGTTGCCGTTGTAATAGAGCTGAAGCACTTCGCCTTCTGCCATCTTCTTGCAGGCCTCGCCGAGCACATCGTTAATCGCGTGGTTTCGGAAATCGACGACCTGGCAGAAGGCTTTGGAGTACAGATAGTCGCCGACGAGGATACTGATTTGGTTGCCCCAGACTTTTCTGGCAGTTCGGTGGCCGCGGCGGATTTCGGCTTCGTCGACCACATCGTCGTGGAGCAAGGACGCGGTATGAATAAACTCCACCAGACTGGCGAGTTGGTGATGATCTCGACCGGTATAGCCGCAGAGGCGGGCAGAGAGTACAAGGAAAAATGGTCGGATTCGTTTCCCGCCGCTGTTCAGGATGTGGGCGGCGACGGTATTGACGAGTGCCACACTGGAATCGAGGTTCGTCCGAGCCTGGCGTTCCATCCCTTCCAGTTCATCACGGTACGCCTCCCAGACGTCCGCCATGGTGTTGATCGTGGAGGTGATTGGAGCTTGAGACATGCGGCGGATGGTAGGGCAGAGAAGGAAACAAAGTCAAGCCAATCACCCCTTTGGGGGGCAGGCCGGCACGGACTATTTTGACAAGGGTTAATCTTGACAGAAGAATCGTGCTTCTATTAAGGTGAGCGGAGTGGATATGAGCGGAATTTGCCTTGTGAGTGACGGGGTTATACTTCCCCAGTCACCTCTCTGGTGTAGCCTCCGTCTGGTAATATACACGCCTACAATTTTCACGAGAGATGAGTCATGAGCATCCCCGGGCTTCCACCGAAGCAAGGCCTCTACGACCCTGAACAGGAGAAAGACTCCTGCGGGATCGGTTTTGTCGTCAACATCAAAGGCCAGAAATCCCATACCATTGTTCAGCAAGGGCTTCAGATTCTTGAGAGCCTGAGCCACCGGGGGGCGCAGGGTTGTGATTCTTGTACGGGAGACGGCGCCGGGATTTTGCTTCAAGTACCGCACGAATTCCTGAAGCGCACGGCCGGCGATACGGGGGTGCTCCTGCCCAATGCCGGGGAGTACGGCGTGGGGATGGTGTTTCTCCCTCCCCAGGCTGATGGGAGACAGCAGTGTGAGGCCCTCTTCTCCAGAATCATCGGCGAGGAGGGCGCCCGGCTTCTTGGTTGGCGCGATGTGCCGGTCAAGAGCGATGCGATCGGTGTCGTGGCGCGCAGTACCGAACCGTTCATACGGCAAGTATTCATCGCCCGCGATATCCTCAATGAAGGGCAGTTTGAACGCAAGCTCTACGTCATCCGCAAGCGGGTAGAAACGGCCATCCGTGAATCGGCGATCCAGGGGCGTGACTATTTCTATATTTCAAGCCTGTCGGCGAGCACCATCGTCTACAAGGGGCTGTTGCTCCCGCATCAGATGTCTGCGTACTACCAGGACTTGAAGGATGAACGTCTGACGAGCGCGCTCGCGCTTGTGCATTCCCGCTTCAGCACGAACACGTTCCCCACGTGGCCGTTGGCGCATCCCTATCGCTACATTTGCCACAACGGTGAGATCAATACACTCAAAGGCAACGTGAATTGGATGCGCGCCCGGCAGGGGCGGCTCAACTCCGAATTGTTCGGCCAAGATCTGGCCAAGCTCTTTCCGATCGTCGCAGAACAGCAGAGCGACTCCGCCTGTCTCGACAATGCCGTGGAATTCCTGACCATGGGAGGCCGCTCTCTCCCGCACGCGATGATGATGCTGATTCCCGAACCCTGGGTCGCGAATCCGCAAATGGATCTCGATCGGCGGGGGTTCTATGAGTATCACGCGGCGATGCAAGAGCCCTGGGACGGTCCGGCGGCAGTCTGTTTCACCGACGGCAAGTTCATCGGCGCAACGCTCGATCGCAACGGGCTGCGCCCCTGTCGCTATCAAGTGACGACGGACGGCCTGGTCATTTTGGCTTCGGAAGCCGGTGTGCTGCCGATGGACGTCCGGAAGATCAGGCAGAAGGGCCGCCTTATGCCGGGCCGGATGTTCATGGTCGATACCGTGCAAGGGCGTATCATCGATGACGAGGAAGTGAAGGCCGAGATTGTGAGCCGCAAGCCCTACCGGTCATGGGTGACTGAATATCGAATTTCGCTCGACGAGTTGCCCGATCCGAGCAATGTGCCGCAGCCGGACCACTTGACGCTTCGTCAGCGCCAGCAGGCCTTTAGCTATACCATCGAAGAGCTGAAGATGGTCATCACTCCCATGGTGGTGGAGGGGCAGGAAACGACGTCTTCCATGGGTACGGATACGCCGTTGGCGGTGCTGTCCGATCGGCCGCAACTGCTCTTCAAGTATTTCAAGCAGCTGTTCGCCCAGGTGACCAATCCGCCGATCGATCCGATCCGCGAAGAGCTGGTCATGTCGCTGACGACCAGCATTGGGCCCAAGCCGAATCTGATGGATGAGCATCCCGAGGCCTGCCGCCGCATCAGGGTCAAACAGCCGATTCTGACGAATGCCGAGCTCCAGAAGATCCGCGAACTCGCCGATCCTCATTTTAAAAGCAAGACGCTCATGATGCTCTTCCGTGTGGCCGAAGGGCCGGAGGGGCTCGGGGCCGCAGTGGACGACCTCTGCCGGCAGGCCTCCCAGGCGATTAAAGACGGCTACAAGTTTCTGATTCTGAGTGATCGCGGGGTCAACGAAGAATGGGCGCCGATTCCGAGCCTCCTGGGCATCGCATCCGTCCACCATCATCTTGTGCGTGACTGCACGAGGACCGAAGTCGGCCTCATCGTGGAGACCGGCGAGCCGCGCGATGTGCACCACTTCGCCTGTTTGATCGGCTATGGGGCCGGTGCCGTGAATCCGTATCTGGCTTTCGAGTCGATCGTGGACCTCGATCGCGAGAGCTACTTTCCCGAGGGGTTGGACGCGCAGACCGCGGAAGGCAAGTTCATCAAGGCGATCAATAAGGGGCTGCTCAAGATCTTCTCGAAGATGGGCATCTCGACGGTGCAATCCTACTGCGGTGCGCAGATCTTCGAGGCCATCGGATTGAATCGTGAACTCATCGGCCGGTACTTCACCGGCACGCCGTCGCGCGTGGAAGGGATCGGTATCCGCGAGGTCGGCGAAGAGACGCTTCGGCGCCATCGTCTGGCCTATGAACCGGCGCCGATACGGCAACTCGATTTCGGCGGGGAGATCCACTACCGCATCCAGGGCGAGCACCACAACTGGAATCCGGACACGATCTATAAGCTGCAGCACGCGACGAAGGCCAACGATCCCAAGACCTTTGCCGAGTTTTCCCGGCTCGTGAACGACGAGAGCAAGCGGCGCTCAAACCTGCGCGGACTGCTCGAGTTCAAGTTCCTGCCGGAACCGATTCCGGTCGAGGAAGTGGAATCGGCGAAAGAGATCGTCAGGCGGTTCACGACGGGCGCCATGTCGTTCGGTTCGATCAGCAAGGAAGCGCATGAGACCATGGCGATCGCGATGAACCGCCTGGGCGCCAAGAGCAACACCGGCGAGGGTGGAGAAGATCCTGCTCGATTCGTTCCGCTGCCGAACGGCGATTCGAAGAACAGTTACATCAAGCAGGTCGCCTCGGCGCGGTTCGGCGTTACGAGCCACTACCTGGTGAATGCGAGAGAATTGCAGATCAAGATGGCGCAGGGCGCGAAGCCGGGCGAAGGCGGTCAACTGCCTGGCCACAAGGTCGATGAGAACATTGCGCGGTTTCGCTATGCCACGCCAGGCGTGCAGCTCATTTCGCCGCCTCCACACCATGACATCTATTCCATCGAAGATCTGGCGCAGCTCATTTTCGATTTGAAAAATTCCAATCCTGATGCGGCAGTATCGGTCAAGCTCGTGTCGGAAGTGGGCGTCGGCACAGTCGCGGCCGGGGTGGCCAAAGCTCATGCGGACAAGGTGCTCATCAGCGGTGATTCAGGCGGTACCGGCGCCTCTCCGCTCTCGTCCATCAAGTATGCGGGAGTCCCGTGGGAATTGGGTCTGGCCGAGACGCATCAAACGTTGGTGCTGAACGATCTGCGGGGCCGCATCCGTGTCGAGACCGACGGACAGATGAAAACCGGGCGCGACGTGGCGATCGCCACGCTGTTGGGCGCCGAGGAGTTCGGATTTGCGACCGCGCCCTTGATCGTCGAGGGCTGTATCATGATGCGGAAGTGCCACCTCAATACCTGCCCCGTCGGCATTGCGACACAGGACCCGGCCTTGCGGAAGAAATTTGCCGGGCAGCCGGAACATATCGTGAATTTCTTTTTCTTCGTCGCGGAAGAACTGCGCGAGATTATGGCCAAACTGGGTTTCCGGACCATCAACGAGATGGTCGGACGAGTGGATAAATTAAAAGTACACAAGGCCGTCGATCATTGGAAGGCCAAGGGATTGGATCTGGCCCCTCTCTTACAAATCCCGGATGTGGGGCCCGAGATAGCACGCTATTGTGTGCAAAAACAGGATCATGGTCTCGCAGGCGTGCTCGATAACCAGCTGATCGAGTTGTGCAAACCGGCGTTGGAGAAGAAAGAGAAAGTGACACTCGACTTGCCGATCAGAAATGTGAACCGCACGGTCGGGACGATGCTCTCCAGCCGCGTGGCGAAGCAATATGGACTTGAAGGATTGCCGGAGGACACCATTACGATCAAATTTTCCGGTTCCGCCGGACAGTCGTTCGGCGCATTTCTCTCCCGTGGCGTCACGCTCGTCCTCGAAGGCGAGTCGAACGACTATCTGGGCAAAGGATTGTCCGGCGGAAAGATCGTGGTATTCCCGCCGAAGCAGGCGATCTATGTGCCGGAAGAAACGATCCTCATCGGCAATACCTCACTCTATGGCGGGACGCAGGGCGAGGCCTATTGCTACGGCATGGCGGGCGAGCGGTTTGCCGTGCGGAACAGCGGCGTCAGAGCAGTCGTTGAAGGGACCGGCGATCACGGCTGCGAGTACATGACCGGCGGGGTGGTCGTCGTCTTGGGCCGGACGGGACGAAACTTTGCGGCCGGTATGTCGGGCGGTGTGGCGTTTGTGCTGAACGAATTCGACAAGTTCCAATCGCGCTGTAACTTCGGCATGGTGGAGTTGGAAAAGGTGAAGACGGCGGACGATAAGAAGACCCTACATGAGATGATCACCACGCATTTCATGCATACCGGAAGCCGGAACGCGAAGCGCATTCTCGACAGCTGGGAGTCGATGCTGCCGAAGTTCGAGAAGGTGATGCCGGTGGACTACAAACGCGTCTTGGAAGAACGGAAGAAGAAAGCGGCCGCTGCCAAGTAAGGGGTGAGGCGTTAGGGGTAAGGGGTAAACCAAAAACAGGCTCGATCGGCACGGACTCAGCACGTAGGACTAGAAGAGATGGGCGATATCAAAGGGTTCATGAAATACGCCCGTGAGGGGCCCAGGCGGAAGCCGGTCGAGTTGCGTGTGCTCGATTGGAAGGAGATGTATGAACCCATCGCCGAGGAAAAGCTGAAGACGCAAGGCGCCCGCTGCATGGACTGCGGCGTGCCGTTCTGCCAGGGTAACACCGGCTGTCCAGTCATCAACTTGATCCCCGACTGGAACGACCTCGTCTATCGTGGCCGTTGGAAAGACGCGCTCAAGGCGCTCCATACTACGAACAATTTTCCTGAGTTTACCGGCCGGCTCTGTCCAGCGCCGTGCGAAGGCGCCTGCGTGCTCGGCATCAACGAAGACCCTGTGTCCATCCGTATCATCGAGTGGAACATCGTCGACCGTGGCTTCAACGAGGGTTATGTCGAACCGATGCTGCCGGTGGTGAAGACGGGCAAGACGGTGGCCATTGTGGGTTCAGGTCCTGCGGGTATGGCTGCGGCGCAACAATTGGCTCGCGCCGGCCACAGCGTCACCCTCTTTGAAAAGTCCGATCGCATCGGCGGCTTGCTGCGGTACGGTATTCCTGATTTCAAAATGGAAAAGTGGGTCATCGACCGCCGGCTGGAACAGATGAAAGCCGAGGGCGTCGAGTTCAAGACCGGTGTGACGATTGGCAAAGATATCACGGGTGAACAACTGCGGGCCCAGTTCGATGCCGTCGGCCTCACCATGGGCGCAGAGCAGGCGCGTGAGTTGCCGATTCCCGGACGTGAACTCAAGGGCATCCATTTGGCAATGGACTATCTGACGCAGCAAAATAAACGCACCGCTGGCGATACGATCACGGATGAACCGATTACGGCAAAGGGTAAGCGCGTCGTCATCATCGGCGGCGGCGATACCGGATCTGATTGTCTCGGCACGGTGCACCGACAGGGCTGCATCGAAGCGCATCAGTTTGAACTACTCCCGGAGCCGCCGCCGACTCGTGCTGATTCAACCCCTTGGCCGCTCTGGCCCATGCAGCTCCGTACCTCACATGCGCACGAAGAGGGTTGCGATAGAAAGTGGAGTATCTCGACCACGAAGTTCACCGGCCACAATGGCCAGGTGACGAAGCTTCACGGCAATCGGGTGAAGTTCGAGAACGGCAAGTTCACACCGATTCCCAATAGTGATTTTGACATGGATGCAGATCTGGTTTTACTCGCCATGGGCTTCACCGGCCCGGTCAAGAATGGCCTTCTGGACAGCCTCGGCGTGAAATACGATCAGCGCGGCACAGTGGCTTCGGACGAAAACTTCATGACCAACCTCGACGGAGTCTTTGCAGGCGGCGACACCAAACGCGGTGCCTCGCTCATCGTCTGGGCCATTGCCGAAGGCCGCAAGATGGCGGCGGGGATTGATAAATACCTCCAAGCCGGCAACTCAGCAAAGCGACTGGCAAACTAAGTCTGCGGGGCCTGCCACGTCGAACAGCTCCTCTGTGCTCGCACCCCCGCCCGGCCCGCGCCACCCGAAAACGACCAAGTTTTGCGATAACGGTGTAGAGCACAGCAGATGCACCCTGAGCATGTAGAGGGAATCGATCGGCTCGAGAGATCTGGTTATCTCAATGTACTGCGCGGATTGGTGAAGTCACACACGTGTCCGATCTGGTGGTATGACGATCGGAGAGCCGTCGGAGAAGCGATTCTTCACAATGGTACCGTCGCCTTCGTGAATACAGGCTGCAAAGTTATAGCAATCACTGCGAATCACGTGTACGAGCAGTACTTGAAAGATAAGTGTGAGAATGCTGACTTGAAGTGCCAGTTCGGCAACGTGACAGTGGAACCCGAGCACTACTCAATCGCTGCCGATGTGAACATAGATGTGGCTACATTCGAACTGCCCCTTGTGTTAGCAACGGCAACCGGGGTTACCATACATAATGCTGGAACATGGCCGCCAGCCGAGTTACACGAATCCGAGCTAATTGTCCTCGGCGGGTATCCGGGCAATCGACGTTCCGAAAACCGCCACACCGTGAATTCTGATTTCGTCTCGTTTATCTCTCGGGTTGGTCAATCCTCAGACGATCACCTTTCGATTCATCTAAACATGCCCGAATCGCACTGGCCTCAGGGTGAAAGATTGGACAGCTCTCGCGATCTCGGTGGAATTAGCGGGGGTCCGGTCTTTCGTATCAGAAGCGAACCGCTGGAAACCATAGAATTTGCCGGAATCATCTGTGAATCGAGTCGGATGTACGAACTCGTGTTTATGCGGCATGCGTCCTACATTCAAGCGGATGGCACTCTTCGGCAATGACGGCAGGCCGGACAGTTGAAGAACGCGGCGCGTGAGCCGTAGCGTTAGGCATTACAAATAGTCGTCGGTAAGCTTCTGCTCTAGCGATGAATGTCATCTGCAAAAGTACATGCCCAAATGGGAAGATTTATGGCGGACAAGATAGCAACAGTATCGGCTACTTTGACAGCCCGGTTCTGAGAGGTGGGGGAGTAGACGCAGCATGCTGCGTCTGTATCTTCTGAGCGGTCTCGAAGTTGGATAGGATTTCAACATGACACGACAAATATATCCCCGCAGCCCCAAAGCCTTGCTCGGTGGCATTGCCCACTTGGGGCGGTTCATCGATAAGATTCGTTTGCGACATGCAGGCAAGATTCAGGACTACAACTACATCACGGTGGGGTTCGATAAGTACCTGATTGATTTTTTGCAGATCGATCCCAAGGTGTTTGAGCAGCGGGTGCTGGCCGGCGGAATGGATGGGGAATTGCTTGCTTGGGTAAGGGCCAACAGTCGAAAACCGTCTGACCAAGAGATCGCGCAATGGAGCCAGGGACTCCTGACCTCCGGTCCAAAGGATGATGCAGCGCGGCAGCGGTTTCAGGGCCGTCTGCAGGATATTGCGACGAAACGTGGCGTGCCGGTCTCGTCTCTCCCTCCTGTCTCCACCTGGGCCGATGTGATCGAGATCGATGAAGGTCGGTTATAGTTGGTCAGTGAGGCAGTCTGGCCGCTTTGTCCTCCAACCCGCCTCAGCCTTCGTACAGATTGATCAACACTTGAGGCATGACCCTCCGTTTATTGAAAATCTAGGCGTATTTCTCTTCTCGCTATGGCATCGGTCTTGCGAATGTGAGGTCCGGGGTGGTTGCCACCCCATCGTTCGAGCTTAACCCATGGAGGATTAGGATGACCAGAATAGTGGCTTCTTTGACGGCTGCCGCCGTGCTGTGTGCCTTTACGAGTGTGCTGGCCCAAGCGCCTGCCCAAGAATCGGCTCCTGCGGCGCCTCCGTCCGCTCCAACTTCAGCTCCCGAGACAATGACACCGATCCCATCTCCATCTCCGGCAGTGGAGGGAGAGAAGAAAGCCGAGACGCATGAGATGAAGGAAGACTCCGAGGGAAAGGGAAAAGGCAAGGGTAAAGGTAAAGACAAAAGCAAAGGCAAAG
The DNA here is from genome assembly GCA_041748925.1 of Nitrospiraceae bacterium. Lineage (GTDB taxonomy): Bacteria > Nitrospirota > Nitrospiria > Nitrospirales > Nitrospiraceae > Palsa-1315. The sequence goes on along the minus strand of JBGTCI010000022.1, from coordinate 80,622 downwards.
GGAAAGGGAAAGAAAAAGGTCAGGGCAAGGGCCACGGCCACGGTAAGAAGCACGGACTGGATCGTGCCGACGAAGCGGCTGGCGAGCATGGGAAACATGGCCGTGATAATGCTCGCGGCCGTGGTAAGCACGGTGATCAGGAGAAACATGGTGACGAGGACAAACATGAAGATAGTGACAAGCAGGTGAAGAATTAACGGATAGCGTCACGGGGGCGCTATACGCTCGAAACGAGGCGGTCGGTCCTTACGGGCCGGCCGCCTTTGCATTTGCAGGAATATGAGCGAGACAAGCGCGACTCGCGAAGATTGAACTTCCGATCCGTCCCGCAAGCTTCGCGTGAATAGCGAGGTATGTTTCACAAGATGCGGGCGGTCCGCTATGGCCAGGGTCTTTGAAGGAAAAACGATTATGAGGCGACGGCGCTCAGGGTGGCTGTCGCGTGAGGAGGAGCAGGTGTCTCGGTTGGTGGCAGAGCCTGGACTAGATCCGTAACTCGTTCGCGGTCTCCCTGGCTGTATCGAAGAAACTCCACACCAAAGTTCCCGTCCTTGCACCAGCGAACCACCGAGACTTCTACGGCCACGGGGGTTGGTTCCTGCGCAACAGCAATCCGCAGTGCGAGATAGGTTCCTGCATTCAGCGCGATGTTGCTGCGCATCCTGCAGCCGGCAGGCGAGAGGTCGAGCAAGACTCCCTCTCCGGCCCCGGTATCGCTTTGGATACTCGCAGGATAGACGACTGGGACTCGCATGCGACATCGTGGTTGCATCATCATAATATCCGTAGATGAGCCTACTTGTACGTAGCGGTACTTGGCAAGGAAAACTTGATTTTTGGATTAGCAGGATGCTGAAAAAGTCCCTCAGCATCGTTCTCGCATCGTTCAGATCCTCAACGTACCGATGAAATTTTCAGAGGTCGGAAGCGCTGGAGGGGTTTTCCCGTTCGCCAAGATCTATTGTACGGGCGAACGGCCCCCTCCGGTCTTCACTCGCTGCGGCCTTGCTTGGGAGAAGGCTCGTCTCGGCGCGCCAGGGTTGGGCGGGTGATATGTCTGGCCTTTTTGAGCATCCTGCGAGGGATATGGCAGTGAGACGCGAATTGCCGAAACTGCTGGGAATTGTTTCCGAGGAAGGTTGGAGTGGTTACAGGAGCAAGAAAGATTCAGAATATTACGCGGCGATCTTGGACAAGAGTTTCTTCACTTCGACGTGGGCGAAGATCACATCGGGGTCTCGCTGAAGGGCTTCGTAGTAACTTCGTTCGAAACCGTCTCCTTCCTCCGAAGGACGGATAAGGGATCGCGCTTCGATCAGAAAGTGCTCAACTTCAACCGGGGATAGGTCTGAGCCCTCTTCCAAAAGGTCGTCGATTCTCACCACCAGCTGAGAGACGGGGTGAAGCCAGGTAAACCAAGGGTCGTTCAATACCAATTGTAGCAATTGACCGGTCGATTCGACCCGGCCATTGATACGCTCATAGGTCACTTGCTCCGCTAGGATGAGGGCTTTGTGGAGACTCAAGAGGCTGCTCCGCATGTCGAGGATCCTCTTGCGGAGAGGGCAGGATTTCTTGGTAGAGGCCTTGTGTGATACAGGCGCCATAGAATTACTGTAGCAGGTTATTTTAAAAATGGTGTCCCATAGTATTCGTTCATGTGATCGATATCCCGCACTATGTGAATATTGGAATATTCAGCCTTACGCGTTAGCAGGCAGTAGAAAAGACCACCGGCGCATGAAACCGTTATTTGGTTTGTTTTGTGTGTTTGGTTGAAGAAGAGCAACTAGATGACCAGACAGACCGGGTTCGCGCTTGATGGAGTTAACGGCTTTTGCCAACAAGACGCGTGTGACCTGGGGGCATTACACAATAGGAGTCGCCACGCCGATGTGAGAGGGCTGAGCTATCCCTCGAAATAGACGACGACTGTGGACTTGCTACACGAACAACAGGTCCCTTCTTTTGTCATCGGGATCTTGCCGTCGCTTTCCGCCGCTTTGATCTGCGCATCCTGAGCCCGGCCACCTTGTTATAACAGTCGCTGCAATAGGTTGCTGTTTGCCCCATCGTTCCTCCCTGGACTCTCTCGCACGATGTATTGCGCCTGTTGAATCACTCAATATTCAGAACGGCTCAGTGCGAAAAACCGGACACGATAGTTGAAATATACCGCAAGTTGATGATTTGGCCAGCCCAATAACGGAGCGAGACGGGGGAGAGTTCGAGGCTTTCGGAATTTCGAACCCAGAACCTCGAACTACGGATCGCGCTTTTCTCGCACGTCGCGCATGTCACACGCTCCGGCTAGCGCCCTACCCGAGTGGCGAACTGCGCAAAGAGTTCCCCTGTCAGATAGCCAGTATTGGCCGGGTCGCTGACATCCTTGCGGCGAAGATAATCGTTGAGTATTCGGCCATCGACGGTTTTGTGGACGTGGGGAAGGCCGAGATTCATGCGATAGCGTTCGATGGCGCCGGCGACGCGACTGATGAAGATCACGGTGCCATTCGATTCCTGCCGCTCGACTATCCCAACGTGCGTCAGCGGGTCGTTGACCTTGCCGTCTCCGTTGTAGTCCCATGTGTTGTTGAAGAAGACGAGGTCGCCGGGATGCGCGGCTGGTCCCTGGTGGAATGTGCCTTGTTCTTCTATGTGCGAATGAATGATCCGGACACCATTCGCATCGGGATCGCTCGCGTCACCGTCGTACAGATCGATGCCGTGTTTGAGGAAGATCGCTCGGGTGACACCGGCGCAGTCGTAAGCGATGTGCCTGCCATTGCTCTTAATCGTTTTGGCGCCCACGAGTTTGGCCGCTGTCCGTACGATCGCGCTCCGGCTCGGCATGCGCTCGCCGGATTGACAGCAGGAACGCTCTGTCGGGAGGGATGCACGAGGACGTTCGGCAGGTTGCGTGGCACAGCCCACGAGCGTCGCGATTGCTATCGTGGCCATGATGAAGAGGAATCGCATCGGCCTCACCGTACGTTGACAAACCGGCCTTGGGCCATCTCCCGGAGCTGATCGATGTCTTCACGCCGGGTGACGGAGAGCGGCACGGTGTTGGTCAATTCTTCAATTAACAGATCGGTCGTCAGCGGTGTTTTTTGATGGAGCGCGCGATAGAGACCTGCGACCACAGCCTGTTCGATTTCCGAACCGCTGAAGCCGTCGCTGGCGCTGACGATCTTGAGCAGATCGAACTGTTTCACATCCTGCTTCCGAAGACCCAGGTGGATCTTCCAGATGGATTCTCGTTCGCCGTCATCCGGCAGGTCTACGAAAAATATTTCATCGAATCGGCCTTTGCGCAGGAGTTCGGGGGGAAGTAACGACAAATTGTTGGCGGTAGCCACGACGAAGACTTCTTGTTTCTTTTCCTGAAGCCACGTGAGAAACGCGCCGAACAGACGGCGGCTCAAGCCCGCGTCGGCCTCGCCGCTTCCGCCCCCCGCAGCCATCGCCTTCTCGATTTCATCGATCCAGAGGACAATGGGCGAGAGCGACTCAGCCATCTCGATCGCCTTGCGGAAGTTCTTCTCCGACTCACCGACGAACTTATCGAACAACCGGCCCGCGTCGAGTTTTAAGAGTGGGAGCTGCCATTCCCGCGCGATAGCTTTAGCGGCCAGCGATTTACCGCAGCCGGGCACGCCGACAAGCATGATTCCTCTCGGAGGCGTGAGATTGAGCGCCTTGGCTTCTGCGGTAAACCCGACCTTTGCACGTTCCAGCCAGGATTTCAGATTGTCGAATCCGCCCAACTCGAACCGGTTGTCTTCGAGCGGGTAGTACTCGAGCAGACCGCCGTCTTTGATCGCCTGGACCTTACGCTTCAGAATCATCTGCACGTCATCGGCGGAGAGTGTGCCGTCTTCGACAACGCATTGCGTGATGACTTGCCGGGCTTGATGGAGCGTCAGCCCCTGTAAGGCGCGGAGAATGGCGTCCCGCTCGTTGACCGAAGAGCCACGGTCTGTCGCGTTGGAGTTACTGATGGAGTTGAGAATACTTTGCACGACCGTGGTTGACCGTGGGCGAAGAGGAGAGGTTCTGGGGCTGAGCGACTGCAGGACGCTCTGGAGCATGGATTGGAGTTCGTCTCGATCTGGCAATTGCAGATCGAGCCGCACGACGATTTTTTCAATATCGGGCGGGAGGGTAATGGGTTGGCCGGTGATCACACAGGTGGAACGCGAGCGATCGTAGGTTGCCGCAACTTCTCGGAGTTGGCGGGCGACCGCGGGATCTTGTAGATGCGGTGTGAGGTCCTTGAGCCAGAAGAGCGCCTCCACGGTCAGGCCCTGCAGATGTTGAAGGACCGCCAGCGGCGTCGCGGTCATTTTACTGAGTGTCGGTCCATCGTCGTGCCGGGTGAGTCCTCTGGTGACGGACCACTCGAACAGCGGCATGCGTTCTTGGGCGGCAACTGATTGCAGCAACGCCAGTACCCGCTCCTCTTCTACCGTCTCGATGGCGATCAGCGGGTGGCTGGAGCGAATGAGGGTGCGGAGATCGTGTACGCTGGTTGACAGAGCCATAGGAGAGAAATGCTAGCATGAGGCTCGCATCTTACCAAGGAAAGGGAGCTTTGCCGCGCTTCGGCGAACGAGCTGCCAGCATCTGCGTCGTTCTCGGCTCCAAGAAATCCTCGACGTATTGCAGCGAATACGCCTCCGGTTTCTTAGAGCCTGTGGCCTTGCATCTCCCGGCAGCTAGTTCGCCTCGCGAACGGTTCGTGGAGAAATCGCGTGGTTGCCACGTGAGAGTGGCGCGCAGAGCCAGAAGGCTGGCAGTGCATCAGGTTTTACTGGGAGAAGAGAGGGCCTTGTTGATTTCCCGGATGAGGCTCCGTTCGATTTCCGCGACTTCCTCTGCGCTCACGGTGAGGATACGTCCACCCTGGGCGAGCTTTTCGAAGTCCGCCTTGACGTTGAGGCGAGTGACGTTCGAAGGGAGCGCATGAAGGGACAGCACGTATTGATTCCGTGAGCCAGGGACTTCAAGCGAGGTAGGGGGGGAGACTTTCCGTTCTGTCACGTAGACCGCTTTCTGATCGGTCTTGATGCTCACTTTGATGTGGTATCCATGGCGGCTGAGGGCGTCCTCCACAATCTTGGCGACGTTGCTCAGGGGGCGAGGGAGGTCTTCAGTTTGGGCCCCTTTCTCTTCGACTTGGATACTCTGCGCCGCTTGCGCTGCTGCGGTTTTTTGGACGTCGGCGCTCAGCTTCTTTGCCTGGGCTGTTTGTATCGCCAAATTGTCGGCGGCGAATTTCGCCTCAGCCTTGGCGTTTTCAGCCGATTTCGTCGCATCCCGCAGTTCTTGGTTCAGCAGGTCGATCTGTTGGTGCATGACCTTGTTCCCGTCCTGCAGCGAGGTGACGACCGACTCCTGCTTGGCAACCTGCTTGCGGAGCGCCTCGTTTTCCGCTTTGAACGGCGAGTCGTCGGGTTTGCAACTACTGGTCGAGAAACAGAGCGCGATGGCTCCGCTCCACAATAGCCACTGGTTCAATCGAGTCGTATTCTGCACGTCATATACCTCCATAAACTATTTTTCGGATTATCCACGCTTCGCGCCAACTTGTCCACGCCGGATTCCATGAATTGACCGTCATTCATCACAGAAGCTATGCTCGACTCATGAAGACTCGGCTGATCGCGACGATCATCGTGGCGCTGCTCATGGATATTCTTCTCAGTCCGCCTGGAGCAGTGTCGGAATCAGGTCAGAAGACCGATGCCATTTCAGTTGAAGACTATGCCTTGTACGACCAGGTGGTCACGAGAAAATTTCTCACGTCAGCAACTCAGCTGGTTGTGATTGAGCGAACGACGCAGTTCCGCCTCTCTCCGGATCAAGAGCGACCGACGACGATCGGCGCCTTTCAAGAGCAGGGGTTTTTCGATGGCGAGCTACCAGCGGACCTGATCCGGGAATTCACCGCGATCAACCGTCAACCGAGCCGGCTCGAAGGACGCTTTCACTTTGGTGTCACCTACCGCTTTGCCACGGGGGACAGGCTCGAAGATCCGGAGGTCTCCCTCTCACCGTACGACTGGGGACTGGCGCCTGTCCCCGACAGAGGGGTAGCGGGACAGGTACCGTCGCAGACGTCGGAGCCGGTCCCCTGGGCTCGCGCGAGACGGGCTCACGCGTCGTCTGTGCTGGATCGTGTGGCCTTCTCTCGCGTGGCGCGAACCCTCCGCAACGATCATGCCCTGCTGTATGTCGAAATCCTACGTCCCGACGGCACCGGAGCGGGATTCCTCGTGTGGTTCCGCCGTCAAGGACGAAGCTGGACGTTGTTTGATACGGAAGTTACGGAAGTTGCTTGGACCATTCAGGTTCAGACAGAACCAGATGAAGGGCCGGAGCTTGCGCCCTGATGGGCTTGGCCTGTAGCATGCGTGCATCATGTCCGTCATGATTCGAAAAACCTTTTCCGTCCCGCCCCTTGGTTGCAATTGTTCGATCATCGGCGATCCAGTGACGAAGCAGGCGATCGTGGTCGATCCCGGTGGAGCGTATGAGCGAATTCTCCATGAGGTGCACCAACTTGGATTGACGGTCACGCATATTCTCCATACCCATGCCCACTTCGACCATTTTCTCGCCTCCGGTGAAATCAAGAAGGAGACGGGAGCGACGATCTGTCTCCATCAGGATGATCTCGAGTTGTGGAAGAATCTCGAATTGCAGTGCCGGATGTTCGGCGTCACCTACATGCCCGTTCCGATACCCGACTACTCGCTCAAGGATGAGGAGAAGATTGTGGTCGGTCAGATCTCCGCGGTCGCGCTTCATACGCCCGGCCACACCCCAGGGTCCATGAGTTTTCATTTTCCGGCCGACAATGTGGTCTTGGCCGGCGACACGCTCTTTCGCGGCAGCATCGGGCGCACCGATCTCTGGGGAGGAGACTTCAAGGCCATCGAGCAATCCATTCGAGAGCGGCTGTACACCTTGGAAGAGACCACGCTCGTGGTGACGGGGCATGGACCGGAGACCGAAATTGGAGTGGAGAAGGAGACCAATCAAATTGTCCGTATTTAACAGGATGCTGAAAAAGTCCGCCAGCACCTGCGGCGCGAGACAGGCGAGACACGCGAGAAAGGCGCGACGTGGCTAGATTAAACTTCCACCTCGTCGCCCGTCCCGCCAGTCTCGCGTGTCTCGCTCCTTTCTCCTGTTGTGTCACATGTGTGGACCACCGAAGTTCTCGCGCACCGACATAGTTTTTCCGCAGCCTGACAGCTCGCTGCAGGAGGTGTGACCATGACGGCATACAAGCAGTTCGTCCTCTCTCTCTGTATTCTTGGCACGCTCGCGCTCCCGGTTCCGCAACCAGCGGAATCCGCACCGGCAAATTCGGAACAGGTCACGATCTCCGATGTACAGGTTCGCATCACCGATCACGGCACCGTGGTGCTCTTGCTGGCCGAAGGTAAGGCCATCCCGATTTTCGTCGATTTGACGGTCGCGCTGTCGATTCAAGGCGCGTTGAACGGGGAGAAACTCCCTCGCCCCCTCTCTCACGATTTGATGTATACGATCTTGGATGCCTATGGCGGGAAAGTGTTGCGAACCGTCATCACGCTCAAAGGCGGTACCTATTACGGTGCGCTGACCGTTGCGATGCAGGATCAGGTCAAGACGTTTGATAGCCGGTCGTCCGATTCGATCGCGCTCGCCGTTCATTTCAAGGCGCCGATTGTCGTGGGGCGGGATCTACTGGAATCAGCGGGGCGCGCTGTGGAAAAGTCGAAGGCGGAGGATCTGTAAGGCCTATTCTTTTTCCATTCGAGATCGGAGACGTTCAAGGCGCTTTTCGGTGGACTGTTTAATGAAGGCCATGTTTTCTCCGAGATGTTGCTCGGCGTTGATTTTTCCTTCCTCGCGCCGCTTCAACTGGTCCAATCCGAACTGCGCGATCACGGGGCCGTCCTCCTGGTTCAACGATTTCCAGATTGACGTACAGGTGGCTTGTTTGGCGACGGGGTACTTGTCGCAGGGTGGATCGGCTGCCCATGCGGTGCTCCAACTGGCTCCCAGCAGGATGAATGCCAAGGCCAGTGCAGCCATTGTACGTCTACCCCCGTATGAATGGAAACGTTCGCTTGGCTCACGATAGCACAACCCAACTGGTCTTGCAGACGATCGATGCGTACGAACGGTCAGCAAAGGAGTGCGTCGCCCGATGGAGCAAGCGACGACATCGCCGGCCACCGTTACTAGCCGAATGGCTCGCATGTCTGCCCGCCGATGCGAAGCTCTTGGATCTCGGCTGTGGGGCAGGTAAAGACGCGGGCGATCTTGACCAACGTGGGTATTGTGTTGTGGGCTTGGATAGGACGAGTGCATTGCTCTCAGCGGGGCGGCGTCGATATCGTTCATTGCCGCTGGTCCGCGCCGACCTCCGTCAACTCCCCTTTCACGCGATGTCGTTCGACGGGCTTTGGGCTGCCGCCTCGCTGATGCATCTTCCGAAACCGGAAGCGCGCCGCATCCTGGCAGACCTCTGCAAGCTCGTTCGTCCAGGCGGTCTGTTCGCTGCCACGGTGACCTATGGGGTGAAGAGCCGCATTGTCACTGATGGGTGGGTTCCCGGGCGCTATTTCGCGCGCTGGAAAAAGGACGAACTTGCTCGCGCGGTTCGCCGAGCCGGATGGAACATTCTTGAACTGAAAATCATCACCAACCGGGAGCGCAAAGGGCGATGGTTGAATCTGCTGGCGCAGAGGCAGGGCTGAGTCTACTTCGATGGGGCCGGTTCCGATGCCGAGTGGCGATGTAACGTCAAATGAATCTTGTCGTCGAAGGTGTAATACCCGCCTTGGTCAATGTCGTGCATGATGCAGAGCGGTGAAAAGATGATGAGGCAGCCGAAAATATCCCCGAGGACCCACCAGGACCAGGTGCGATCGATGTTGAGCGAGGTCGGTTCATAGCCGTCCTTGTTCGCCACGGCGAGGTGGTCGCCTTTACGACTGAGAGTGACTATGCCCGGCGCCGTGAGGTGCAGGTAGTTGTCGATAAGGACCGAGGTCTCCGGCGGGTTGGTAAAAATGGTCACCGACTGTTTGTCGGAATGTATCCAGGTTCCGCAGCCAGAGAGTCCTCCGACCAGCGCGCACACCATCAACGCTCCTTGCCACACCCTGCGGTTCCGCATCTTCCACTCCAGCTAAATGTTCATCGCCTCATTGACATCATGAAGCGTCGCTTTGGCGACCTCGCTGGCCCGTCGGCTGCCTTCTGTCACGATGTCGTCCAGGTGCGCGGGGTCCTTACTCAGACGCGCGCGCGCGTCCCACATCGGCGTCATGCGTTCGACGATTCGATCGGCGACGAGCTTCTTGCAATCGATACAACCGATGGCGGCTGTCCGGCATTCGGTATTAATCTGCTCCTGAATCATCGGCAATGAAAAGATTTTGTGAAAATCGTACACGGGACAGAGGTCAGGATTTCCGGGGTCGTGGCGTCGGACACGTGCAGGGTCGGTGACCATCGTCTTGAGTTTCTGTCGCACGACCGGTTCGGCGTCGGACAGGTTGATCGTATTGCCGTAGCTCTTGCTCATCTTCCGGCCGTCTGTGCCGAGCACTTTCGGAAACTTCGTGAGCTGCTCCATCGGTTCAGGGAACACCGGCTTGTACAGGCTATTGAACCGGCGAGCCAGCTCTCTGGTGAGTTCCAGGTGCGGCAGCTGATCTTTTCCTACCGGCACGAAATCCGGTTTGTAGATGAGGATATCCGCCGCTTGAAGAACCGGATAGCCGAGAAATCCGTAGGTGCTGAGATCGCGCTCTTTTATCTCTTCCTGTTTTTCCTTGTAAGTCGGATTCCGCTCCAGCCAGGCAACAGGAATGATCATGGAGAGCAACAGATGCAGGACGGCATGCTCCGGAATACGCGACTGCACGAATACGGTGGCTTTTGTGGGATCAATGCCCGCTGCTAGCCAGTCGATCAACAGCTCGCGAACGAATTCTCGGATGCGGCCGGTATCGGCATAGTTCGTCGAGAGTGCGTGCCAGTCCGCGACAAAGAAATAGCACTGGAACTCGTTCTGGAGGCTTTTCCAATTCTCCAAGGCGCCGAGATAGTTGCCGAGATGGAGCAGCCCGCTCGGCTGCATGCCGCTGAGGACTCGTTTCCTGGGTGTGGTCATGGTTCGCTTCCTGCTCCGAGACCGACGGCGGTGGAGAGAATCGTATTGGAGAGGCTGTGAGTCAAGGTGCTTGTGATGGTATGGATCAGGTGAATCTGCGGGTCGAGTACGATCAGCCCCATCAGGATGAACATGCCATAGGGTTCAACGCGTGAGAGTGCTATCGCCGCGTTGTGTGGGAGAAGACTTGTGAGAATTCTCCCGCCGTCCAATGGGGGAAGCGGCAGCAGATTGAACAGCATCAAGAGCACGTTAATCAAGACGGAGTAGACCGACATTACGGCGATCGGCAGGAGGAGCATCTGGTGCAACGTGTCCGGGGGAGGGGCCTCTGCTGATTTGGACCAGTAGCTTCCGATCGTGGGATCGACCGACAAGAGGAGCGCGAAGAGGAGGGCGCTGCCGATGGCCAGCGCGAGATTCATGGCGGGTCCCGCCGCCGCGACGAGCGCCATATCGCGACGTGGTTGGTGCATGGCGCGTGGATCGATTGGGACCGGCTTAGCCCAGCCGAGGAGGAATCCTCCCGGCATGAGCAGGCACAGCAGTGGAAGGATGATGGTTCCGAAGGGATCGATGTGTGCCAAGGGATTCATGGTGAGCCGACCCTGCAACTTGGCTGTTGGGTCGCCGCATCGATTGGCGACCCAGCCATGGGCGTATTCATGCAAGACCATGGCGAAGAGGAGCGGGAGCGCCATGTAGGATATCGTATGGAGAATTTGCGGTAAAGAGTTCATGCGGGTTAGTTGACCTGAATGAATCGGCCTCGTTTGATTTGTATGAGGAAGAGCGGACGATGCAGTATCCCGTCAGATCCAAATGCCGCCGGTCCCGCAAGCGAAGAGAGGTCCGGCTGTGTCAGCAGTTGGTCGTGGACGTCTTCGCCGGAGGAGGCGCCTTTTCGCACCGCATCGAGCACCAACTTCGCGGCATCGTAGCCCTGCATTGAAAAGAGTGTGGGGTTGGTATCGAACCGCTTTTTGTACCGGGCGACAAAATCCTGCACGGCCGGGGTGGGGCTGTCCACAAAGAAGCCGTCGACGAACACGGCTCCATCAAGCGACGAATCTTCTGTGCGGGCGAAGTCCGGCGAGTTCCATCCATTTGCGCCCAGGAATGGAACTTTCATGTCATGGAAATTGAGCTGGGCTGTAATGATGCCGGCGTCGGCTGCGCGGCCTGGAATGAAGATCGCATCGAAGCCCGGGGTATAGAAGACTTTCTTGTCCAGCTTTGTCAGTTTTCCGGTCAATTTGGTCTGCTCAACCGGCACGGACAAGCCGTATCGCTTGAGGTCCTCCGCCTTCATACGTTTGAGCTGCGCACTCACGTCGGCTTCGCCCTCTTTATAGGACTCGATGGCGATCACTTCCCCCTCGGATCGGCGCACTTCTTGTGCGAACAGCCGGGCCAGCTCACGGCCATACGTGGTGTCGGGATGCAGGATGCAGAATCGGCGGAAGCCTTGCTCTTTGATCGCATAGGTCGCGATTCGTTTGGCTTGAAGCTCATAGGTGAGTGCCGTGCTGAACACATAGTTGCCGAGTCGTCTGACGTTGGGAAGGGTCGCTGCCGGCGTGACCAGAGGGATGTGGGCTCGCTCGGCGAGTTCAGCCATGACCGGCAGATTTTTCGAGAGGAGCGGGCCGATCACGGCGAGGGGACGATCGGTATTCAACAGTTCGGAGAAGTCGTCTAAAAACGAGTCGTGATCGGATTCGAGGTCTTTGACAATCAGCCCGACTGATGGGCTCCCTGCCCGGTCTCTCGTTGATTCGACGGCCAGCTGAATGCCGCTGAGTATCTCACCGGCAAAGGGAGCGAGTTTTCCTGAAAGCGGCAGGACTCCGGCGATGAAAAACTGGTTGGATTTCTGTGCGGCTTGGAGCGTGGCAAGGAGTTCCGAAGTTTCCGCTGCCTGCGGGTGGGTCGGGAAATTCACGAGAAATTGTTGGATTTGCCGGATAGCTTGGTGTTCTTCTCTGCGACCGACGTAGAGATGGATGAGTCTGAGAGACGCGAGATCGCCGGGAAAGCTGCGTGGAAAGGTGTCTCGGATGTGCTCGAGCGTTTTCTTGTCGGACGTCTCGCTGGTCAGCTCGCGAATGCGGACCCGCACGTCTTCCGCTTGGTCTTCAGTTCCCAAGGTCACTTCATCGAGCCACGCCTGTATGGCACGCGTCGTGTCCTTTTTTTGCGCGTAGAACTCGCCGCTCAGCCGGAGAGCTTCGCGTTTCGTGCCGTCATCCTTGGAAAGATTTCGCAGGCCCGTCAAGATCGGCAGGGCAAGATCGAGGTTGCCCATCGCCGCATGGACTCGGGCCTGCATCAGCTTGCCTCGATCCGTCACCTCTGACTCTGGGAACTCGGTCTGCAGTTGCTTCAAGTATTTGAGGGCGTCCGCATATTGCTTTGCGGTGTACATGGCGGCACCGAAGAGTAGATAGGTGTCGTCGAGCAGCTCGGGCTTCGGAGAGGTGGCGAGAAAGCGACGGAGGACGGTGATGGCTTCTTCACCCTGACCTGCGTCGATCAGGCGCTTCGCTTGCTTCAGCGCAGGATGGTTCGCAGGGCTAGCCGGTCCTTTTTCTGCATAGACGAGTGCATTAAACTCGAATCCAGTGATTGGCCAGAGTATGCTCCAGACAAGTGTCAGCGACAGGCACCAGCGTGTCAAAAGGACGTACGCGCGATGTGAAGACAGAGATATCAACGGGCGGGCCATGAGCTCCTAGCGGTCTGACGACTATGTCAGTTGCATGTGACTACTATCGGAAACCCTGAGGGGTGTCAAGGTAAACTCCCACAGTCTGCATTACTCATGAGCGCTTCTGCTGCAATCGCGGATTCGCCGCTGCGACAGGTGGGCTCGCCGCTCGGTCGGTCAACATACTGTTTCAAGTATGCCTCCCTCCCTCGCGGCTCCGCACGCCTGTCTCGCGTGGCGATTGCGCGATTTCACGACGAACCGAATAATGCGAGCTAGGGTTCGTTGTGTTCATCTGAGTGATTGGCTATCATGGCACAGATGATGTTACACCCGCTGGCCGAGCGATATTTGAGTCGTCTCCGGGTGGAGGGTGGTCTCTCCGTCAATACCGTTGAAGCCTACCGCCGCGATCTGACGAAGTTCCATTCCTACTTGCATCGAACCGGTGTCGTGCCGCTTGGGTCTCTGACGCCGGAGACGTTGACGGGATTTCTCCGCTCTATGCACGAAGCGCAGTTGTCCCGTGCATCCGCGCTTCGCTGCCTTTCGGCTATTCGCGGGTGGCTCCAGTTTCTGATGCGGGAACGGATGATCGACGAGAATCCTACCATTGGCCTGGCTCCGAGATCGCACGGTTTGCGACTGCCTAAAACGCTGTCGCAGCGAGACGTCACCGCATTGTTGGACCTGGCCGCAGTCCGGACCCCTGAGGACCTGCGTGACCGGGCGATGGTGGAGTTACTCTATGCAACGGGGCTTCGCGTGTCGGAACTGGTGATGGCTGAAGTTGCGTTGGTGAATTTTGATGTCGGGTATCTCCGGGTCACGGGCAAGGGCGCGAAGCAGCGTCTCGTGCCGATGGGTGAGGGGGCTCGACAGCTGCTCCAACAATATGTGGAAGAGGCGCGGCCACGGCTTCTCAAGAAGCGGGCTTCACGGTATGTATTCGTGTCGAGACGGGGCGGGCCGTTGACACGACAAGCCTTTTGGAAGTTACTCCGACTCCGTGCACGGCGGGCCGGGATTACACAGGTTATTTCGCCGCACATGCTTCGTCATTCATTTGCGACGCATCTGCTCGAAGGCGGTGCGGACCTTCGGTCTGTTCAGGTGATGCTCGGCCATGCGAATCTGGCGACGACGCAGATCTACACACATGTTGAACGGGGACGCCTGAAGCGGGTACATAACAAGTATTTCCCTCGGGTAAGCCGGCGTCAGGGGCACAAAGCATAACCGAAGAGACGCGAGACGCGCGAGCGGAATGCGTAACAAGCGAAAACGGCAAGAGGAGTGCGAGATTCGATTGACAAGGGCATGTGGAGTTGGTAGCATCCGCGAAGGTTGCTAAGAAAATCGGGCGGATAGCTCAGTTGGGAGAGCGCTGCCCTTACAAGGCAGAGGTCACAGGTTCGATCCCTGTTCCGCCTACCAGTGCATAAGCTGGTTCATGGGGAACAGGATACATCATTGAACAGAAATCATGAAATTTTAGACGGGACGGACCGCTAGATATAGTCTTGTCACTCACATCTTCCGCTATTAGTAGAATTTTATGGGGCCGTCGTTCAGCTGGTTAGGACGCCAGATTGTCAATCTGGAGGTCGCGGGTTCAAATCCCGTCGGCCCCGCCATTTTCCCCTGTGTCTGTTAGACTCCGTAGGCAGAGCTGTGAGTACTTCCTAGAGCCTGGAAAGGTCATCGCCTCATGTTTCAATCGGGTCTAACCGGACTGGTGGGTTCGCTTGGCGCGGTATCAAAAATCGTGCTCTTAATTCTGTTCGTCTTCTCGGTTATTTCGTGGGCTATTATTTTCGCAAAATGGCGGGCGTTTCGAACAGCAGACCGGGAGGACAAGCGGTTCCTGGCGCTTCTGGCGAAAACACGAGATCTCGATGAGCTATACCGGCAAGTTCGGCGAATTGAAGGGAGTCCTACCGCAAGTGTATTCGAAGGGGTCATGGAGCGTGTTGGACTTGGGCGAAGCGATGAGAGGGATGGCGTCGGCTCAGGACGATCTGATCGGCAGGTCATGGAGAGGATGGCGTCTCATCTGGGGCAACGCCAGCTTACACAGCTCGAGGCCTATCTCCCGTTCCTTGCCACGACGGGAAACATCACTCCGTTTATCGGACTGCTGGGGACGGTGATGGGAATCATCGATGCATTCCGTGAGATCGGTACTCAAGGGACTGCCAGCATTTCTGCTGTCGCGCCCGGTGTTGCGGAGGCGTTGGTCGCAACGGCAGCCGGTCTCTTCGCGGCCATCCCTGCGGTGATCGCGTATAATTATTTTCTCACCCGGATTCGCCGTACAGCGTTCCGGTTGGATTCGGTCACCATAGAACTTCTGGCATCCCTGCCGACCGCTGCATCGAAGACGAAACCCGTTCCGGTCGGAGTTCAAGGATGACCCTAGAGTCCCGTCACCGCCGGTTTCTGGCAGAAATCAACGTCATCCCCCTCGTCGATGTGGTCCTCGTCCTCTTGGTGATTTTCATGGTCACTGCGCCGATGCTCTATCGTGGGATGGACATTAATCTGCCGACTTCCGCTACGAATACGATTAAACCGGAAATGCGTACGGTCCTCACGATTGAAAAGGATCAACGACTGTATCTTGACAAGGACCCGGTCGGAGTCGCTCAGCTGGAACAGAAATTGAAGCTCTTGAAACGGGACCATCCGGATGTGTCTCTCTATCTCAGGGCGGACCGAGATGTGCCGTATGGTGTCGTGGTACAAGTGATGGATGGTGTCAAGAAGGCTGGGATCGAGAAGATTGGGATGGTGACGGACCCGGTCGGGCCCGAGCGTGTTGGAGCCCCACACACTCCGCATCTCCCGTCGCGAAAAAGTTGATGCAACGTCGTCGAGGGGGCTGGTGGTTATGTCGTCCCAGGCATCGCTCCTCACAGGTATGGGGTTCGATCATGGCGATCAGTCCGCGCTGTCAGTTCGACTCAAGCGAACATTGGCGTTGTCACTCGCTGTTCATGTGGTTGTCCTGCTCATCGCGGCAGGGCTTCGGCTTCCGCAACAGGGTGAACGCCCGATGACGTCTGTGGAAGTGTCGCTGGTCAGTCTGCCGACGCCCATGAGACCAACCGAGTCAGCGAAGCCGGTCGAATCAACAAAGACTCCGGATCCGAAGCCGGCTCCTGCCCCGTTAGCCAAGGCGGTGGTGCCCAAGGCAGCTCCAGTTGTCGTGCCTCCAAGAGACATGTTCCAGGATCTTCAGCTTCCGCCGGATGCGCCGAAGTTTGGAGATTTGAGCCCTGCAACAAAATCGGTGGCTCAGCCCCAGCAGGCGGCGAAGACGCTCGATATCCCGCGGGTGCCCGATATGGCGCACGACCCGGCCGCGAAGATTCCGCAGCGCTCTTCGGTCAGCGACGACATGAATCGTGAGTTAGAAGAAGAACTGAAAAAGATTAAACAGTTTCAACCTGCGGCTAAGCTGGACGTTCCGAAAGAGGTGAAGCCAAGCGAGACGTCAGTCAAGCCGGTGCCTCAGCAAGAGGTGAAAGTTTCGGCGGCTAAGGCACCCGAGACGACCTTGAAGATTTCTGGTTCGGCTGGGTCGAGTTCTTACTGGGCTCTTGTGCAATCTAGAATTAGTCGCGAGTGGCAGCCGCCTCCGATCGACATGGCGGGACAAACCTATACGATGATTGTCAAGTTTCGGCTTCAACGGGATGGGACGATCAAAGATGTGGTCGTGCAACAGTCGTCAGGGAATGCGTATTTTGATATGGCGGGCCAGCGTGCCGTGCAGCAGTCACGATTCCTGCCCACCTTTCCTGCCGATATAACAGACAGCTATAAAGATGTAGAAATGGTGTTTCGAGTCGGAGAGTCGGCCGGATGACACGGGTGAAATTGATTGGTGCCTGGTTCGGGGGAGTCCTGCTGTTGGCGGGAGTCGTGGGTATTCTTGAGTCTGGGGCGGCAGATGTGTTCCTCGAAGCCACTCGTCCGGACTTCCAAAAGATTACCCTCGGTGTGATAGGGATACATAACGCAGGAGGTCCCGACTGGCTGGGTGGGCGGATCGAGGAAGTCCTCAAAAAGGATGTGAAGCGCTCGTTGGTCTTTGATCTGGTGGATTTGCCGAGTTTGGGAGTTCAAACTTCCGATATTGGCAATGGGATGGGGATTGGCTCCAAGGTCGTCTTCAAGCAGGCGGCTGAAAAGGGTGTGTCGGTGTTGGTCTGGGGAAAAGCAGGCATGAAAGGGACGGACAAAGAGGCCGATGTGAACATGGAAGGCTTCGTCTATGACAACGGCAGCGATGAACTCGTGGGAGGAAAGCGCTACGTAGGATCGACCTCGGTTGTGCGGCAGATGGCGCACCGGTTTGCCGACGAACTGGTCTTTCGTTACACGGGCGAACCGGGCATTGCGCGGACGAAGATAGCCTATGTGGCTGAACAGGGGGCTGCCCGTGAGCTGTTCGTGATGGATTACGATGGCCACGATACACGCCAACTCACCGCCGATGGATTCCTGAACCTCATGCCGCAATGGTCTCCGGACCGCCGGTTCCTTATCTTTACCGCCTATCGCAATCGCAATACGCAGGACATCGATATGATCGAGTTGGCGACGGGCAAGCGATGGACGGTGATTTCCCTGGGGGGACTGAACATTACTCCGGCACTGTCCCCTGATGGGAACTTCTTGGCGTTTGCTTCCAGCCACGAAGGTAATTCTGAACTCTATCGGTTGGATACCAGGACGAAAGCCATTCAACGATTGACAGTAAACCCGTCCGGTGATTTGTCCCCGTCCTGGTCTCCGAACGGGAGAGAGCTGGTGTTTGTGTCAGATCGGGGCGGTGGGCCCCAGCTGTTCCAGATGGGGTCAGATGGGTCGAACGTGCGCCGTCTGACGTTTGAAGGCGATTACAACGCGGCTCCGGTGTGGTCACCGCGCGGAAACTGGATCGCCTATGTGTGCCGGTTGCATAAGGAGTATAAGCTCTGTGTCATCTCGCCGGACGGCCAGAAGCGAATGCAATTGACGACAGGATCGGGCGTCGATGATTCACCTTCCTGGTCGCCGGATGGCCGGCATCTGGTATTCAGTTCGACGTCCGATGGAAAGAGCCAGATCTATATGATCGATGCCGATGGTAAGGACATCGAACGGCTCACCTTTCAGGGGACGCACAATAGTGCGCCCTCCTGGTCTCCGGCATCGTGAGGATGACAGTTCAATGGTATTGGATGAATGTAGGCCAATGATCGAGATCACTAACTTTGGAAAAGGAGATAGAGGTATGAACAAGGCACTCTGGACATGTAGTGTAACTCTGGCGTTGAGCGCGGCATTGATTGGCATGCCCGCCTGCTCCAAAAAATCCGTACAATCCGGCGGGGACTCTCAGTCCACGCAAGGGACGGCAAAGGGAGATGGTTCGAAGTCCGGTGTCGGCAGTTTCCCGGATACCAGCATTCAGTCGGGGGGCGGAGGGCTTCGAGGTCTCGACAAGAACCCCTCAGAAGAGCGTGTGGGCAGTGGCACGATGCTGGCGAAGGTAGATCCCTCCGGCATTACCGAACGGCAAATGGAAGAGGTGAGGGCGGAACAGGCCGCTTCAGCTGCAGCGGGTTTGCGGGATGTGTATTTTGGCTATGATAGCTGGACGATTTCCGAGGAGGGGCGTCAATCGTTGACTCGCGATGCCGAGTGGATGAAGTCCAACCCGAGCACGCTGGTCAAGGTCGAGGGGAACTGTGACGAGCGCGGGACCTCCGCCTACAACCTCGTCCTCGGTGAAAAACGGGCGAAAGCCGCCAGGAACTATCTGGTCGAACTCGGTGTCGGGGCCAATCGTCTGTCCGTGGTGTCGTATGGGAAAGAACGCCCCCTGTGCAATGAGCATTCGGAATCGTGCTATCAGCAGAATCGGCGAGGACATCTCGCAGTGAAGACTGGGAAGTAGGCGGCGTACTTTTTATCGCGTCGGTTGTGACTCCGTTGTCTGAGAAGAGTGAGCTGGGCATTCCTTTATCATAGTGGGTGAAACAATGTGGAACCATTTAGATACTAAGGGAACCTGGACGACGATCTGTGTGATCTGTACCCTGTTGTCGACAGGCTGCGTTGCGCAGCAAGCCGATCTCAAACAGACGGAGAAGATTCTTCACCAGCGCATCAAGCAGTCGACCGATGAGTCGGCACAAACCCGTGCGCGACAGAGTCAGGAGATTTCGGTGCTTCGGGAGCAGGAATTGCCGCAGTTGCGCGGCGAATTGGATCGGGCGCTGCACCAGGCTCAGGAACTTCAGGGCAAGCAGGAGGACCTCAAGCAGCGTGCGGCGCAACTTGAGCAACAAACCAAGCGGCTCGAACAGTTGGCCGGCAAGCTGGAGACGGATAGCACAACTCGCTACAACCAAGTGCGTGAGAGCCTCAATGCGCAAGATGTCAAAAACAAGCAGGATCGCGATCAGCTCCGCATGGATATGAACGCTCGCCTTGACGACGTGAGCCGACAAATGGAGGTGGTGCGAAAAGAGATCATCGAGGTCGTACAGAAGACGAACAGCGGACTTGCCAAGAGTCTCGACGCACGTCTGGACGAGAACAATGCTCGGACCGAACAGTTGTCCTCAAAGTTCGCACTGTTCAGCCTGTCCTTAACGGCGTTCAGGGAATCGCTGACAGGACTCAGTGAGCGGGTCAGCCAAGAAGAGCAGGCGGGCAAAGCATCGGCGACTCATATCAATGACATGAACAAGGCAGTGACCGGTCACTTAGCCGAGGTGAATAAGAGTGTCACATCTGTCGCCCAGAAGTTTTCCGCCCGCATCGATGAACACGACCGTCGTCTCGATGCCCTTTCCAAGGCCGTTGATCAGGATGCGCATGTGCGAGGGGGAAATAAGGGAGGAGCACGTCAGCCGCCCACGAAGCCGGCCCACCGATCGGCATTGGTGCCTTCGTCTGAAACCCCAAAGGTTGAGCAAGAAATGCCCGCGGCGTCGCTCTCTGCGCAAGCGGAAGAAGGACAATCGGCTGATGTGGTGACGTCGGCAGCCGAGTCCGAGGAGCCGCCGCGTCCGCAAGTCAGTCAGAGTGGGGAGCGCTCAGACAAAGTCGAGTACGAACGTCTACTTGCACTGTTTCGTGATGGAGACTTGGATGGAGCCCGGCAGGGGTTCGCCGCATTCTTGCGTGACTATCAAAACTCGGATCTGTCTCCAAATGCGCGCTATTGGCTCGGTGAGGCGCATTACGGCAAGAAAGATTATCGACAGGCGATCGATTCGTATGACCGCGTCGAACTGGATTTCCCCCGGAGTGAGAAGGTACCATCGGCAATCTTGAAGAAAGGGTATGCCTACCTGGCTATGAAAGATAAGAAGCGCGCTTCTTCGGCCTTCAAACAGGTGGTGACGCTGTATCCACGGACTCCTGAGGCCGGAAAAGCATCCGATAAACTAGCCCAGTTGAAGGAGTCGCGATAACTGCGATGCGTAAGAAAATAGGCACAAAGGGGTCGGTCGTTCTCACGGCCGCGGTGGTGTTGTGGCTCTCGGGATGCGCCAATCATGCGGATTTTGTAGAAATGCGTGACCACTTGGCGACAGTGGCGAAGTCTCAAGATCAAGATCAAAAGCGGCTGGATGCGCTGCAACGACGCTTGGAGTCGCTGGAGCGGATGAAGGATAGCGAATCTGCTAGGCAGAAGCTCGATCCGAAGCTCGATTCGAAGTTCGATGAACTGTCTGTACGGGTCCAAAGGTTGGAGAGTCGGTTGGCGAAATCCGATGAGATCATGGGTATTCCGGTTGTGCCCAAGATGGAGCCGGTACCGGGAGATCTCTCTCGTCCCTCTAAGCCACAGAGGCCGGCTTCGGCTGCCGATGTGCCGACGTTGATGCCAGGCGTGCCCACGATTACCCCGACGTCGGCGTTCAATCTGGCGTACAACGATTACCTCAACGGGAAATATGATCTTGCCGTGGCGGGCTTTCAGCGATTTGTGAAAGACTTTCCTGGCACGTCGCTGACGCCCAATGCCTACTACTGGTTGGGTGAGTCCGCCTATCAGCAGAAAGATTACGTACGTGCGATGCAATCCTTCGAGTACCTCGCGGCGGAGTACCCGGGAAACGAGAAGGTGCCGGCTGCGCTTTTCAAATCGGGGCTCGCGGCTGGAGAAACCGGAGATCTCGCCAAGTCGAAGAAGAATCTCAAACGGGTCATCGAAGAGTTTCCCGCGTCGGACGAGGCGAAGCTGGCCAAGAATAAGCTGGCCGAAATTCGATGATCGGACGGACATTGAAGCTAGGAGTTTGCGGAAAAAACTATTGTGGCACGGTGGAAATTCAATCGCCTGCACGCCTGGGACTAGAGGGAAACACTGCGCAGGATGCTCAAAAAGGCCGTTCAGCAAGGCCGCAGCGAGCGAAGAGGCGAGGCGTACGCTTCGGTACGTTGAGCTTCTGAGCGAAGCGAGAACGCCGCTGGCGGACTTTTTCAGCATCCTGCTCATGGCAGCTCCCTTGTTCCCGGTATTCCCTGGAGTCTAGCGTCATGCCCGCCGCCAGTTGTTCCCCTAAGATCTATATTCTTCCAGACGACGTGGTCAGCCGTATCGCGGCCGGCGAGGTCGTCGAGCGTCCTGCCGCCGTCGTCAAAGAATTACTGGAAAATAGTCTCGACGCAGGTGGTCTGCATATCACGATCGATGTGAAGGGTGGTGGACTGGCCCTCATTCGAGTGACGGATGATGGAGAGGGAATCAATCGTGCCGATCTTCCCCGTGCCTTCGAGCGGCATGCCACCAGCAAGCTCCAGTCCGATCGGGATCTCGCTTCGGTGACGACGATGGGCTTTCGCGGCGAGGCGTTACCGAGTATCGCATCCGTCTCCCATGTGCTGGTGACGACGGCCACCAGGCAGGATACGGTGGGGTCGCAGTGTACTCTGGTCGCGGGAGCCGGCAGTGCGATCGTTGATGCGCCTCCCGTGCCCGGCACCCGGATCGACGTCGCCAATCTGTTTTTCAATCAACCGGCCAGAAAGAAATTTCTCAAATCGACCACGACCGAGTTCTCCCATATCAATCATGTCGTGCAACTCGCAAGCCTCGCCTGGCCATCGGTGCACTTTCGCCTGACTCATAACGGCCAGGAAATTTTCAACTATCCGGCGGTGACAACGGATCGCGATCGAATCCTCCAAGTATTTCGCCAGACGTTTCTCGATCGGACGATTGAGGTGCGAGGCAGGACAGCGGGCTTGTCGATCCGTGGTGTGATGGTCGCTCCTCTCCATGCACGGTCTTCGAGAACGCCGCAAGAATTGTTCGTGAATCGGCGTCCCATCCGCAATGCAACCGTGTTTCATGCGGTCATGGATGGGTATGGTTCGTTTCTACCCAAAGGGCATCACCCGACATTCGTGCTTTTTCTGGATATCGAACCCAACCGGCTCGATGTCAACGTGCACCCCACGAAGAAAGAAGTTCGTTTTGCGGAAACAGAAGCGCTGCATCAGTTGGTCCGCCAATCGGTCCGTCACGCACTCAGTGGCTCCGAGCGGAAGGTCGTGCTGGGTCTGTCGCCGCAGGCGTCGGAGTTCGTTCCCACAGTCGAGCGGCAACCCGCATCGTTCGGGGATTCTCAGTCGGCCGCCTCGATCTCAGCTCGCAGACAGGATTCACGGATTGATGCGAGTGATTCGGTGACGTTCCCCGGCATCGTCGAAGGAGGTCAGTTGCCCCTCGCTGCGGAGGCATCGGCGGAGTATCGGTCGGCAGAGAAGCCCGAGATCGTACCGTTCGGACAAATCCTCCGGACCTATCTCGTGGCGCAGGTGGGCGAAGAACTGCACGTGATCGATCAACATACGGCGCACGAGCGTGTTCTCTTTCAACGGCTTTGGCGAGGATGGCAGAGCCGGGATATTCCCTCGCAGCCGTTGTTGATTCCGGAACCGATCGAGCTGTCGGCGGCGCAGAGCGCCCTGCTGCTCAAGCGTGCTGACGATCTGGAGAAACTGGGTCTCCTGATTGAACCGTTTGGCGCGATGGCCGTAGCGGTTCGCGGGGTACCGGTCGGGCTCGGCAAAGTGGACACGACTGTCTTCGTGCAGGATTTGCTCGATGATTTGACCGAGTGGGAGAGCACATCGTCTTTAGAAATGCGGGTACAGCGCGTGCTGGCGTCGCTGGCCTGCCATGGGGCGGTGCGTGCCGGACGCGCGTTGACCCTTCCTGAAATTCAACAGCTGATTCACGATTGGGTGCAGGAAGGGCTGATCATGACCTGTCCACATGGGCGCCGCACGGCGTTTCGCCTTTCGACAGATGAACTTGCCAAGCTATTCGGACGGGTTGGTTGGGCATGATGGCTGTTCCAATGAGAGCGAGGTGTCGTCTCTCCGAGTTACAAGTCAGTTCCAGGCCGGTGGTCGTGATCGTTGGACCGACTGCGGTGGGGAAAAGTCGCGTTGCGGTTGAGGTGGCAAAGGCTTTCGAGACCGAGGTGCTTACCGCAGATTCCCGGCAAGTCTATCGTGGAATGGATGTCGGGACAGATAAGCCGGCTCTGGAGGAGCGCAAGGCGGTGCCCCACCGGCTGATCGATCTCGTCAATCCTGATGAACCATTTAATGCGGGGCTGTATCGCCGCCAGGCGATCGACGAGATCGAGCGCCTCTATCGAGACCGTCGCCTACCTCTGGTAGTGGGTGGCACAGGGCTCTATGTGCGAACCCTCCTCAAGGGTTTGTGCGACGCACCGCCGGCCGATCCGATTGTGCGGGCCGCCCTGCGGCAGGAGGCGAAGGACCAAGGGCATGATCGTCTCTACGCGCGACTGGTGGAAGTCGATCCCGTAACGGCAGCACGGTTGCATCCACGCGACGAATCGAAAGTGATCCGCGCGCTGGAGGTCCAGCAGCTATCCGGTCGTCGGATGTCGGAGTTTCAGCAGGAGCATGGGTTTGCCGAGCGGCCATTTTCAACGTTGATCATCGGCTTGAACCGAGACCGTGACGCACTGTATCGCCGTATTGAAGAGCGGATCGATTGGCAGCTGGCTCATGGTTTGATCGAAGAGACGCAGCGGCTCCTGATTCAGGGGCATCAGCGTACCAGTGCGGCTATGAACGGTTTGGGGTATCGGCAGGTGGCCGAGCACTTGGCCGGCGAATATGACGTCGCTGAAATGGTTCGGCGATTCAAACGGGATACGAGACATTTTTCCAAACGACAAATGACGTGGTTTCGAAAGGAACCAGGGATTCAGTGGCTGACGATCGAGGAATCGGATTCGGTTCAGCGCACAGGGGCACTGGTAATCGGACATGTGGATCAATTTCTCACCACACTTGGGGAGCAGGGATGATACGACAGGGGAGCGTCGCGCGTGCGGACATCGGGATCATCGGCGGCAGTGGGCTGTACGACGTCGAGGGCCTTCGGAAGGTCAAAGAACTCACTGTCAAAACTCCCTTCGGGGCTGCGTCCGACCAGGTGGTACTCGGCGAATTGGAGGGCATTCGTATCGCGTTTCTCTCGCGGCATGGACGAGGCCATCGGATCAATCCGTCCGAAATCAACTATCGCGCGAATATCTATGCGCTGAAGTCGCTGGGTGTTCGGAGAGTGATTTCTGTGAGTGCGGTCGGCAGCATGAAAGAGTCGATCAAGCCCGGCGACGTCGTGTTGCCGGATCAGTTTATCGATCTCACTAAACGACGCGTGTCAACCTTCTTTGAGGGTGGAATTGTTGCTCATGTGGCGTTCGGCGATCCAGTCTGCCCCTCGCTCGGGACGGCATTGTTGGATGCGGCCCGCGTGGTCGGGGCGACTGTCCATCAAGGCGGTGTCTATCTCTGCATCGAAGGGCCTCAGTTCTCGACCAAAGGGGAGTCTCGGTTGTACCGCCAGTGGGGTGCGAGTGTGATCGGGATGACGAATCTCCCCGAGGCCAAGCTCGCACGCGAGGCGGAACTCTGTTATGCCACGGTGGCCTTGGCAACCGATTACGACTGTTGGCATGAGACGGAAGAGGCGGTGACCGTCGAGGCGATCTTGACCACGCTCCATCAGAATGTCACGCTGGCCAAGCGACTCTTGCGGACGGCGATGCGCGCCGTGGCCGACGTCAAGACGTGCAACTGTCACTCCGCGTTGCAGAGCGCCATTATTACGGCACCGGATCGGATGCCCGCCTCGCTCCGACGCAAGCTGGCCTTGTTGATCGATCGGGTCGTTCCCGGGAAGAAAGGAAACCGGTAAACCATGGGGAAGCTGCTCGTTGTCGGATCTGTCGCGTTAGATACAGTGAAAACGCCCTTTGGAGAGGTCAGTGAAGTGTTGGGAGGTTCGGCCACTTTTTTTTCAACTGCGGCCAGCTATTTTACCAGTGTGAATCTCATTGCCGTGGTGGGGGAAGATTTTCCTCCGCAT
Organism: Nitrospiraceae bacterium; assembly: GCA_041748925.1. Classification (GTDB taxonomy): domain Bacteria; phylum Nitrospirota; class Nitrospiria; order Nitrospirales; family Nitrospiraceae; genus Palsa-1315. The sequence continues at coordinate 55,287 of JBGTCI010000022.1, read as the reverse complement.
CACCTGGCATTCCTCAAGAGCCGAGACATCGATTTGACCGGGTTGGAGCGGAGGCCCGGGGAGACGTTTCGGTGGAAAGGGGAGTACACACATCAGTTGAACGAAGCGCACACGCTCGATACGAAACTCAACGTGTTCGAAACCTTTCGGCCCAAGATACCCGAGACCTACCGATCCCCAGATCTCTTGTTCTTGGGCAATATCGATCCGGAGCTTCAGCTGGATGTGCTGCAGAAGCTTCCGCGTCCGCCGTTGGTCGCGTGCGACACGATGAACTTTTGGATCAACGGCAAACGGGATGCGTTGTGGCGGGTGTTGGAGCAGGTCGATATTTTGATCGTGAACGATGGAGAGGCTCGGGCGCTTGGTGAAGATACGAATCTGGTGAAGGTCGCACAAAAAATACTTGCGCGTGGACCCAAGCACCTCATCATCAAGCGTGGGGAGTACGGGGTCTTGATGTTCAACGAGAAGCACGTGTTCGGGGCTCCGGCCTTTCCCCTTGAAGACGTACGCGATCCAACTGGTGCGGGGGATACCTTCGCCGGAGGTTTTTTGGGCTACCTGACGGCGACCGGCAATCATTCAGTCGAGGCGTTCAAGCAAGCGATTATCTTCGGGAGCGTCATGGCGTCATTTGCTGTAGAAGCCTTTAGTCTTGACCGTTTGCGAATCCTGGACTACAAAGAGATTCAAGAACGCTTCCGAGCCTTTAAGCAACTCACTCATTTCGAGGACATTTCGTAATGCAGATTCTTCTTGCGGGTTCGATTGTTCGAACATTTGCATGCCCGTTACTGGTGTCGGCCCTATTGATCGGAGGGCTGTCCGGCTGTGCCACATCTGAAGGTTCGGCGCAGAAGTCGAAGGGGTACTACCAGGAAGGCCTCGCGAGCTTGGAGCATGATCAGCAGAAAGCCTTTGTGTCGTTCCAGAAGGCCGTGAAGCTCGATCCGAATAACAAAGAAGCACGATATGGGCTCGGCCATATTCTGGCGATGCAGGGTAAGTTTCCCCAAGCCGAAGAAGAATTCGTCGTCGCGACAAAGCTCGATGAAAATTACTCGGAAGCGTACACCTATTTGGGCCAGGTGTTGGAGAAACAGGAACGGTGGAAGGAAGCGATTGCCGCATACCGTCACGCGCTGACGAACCCCTTGTATGGCACACCGGACTTGGCCCGATTCCATCTCGGCCGAGCGTTGGCTCACGAGAATAATTATCAGGGTGCCATGGAAGCATTCGAAGATGCCTTAGTGGTGAACCCACCTAACGTGCCTCCGGCATTGTTAAACTTGGAGTTGGGGCGCGTATATTACAAGCTGGGGTTCGAACGGCGATCGAGGGAAACATTGACGAAAGTCGTGACCCTCGATAAGGGCGGCGAGTATGCCGCATCCGCGAAGGAACTGCTGGCACGGCTGAAGCCGTAGAGAGACACGCATGGAATCGATCGGCGAATTTTTCAGGCAGGTGCGAGAGACCAAAGGGCTCACCATCGACGAAGTCGCATCCAAGACGCGCATCCGAACTGATTTTGTGAAGGCGCTGGAGGATGGGAACTTCGCCAAGTTGCCCGATCAGGTGTTTGCACGAGGGTTTGTTCGGTCCTATGCCCGGTCTCTCGGACTCGATGAAGAGGATGCGATCCACCGGTTCGCCCAATCGGCCGGCGCCTATTACGACAAGCAAATCGAGCGAGAACGTTTGAAAGTCAGACAGGCGGAAGAAGAGCGGAAACGTCAAGCCAATCGAAAGGCCGTCGCAATCGCGATTGGGATCGCGATTCTCACGCTCATCTTCTTGCTAAGCCGGGAACAGTCGTCACTCTTGGTCCGTAAGTCGAGTTCAGATGTTCCAGTTTCTGCATCCAAGCGGTCCGTTCCACCGAGTCCAGAACCTCAGGAGGCACCGCCGAGTCAGCCGGCAAGCCAGCAGGCCGAGGTCGTCCCGCCGGCTTCTCAATCGACAACCCCTAAGACCAAACCGAGCGAATCCCCTGCCGTACCGGCCAAGGCAGCAGAAGGAAGTACGACTGCGTCAGCAACCAACCCATCGCCTGCGACTTCGGTTGCGCCGGAACCGGCGACAACTCCGGCCCCCTCGTCGCTTGGGAGCGACGGGCCGCTGGGAGGGATTTCACTCGAAGGGTCTGGAGCTGCGGAGGGGCAGTTGGCACTCGATCTTGAGGCGACAGAGCTGAGTTGGGTCGTTGTTCAAATCGATGGCGGCAGTCCCCAAGAGGCCTTGCTTCGGCCTGGAGAAAAAGCCAGATATAAAGGCCAGGACCAGTTTACCGTGACGCTCGGCAACGCCGGGGGCGTCAAGGCCGAACTCAACGGCAAACCTCAAAAATCCTTCGGTCCGAGCGGCAAAGTCGCACGGGATATTGTCATTAAACGCTAACCGCTCTCCAGCACCGTCCATCCGGTCACAACACGTGTTCTTCGTCACCCGTTTCGGTGGTCTCTCTGCATTCACATCCAAACAGGCTCCGGTTTTGTGGCCGACTGTCTTGGCTCGTTGTGCCCAGTGCACGATACCGTGAGATGAGGCGCCGCAGCAAGGACTGAGGCGAAATGGCGCCACTCTCTTCAGACTCCCGAGATTGATTGAATTGTCGATGCCTCTAACTAGCCGAAATATCTTGTCTCGCTGTGAGGGTCTTCTGGCATGAGCCTTGATGGTTATCTGGTAGGATTGAGCGAAAGTCGGCGGACTGGACGTGAGCATGCGGCGGAAACGAGATAGCAAAGTGAAGGAGCCGCAGAGCAGGGTACCCGTCCGATAGCACTCTACTTTGCTTGACATGAACGAAAGGCCGTTGTTATATTTTCCAACGCTTTATCGCTTTGACATGGATCTCATGAGCCAGTGGCTTGATGCCGAATTCACGTGCGGTGGTTAAACACAAAGGAGGAAATCTGATGGGGTATTTTGCTAAGTTCCTGGGAATTAGCGCAGCGCTGATGCTGCTGTCGGTCTCGGTGGTCGGAGCCGAGGAGAAGGATCCGCTCAAGGCCCGCGTTCCGGCTGATCAGATTGCCGACGCAAAGGCCAACAAGAATCCGGTTGCCGCGACCCCGGAGAATATTGCCAAAGGAAAGGCGCTGTACGAGGGTAAGGGCACCTGCTTCAATTGTCATGGTAAGGATGGGAATGGTCAGGGTGAGGCCGGTAAGGTTCTCAATCCGAGCCCCCGCGATTTTACGAACTGCAAGTTCCACAAAAAACGGAAAGATGGCGAACTCTTTTGGGTGATAAAGAATGGGAGTGCGGGGACAGGTATGATCTCCTTGACTCCGGCAATTATCACAGAAGAGGAATCCTGGCTGATCATCAACTACGAGCGGACCTTCTGTAAAGCCGAGTAGTTTCATCGCAGCGGTAGATTCAAGAGGGTGGAGGATCGAATCCTCCACCCTCTTTTTTGTCTTCCGATCCTGTGGTTTTGTCCGCTAGTGGGCTTCGGTGCCCAGGATCGCAGGGACTCTGGTCAATATTAAGGCAGCGGAAGGATCGGTTGGGCTGACCGCCGGAATAGCGAACGGGCGTTGTTCCTGGTTCATATAGGTCTTGGAGACCCAGCGCACTTTCTGACTGAGATACGTCACCGTTTCGCCGAGTGTCACGCTGCCATCTCGGTTGGTGTCGGCTTCACCGCGCATGGCCCGCAGCAGATAGTATGTGAACAGGCCATGCCGATGTTGGTCGTCCTCCAACCCCTGCCCGATACCGCTGGTCCCGATGACATGGAGCGTCGACCCTCCTGTGGGATTCCATTGGGGAAGGGCGGTCTTGGTTCGGTTATCCGGTCCCATACGCGACACAGTGCCATCGAACAGAAACAGCGTCTGTTTCGCTTTCAAGCGAGACAGTGCTGCATCTAGATCCTTGAGCGGGTATGCCCGTGAAGTGGTCGCGGCGGTCCCATCGTAGGGCACCAGGAACGTCTCTCCCGTCGAAGAGACCGAAGCCAGACCGGAAAAATATACAATAACGACGGCGTCCTTATTCATGTGAGGCGGCAACCAATCCAGCAACGCTTCGTCAATATCCGAGCGGATAGCTTTCCAGTCTTGCAGGAGAAGAATATTGGAGGCCGGTAAGCCACCGAGGGCCTGAAAATAGTTCGAGACCATTTGGGCATCCGAGGAAGCGAACTTGCGGGATGGGATCTGCCGGTCTCGATACGATCCGATCCCAATTGAGATCAAGTATGTGTGGGGCTGCCGAAATTCGGTGACGACAGCAGGGATTTGATCCACGTCATCGGCATTGATGCCGGTCGGTTGAATCGACAGGGCCAGGGTTTGAGTCGGCGGCTGAGTCCGGATTTCTGAATCAGAGACCGTCACGTGGATCTCAGCCGTCTGTTGTTGCAGGGACTGCGGTACTGTTGCCGAAAATTCGATCGCGCGGGATTGGCCCGGTTGTAGTCGTCCGATAGCCAACCTGGTGGTCGGAAATTGCGTAAGCAGCGAGGCAGTTCCCGTCAAGGTGGCTATGACGCTCTGAAGGTCTTGCTCTCCTCCATTCACGAGGTCGATGCGCACCCGAATGCGCTCGCCTCCTTCAAAGACCAGATTGCTGTTCTCGTCCAGCACAGTGGCCTTAAACAAGAGTGTCGATGCAGTGCCTATGGCTGGTATGGTCGCTGCGGCCACTGGTGCGTGAGCAGTTCCACCCGTCGCTGCCAGTTGGGCCCGGACGGTGTGTATGAATTGCGTTGAGAGCGCGATCCCGGCGTCATGCACGAACTCCCTGATATTGCCGTAATCGCATCGGCGCGCAGTGGGTTCTAGAATAAGACGTTGGTTGTGCGTGGTGGAAATGGTCTGTCGGCCAAGCTCTTTTCCTGTGGCATCCTTCAGGGTTACGAGTGTCTCGATGGTCAAGTCTGCAGGCACCCGATCATAGACATTATCTGCCCATAGCTTGAGGCCCGAGCGTTGGAGAGTGATCACGATCTCCTTGTCAGGCAGGATCTGCGCGGGGACTCCACCGGTCACGGTCACAGCCGCAAAGTTCTGAGAAGCCGCGTCAATCATTACCGATTCGACGACTTCTCCCACGTTGAGCTCGTGGGGGCTGTTGCATCCATCGATATACTGCATCTTGAGGTTGGTGAAGGAGGGGTCGAACGTCAGCTTGACGGAGTTGGCCAGGCGCGGACCCATGTCCGGTAAGGGGGCTCGGTGGAACACGGATGTCACCTTCTCACATCCCCACAGCCCACCGATCGAGATGAGCAAGCACGTGAGCATGGCCCAGCGCATCGTGAGTCTTTGAGATAAGCCTGGTGGGAGTCGTTCGACGACTATGGCCTGAGGAAGGTGTCCGCCGTGACTGGGTTGGCTACTGGAATTCAAGGTGGGCACCGTACCGAAATGTCAGGCTGAATGCAACAGGACGCGGGGCTCCGCTGGACTTGACAGATCCGCTGATAGGGAGCGAACGTAGAAAAGTGGAGAGTGCGGCGACGGGCGAACCTGCATAACCGAGAGGTGGGGAATGCGCCATCTGTTCAATCAAATATGTCTCGCGCTCAGCGCGACATTCTTGGTTTCTTGTGCCTCCACCATTCCGCCTGCACGGATCGGCGATTATGTTTCCTCAGGGCGCCAGATCGGCGACAGCACGTTCACGAGGATCGATCAGCGACCACTGCAGGCAGGGCTTGTCGTGGTGTCGGATACGGCAGCGCCTGGTGCGGCTCCGAATCTGCCGGAAGAGGCGCTGGTACGCCTCGGAGAAAGCTTGCAACGGGACCTTGGCCGTGTGATTCCTGTTGCGATAACAGAGATGATTTCAGCCGACCGCATCAGGCCGCAGCCGGATGGAGACTGGATCCAGTTCGCTGAACTGGGGCGGCAACACGGGCTTGAATATCTGGCCGTTGTGGTGATTTCCAGCACTGAGCAGGAATACCCCATGACGGTTCATCTGGGATTGACTGCACACGCGCAGCCTGGATTTCGTCGAGATAACTGGTCGCTGCTGGAATTTGCTCTGTTGGACTTGAAGCACAATCAGATCTTAATGCAGGCCGAAGGACGAGGCTGGGCCACGTTGGATCGTCCGAGCGCGCCAGGGATTAATCAATGGTATCCGGCTATCTACCTGCGCCCTCAGGATGAGCGGCGTATCTGGCCTCCGACTGATGAGGGCGCGCCGAATACGCTCCGGGTCGTGTCCTTTGAGCAAGCGGCCAAGCGGCTGGTGCTGAAGCTACAGAACTCATGGCTCGGAGTATAGGAACCGGAGGCGACAGCTAGGGAAAGTCGCTGCGGAATAGCTGCCCACATCGCGCTTCTCGCGGCACGGTTCCCCATCTTCCTTCCCCGCTGGCTTTGTTTGCAAGAGTCAGCCGGAAACTATTAGTCTTTGAAGCCCTTGGAAGGGATAGTGTACAATGCACCGTTCAGCTCATGCAGTTGCGTCGGTTAACCCTTTGGAGGAACGCTGATATGGTCACGCCGAGTAAGGGGGGGAATGTCCGAGGGCTTGTCGCAGGTATCGGTCTGATTATGAGCGCCTTCGCGGTTGCTGTCCTGCCGAGTGAACCTACAGCCGTTGCCGCCGGGGTTCCAGCCGGGATGGCACAAGGATTTTCAGAGATCGTTAAAAAGGTCACGCCGGCGGTGGTGAACATCGCGGTAACTGGAGGTGGAGAAGGCAGGGGACGAGGCCGGAAGGCACCGGTGCCGCCAGGTCCCTTTGGTGGGCCTCCCGGTGAAGAAGCGCCTGAGGGGGAACTCCCGACTCCTCCGCCGATGCCGCCAGGTGGAGGGCATGGACGCCCTGAGCAAAGCGCCGGGTCCGGCGTCATTTTTGATTCGAACGGATTTATCGTGACCAACAATCATGTCGTCGAAGGCGCCACACAGATCACTGTCACGCTGAGTGATCGACGTGAATTCAGCGCGAAAGTGGTGGGAACCGACCCAAAGACGGACTTGGCAGTGGTCAAGATCGAAGCCAAGGACCTTCCATCCATGAAATGGGCTGAGTATGAGAAATTGGAGGTCGGCGATCTTGTGTTGGCAATCGGCAGTCCGTTTGGACTGAGCTCCACTGTGACCTTGGGTATCATCAGCGCCTTGGGACGCGGCAACGTCGGGATTGCAGACTACGAAGATTTCATCCAGACCGACGCCGCAATTAATCCCGGCAATTCCGGCGGAGCGTTGGTCAATCTGAATGGCGAACTTATCGGAATCAATACGGCCATCTTCTCAAGGACCGGCGGGTCGGAAGGGATTGGATTTGCCATCCCGAGCAGTATCGCCGTGGACATTGTCGACAGCCTGCAGAAAGCCGGGAAGGTCGTTCGCGGCTGGATGGGTGTCGCCATTCAAGAAATTACGCCGGCTTTGGCAAAGTCGTTCAAGTTGCCTGAACAGCGCAAGGGCGTGTTGATCAGCGATGTGAATGAAAATGGTCCCTCCCAAGCAGCCGGGATCCGTCGCGGCGACGTGGTGATCGCGTTCAACGGAAAAGAAGTGCAAAACGTAAGTCAGTTGCGCAACCTCGTCGCACGCACGATGGTCGGCAAGGATGCGCAGGTGAAGGTGTTGCGAGACGGCAAGGAACAGACCATTGCCGTGAAGGTGGCGGAGCGACCGACGGATGAAATGCTGGCGAAGAAGGAGCCGTCAACTCCCAAGGAACCGGTCGAGACGGTGAAGCCTCCGGACAATGTTTTAGCCTCTCTCCGCGTGCAGGGGTTGGATGCGGGCACAATGAGTCAATTGAACATCCCCGCGAAGATGACCGGTGTCGTTGTGACGTCGGTTGAGAACGGCGGCCCTGCGGAAGCGGCGGGTCTGCAGCGCGGCGACGTGATTCAAGAGGTAAACCACGAGGCCGTGAAGACGCTCGAAGACTACCAGAAAGCCTCGATCAAGTTGAAAAAGGACGAGTTAGCCGTCCTGCTTCTGAGCCGGCAGGGGAACAACCTGTTTGTCGCGGTCAATCCCAAGTGACACCCATGACGCTGGCCGCGACCGCTCGATATCCGAGCGGTCGCGGCTAGCCATCGGATGACGGATCGTATGTCCAACGGCCCGAATTCAATCAACCAGTGGCTGCAGGACACGATCTTCAAGCCGCTGGAAGATAAGAAAATGCCGGTCATGGAGCATCTCGCGGAGCTCCAGGTCCGGCTGACGCGTGCAGTGATCATCACCGCCGTGGTGTTTATCGCCACGTTTTTCTATGCCGATGTACTGGTCAAGTGGCTTCGGATCCCCCTGCAAAATATGTTTATGCCTCGCACCCTGTCGTGGGTGCCGACCGATCTGCCGACCGTTCCGTTCGTCTTTCTCGCGCCGGCTGAAGCGTTATGGCAAAACGTCAAGGTAGCCGGGCTCTTTGCTCTCGTCGCCGTGACCCCGTACATTCTGGTGGAAGTCTGGCAATTTGTCGTGCCGGGCCTCCATGCCCAGGAACGGCGCTTCGTCGGACCTTTTGTGGTGTTGACCGCGGTGGCGTTTTACACAGGGGTGGGCTTTGCCTTTTTCTTCGTGCTCCCATTCGCGCTGAATTTTTTGATCTCCTATGGCGTCAATGCCGGCTTCGTTCCCCAGATCTCCATTGCGCAGTATGTCGGATTTGCCCTCTGGTTTGTGATGGTGTTCGGGCTGATTTTCGAAGTCCCGCTCGCGATCACGCTCATGGCAAAGTTTGGGTGGGTCGATGCGCCATTCCTGATTCGATACTGGAAGTGGGCGTTGCTGGGATCCTTTGTGATCGCAGCGGTCTTGACACCAACTCCCGACCCATTCAATCAGACGCTCATGGCGGGCCCCATGTTCCTTCTGTATTGGATTGGAGTGTTCAGCGCCAAGTTTTTCGGGAAGAAAAAACCCGCAGAGGATCAGGCGGGGCTTCCGACGGTCGCTATGGCCACGGCAGGGTCGGGCACAACGGCTTCCGGTGCGATGCCGAAGTCTTCGGAGGGAGACTATGTGGGCGTGCCTACGGATCGACGACGCTGACGAGGACCGGTAGTTCGGATATAAGGTTTTAGAGAAGGAACAGACATGGCTCGTGAATTGAACGTCATTCAACCACCCAGTTCCGGCGGCAGCGATGCCTGTGTCTACATGTGGGCCTGCGCGATCTGTGATGAAAACGAATCCTGTCAGAAGGACAAGGAGGGGCACAGTCGCTGGTTGGTGGCCAAACGGATGGAGCGGATCGAATACAAAGTGCTCATCATGAGCAACAAGGGTGGGGTCGGAAAGAGCACCTGTACGACGAACCTCGCCGTGAGTCTCGCGCTTAAGGGATGGCATGTCGGTATTTGCGACATGGACATCCATGGCCCGAATATTCCAAAAATGGTCGGGGCCGAAGGGCAGAAGCTTAAGATCAGCAGCTCAGGCGGGATTATCCCGTTTCAGGCGTATAACCTCAAAATTGCCTCGATGTCCTTCTTGTTGCAGAATTCGGACGATCCGATTATCTGGCGCGATGCGTACAAGTATGAGTTCATCAACCAACTCTTAGGCGGTGTCGAGTGGCAGGATCTCAATTTTTTGTTTGTCGACTTGCCTCCAGGAACCGGCAACGAATCGGTGACCACCATCGATCTGCTCGGCAATGTGAGCGGCGCGGTGATCGTGACAACGCCACAGGAAGTGGCCTTGCTGGATTCACGCAAGTCGGTCACGTTCTGCAAAGACAGCGAAGTCCCGATCATCGGGATTGTCGAAAACATGAGCGGGTTAGAGTGTCCCCATTGTCACAATCACATCGAAGTGTTCCGTAAGGGCGGCGGGGAAGCCTCCGCGATGGACATGGGCGTCCCCTTCCTCGGGCGCATTCCGCTCGATCCCGATGTGGTGATTCAGTCCGATGCCGGAGAGCCGTTTGCGATGTTCAATTCCGACACGGCTACGGCTGAGTGTTATCACGAGATTGCGAATAAGGTCGAAGCGTTCTGTAAAAAACGCGGTTCCCTCGTAAAGATCGGGTCCCGGCAGGCGCACTGATGAAGGAGAGACTGTGAAGGCCACAGATGCGATAGAAGGGCTCACGCAGCTGCAGGAGGCGCAACGAATTGTGTTGGAGTCTACGCCGGTCTTGGGCGTAGAGAAGATTTCGATCCTCGATGCCCTTGAACGCGTCCTCGGCGAGGACATTGTGGCGGAACGGGATAATCCACCCTGGGACAACAGTGCGATGGATGGATTTGCCGTGCGGTGGGACGATATCAAGCGGGAGCATGCCATTCAGAAAACGGTGACGCTCACGGTCATAGAGGACGTTCCTGCTGGCAAGATGCCGTCAAAGTCCGTCGGCGCAGGTCAGGCGATTCGTATCATGACCGGGGCTCCGATCCCGAAGGGTGCGGATACGGTCTTGAAGGTCGAAGACACGGAGCATACACCGGACTCTGTTTGTGTCTTCAAGCCGGAGCAACAAGGCGCCAACATTCGGCCTCAAGGCGAAGACGTCAAGAAGGGCGAGTGCATTATCGGCAAGGGGACCCAGATCCGTCCGGGTGAAGCGGGAATGCTGGCGATCCTCGCCAAGTCGTTCATTTTTGCCTATCAGCGGCCCCGGGTGGCGATCCTTTCGACCGGTGATGAATTGGCGGATCTGGATGAGCGGTTCAGCGAAGATAAAATCATCAACTCCAACAGCTATGGGATTGCGGCTGCGGTGCAGGAGGCGGGTGGCATTCCCATGCTGCTGGGGATTGCGAGGGATACCCCCGCAGCCTTGAAGGAAAAGATTTCGCACGGATTGACGGCGGATATTCTGGTGCTGTCCGGCGGCGTGTCGATGGGCGACTACGATTTCACGAAGACGGTTTTTCACGAACTAGGCGCAGAAATGAATTTCTGGAAACTAGCGATCAGGCCTGGGCAGCCGCTTGCCTTCGGCAAGATTCAGGGTAAGCTGGCATTCGGTCTGCCGGGGAATCCCGTGTCCTCCATGGTGACGTTCGAGCAGCTCGTGCGGCCGGCGATGCTCAAAATGAGCGGACACAGAAGTTACGGCCGGCCTGTCATGCAGGCGGTCTTCCAGGAGAAGTTTTCTAAACGGACGGATCGGCGCCACTTTCTTCGCGGTGTGCTCACGCAAGAAGACGGCGTCTTCAAGGTTCGCACGACCGGCGCACAGGGGTCTGGAATCTTGACCTCCATGGTGAAGGCCAATTGTTTGATCGATATCCCGGTCGAAGTGGAACGAGTGAACCAGGGCGATCTGGTATCGGTGCAACTGTTGAGCGGGGAAGCCTGGGCCAGTCATTCCGAACATCATCACACCGGTTCCCACCGGCTGTCCTGTTGCTGATTCAGAAAGGATGTCGATCGTCATCGATCATGACTCACCCATGACGATTGACCATTGACCGGATATACGCATGGCCGTACCTATTGTTTCGTTTGTCGGTCGCTCGAACAGTGGCAAAACCACGCTGATCGAGCGCGTGATTCCAGAGTTGGTCAGGGCCGGCTACAAGGTGGCGACCGTGAAGCATGCCGGGCACGGGTTTGACCTCGACACAGAAGGAAAAGATAGCTGGCGCCACAAGCAAGCCGGCGCCAGCAGCGTCGTGGTGCTCTCCAAAGGGAGTATGGCGATGTTTGCCGATGTGTCCGATCAGATGCGTGTCGAAGACGTGCGGGATCGGTTTCTCGATCACACCTATGACCTGATCATTGCCGAAGGATGGAAGCACGAAGGATATCCGAAGATTGTCATCGTCCGTGAGCAAATCGGCGAAATTCCTGTATCTAGGGAGGGGTTGCTTGCGGTGGTATCGGACAAGCCTGTAGATCTATCCGTACCACGGTTTGGACTGGATGATGTTGCCGGCGTGGCCGCCTTGATCATGAAGCAATTCCCAAGATCGCCGTCTCGTGCGGAGCAGGGGCTGGAACCCTAACAGGATGCTGAAAAAGCCCGCCAGCGGCGTTCTCGCGTCGCTCAGAGGCTCAACGTGAGGATAACGCGCTGAGGGACCCAAGACACTCAAGGGGTTTTTCCGTCCGCCAAGAATCATATGAAGGGCGAACGGCCTCACGAAGTGTGTAAGTACCTCCTCGCCTCTTCTCTCGCTGCGGCCTTGCTGAACGGCCTTTTTGAGCATCCTGAGACTATTCTGAGAGCGGCGCCATATGGAAGACTTCACCGGTGGTTTGTGTATAAACTGAGTTTTTCCACAGCTTGCTAAAGCCGCCGTTGTCCTGGCTCTCGTTGCTGGAAGTCTCCTGCTACATCGCTGATCATTCATGTCCACACCTGTCCTGCACGTCCAACATCTTGTGAAACGGTTCGGCGAGTCCGTCGCCGTCAACGATATTTCGTTCGACATCAGGCAGGGAGAAATTCTTGGATTGCTGGGCCCGAATGGGGCGGGGAAAACCACCACGATTCAGATGTTGCTCGGGGTGGTGACACCGACCGCCGGCTCCATTCAGATGTTCGGACTCGATCTGGAGGCTCATCGCGAACAGATTCTACAGCAAGTGAACTTTTCCTCGACCTATGTCTCGCTGCCTCAGGCGCTCACGGTCGAGGAGAACCTCTGGGTGATCGCTCGGCTGTATGGTCTATCTCACATCCAAGAGCGGGTCGATGACATCGTGAAGCGGCTTGAGATGGAAGAGTTTCGTCATAAAGTGACGCGCAAGCTCTCTTCCGGTCAGAGCACTCGTCTTGGGCTGGCCAAGGCGTTCTTGACCGAGCCGAAGATTCTGTTTCTCGATGAACCGACCGCCAGTCTGGATCCCGACATTGCGCAAAAGATTCGGAGCTTCCTCAAGGAAGAGCGACGATCGTCAGGGCTCAGCGTGCTCTATACGTCGCATAATATGCACGAGATGGAAGAGATGACGGATCGGATCATCTTTCTCCAGCGGGGAAAGATTGTGGCGGAGGGGACGGCGCAGGAGATCGTGACACGGTTTGGGCAGGCGGATTTGGAAGAAGTGTTTGTGAAGTTGGCGAGGGAGAAATAGAAAACCGTCGAAAGTCATAATGTCATGAAGTCCTCGGACTTCTTAGCGGCTTGACGACTTTTGACTTGATGACTTTCAGGCTGACCTCCATGAAACTGCATCGAATATATGCGTTGGTGGTGAGGTATATGTACCTGTACCGGCGGAGTTTGCCGCGCATGATGGAAATCTTCTATTGGCCGTTCTTGGATCTCGTCATTTGGGGATTCATCACGGTCTACCTCATGAAATTCCAAGGACAGATCCCGGGAGTGGTGACGTTTTTTTTAGGCGCGTTGATTCTGTGGGACATACTGTTCCGAGCCCAGCAGGGAGTAACGATTTCGTTTTTGGAGGAGATTTGGGCGAGAAACCTCATGAACTTGTTTGCCAGTCCACTGAAGCCGAGCGAGTTCCTTGCCGCGACGATGGTGATGAGCGTCCTCAAGGTGATGGCTGTTTCTGTCGTGATGGTCGTGTGCGCGGGCTTGTTCTACTCGTACAATATCTTTGTGATTGGGATGTGGCTGATTCCCTTCGTTTTGAATCTCGTAATGACGGGATGGATTATTGGAGTGTTGACTACGGCTCTCATCATGCGATTTGGCCAAGAAGCGGAAGTCCTGGCTTGGAGCATGGTGTTCATGTTCCAGCCTATCTCTTGTGTGTTTTATCCAATGGACGTGCTTCCTGGGTGGCTCCAGGCCATTGCTTGGATGAACCCGGCTGCCCATGTGTTTGAAGGGATGCGCGCCGTGCTCAACACTTCTCCCGATCCAGTTGCCCACCTCGGATGGGCAACTGGTCTGAATTTCGTATTTCTTGGTATGGTCATCGCTGCTTTCCATTGGACGTTCAAGTTTTGTAGGGAACGGGGACTGCTGGTGCGTATTGGGGAGTAAGTGGCAGGGGACTAACAGGATGCTCAAAATGGCTGCTGACAGGCTTTTTCAGCATCCTGCCAGGGCTTGGATTGCCATTTTCAAGAATGCTGTGATAGCCTACGACGACCTGATCGCAGGGGCCTGGCGGTGAGGTGGAGCAAAACATTCAGGTCTACAGCATCGATGTTGCCTTGCTCGAGAATCTCGTCGGAAGTCAGACCTAAGTCGCCGCATCCTTCGCGTCTTCGGCCCGCTCCTTCCCCGTTCCTCGTGTACAAGTCAATATCACCATACTCATAAGGAGGAACCCCAGATGGGTTCAAAGATTTATGTCGGTGGGTTGCCCTACTCGGCGACCGAGCAGGAGTTGAGCGATCTGTTCGGGCGACATGGCGCCGTCGCTTCCGCGCGGATCATTACGGATAAGTTTACGGGACAGTCACGCGGCTTCGGCTTCGTCGAGATGTCTTCGGATACGGAAGCGCAGGCGGCTATTACCGCTCTCAACGGTGCGGAAATGGGTGGCCGGACTTTAACCGTGAATGAAGCACGTCCCCAGGAGCCTCGCACTGGCGGCGGTGGTGGATTTGGTGGCGGTGGGGGTGGTGGTCGTAGTGGGGGTGGTGGTAAGCGCGATCGCTGGTAATCCGTATTCGAGAATGTGAACGGGGCTGTTATCGTCAAGATAGCAGCCCCGTTTTGCGTATTGCGGCTGGACGAGGGATGGTTGTCGTGGGAGGCTGTCGGTTAATCAACCCACCCATCACCGACTGTCGGATTTTCCTGCGGACCTGCTGTCAGGCTTTCGATCGAAGGTGGAGGCGCATGAAGAGTCTGTTGCACGAGTGCCACGAGGGCTTGGTGCTCAAACGGTTTGGGGACAAATGGGAGGTTCCCCCGGCGTATGCCGTACCCTGCCAAATCCTGGTCGACGTTGCCGGACATGAGAATTACTCGCAGGTCTTTCCGTATGTGGACCGCGCGGACGGCCAGTTCGTGGCCGTGCACGTGAGGAAATTGATTGGCGCTTGAGGCCAATTGAAAGCCCGGAGGGGGGAGGATGAGGTCGGTGAGCAGCAGATCGATGGGTCCTTCGTGCTGTGTGCAGATTTTAAGGGCTTCTGAACTGCCGTCGGCATCGAGGACGGAAAAGCCTGCCTGCTGAAGTATTGTCTTGCACAGCTTGGTGATACTCACCTCGTCATCGACCACCAGGATGGTCGGAGAGGCTGATCGAGACGCGCTGTCCTGCTGTCCTGCCATAGTGTGGGACCCTTGCCGATAGCATAGTACCGGACAGAGTCCATGGCGAGATAATCCACGTTTCTGACAGCGGGGATAGGGAACGCGAGGAACGGCGGTGCGAGATTCGAGCAGTTATTCGTGAGTCGATCGAGCTTTGAGCGCATCCAGCCGTTTCTTCTCCAGACTCACATGCAGCGACTTTTCTTGAGTAACGATGACGGCCCCGGGCGCCTGGCCCTTCGCTTTCTTGACCCACTTGCGTCTCGTGTAGATGACGTCGCCTTTGCCGCTTTTCTTTAAATCGCTGTAGAGCAGCGCCAGCGTGGCAGCGTCCCGTATCGTCTCGGGCGGCGGGTCGTTTCCTTTTTCCAAACGCACCACGACGTGTGAGCCAGGCGTGCCGCGGGCATGCAGCCAGAGGTCGTCGCTTTTGGCGAGGCCGAATGTCAGGTCGTCGTTCTCACGCGCGTTTCTTCCGACATAAATTGCCAAACCGTCCGATGAGGTGAAGCGACGGAACGGACCGTGACGTTGTTCCTGACGGTCCCTTTTCCCGCTTGTCCGCGCGAGGGCTCGCGCGCGCCCTATGGGATTGGGCTTGTCCGGCGGCTGCCAAGTCCCCTGTTCAATAGCCGCCATTTCTTGGCGCAGAGTTTCCAGTTCCTTCTGCCCTTCCTCAATGCGTGGGCGCAGCTGCCGCTCTGCAGCGAGGTGCTTCCGATGCTTTCGGAAATAGTCGTCCATATTGCCCTGGGGAGCCTTGGCCGGGTCGAGGGGGATTGACAGATTGGGAAGTGTCTCATCGAAATAATCCACCACCGTGACATCGGTCTGGCCCTTGCGGATGGTTCCGATGTTCGCCTTGATGAGTTCGCCGTAACGGGCGTAGGTCTTGTACTTCTCTGCCTTTGCGAGGTCTTCGTGCCAAGCTTCGATGCGACGGCGGAGCTTCTTGATTGATTTGCTCAGTATCCTTGCTCGGGCGTTCCGCGCGGTCTGGATGACGGAAATAGCTTCTGCCCTGTGGTAGTGGGCGTCGATGGCAGTTGAAAGAGGAAATGGTGATTCTGGAGTGGTCTGGCTGAATCGGGCCTGGTCGGCGGCGCCTCGTTCTCGTTGCTGGTGAGCAGGAGGAGCATACAGCTGACCTACACGATCCTTCACCCCGTTCAGGTCTCGTCGGATATGGCCTGTCTCATCAAGCACGAAGAGATTCGATGTCTTCCCTGTCAGTTCTGCGATCAATCTGCAGGGACCTTCCTTGGCGGTCAGTGCAAGCTGAACGATCCGGTCTCCTTGAATCTGTTCGACCTGGTCGATTCGTGCCCCTTGCAGATGGGCGCGGAGAAACTGACAGAAGGGGGGCGGTGTCGGCGGGTTCTGAAAGACTGCTGTGGTGAAATGCAAACGGGCGGATTCCTGGTGGCAGGAGATGAGGAGCCGGTGCGTCTGCCCCGGTGCGCGAATCTCCAGCAAAATGGTGCGGGGCGTCGGCTGGTAAATTTTCTGAATCCAGCCCCCGGTCAAGGCCGGAGCAAGCTCACCTGTCACCTTCGCAATTTCTGTCACGGTCAGTGCCACGATTCGTCTCCAATCGGCCACTGCGGTTTAGGCCGAATGCTGTTCGATCGCACTCTACGATTCACCGCTAAAACACGCAAGCAGTCGCAGCAACACCCGTGGCAGTGCGATGTTATCTCAGGGTAGGTAAACAGCTGATCCCAAGACCCTGGCGCGCGACATTCTCACGCTCCATATAGTTTCCGTAGTCTCCCGGCCCTCCTTGCGGCAGTCCGTCTCCTCCGGTACAGTCTGATCCTTCATCTCGGAGCTCGCGTTCTCCATGCCGTTGCTCGATGTGCCATTGCTGGCTCGTCTTCAGGAAGAGTTTCGCCTGTCGATGAAGCGACTTTTGGGCGATCTCTGTCTGGATTTGGAAAGCCAATACGCAGATGTCGCGAAATCGTTGGCGTTACCCGTGGCCTATTTCCGGTTCCTCGGGCAAGCATTCGAGCGGGATGCGTATGCCCACTGGAAAGTGGTCGGCTGGATTGAAGCGCTGAACGACCTGGTGTACTTCATCGATCTGCTGCAGCAAATTCGAGAGGAGCAAAATTCTCGTGACTTCGCAGCGCAGCTGTTTGCCGAGTGCGAAGAGAAGTTTTTCGAGAATAGTTATCTGGACGATCTGTTCCCTCGCGGGGTTTCTCAGGCATCGGGGCTCGAACGGCGACTGAACGGACTTTGCGCCCGCCTTGCGCAGGAGCTGACACAGGAATCGCTTATTCTTGTGCCGGGACTTCCGATGCTGTGGTGTGCCTCCCGTAAGATCCCTTCCTGGATAATAGAGGCACAGCTCGGTGGCAACATCGAACGGGCAGAGATGTTCGGGACGATGGCCGTTGGAATGGAAGGCGATATCTATGAGGCTCTTCCCTCGATGAAGAGAGCCCTCAAACAATCGTCCGGCCAGGCAACCATTCTAGCTCGGCCGCACGAGCTATCCCTGAAGATCGGCCGAACCGTGACGCCTCTGTGCATGAGGAGAGGTAATCGGTTGGAATGGAACTGGACGCACCGGCCGCCGGTCGTGGCTATCGAAACTCGATCGAGAGCCATCACAGTCGGACCGACGCTCGTCTACGGGAGAGATCGCCAACCTCGGACTGTAGTCTCCACCTCAGCCGATCAAGTGAAACGAATCACACAGGCATGGGCAATCGTGGAAGAGGCCTGGCCGGAAGGACATGAGGTTCTCGCGCTCCTGACCACTCGGATCATCCCACTCAAGGCCAAGGGCGTCGTCAGCTTCAGCTACCGCCACCGGCCAGGACTATCCTTTATCAACTGCTTCGACCGAGACAACCTCGATCTGATCGACGATGTGATCCACGAGAACAGCCATCACCATCTCAATCTCTTATTACGCAAACAGATTCTCTATCGTGGGGACCGCAACCAGCAGATCTTTTACTCTCCCTGGCGCCGCAGCCTGCGCCCGCTCAGAGGCATTCTCCATGCGGCCTTCACATTCACCATGGGGGCGATGCTGTTCGAACGATTATCAACGTGGGCATCGGGGCGAGGCGGATCGGTTCGATGGGAACAAGCAGGGCTGACCCCGCGCGACCTACAGCGAGCCCGGTTCCGCTGTCTCGAAGAAGTGGAGTCTGTCCGCTACTCCATCCAGGATTTGGAGTACGCCGACTGGCATCTCAAGTGGCTCACCGGCTCAGGTCAACGGCTGGTCAAGCAGTTGGAGGAAACGATCGAGCAGGTCGAGAACAACATCTCCCCCCACCGTAAAGCCGTCCTGGCCTCCAAATTCGGCCCCACCCTCCGTCGCCATATGAAAGAACTCCACCAAGCCCGCCAAACCTACGGGCCAGTGCGGCTGAGCAAAGCGTAGCGGCTCAAGAATGGAAAAGCATTTTCTGACTTTTAGGCTGCTCAAAAAGGTCAGCCAACAAGGCCGCAGGCGAAGCAAGAGCCGGAGGCGTACCCTCTGGGGTACGTTGAGGACTCTTGCGAGACGAGAACGAAGTTGGGTGCCTTTTTCAGCAGCCTGCTAGGGCTCGATGGTGACGTCGACAAACGCCGGCACACTATCCGCCCCCTTCTTATCCGTCACCCTCAGCTTGAACCGATAGGTCCGTTTCTCTGACACGGTCGGCGCAAGGAAGGAAGCTTCAGCGTTATCCACGTCCAGCAGCGCAATCTTGTTGCCTCTGACCTGGCTCCACGAATAGTAGAGTGCCTCGCCTTCTGCATCTCGGCTTTTCAATCCGCTTAGCTTCACCTTCGACCCAGCCTTCACGGTCATGCTCGCTCCGGCGTTGGCGATCGGCGGTTCGTTGGGCTCGTCGTTTACGGTCACCGCGACATCGAGTGAGGCCTGCTTGCCTCGGTTCGTGACCGTGAGCACGGTTTTGCCGTTGCCGACGATCTGTAAGAGGCCATGGGGCAACACCCGAATGACTTTGGGATCTGACGATTGATAGGCCGTGCCGGAGGCAGGGGAACTGATTCGTCGAGTGGCGCCGTCGGCGAATTCGCCGACGACAGGCAGCTCGAAAATCTTGCCCATTGAATCCACGTGACCGAACGCAGAGGATTGTCCGGCCCGTCCGAGCTGCAGGGGCTTGTCGGTTTCAAAGTCGATGGTCGTGAGGGCAGCGGTGGGCTCGACGTGTACGAGGATTTCATCGAACACGGATTTCGTCCCCAATCGCCCGCGTGAGATTTCGGCGACCGCCAGCACACGCATGGGCCCGATGCCATCTTTCGGGACTCGTAGCGGGCCGCCGAAGGCCGGGGTGTGGTCAGACAATCCGATCAGCGCAACCGGCGCAACGATCGATCCCGTGGCGGTGGCATCCTCCTGTTCAACCAGGGTGTCATCCTGCTCTCCATACCAGTAGTAGCGGACTTGCACGATGCCGGAGTCTTTGCCGAGATCTACACGAGCGGTGACAGTTGCGCCTGATGTCAGCTTCGCTCCTTCTGCCGGTTCCATGATCTTGAATGCGTGGACCGGTTGCGCCGCGAAGCCAAGATACAAGGCTACTGCGAATACGCCAACGTTCCACTGCCCTGGGTTGCGCATCACAGTCACCGCTTCAGGTGAAAGGGGACGTCAGTCAGGATCACGCGCTCTTTGAACAGCAGCGCGGTCTTGAGGAGGAGCGCGCGTTGGTTGTGAAGGATGCCCTGCCACCAGTGGGCTGGAAGAATTTCGGGAATTACGACGGTCACCCAGATATCGGGTTCCTTCTCCAGGATATTTTCAATGTACTCAAGTAAGGATCCCAGGACTGAGCGGTAGGGAGAAGGGACGACGAACAAATTGACGCCACACCCCCATTGGGCCCACTGGATTTGGATACGCGCCGTAGATTCTGTATCCATATCCACCATGACCGCCCGAATCTCGCCGGGACGACTGCGTGCGTAATCGACCGCTCGGATGACCGCTTGATTGACGCCGTTGATGGGAATCACGACGATATTGCGTCGTGGAAGTGGAGGCCGGTGATCACGCGTGAGCGCCACTTGTTCTGAGACGGCTTTGTAGTGCGAGCGGATCGAACGGAACATCAAGATCAATATGAAAATGAGGAGAAAGACGATCCAGGCCCCCTGTGTAAACTTGGTGCTGGCAAGGATGA
Source organism: Nitrospiraceae bacterium (assembly GCA_041748925.1). Classification (GTDB taxonomy): domain Bacteria; phylum Nitrospirota; class Nitrospiria; order Nitrospirales; family Nitrospiraceae; genus Palsa-1315. Next base: position 35,028 of record JBGTCI010000022.1, on the reverse strand, counting down.
CGGTGGCAATACCGGTCGTGACGGCGCCTATGCCGTTCACAATCAGTTTTTTCCGCCAATGAGGCCCTTTCTTGGTCACCCATCGGCGCACCATGCCGCCTTGGGACAACGTGAAGGAAATGAACACGCCGACTGCGTAGAGGGGGATCAAGGAGTGTGTGTCGCCATTAAACAGGAACAGAAGGAAGCAGGCGAAGATCCCTAAAATGATGATGCCGTTGGAGAATACCAAGCGATCGCCGAATGTCGCCATCTGACGGGGCATATAGCCGTCGCGCGCCAGGATCGAAGCGAGATGGGGGAAGCCGGCAAAGGCGCTGTTGGCAGCAAGGACCAAAAGTAACATTGTCCCAATCTGGAGCGCATAGTACAGCGTTCCGGTACCAAAGGTTAGACGCGCCAATTGAGAGACGATCGTCTCATCCGTTTTGGGCAGGATCCCATAGTGGGAGGCCATGAAGCTGATTCCCATAAATAACGCGGCCAGAATCAGCGACATATGAATCATGGTGGTCGAGGCATTATGGGATTCCGGCTGGCGAAAGGACTTCACGCCGTTCGAGATCACTTCCATTCCGGTCACAGCAGAACAGCCTGCGGCAAATGAGCGAAGGATCAGGAACAGCGTCAGTTCTTCGACCGTCGTCTGGTGGTCCGGCGATAACGTGACAGCTTTTCCGAACAGCGCCTGGATGCTTCCGACTGCCACCATCACTCCAAGGGCGCCGATAGCGAAGTAGGTGGGGGCGGCGAAGAATTTTCCCGACTCTCGTACGCCACGCAGATTCATAACGATAATGAAGACGATGGCGATGAGCCCGAGAGCTACACGATGCTCGAATAAGCTCGGCACGGCCGAGGTCACTGCCGCGATGCCTGCCGCCACGCTGACGGCTACCGTGAGGACATAATCGATCATCAATGCTCCCGCGGCGATCAATGAAGGCAGTTCTCCCACATTGTTGCGGGCCACAATGTAGGCCCCGCCACCTTCCGGGTATTCGTAGATGATTTGGCGGTACGAGATGGTCAGGATGACAACAAGAAACAGAATCGCAAGGCTGATGGGAATGGACCAGGCGACTGCGGCAGTTCCCGCAAGGATCAGTACCAGCAAGATTTCTTCAGTAGCATAGGCTACGGAAGAAATTGCGTTAGAGGAAAAGACCGCGAGTGCGAGGGTTTTCGACAGCCGTTCGTGTGTTGCCTGAGTGGTTTTGAGCGGATCGCCGACCAACCAACGCTTCATAAGCATAGCGAGCATTATCTCACAGAAATGAAGACGTGCACATCGAAGAAGAGATCCTCAGACGTCCGGGGCCGAAAGCCCTACTCGTCTTTGTGACGTGAGAATATTCCTGAGTGGATATACGACGTATCAGCAGTTGGAAGGCATCATAGAGGGGTTGACAGCTTCCGTCGTGAAGTTCAGTACGTTTCGACTACGTATTGAAGATGAGCATTTTTTGTAGCGTGAGAGTTGGTGTGATCGTGAGGTTGTTCTCTTCTCGAGGGTAGCCCTACCGATACGAATGACGCCGTGCGGGCGACTGCGAAAGGGGCGCGCTGTTCATCTGGTTCGACTGAGGAAGTCGGCGCCGACCGGGCTTTTTCGCCCTCTTGTTTCAGATTGACAGGATACGGTAGGATTTTATATACATACTCGGTCCCAGACCAGTCTCGCCAGCATATTGTCGATTGAGCACACCAGAGAGGAAGCTGTTCCCACTTTTCTCTCATCGGGCCGGTGGATTTAAAGATGGGAACAGCGAGCTAGGAATCAGGGCATATCGTTAATCACAAGGAGGCAGTTATATGAAGAGCGCGTTATCCATAGTATTTGGCGTGGCAGCCGTCGCGTTTGTTGCGGCGCCTCTCACCTCGTTTGCGGGCGGAACGATTGCCGGTAAGGTGACCTTTGCCGGAAAGTCCGAGCAAAAGGAGTTCTTGTTCTCGAAGTTCCCCAACCCCAAGTTTTGCCCCAAGAACCCACACAAGGAATTGATCGATGGAGACAAGCGGTTCTTGAAGACCATCGAAGTCGGTAAGGATGGTGGCCTGAAGCACGCGGTGGTTGCCGTCATTGATATCGAAGATCAGGCTTTTGTCGATGGGTATCAGGGTACTGAAGTGGTTGCGGAATTCTGCGAGTTCTTGCCGTTCGCCGGTGTGGTTGTGAATAACAAGTCCTTCAAGGTTGAGAACCTTGACGCCGATCCGGACGACCCCAAATCGGTCCAAGGTGTACTCCACAATCCGCACAGCTTTGTGGTGAAGGGTACCAGTTCGGCCACCGGTTTCAACATCGGGTTGGCTAAGAAGGGTGACAAGCTCGACAAGCCGGTGGTGTTCCGGGGTGGAGCCGAGAAGGATGGTTTCTATCGTTTGCAGTGCGATCAACATGAGTTCATGCAGGGCTTCTTTCTCCCGGTGGCGAATCCGCACTTTGCGGTCGTGAAGGACGATGGCTCCTTCGAGATCAAGGATGTGCCGGCCGGCAAGCACAAGGTGATCGCCTGGCATCCGTTCGCCGCCAAGGGTAAGAAAGTAGAGTTTGAGGTGGATGTAGCCGACGGCGGGACTGCCAACCTCAAGGCTGAAATCAAGTAAGCGAGCATTGATGTAAGCGGGATAACCCGCAATCGAAGGGCAGCGGAGTAATCCGCTGCCCTTCGTGTTTTTCCAACCGACTACGCTGTTTCTGCCGCCTTGCCTTTCAGTTTCCGATCTAGGTAAGATGCTGAGTTTAAAAGCTAATTGCTTGAGGAAATTGGTGTGTCACGAGAACTCTCGCTCGCAGAAATCTTCCAGCTTGGATATTACTGGGAGACCAAAATTCTGCTCACGGCCGTTCGGCTGGATGTATTTTCCGCGTTGGACGGGAAGCGAAAAACGCTCTTCGAAGCGGCGGATCGAATCGGTGCTGATGCTGAGACATTGGGACTGCTGTTGAATGCCCTTGTCGCGATGCGATTGTTGGAGAAGGAGGGGGATTTCTATGGGAATTCGACGGCTGCGGCCACTCATCTGGTCCGCAACTCTGCCCAATATATCGGGCATCTCCTGCTGCTTCACGATGCAGAATGGGACAACTGGGGCAAATTGGAACAGACGATTCGTACGGGACAGCGGTTGGTTGACCGACACGTCTTTGAGACAGACCCCGAGTTAGGCAGCAACGTGCTGGCGGTACTCCACCGGATCGGCCAGCAAAGTGGGCCGGATTTTGCCAAGAGGCTGCAGTTGAGTGGGCCGGTGCGATTTCTGGATTTGGGAGGTGGGGCCGGAACAAACGCGATCGCGTTCTGTCAGGCCTATCCAGAGCTGACTGCCACGGTGTTCGATTTGCCTGCGACGCTCCGACTCACGGAACGAACAGTGAAAGAAGTTGGCTTGGAGTCGAAGATTGCGTTGCTTCCCGGAGATTTTAACAAGGATGAACTCGGCGGACCCTACGACGTAGTCCTGATGTCCGACATCCTGCACTATCAAGACTTTTCGACGAATGCGGCATTGGTGAAGAAGGTCTGGGCTCATTTGGCTCCTGGCGGCCGGTTGGTCATCAAGGATCGATTCCTAAATGAAGCAGGAACCGGTCCGGCCTGGACTACCGCGTTTGCGGTCCACATTCTTGTGAACACCGAACGAGGCGGCTGCTACAGGACGGCAGATGCGATTCAGTGGATGGGGGCGGCCGGTTTTACGACCGTCATTGAGCTGGAGCCGTCAGCGGTTGTGCAGGGTATAAAAGCCCATGAAGCGTGAAGCGTATCTCGTGAAGCGTCGTTCGTTTCCGGATTCAGACGTTTCACGTTTCACGCTTCACGAACGACGAGGGTGTCATGCTTGAATGGCTGAGGGAGCCGGGGTTTTTTGGAACCCACGCCACGGTCGGGGCGGATATGAGCCAGCTCATGGCGACCTTCTTTACGGGGCTGTTCGTGATCGGCTGGATTCAGGCGAAGAGACATCGGGCGGATGCTCATCATTGGATGATGTTGAGCGGGATGATCGCCATGTTGGCGTTCTTCACCAGCTACTATTTATTCCGTCAGTTAGGCGTGTTGGCCTTCGAAGGAAAGGAAGGCTTTGGCGGATCGCAAGCCCTCTACGATTATGTTTTCATTCCTGTGCTGACGGTGCACATCATTCTGGTCATTCTCGGATTGGTCATGGCGATCTACATGATCGTGCTGGGTTTTCGCGCACAACAAGTGATTGATGGTGTCCGCTCGCTCAGGGAAACCCTGTTGCTTACGACGTGGAAGAAGATCGGGTTGATCTTTGGCACGCTCACCGCGCTGGTCATGCTGCTGTTCTTTTCGCGTATCGCCACCGCCGATTTTTCGATGAGAAAGTTCGAAGTGTATCTCGGTTTATTGGCTTTGATCGCCATCGTATTCTCGGTTGAAATGACGATCCAACGGATCTGGCCGAACGGCGCACGACGCCATCGGGCGCTCGGACGGTTCACCATGGTCGTGTATTGCGTCCTCTTTGTGACCGGATCTACCACGTACACGATGCTCTATCTTTTATACCCAGGCAAAATCGGGTAAGTGATGGGCAATCTGTGGTGAATGATGCGCATATGATGCAGAGAAGGCAGATGGTCACGCGCTCCGAGACGTTTCACGTTTCACGTTTCACGCCTCACGGTGTTTCACCATGTTGACCTGTGGCTGCGGTCGCTGGATGCATACCGAGGGGATTGAGGAACGCTCGTATGGGGATGGGGTGCCCCAGTGGTTCATTCGGACAGAGTGTCGCGGTTGTGGACTAAAAATAGGGGCTGATGTTCCAGCCGGGCAAACGGGTGGGCTTGTCGATCGGATGATGTGGACTGATGACGCGATCCATCGGCTGGACCGCATGCCTCCGTACCTTGCGCCGCTCGTGCGCAGTGAAGTCGAGCAGGATATGCGTGTGAGAGGGGAACGGGTTGTCACATACGACGTATTGCTCCGTCCAAGGACCGGCGAACGCATCGAGTGGGAACCGGAAGCGGAACGTCGATTAGACAAGGTGCCGGCGCCGGTGCGTGCCATGGCACGCATTGAATTGGAGCGGACCGCAGCCGATCGTGGCGAGGCGCGGATCACGGTCGCGTTGATGGAAGAAGTGAAGGCGCGCTATTTCGGGATGGGCGCACAGAAGACGTGAAAGTTGAAACGTGAAAAGTAAAACGCACACCGCCTCCCGTATGTCACGGTTCACGGTTCACGAATAACGAGAGAATCATGCTTCATCGAATGGCGCTACGAGTGTTACCCAGTCTTAGTCTAGCCGTGACAGAAAACTCTGTACGCAAGAAGAAGCGAATTGTCATGTTTGTGCCTGGATTAGTGGCGTTTGTGATCTATCGGGTGGCCAAGCTGCTGTTGCCGCTTTCAGAACCGATTGTGTTGTTGACGGTGAGTGGATTCGTCTCCCTGGTGACGGCGTTGTTAGCCTATCGCGTTGGTCGGGCCACTGCATGGGGGAAGATTCTGCGAGAGGACGGGAACCGGTTACTGCTCTGGCTCGGCGGGTGGATTGGGTTTGTGTACGGGGTGCAATTGTCTCTGCTGGTCTTGGCGTTACTCTGGCTTGTCGGGTATGACTATCTCAAACATCCGGATGGGCCGGCCATGATGGCCATCATCATTGCCTGTACGTCTGTCGCGCGCGATGCGTTTGAAATTGGGCATGTGCGGAACGTAGCCCTCATGGGCCGTCCATTTCCGACGTTTCCCGATGGGGCCGCCCTTCGCACGATGGTGGGCGATCAAGCGATGAAGTTCGGTCCCTGGGTGGCAGTCGGTCTCGTCGTCGGCGCATTGGGCGCGTCGCTGGGGCACTTTGTCGAGACGAATCAGGGCGCGGCAGTGGTTCAATTGGCCGCTGTGGCAGTACTGGGAGGCGGCGTTGCATTGTGTGCCTACTTTGGCGGACTTCGTCCACAAGCGTCATGGATCCAAGGGCTGCTACAGACAAAGACGAACGAGTTACTCAAATATTGGTGGTGGCCTGGACTCTCCTTCGCCGCAACGTACTATCTCGTGGCGGCGGGATGTGTGATTTTCCTCTTGAGACAGCCTGGAATTCCCACTTCCTATGCTATGGCCGGCGGCGGATTCGTGACGGGCATGATGGCGCTGTATTGCTACTATCTCGGGTTCCGTCGGCAAGTAGAAGAACAGCAGGGGCACACGATGTCGAGTGCCTTACTCCGTTGTCCCTTCGTCATGGGGATCCTTGGCAAGTCGGCGGGGGCCGGCGCTTCAATGACGGCTGGTTCCGGCTCGAAGGTCTAAGCAGGATGCTGAAAAAGTCACTCTTCCCACCCACCCAGCCCAGGCGCGCCGAGACGCGCCTTTTCCCATGCATCGTTCTCACATCATTCAGATCCGCAACGTATGAAGACCCTAAAAGGTTTCGCATGCAAACATCGGTTCCACGCGCCCTGCTAAGACCATGGCTATGAAGAAGAAAGCGTACAGAGTCGTCGGGTTTTCTGTTCTGTTGCTTGTTATTCTCGTGGGTGTGGGGATTGGTTGGGGTCTTCAGGCTGAGTCATTTGCCGAAGAAGCCACCGATCTATATTTCAAAACGCCAGGGACACCCCAAGGACCGCCGGCTCCCTCTCCCCAAGAGACCGTCTACTCGCGCATCGGGTCGTTCGACAGTCGATTGCTCGTATGGTTCATCACGCAACTGCACACCTACTTCGGAGGGTTTGTTCTTGCGTTGCCGATTTTTTGTGTGTTGCTGGAATTTTTGGGGCTCAGCAGCAGAAAGCCTGCGCTGGCACTTCGCTATGACGGCCTCGCGAGAGATTTGGCAAAGGTCGCTCTCCTCGCCCTGTCTGTGACGGCAGTGCTCGGCAGCGTCATGCTGGGGATGTTTCTCTATTTCTATCCCACTTTCATGAAGTATATGGGCGGGACGTTCAAGGCCTTTATGCCGGTCTATGCCGTTGTGTTTGTTGGAGAGTCGCTGCTGCTCGTCACCTATTACTATAGTTGGAATCGGATGGCTGCGCCGGCTTTGAAGTGGGGTCACGCATCGATCGGCCTGCTGACGAACGTGTTTGGGACGGCACTGCTGTTCTTAGCGAACGGCTGGTCCGCCTTCATGATGGCTCCGGCCGGTGTCGATGCACAGGGGCGATTTTTGGGAAACGGATGGCATTTGCTGCATTCGGCCCTGTGGAATCCATTGAATGTCCATCGCTTTCTGGCAGACATTATGTCCGGCGGTGCGGTGGTGTTGGCCTATGCCTGCTATCGATTTTTCACGGGCAAGACCGAACAATCGCGCGCCTATTTCGATTGGGTCGGGCACATCTTTTTGTTTGTCATGGTCTGCGCGCTGTTACCGATGCCCTTTGCCGGCTATTGGTTGATGCGATCGGTCTACTCGTTCAGTCAGAGCATGGGTGTGACGATGATGGGCGGATTACTCACCTGGCTGTTTGTCGTGCAGGCCCTCTTGATCGGTGTCCTCTTCCTCGGAATAAACTTTTACCTGTGGCAGAGTATGGCCCGCCTTCGCGGAGGGGATCGCTATCAGCCCTATTACCAAGGACTGCTCACGGTGTTCATGTTGGCCCTGTTTATCTGGCTGACCCCCCACACCGTCTTGATGTCGGCAGGGGAGGTGAAGGCAATGGGCGGAGCCTCACATCCCGTGGTCGGCAACTATGGAGTGATGTCGGCGAAGAACGGTGCGATCAACATCATGATTCTCGTAACCACCCTGAGTTTCATGTATTACCGTCGCGCGAATCGAACGATGGTCGTACCCTGGGTGAATAAGGGGAACATCCTCATCGGCGCGCTGTTTCTCCTGGGGGCCCTCAATATTATTTGGCTCTCTGTGTATGGATATTATCTGCCGGCGAAGCTGCGCATCGGGCTGTCGACCCCGCAGGCCGCGACCACGTTGACAGTTCTTGTGGTGGGTGTGGCGATCAATCGTATGATGCTCAGGGGGGCGGTCGTCCACGGGCCGGTTCAGTGGGGGAAGATTTCCCTCAGAGGCATGGTGGGCCTATTTGGATTGGCTGCTGCGTTTTCGTGGGTCATGGGACTTATGGGCTATATCCGTTCCTCCGGACGGTTGGCGTGGCACGTGAGTGATTTGATGGCCGATGTTTCTCCCTGGTCCTTCACGCCGGACTTCGCCTTCGCGGCGAAGATGGTGACGCTCAATATGATGGTGTTCTGGGGCGCGGTGTTCATTCTATTCTGGATGTCTCAGCGTGACGAGTCGCCTTTGATAGGAGAAGAGCCGGTCGAGGGAAGCGAGAGGGTATTGGTGCCGCCGTCCTCGTCGCAAGAGGCATAACAACTGAAAGAGGTGGGGTGATCATGAGGGGAGGGGTGATGGTTCGGAGATGTCTCGTGGTTGGGCTGGTGGTGTGTGCAAGTTTCGTGATGCAGGGTGCGGTCGCGGCTCAAAACCAGTCCTTGGTCCTAGAGGATTTTCAGGCGAAAGACGCAGAGGGATTTCCATTGAATTGGGAACATGAAAATCAACGAAGCCAGTCCAAGGGCCGGGATGCGTACAAGGTTCAGACTGAGAGCGGTGTGAGTTTTCTGGCGGTGAAGGATGCGGGACAGAGGATTAAAAAAAAGAAGATTGATTGGGACCCGAAGGCCTTTCCCGTCCTCACATGGCGCTGGCGCTTGCAAAAAGCTACCACGGACACTGAGCCGATTGCGGCGGTCTATGCCTCGTTGGATACCGACCTGATGTTTATTCCCGTGTTTACGAAGTATATCTGGAGCGCTTCCAAGCCTGAGGGCACGCTGACCGAAGGCGGTATGTTCAGCGGAACGGAGATTGTTGTCCAGAGCGGCACAAAGGTTGTCGGGGAGTGGTTTGAAGAACGTGTGAACGTCTATGAAGATTTCAAACGGATTCACAAACATGAACCGGCTGCCAAAGCCTGGGGTATCTCGATCATCGCCGCGTCCGGGGTAGAGATTGATTTCGGCTCGATGGTGGCGAGCGCGGGACGCTAAAGACATGGGCCGTTCTGAGCATGGCCAAGTCCGGCATGGAGTAAGCGGTGTCCTTAAAGAAGATACTGGATATCCTGTTCGGGGTGGTTGTGATGGGCACCGTCGGGACGCTTATCGGGATCATTTCTGGGGGCGGTATCATGCCGCTTGCGAGTGGGGTAGGACTAGTGCTCGGGGGAGTCATCGGGTTCATGGGCGGGCGGCGGTTCCTGGTGAGTATATTGGTGGGTACTCTCATGGGCGGGGCGCTTGCCTGGCTTATTGCCGGATCGGAGAGAATATCCGTGGGTGCGGGAGCCGGCGCTGCCATGGGTGGGTTTCTCGGTGTGCAGATTTCGATGTTGCTGGATATGCGCGCGGCAAAGAAGAAGGCTGCGACCGGAGGAGTATGAGACGCGATGGAAAATAAGGGAGTGCTTATCGGTGGGATCGTGTTTGTCTTTGGCGCATTTGTCCTGATGATTAGTTTGCTGGTTTATGAGTCCTACAAGGCGAAGCAGATGAAAGCGCTGGCCTCGTCGATCAAGACCGAGGCTCGGCCTGCGCCGAGCATCGCACCCTCACTGGATTATTCGATGTATAAAACGAAGATAGGCGATGAAGGGCGAGACATGGTGCAGGTTCCCGAAGGCCCGTTCATTATGGGCAGCAAAGACGGCGACCCGGATGAGACGCCGGAGCATCAAGCGTTTTTAACTGCGTTCTATATCGACAGGAAAGAAGTGTCGCAAGAGGAATATGCCCGGTTCGCCAAAATGACCAAGCGTCCGCTACCTAAGATCGAAGTGTTTGAAGACGACCAATCCAAGCTGCTGCAGCCCGAGTTTGCGGCGATGAGCATGTCATGGGACGAAGCGACGGCCTATTGCAAATGGGCGGGAAAGCGCCTTCCCACGGAAGCGGAATGGGAAAAGGCCGGCCGTGGTGAGGGGAAGCGGAAATACGCATGGGGCGACACCGTGAAGACCGGCCATGCTAATGCCAATCTGGATGGGAGTGAAGATGGATATCGCTATCTCGCGCCTCCCGGGTCTTTCGAAGCCGGCCGAAGCCCGTATGGGATCTATGACATGACTGGGAACGTCGCGGAATGGGTTGCAGACTCGTACGATGAGCATTACTACCAGAAAGCGCCCTATCGTGACCCGAAAGGGCCTGAACGTGCGGATTTGAAAGTCGTGCGTGGAGGGTCATGGCGAGAGACCGAGCATAACGCGCGGCTATCTAAACGATTTGCCGCGAAAGCCTGGCGGACGGATATTACGATTGGGTTTCGCTGTGCGAGCGATATGGAGGCGAGCGAGAGCCCCGCGAAGTCATAACCGACATGCTCGAAACCAAATTCAAGGTGCTGTTTCTTCTTGCCGTCCTCGCATTTGCTGCGATTCCGATCATGGGAATCCTCCGTGGCACTACGCTGACTCCGTTTGAAGCGCCTTCTGCCGATACCACAGATTCAACCCCTTCAGGGCCGCTCGATCCTCAGCAGGGTTCTCTTGAAGAGCCCGTCACGGAAGAAATGATCTCGATTCCGGCAGGGCCCTTCATCCGTGGGACAGATCATGGGGGATTCGATGAACGGCCGCAACGAACGCTGGTGTTGAGCGCGTTTGCCATTGATCGCAACGAAGTGACCAACTTTCAGTACCAACAATTTGTCGATGCGACCGGGCATCGCAAGTCCGGTCCTCCGGCCCGCTACGCCAAGAACATGAGCAAGATGCTCAGCATCAATCAGCCTGTGGTCTACGTGTCATGGGAAGATGCGGAGGCCTATTGCCATTGGAAAGGGAAGCGGCTTCCAACCGAGGCAGAGTGGGAGAAAGCCATGCGAGGATCGGACGGACGCCTATGGCCCTGGGGTAATGGAGATCAGCCCAGCGGAGCGAATTGGGCCAGGGTGCAGGATGGTCATGAGGTCTCCGCGATTGTCGGTACGGTTCTAACCGATAAGAGCCCATATGGTGTGATGGATGGGGCTGGCAATGTGATGGAGTGGGTGGCCGACTGGTATGCGGAACGGTATTTCGAAGAGGCCCTGGAACAGAACCCGCAGAGCCCAGAAAACGGGGTGTTTCGGGTGCTTCGTGGGGGGGGCTATGCGACTACGGGAGCCGATATTCGCATTACCAGCCGGAGCAAGATGGTTCCGGACTTTCGCGATGAGACAATCGGGTTTCGCTGTGCGGTTTCTGGTTCAAAATCAGAGAAAAACTGAAGAAGAAGACCATGCGAAACCTACAAGAAATCAAAGTAATAGAGAATGAGGAACACGGCCAAAAGTATATTGACAACCATACCCGCCAAAACTATAATGTCGAACACTTTTGATTTTTTTTTCATCGATTTTCCCTTGATTTTTCGTGTACGGCAAGGAATTTTGAATAACATACGAATATCTTGGTGTCAAGAAAATCGCTGAGCTTATTCAGGACGTACTTGTTGTATCAGGAGAGAAGGAGACGCGATGGCCACGGCAGTACCGGATAGCGACATAAAGGTCAGAGTCGGCAAGATGATTTTTTACATCACGTGTGCAGTGGGTCTGTGGTTTTTTTATTGGTTCGCTGGAATTCAGTGCCCCTGCTAAGCAGGGCCACTGCGGCGCTAGGATTTTTTGAATGTCCGAAAGGTCGAGGGAGGGAGTGCGATGGGCATGACAATCGTGTATGTGGTGGTGTCGCTAGTCGTCTGCATCGCGTATTTTACAGCGGTCGACCACTTTTTGATGGACTCGCAGGGGCTGGACTACTGGTACCTTTTCCGAAAGTAGACCCTGGTAGTTCTGCTGCTCCGATTCTGGCTTGTGGATAAATTGAACGTGAATCTTTTTCAGAATGCATCAAGGAGGTATCTCATGGGACGTGTAGCCGGGAAGAAGTTATTTTCAATCATGGCGCTTTGCGCGATGGTTGGCCTTCTCCTGCTCCCCATCGCCGTATCGCTTCCGTCGCTGGCCATGGGCGCAGATGCCCCTGATGCGGTGAAACAAGAAGGTGAGGCGAAAGTTGAGAAGGGGCGAGATGTCTATTATAAGACGGAGGGTATCGTTGTCGGCGCCCCTGCTCCGAAGACTGTCGATGGCCCGAAGGATTATCCGCGGTACAACTTCGAAAGCCGGGTGTTGATCTGGTTTGCCAACCAGCAGCACCTCTATTATGGAAGTTTCGTGCTCGCAGTTCCGATCTTCTGCATGGTGATCGAATTTATGGGGATGGTGACGAAGGATAAGTCAATGGCGAAGAAGTACGACAAGCTCGCCTATGACTTCATTAAGATCAGCCTGACGGCCTATTCGCTGACGGCAATTTTGGGCGGTATTCTGATCTTCACCTACCTGACGCTCTATCCCGCATTCTTCGGCTACTTATCCAGTATCTTCCGCCCGGTCATGCATATCTATGCGCTGATGTTTGTGGCGGAGAGCGGAACCCTCTACGTCTATTACTACGGTTGGGACAAGATGACGGAAGGGTTTCTCAAGTGGATTCACTTGAGCATGTCCGTGATCTTGAACGTCATCGGCACATTGCTCATGTTCCTGGCGAATTCCTGGATCGGCTTCATGATGTCGCCGGCCGGCGTCGATGAGCAGGGCCGGTACTTGGGGAACATCTGGCACGTCATTCATACCGCCCTCTGGAATCCCCTCAATGTGCATCGCATTTTGGGGAATATGGCGTTTGGTGGCGGTGTTGTTGCGGCCTACGCGGCCTATAAGTTTTTGGCTTCCAAGACGGATGAGGACCGTGCGCACTATGACTGGATGGGATATATCGCCATGGCGCTCGGCGTGGCGTTCTTGATTCCTCTGCCGTTCGCTGGCTATTGGCTGATGCGCGAGGTGTACGCCTATCGCCAGCAGATGGGGATTACACTCATGGGCGGCCTCCTGGCCTGGCTTTTCATCATTCAAGCCACCATGATCGGGATTCTCTTCTTGAGCACGAACTATTATCTCTGGCAGGCGCTTGGCCGGATGCGCGGTGCCGAGAAATATCAACGGTATATTAAGTATCTCGTATTCGTTCTCTGCTGCGGTTATCTGGTGTTCATTACCCCCCACACGATCGTCATGACTCCGGCTGAGCTTAAGGCCATGGGAGGGCAACAACACCCGGTGTTGGGAAACTACGGAGTGATGTCGGCCAAAAATGGTGGAATTAACGTGATTATCACCACTACCATTCTGAGTTTCGTCTGGTACATGCGAGGCAATAAAGTCTCAACGGTGTCCTGGTCGAAATTCGGCAATATCTTCATGGGTGTCTTCTTCGGATGCGCCTATGTGAACATCATCTGGCTGGCAATCTACGGATATTACATCCCGGCAAACGTGCGGGTAGGTCTGTCAGTGCCTCAAGTTGCTACCACGCTATCCTGCCTCTTCTTCATGTTTGCGCTGAATGCCGCCATGATGAAGGGTGCCAAGCAGATGGGGGCCATTGAGTGGGGCAAGATATCGGTTCGATCGCAATATGCGTTGATCATGCTTGCAACGGCCTTTACCTGGATGATGGGGTTGATGGGATACATCCGTTCTTCGGTTCGATTGTTCTGGCACGTCAACGAGATTATGCGAGATAACTCGCCGTGGGCCTATACGCACACGGTGGGTTTCGCCGCGAATATGATCTCGTTCAATGTGCTGTTCTTCTGGGTGAGCATCCTATTCGTCTTCTGGCTGGGAAGCCTCGGGATGAAGAAGACGCCTCTTGAGGCGAAGGCAGGGGTTCCGGGCGGCGCACCCCAGCCAGCTGGGGGCCACTAATTATCTTTAATGATTATGGTTGGGGGAGTGGAGGCATGAAGAACATACCTCTCTCCTACCAGAACTTCAGGAGGTTACATCCGTGGGCGATCTTGTAAAGGAAGCTCTATCGATTGGGTGGCCGCTATTCGCGCTTCTCGCCTGTCTCTTTGTCTATTCAATAGTATCCGTCAAAGATGGTGCTGCAAAGAAGCGCGCATTATTCAAGGTCTTTATCGGCACAATTGGCGCCTGTTTGCTGATGGTGGCGATTGCGCACTACAAAGGGAGCTTCTACGAAGCCAACCGGATGCTTCCGGTCTCCTTAGTTATCATTACCGCAACCTGCTTCATGATGGGGATCTATTTCCCCAGTCAAGCCGCACTGCTGAGGATCGGTGGTTTCATGTTTCTGGTTGCCGCAGGCCTGTCAGGGTATGGGAATTGGTTGCCGCAGGTCGAAGGTGGATTCCCTCCTGCAGAAGTAAAACTAGATTTTGCTTCTATGTCTGCCCAGGCACTTGCCGATGAAGGTGAGAAGATCATTTTCGGTGGAATTGGAAAGAACAAAGAGCAGGGGGCAGTCGGCAAAGGCCAGTGCCCTCTCTGTCACGCATTCCATGCAGGGATGCTGGGAGAGCGTGCTCCCAACTTGCTAGGCCTTCCGGAGAGAGGCAAGGAAAGATTAGAGGATCCCAAGTATAGCAAGGGCAAGGCAGCGGCTAGAGACTATGTCGAAAAAGAAGCGTTCCCTGGTGCTGGGACTGCGGAAAATGCCCAGGAATATATCGCTGAGTCCCATGCATGCCCTAGCTGTTACGTTGTTGTTGGTTACGGCGTGAAGGGTACGAACGACAAAGAAAGCCCCATGCCGTCTATTCACAAGCCACCGATCTCGTTGAGCCTTCCTGAATTAGCCGCCGTAGATACTTGGCTGTACCTTCGTGAAGGGCGCGATGCCCCGTCGTTTGAAGAGATCATTAAATCATATGAGAAGTTTATTCCTGAGGCAGACCGGCCTAAACAAGAGGAAGAAGCGGCAGGAGCAGCAACCGCGCTGATGGCAGATGGAACCGAGACGGTAGATGTGATTTTTCAAAAGGCGACGTGCGTGGCCTGCCATACGATCCCCGGTATTCCAGGAGCGAAGGGGACGATTGGTCCTCCGCTTGAAGAGGGCACGAACGCCTTGCTTCGCATGAAGGATAAAGACTACAAGGGGTCGGCAAAGACCGTTCCAGATTACATTATGGAGTCGATCGTTTCACCCAGCATCTACGTGGTGAAGCCGTTCCCGGACAATACCATGCCGAAAATATTCGGCCAGAAGTTGAGCGCAGGAGCTATCAAAAAGATCGTCGACTATCTGTCCCAGGTGAAGGCAGGTTCGCCGCCACCAAAGATTTCGTGATTTTGGTTATCTCTCTCTTTTATCGAGTAAACGGAGTTCACCGATGAAAGCATTAATGTCAGTCGCGGCACTTATGGGAGCAGCTGGAATACTCCTGCTTGCCGGAATGGTCGTGGGTATCGTTCCGTCGAATACTGTGCGCCTGATCGAAGGGTACATGCCGGTCCAAGTAATCTTGGAACTCACGCTGTTCGTGGCGGGTTTTACAGGGCTCAGCTATATGATGAGTGCCATGGGAATGGCATTCCCACGGTTTTGGCAGGGAATTCTTTTCTGGGCATTCATTCTCCTCTATTTGAAGTTTCGCGTCTATCCACCGATTCCGTTCAGCGTCCGTGCCATGTATGGAACAGTCTCTCTCGTGGCTATCTTTATGTGGGTGTCAGCGAACGAAGAAGATTGGAAAAAGTTCAAACAGCCGATCATGAACATCTTGGATGCCAAGACCGGGGGTAACAGAATATTACGTTATGCCTATCTGGTTGTTCTGCCAATCTTGATCGGCGGCTTCTCCTACAACGCCATGATCCCGAAATCCGAAGAGCCGATCGAGTTGCGGACGGTGCACCCTGCCCCACCGGCCAGCACCAAGGTGCACGGGAAAACCTATACATTGCAGACCACACAGAATCCTTATCGGGTCAATCCTGAGGGGAAATACGATCAGGAGTATAGCAACGCCAATATTGTGGAGCAGGGCATGGGCCGCTTAATGAAGCCGAACGCCAACCCCTGGGATAAGGATGCACAAGGGTATCTCAAGTATGTGCGTGAGGGCGGAGAGATTTTCTATCAAAATTGCCATTTCTGCCATGGCGATAATCTGAACGGCCGCGGTCTCCATGCGTTCGCGTTCAATCCAATCCCGGCGAACTTTACCGATCCGGGTACGATTGCGCAGTTACAAGAAACATTCATTTTCTGGCGTGTGTCAAAGGGTGGAATCGGCCTACCGAATGAAGGATTTCCCTGGGCCTCTGTGATGCCACCATGGGAACAGCATCTGACTGTGGACGAAATCTGGAAAGTCGTCTTGTTTGAATATTGGCACACGGGGTATTACCCACGGACCTGGGACTAGTCGTTCAAGCGAATGTATAACCAACCTGGATTTATGACATGAGGGAAGCGATGAAGAATTCGTCAAGGCTGAAGGCGGGAGCACTCCTCACGACTGCCTTCGGAGTTATCCTGGTCTCCGGAATCCCTGGGGGCGTAACCTCTGCCGCAGATACTCTTCCTGCGGGGTTCAAGGCGGGGGCTTTGGCGCCTGAGCCTTCAGCAGACATGATCGAAGCAGGAAAGCGGGTCTACTTTACCAAGTGTGTTTGGTGTCACGGGGTCGATGGCGCGGGCGATGGGCCTGGCGCTGATCGTCTCTGGCCGCGCCCCCGTAATTTCAACCAAGGAACGTTCAAGATTCGGCACACGGCCAGCGGTGAGCTGCCGTTGTTCGATGCCAAGAAGCCAGTCGCTGGTCAAAACGATCTGTTTGACACTGTGACCCACGGGTTGCCAGGTTCCGCCATGCCATCCTGGGAAGGCATTCTGACGGAAGAGCAACGGCTCCAAGTGTTGTCATTCGTCACCACCCAGCTGGTGAAAGATCGAAAATTTACAGACGCGAAGTCCGAAAGTCAGACGGTGTTGCAGTTGGCCGACTTGAAGCCGCTTCCTGCAAACGAAGAGAGTTTAAAAAAGGGAGCTGAGCTCGTTGTCGAGAAGAAGTGTGTCGAGTGTCACGGTGCTGATGGGCGTGGCGACGGCAATGCCTTCAATCTAAAAGACGATTGGGGTTTTTCCATACAACCGGCTAACTGGCACAAGTGTTGGAACTTCCGAGGCAGCCGCCAAGATCCCTATAACGTCAAAAACATCTTCCGGACATTTTCGACTGGAGTGAACGGCACACCGATGCCTTCGTTCGCCGACAATACCACTGTCGAAGAACGCTGGCACATTGCCAACTTTGTGAACTCACTCTGTGAGCGTGAAGCAGATGGGACGCCCCTCTCGATCGATCTATTGACAGACAAGCCAAAGGTCAACTTTGTGTTGTCCTCAGGTGTGGTCGAGGGAGAGATTTCGGCAGATCCAGAAAACGAAATGTGGACGAAGCGGGCCAGGCGGATTATCGCGATGGGCGGTCAGATCACCCATAAGCCAAGAAACTTCGTGAACCGGATCGACGATATGTGGATGAAGTCGGTTTACAACGATACCCACGTCGCATTCATGTTCCAGTGGGATGACCGCACGAAGAGCGTCGCCGAAGGAAAGTTGCCCTGGCCTCCGACCTCAGTCAATATCGATGTCAAGGAACAGGATCCCAAGACCGGTGAAGAGGGCTCCATTGCCATGCATCAGAATAACTACACCGTCTATAACGATGCTGTTGCCATGGAAACCGCCGTGAAGTGGAAGGAGCTTCCCGCACCGATTAAGCCTCGGTATCTGTTCGGCAGTAACGAACAGTTCCCGGTCGACATTATGAAATGGGAAGCTGATGATTCACTTCGTGCCTTCAAGGGTACTGGATGGGATAAAGACTTTGAAGAGCGGGACAACTATGAAGAGAGCAGCAAGTTACTTTTTTCTGAGTGGAAGAATGGCCGATGGACGGTAATCATTCAGCGGCCCTTGGGCAACAATAAGGATCAGGATTATGACGAAGATACCTTCTTTGAAATGGGTCAATACATTCCCACTGTGTTCTTTGCTTGGGACGGGCACAATGGCGATGCGGGGAGGAAGATGGCCGTTTCGGCCTTCTACTATACATTTCTGGAACCGCCGACACCTCGCGAAGCCTATATTTATCCGATTGTGATCGCATTTGGTGTGGTACTTCTGGAAGGGTGGGTCTTGACCAGACGATCGAACAAGCGGAAGGGAAAGACCCTCTAGCGTTCGTCTGAACTGAGAGAGTCTGACGCATAAGAGGGGGTGGGGTGACCCACCCCCTCTTTTTTTTGGTCGCTTGTATTGAGGCAGACATATGGAGATCGAAGTGACCGGCGTCCTTCTGGCTGGAGGAAAAAGCCGAAGGATGGGCGAAGACAAACGGTATCTCGTTATGGGGGGAGAGACGCTCCTCGAACGAGGACTGGGTGTGCTTCGGTCAGTCTTTCAGGAAGTACTGGTCGTCATTGCGCATGATAGCCCCCCGGTTGGCGTCGATGCCAGATTTGTGAGAGATCTGGTGCCTGAATGCGGCAGTCTCGGAGGGTTATACACGGGGCTCATGCAGGCAACGACGCCCTACATATTCGTGGTGGCATGCGACATGCCGTTTTTGGATCAGGCGGTGATTGCTCAGTTCACGAGTCGAAAAGCCACCGCCGATATTGTGATGGCGAAACTCGCGGCCCGACTACATCCGATGCATGCGTTATATGGCAAACGATGCCTACCTGTCCTGGAACAGATGATTCAGGCACGACAGCTCAAGATCAAAGAGGTGGTATCGCACTCATCGCTTCGGGTGCAGTACGTCACCGAAATGGATCTGTCCTCCATCGATCCCTCTGGACGTTCTTTCCAAAACGTGAACACGCCGGCAGACCTTGAGGCGGCGCAGTCTATACTGTCTCGGATCCCTCCATCAGGGCATTCCTAATGCGCACTGCCAGAAGGACGATAGCGATGGTCCATCCCGGTGGCCTTGGTGATGTGCTCTTGGCAGTTCCTGCTATGGTTCGGCTGCGGACGCACTTTCCCAACCATCAGCTGGTGCTCTGTGCCGAGGATCAGGTTGCAAGACTACTCCTCGCGTGTCGCATTATCGATGCCTGGACCTCTATGCAGGGGCGAGCTTGCAGCGATTTGTTCGCCGGTGGAGATTCGGCCACGGATCAGGTACAGACATGGTTGGAGGACTGCGATCTTGCTATTGGCTGGATGCAAGACCTTGATGGGAAGTTAGGCAAGGCTCTCAAGGCGGCCGGTGTCCGAGAGGTTATTGTGAAGTCTCCATTCTCGACTGCGCTTCAGTCGACACATCAATGTGACCGGTTTCTTGAAGCAATAAATGAGGCGCCGGTAGACGAAGGGGAAGATGTGTTGTTACCGGTAACAACACATCTCTATGGCCTGGGCCAAGCCTGTCTTGAAGGGGTAGGTTTCGCAAACCGGCAACCGTTTGCGATCATTCATCCTGGGAGTGGAAGTGCCCATAAGTGTGTCGCACCGAAGATACTCGCGGCTGTAGTTACCGGGCTTCAAATGTCCGGGGCGATTCCGGTGATTCTAGAAGGGCCGGCAGACCGGGAATCGGTTGAGCGACTTCTCCAACTATGCGAGGATCCACCGCTTGTCATGAAAGGACTCGATCTACTGACGGTTGCCGGTGTACTTGCCCAGGCACGACTCTTTGTCGGGCAGGATTCGGGAATCACTCATCTGGCCGGGTTGCTGGGGGTGCGTACGGTTGCGATATTTGGGCCGACTGATCCCGCTCGCTGGGCTCCCAGTGGCGCTCATGTGACTGTGGTGCAGGATGCATCCTGCTTCTGCCGTTCATGGGACGAGGTTAGCCAATGTCAGGAGAAACCTTGTCTCAACGTGTCGGGGGACCATCTTGTGGCGCTGTGTCTAGCCCGCATGAATCATGACGGTTCGTCGCGAAATCTCGCAGTCACCACGTGAGACGGAGCGTTGAGCCGTACGGCAGGGAGGCAGACTTGGCTCAGTATGTAGACTGACCGAAGCGAGCCCGCCGGGCCACCGCGTCCAGCTGCGTCGCTCCCGCATTTGCGAAGTTGAGCCTCCCTTTTTAGATGATCGTGGCGTGAACAGAGAATACCGCATTAATTCTAACTGAATCCGTCATTGCAGCAGAAGTACTCATGAATCAAGCGGGCTTATACAACGCAAGGAGGCAACGATCCGGGAGAGAATACCATCCGACTGCCTTGTCACTGACCATCCCGTATGCTAGAGTGGCCAGTTCATTTTTCCTTTCATTGGTAAGGACTTAGGAGTTTTTTTCTTGTCAAGCGGGGTTGTTCAGGAAAAGGTCACCTGTGCGCTCCTTGGGGCGCTCAATGGGGCCAAAAAGAAAGGCCAACTGAAGACGGAAGCCTGGCCTCAGGTGAGCCTGGATACTCCCAAACGGCCTGAATGGGGAGATTTAGCTTCGACGGTTGCCATGTCTCTTGCCGCGTCCGAGCAGCGGGCGCCCCACGACATTGCCCAAATTATCATCGACAATCTTTCTCAGCGCGAACAGCTCTTCGATCGAGTCGAGATCGTCAGGCCGGGGTTCCTCAACCTCACGGTCAAGCCGGCCATCTGGCAAGAGGTGCTCAGAGAAATCGAGACGGAAGGATCAGCCTACGGACGAGCCGAGTTGGGGCAGCGGCGTCGAGTTCTGGTGGAGTATGTGAGTGCGAATCCAACTGGCCCGTTGCATGTGGGGCATGGGCGTGGCGCGGCGGTTGGGCAGGCTGTCGCGAATATGCTCAAGGCGGTCGGGTATGACGTCGTAAGCGAATACTACATCAACGATGCCGGCCGGCAGATGAAATTGTTAGGGGCCTCCGTCTATGCGCGATATGAGGAGTTGTCGAACCGACCGGTCGAATTTCCGGCAGAGGGTTATCACGGAGCCTATATCACTGCCGTGGCCGAACGAGTGAAACAACAGCTGGGGCCTGAGCTGGCCGGGCGTGCGGCCACAGAGATCGAGGCGCGCTGTCGAGCGTTTGCTTATCAGGAACTGCTGAACCTGATTCGCGAAGATCTGAAGTCCTTCGGGATTGAGTTCGAGTCGTGGTTCAGCGAGGCCTCTCTCGTGAATTCGGGGGCGGTCCAACGGGTTTTGGATGAATTGAAGTCGCAACAGTTCCTATTCGAGCAGGAGGGCGCCTGGTGGTTCAGGTCCTCGGCATTCGGGGATGAGAAGGATCGTGTCGTGCAGAAGCAGGACGGCGAGTACACCTACCTGGCGTCCGATATCGCCTACCATCAGGATAAGCTGCGGCGCGGATACGATCTCCTCATCGACGTCTGGGGCGCGGATCACCACGGCTATATTTCTCGCATGCAGGCGGTGGTGCAGGCCTACGGGTATCCGAAAGATCGCCTCCAGGTCGTGCTGGTTCAAATGGTGAATTTATTGCGCGGCGGAAAAAAAGTGGAAATGTCGAAGCGGGCGGGTGAGTTCATCACGATGCGGGAAGTTATCGATGAAGTCGGAGCGGATGCGGCCAAGTTCTTTTTCTTGATGCGCGATTCCACTTCGCACCTGGACTTTGATTTGGAACTGGCCAAGCAGCGGTCATCCGATAATCCTGTGTACTATGTGCAGTATGCCCATGCCAGGATCGCCAGCCTCAGGCGCGTCGCGGCTGCGCGAGGTATCGCCTGCCCTCTGCCGAGCGAGACGGATTTGACGGTATTGACGGACCCAGATGAATTGGGATTGATTCGCAAGCTCTCCGCCTATCCCTCGGTTCTGCAGGGCAGTGCACTGGCCTATGAGCCTCACCGGATGACCTATTACCTCCAGCAATTGGCCGGGCTGCTGCACACGTTCTACAACAAGCACCGGATTCTTCCTCCCGCCGCAGATCGGGATCTCTTGGCGATCGTGCCGGAGGGATCGGTTCCTGACGAGGTGTTGCAGAAAGAGGGGCTGCTCCCGGAACAGACTGCGGCGAGATTGGCGCTGATGCGAGCAATCCAGCAGGTCTTGAAGAACGGACTCGGTGTGCTTGGGATTTCCGCACCGGAGCAGATGTAGTCGGCAAGAGGGATTGTGGACTTTTCAGTTCAGCAGGAAGATCGTGAGACGCGCGCGCGGTTAGGGCGACTCAGTACGGCCCATGGCGAGATCGAGACGCCGGCTTTCATGCCGGTCGGTACGTTGGGGCCGGTGAAGGGGATCGATCCAGCCGACCTGGAGCAGCTCGGCTTTCGTCTCATGCTGAACAACGCCTACCACCTGTATCTACGGCCTGGGCACAAGATTATCGCTGAGCTGGGTGGATTGCATCGATTTACTGGATGGTCCAGAGCCATCTTGACGGACAGCGGCGGATTTCAGATTTTCAGTCTCGCCAAATTGTGTAAGGTGACGGACGAAGGTGTGAGCTTTCAGTCGCATCTCGATGGCTCTACACATTTCATCACGCCGGAGACCGCCATTGAGATTCAAGAAGCGTTGGGAGCCGATATCATGATGGCGTTCGATCACTGCGTCGCGTTGCCGGCTGAGAAAGAGGCTGTGCGCCATGCGGTCCGACGGACCACCCTCTGGGCCCAACGCTGTCAGGCCAGCCGGCGTCGCAGGGATCAAGCCCTCTTTGGGATCGTGCAAGGCGGCTTGGACGCAGATCTCCGCGTGACCTCGGCACGAGACCTTATCGGGCTTGGGTTCGATGGTTACGCGGTCGGTGGGCTTTCCGTGGGAGAGTCGAAGACAGAGATGCATGCCATGTTGGATGTGACCGTCCCGGAGCTACCGGCTTCAAAGCCGCGGTATTTGATGGGTGTGGGGATGCCGGAGGATCTCATCGAAGGCGCAGCGCGCGGGATCGATCTGTTCGATTGCGTGGTACCCTCGCGCCACGGACGGACCGGTTCGCTGTTTACGAGTTTCGGGCGAGTGGTGATCAAGCAAGCGCAGTATGTTCGGGATGAACAGCCGATCGATCCGGCCTGCGGCTGTCCCGTCTGTGCGCGCTACTCGCGGGCCTATCTGCATCACCTCTTTCAGATGAAAGAGATGCTGTCGTCGAGACTCAATACGATCCACAATCTCTGGTATTTTGCCGATCTCATGGGCCACGTGCGGTCAGCGATCGCACAGGGGACGTTACGGTCGTTCCGGGACGAATTTTACCGATCCCGAGACCGGGTTGCATCGGACGTCTCAGCTGCAGAGGTGGCCGACGTCGATATGCATCGGCATGCCGCAGGGGATTAACCTAGTTGGAGAGGAGTTCGCATGGTCATGCAATCGGTTGTGATGGCTCAGTTGTTCGGTGGAGGGGGAGGGGCAGCAGGAGGTTCAGGTTCCACTGCCGGCACGCTCCTGTCCCTCATTCCGTTCGCGCTGATCTTCGTCATTTTCTATTTCTTGGTCATTTTGCCACAACAAAAACGTTCGAAAAAACAGAAGGCGTTGCTGGAGGCTCTGAAGAAGGGCGACAAGGTAGTTACGGCGTCGGGTATCTGGGGCACCGTGACGAATCTTGGAAAAGAGACTGTGACGCTACAGATTGCCGACACGACGAAGATTCGAATACAACGGGACCAGATTGCACGATTACGCGGCAGTGAAGACGAGGATAAGGATTCGTAGGCCGCACAGGATAAAGGGGTACCAGACGACATGAAAAAAGTGGGTGGGCGGTTAACATTGTTGGCGCTGGTGGTGGTGATGTCGGTGATCTTCTTTCTTCCATCATATCCGCCGCTCTATCAAGCGTTGCCTGGATGGTTGAAGAAGGTGATGCCGAACAAAGGCATTACGCTGGGCTTGGATCTCCAAGGCGGGATTCATCTTGTCATGGAAGTGGATGAAGATCGCGCCGTCGAAATCGCCGTCGATCGATCGGTCGTATCCTTGCAAGATCTGTTAGTCGATAAAAAGATTCCTGTCGAGTCGGTGATGCGGACGGGACCGACCCAGATCACGATCCAGTTCCAAAACGGCGAACTCAAGGCGCAGATTCAGAAGATGATCGATGACTATCCGATCTTCAGCGAGACAGAATCTTCCGGATCGGCCAACCGGCTGGTGTGGGAGTTGCGGGAAGTCGAGGCTAAGCGGATCAAGGATTCCGCGATCAACCAGGCGCTGGAAACGATCCGAAACCGCATCGACCAGTTTGGCGTGACAGAACCGATCGTGCAGCGACAGGGGTTGAAACAGATCGTCGTGCAGTTGCCCGGAGTCAAAGAGCCCAAGCGCGCCAGGGATCTGATCAAAGAGACGGCGTTGCTTGAATTTAAGATGCTCGACGAAGACAACCAGTCGAAGCTCGATCTGCCTGCCCGTATTCCAAAGGATAAAGAAGAGGAGGTTCTGAAGCAGGCTGAGGCGAAACTGCCTATAGGCGATCAGATCCTCTTCGAGCGGGCTGTCGAGAAAGACACCGGCCGCGAATATCGGATCCCCTATCTCGTGAAAAAAAAGGTCATGTTGACCGGCGATGTGTTGAGCGATGCACGGGTCTCGATCGGTCAATTCAACGATCCCTATGTGTCGATCACATTTGACGGGAAGGGCGGTCGGGAATTCGAACGGATTACGGGGGACAACATCAAGAAGCGCATGGCCATCGTGCTTGATAACACGATCTACTCGGCGCCGGTGATTCAGGACCGCATCACCGGCGGGCACGCGCAAATCACCGGGACGTTTTCGATGCAAGAGGCGAACGACCTGGCCATCGTACTCCGGGCCGGCGCGTTACCGGCTCCGCTCAAGATCATTCAAGACCTTACAGTTGGACCGTCACTCGGGAAGGATTCGATTGAGAAAGGCGTACAGGCGACGCTGTTTGCCGGCGTCATGGTGGTCGTGTTCATGATTGTGTATTACAGGCTGTCCGGAGTCATTGCGGATTTTGCGCTGGCGCTGAATCTGCTCTGTTTGATCGGAGCCCTTTCTGCCCTGAATGCAACCTTGACCTTGCCGGGGATCGCCGGAATTGTGCTCACGATCGGAATGGGCGTCGATTCGAATGTCCTGATCTTCGAACGTATTCGTGAAGAGCTGCGATCGGGGAAAGCGGTTCGATTGGCGGTGGACGGAGGGTATGACAAGGCGTTGTTGACGATTGTCGACTCTCACGTGACCACCCTCATCACGGGAGTGGCTCTCTTCCTCTTCGGCACGGGGCCGATCAAGGGATTTGCGGTGACCTTGTGTCTTGGAATCGGCATCAATCTGTTTACGGCTCTGATCGGCACCAAGGTCATCTTCGATCTCATGAATCAACGGCACAAAGTGGAACAGTTGAGCATCTAGTGTGAAGGAGTTTGCATGTTAGAGATCCTCGGAAAAACCAATATAGATTTCATGGGGAAGCGCAAGTGGGCCTTTCTGTTTTCCGGCATCATGGTGGTGCTGGGGATTGTGGCGCTTGTGCAGATTTCTAGGGGGGCGGCCAACCTCGGCATCGATTTCTCGGGCGGGACTGCAGTGCAGTTGAAGTTTGAACAAGCGATTCGGATCGACGAGGCGAGAAAGGTTTTGGAGGTGAACGGCCTGGGAAATGCCGAGTTGCAAGAGTTCGGTCAGGAGAACAAGCTCCTGATCCGGCTAAAGGCGTCCACGACCATCGAAGAAAAGGTTGCTGATCGGGTTGTGGCAGTCTTCAAGAAAGAATTTTCCTCGAACCAGTTCGTGGTCGATTCCAGCACCGAAATCGGACCGACCATCGGGCAGAAACTTCAAGAGGATGCCCTCATTGCGGTCGTCATTTCCTTTGCCGGGATCATTCTCTACGTGGCGGCGCGATTCGAATTGCGCTTCGGCATCGCTGCGGCCGTGGCGACCTTTCATGACGTGTTGGCGGTGTTGGGCGCCTTCTATATTCTGGATAAGGAAATTACGTTGCTTGTCGTGACGGCATTGTTAACGTTAGCAGGCTATTCCATGACGGATACGGTCGTCGTGTTCGACCGTATCAGAGAGAATCTCCGGATGCGGCGGCGGGAGAGCGAAGAGACGATCATCAATAATGCGGTCAACCAAGTCTTGAGTCGCACAATCGTCACCAGTTTGACCGTCGTGTTGGTGCTGATCCCTCTGACAGTGGCCGGTGGAGAGGTCTTGCACGACTTCTCTCTGGCCCTGTTATGGGGCGTGATTTTTGGGACCTATTCGTCTGTCTTCGTCGCGAGTCCGTTGCTGATGCTCTGGCCGGGAGGGTCCGGACGGCTGTTGAAGCGGAGTTAGCCGGAATCACAGGCGCGAGAAGCGAGACGTGCGACAGGCGCGACTCGCGAAGATGAAACTTCCGACGCGTCCCGCTTTTCTCGCAAGTCGCGCGACCCGCGCCAATAGCGAGATGGGGCACACCCATGACACTCTGGAGTCGGTCTCACAGTCTCCAGCGCAAGATCATCGCGGCGATCGTGCTGGTCGGACTTCTACCCCTGACCCTCCTGCTTGCGCTCACCTACGTCGAGGAGCGGCGCGCGCTTCGCGAAATGACCGGCGCCAACTTCAAGGAAGTTGCCGTGGAAGCCGCTCGCCGCATCGAAATGCAGGTCAGTCGTGGGATGAATGAGGCCCAGCAACTCGCCACGACGCCCTTGCTCCACACCGCCGTCACCGAAGCCAACCGCACGTATGAGGGAAAGGATGCACGAAGTATCCAGGGCATGATCAAGGATTGGCAGCAGCGGTGGCGTCAGCGGGATCAGCAGAGCGAGTTTCCCCTCTTCATCAATCGCATCGTTACCAACTATCTCATCCGGTGGCACGATATCCGCAAATCGGACTATATCGGGATCCTGGTGACCGACAACCAGGGGGCACTGGTAGTCAGTTCCATTCCACAAGTAGAGTACTTTTACGGGAAAACGCCGTGGTGGCAAGCGGTGGTGAAAGGGGGAAGCCCCAGGGGGTATGTCAGCGAGATCGCCTTTGATCCTGCTTTTGGGACTCACGTGGTCGTCGTGGCGGCGCCCATTTTGGACGACTCTAAGGGGGCGGTGATCGGGACCGTCACAATACTGTTACGTCGAGATACCATCTTCCATGCCATTGCAGAGGTCACCATCGGGGCGACCGGCCATGCGATGCTGTTCAGTTCCGAAGGGGTTCCCGTGATCTGTCCGGTCTTATCCCCGGAAGAGCATACGGTAAGGCCCGAGTTGATCAGTGTTCTCAGCGGGTTGAAAGCTGGTTGGACCGTTGCCGAAGACGATTCGCATGGGGGCCGGAATGCCTTGGTCGGATTCGCTCCGGTTCGATTCAGCGAGAGCTTGGCCCCAGGGAGCCTCGGGGGAAAACAGTGGATCACCGTGGTACGGCAGGATCCCCAGGAGACCTATGCGCCGCTCGCCGACCTCATGGCGAAAGTACTGCTCTTTGGGTTGCTCGTATTTGCCGTGCTGTGGGGGACAGGGGTGCTCGTCGCACGTCGGATCGCCCGTCCTATTCAGGTGTTACACGACGGCGTGCGTGAGATCGGAAGCGGACGATTGGATCGTCGATTGGAACTGAAGACCGGCGATGAAATTGAGGGGCTCGCCGATGCGTTCAACCTGATGGCGACGAATCTACAACGATCGTTTGCCCAGATTGAACAACGCGTGGTCGATGTGCGCCGTTTGGAAGAAAAGTACCGCGATTTGATCGAGCACTCTCCGGAGATGATCTATCAATTGAACCGGAGCGGCCAATTCGTTCATGTGAACAAGACTGGGCTTGAAAAACTGAAATACACTCTCGATGAGATGCTGACGATGCAGCTTTGGGACCTCGTGCCGCGCGGCCAGGAGCCGTACGTCTTAAAATATTTGGAACGATTGGTGGCACAAGGGCGCAGCTCGATGGAGACGGTGTTTCTGGCCAAGGACGGTCACCCGATCGACGTGGAGATTCATGCTACGGCGCTGATCGATCAAGAGCGGGGCGGGCTGGTTCACTCGCGTGCATTTGTGCGCGACGTGACCGAACGCCACCGGCTTGAGCGGCATCTGCAAGAATACACGACGAAGCTTGAACAGGCCGTGTCGGAGCGGACGCAACAGCTCGTAGCCTCGCAGGCGCGGTACAAGGCGCTGTTCGACTTGGTGGCCGACTCCGTGTTTATGGTGGATCCGAACGGCATCATCGTCGCGGTCAACAAACGTGAGGAGCAGGCACTGGGGTATGCAGAAGCCGTCGTGGTCGGTCGCCGTCTGCTCGAAGTCGTCCTCTCGAGCTATCACGATTCGTTGCTCGGGTGGCTGAGCGACGTCATTTCTGGGAAACGGAAAGTGCCCACTCAGGAGATCATGGTGCGCCATGCCGGCGGATTGGATACTCCGGTCGAAATGGATTTGATCCGTGTCGGAGTGGCCGACCAACTGTTGGTGATGGTGCAGTTGCGGGACATCACCGACCGGAAGCGGCTCGAACGGCAGCTGGATACGTACCGAGAAGAGTTGGAGGATAAGGTCCGTGAGCGCACGCGGGAAATCGAAGAGACCAAGCAATATCTCGAAAATCTGCTCGAGAATGCCAACGACGTCATTTATACCCTCGATATCGAGCAGCGGTTCACCTATGTCAACAGTAAGATCGAAGCATGGGGCTACCGGAAAGACGATCTGCTTGGGCGCCCGTACCTCGCCCTTCTCTCCAAGCGCCATCGCGGGAAGCGTCTCAAGAACACCTTGGATATCGGAGCGAAGCAGGTCTATGAGGTCGAAGTGGTGACACGCACAGGGGAGCCGAGGGCTGTTATGGTGAGTGTTTCCCCGCTGCATGGGGTGGGAGGAGCGACCTTGGGCGTGCTGGGCATCGCCCGCGATATGACGGAGACCAAGAAATTGGAGCAACAGATCAGGAACTCGGAGAAACTGGCCTCGGTCGGAAAGCTTGCTGCAGGGGTCGCTCACGAAATCAACAATCCCCTTGGGGGCATGCTCAACTGTCTCTACAACTTGCGGAAGGGGACGCTGTCGCCGAGCCGGCAAGAGGAGTATTGGGCATCGATGGAAGACGGTGTGCGGCGTGTGCAGAAGATCGTGCGGCAGCTTCTCGATTTCTCCCAGCAGCATGAGCCTGCGTTCGCGCTGACGGACATCAATCACGTCGTGGATCGGGTGTTGGTGTTGACGACCCATCTCTTTGCCCCGAACCGAATCGTGTTGGAAGCGGGAT
This sequence comes from Nitrospiraceae bacterium, assembly GCA_041748925.1. Lineage (GTDB taxonomy): Bacteria > Nitrospirota > Nitrospiria > Nitrospirales > Nitrospiraceae > Palsa-1315. The sequence goes on along the minus strand of JBGTCI010000022.1, from coordinate 6,019 downwards.
TCGGTCAGGGGTTGCCGAATGTCATGGTCGATCGGCACATGATCGAGCAGGTGCTGATGAACCTGGTGTTGAATGCGGTCCAAGCGATGAAAGACGGAGGGGTGTTGACCATCCGAACGTCTGTGGTCGAAGGAATCTGTCTGATTGAAGTGTGCGATACGGGGTCGGGCATTCCGCCGACAGTCCTGCCGAGGATTTTCGACCCCTTCTTTACGACCAAGAGCGAAGGCGAGGGAACCGGCCTCGGCTTGTCGGTCAGTTTGGGCATCGTCGAGCGCCACGGAGGAAAGATTCTGGTAGACAGCGAAGTCGGGAAGGGGACGACCTTTACCCTCTGTCTTCCTGTCTCCCGGGAACGTTCGTTGATGGAGCGAGTGTCATGAAGGGGCTCAAGATCTTACTTGTCGATGACGAGCCGCTGATGCGGCTGTCGATGGTCGATGCATTAGAGACGGTCAGCCATGATGTCGAAGCCGCGGCATCCGGGACGGAAGGGATCGATGCCATTCGCCAACGGCCCTTCGATCTGGTGATCACCGATCTGCGGCTCCCAGGCGCGGACGGGCTCACGGTGCTCACGGCGGCCAAAGAGCAGTCGTCCCATACGGAGGTCGTGATGATTACCGCCCACGGATCGGTGGAGACGGCGGTCGGCGCAATGAAGCTCGGCGCCTTCGACTATATCACGAAGCCGTTTCAGATGGACGAATTGCTGTTGATCGTCGACCGGGTGGGCCGCGTCGTGACGTTGCGTCGCGAAAATCAGGATCTCAAAGCCGTGCTGGAAGATAAGTTCAGTTTCGGGGGCATTCTCGGCGCGAATAGCCAAATGCGAGCCGTACTCGAAAAGATCAAGCTGGTGGCGGGAACAGATTCGACGACGTTGATTTTGGGCGAGAGCGGGACCGGCAAGGAGCTGGTGGCCAATGCGATCCATCAAAACAGCCCACGCAGCCATTACCCCTTGATCAAAGTCAGCTGTGCGGCGCTTCCTGAAACCCTCTTGGAAGCGGAACTGTTCGGCCATGAAAAGGGGGCGTTTACGGGGGCACTGCGGCAGCGGCGTGGGCGCTTCGAGTTGGCCCATCGAGGGACGCTGTTTCTCGATGAAGTTGGGGAAATCTCGCCGGTCATCCAGGTGAAACTCTTGCGGGTACTTCAGGAAAGGCAGTTTGAACGCGTCGGAGGAAACGACACGATTCACGTCGATGTGCGCCTGGTCTGCGCGACACAGAGAGACCTTCGAAAAGAAGTCGCTCAGGGCCGGTTTCGAGAAGACCTGTTTTATCGACTCAACGTCGTGCCCATCGTGATTCCCCCGTTGCGACAACGGCAGGAAGACATCATGGTTATCGCCGAGCACGTGCTGAAGACCTGCTCCGGCAAGATGAATAAAGCATTGAAAGGGTTTTCTCCTGCGGCGCGCGAACTTTTCTTGCGCTATTCATTCCCGGGGAATGTGCGGGAATTGGAGAATATGGTCGAGCGTGCGGTGGCGCTGGGGCGGGATCGTGAAGCGATCCAGCCGTCCGATCTGTGTGGATTCCAGTCCTGTCCATATACGGGCGGGAAGCCACAAGAGTCGTGCGGATTCTGTAGCGAAGGGTTGACGGGGCAGAAAGGCGAAGAACGCCCGCTGACCTCGTTGGCGACGGCGCGGGAACAGTTCGAGAAAGAATATATTGTGTCGGTGCTAGAGCGAGTAGACGGCAGCCGCACAACCGGTGCAAAGATACTCGGTTTGTCTCGCAAAGCGCTCTGGGAGAAATGCAAGCGCTACGGGATTCCATCGGCCAGAGAAGAGTCGGGTGACGAAGATGAGTAGGGATGACAGGGCAGCCTAGTCTCCTCCTGCTAGCGCACACGCAGAAAGACATCGGCTGATAAATGGCGAACTGGTCCGGCGTCGGCTTGATGCGCTCCAGAGAAGAAGATGGCGGGGTGGCATGCCCTTCCGCTCCAGCGCCTCCCGGAACGACCCTTTCGGACTTTGCCAGGCGGAAGCCTTCGGAAATTCCTTCGCAGACTCAGTCAGTTTCCGCTTTCCTTCCTGGCAAAGTCTCGAAGGGCACCCCGTTCTCTCTGGACTCGGAGAGTATGACGATACACTATGATCGTCATGAATTTGCAGGGAGGTTCATGATGGCCACAACGACGATTTCACCGAAGTTCCAAATTGTGATTCCAAAGGAAGTACGGGACAAGCTCTGTCTGAGTCCTCGGCAGCGCATGCAGGTCGTGGAGAAGGGCGGGGTCATCACCCTGGTGCCGGAGGTGCCTCTCGAATCGCTTAAGGACATGTCCAAGACGGATGTCAGGGAAAAGAAGGATCGAGTGTGAAGGTCGTGCTGGATTCCAGCGGGTGGATCGAATTCTTTACAGGCGGACCGCTCACAGACCGCTACGCTGCCTATTTTGCCCCTCGGTATCGATGTCGCAAGAACGGCTTGCGGGATGCTCAAATGGCTGAGCCAGCGCGGTCGTAGTGAGCGAAGTTGGCGGGCTTCAGGATCCTGCTTGAGGTTCTGCGCCGCCTTCCCACAACTTCACGGTTCGATCCCACGAGGCGCTGGCCAGTTTCATCCCATCCGATGACAGAGCAAGGCCTCGAACGGCTGCTGTGTGGGCCTTGACCGTTCTGAAGCAACGACCGTTGGACAGGTCCCAAAACCGAATCGTTGCGTCATCGGCGGCGCTGATGAGCACTTTGCTGTCAGCTGTGACGGCGAGGGCCCGCACCCAGCCGGTATGGCCTTTCAGCGTTCGCTGTTCTGCCACGTGGGGCATGTCGAACAGTTTGATTGTCTGATCACGGCTCCCGGTGATGAGCAGTTTGGCATCGGGGGTGAAGGTCATGGCGCCGATCCAATAGCTCATCGGTTTCTGGAATCCACCGTCATCTTCGACAAAATACCCGCGCGTTTCACTGGTATCATCCTCGTGCTGTTTCCAGTGGCCGTTATGCAGGATCTTCTCCTCTCCGCTGGGTAAGACCTCCCACAACTTGATCTTGCCGATATCCATTCCACTAGCGAGGTGGATCCCATCCGGTGAAAAGGCGACGCAGACAGACCAGTTGTGATCGTACTGGTCTTTGCCGAGGAGGGTCATGAGCTCGGTGCCGGTGGTGACTTCCCAGATCTTGATGTCTTTATTGTGGCTGCCGCGCGCCAGCATGAGGCCGTCGGGCGAGAGAGAGAGACTGACCACGTTATGGTCATAGCGTGTGAAGAGGAGCTTCTTCGATTCGCCGGTAATCGGGTTCCACAGCCGGATGGTACGGTCTTCGCTGGCAGTGGCCAGCGTCTGGCCGTCCGGCGTGAAGAGGACGGATCGGATGTCAGCCGTGTGTCCCCTGAGTGAGCGCAGGAGGCGCCCAGTTTCAATGTCCCACATGCGGACGAGCCGGTCGACTCCTCCACTGGCGAGAGTCAACCCGTCCGGTGCAAAGGCCACCGACCAGACTCCATGCGAATGGCCGCGAAACGTGGTCAGCTCCCGTGCCCCTGTCTTCCAGTATTCGAGGAAGTCGACTGGTGCGGAGTCCGTTCCCGATGATGATGTCAGCGGCGGGGGAGTGGGAGCAAGTTGGGAAGCAGTCTGATCGGCCATAGTCAATGATCCTTACGACAGGAACACGGGAACGCGGCCTACGACGGCAGGCTTGATTGCCAACCAGCGGCCCGCTCAGTATAATTGGTTTCCCTTGGGTGATCGTAAGAGAAGCTCCGGCATCAAGTCAAGTTGGCTTCTGGTACGCCTTCCCATCTGGCTCTGTCGCATGACCAGACCGAATTGGATGATCGAGGACTCGTATGGAACTTCGTTTTCAGCCCGCATTGCTGCAAGAGGTCATCGACTCGTTCGTCGAAAAGACTGAACGGGAAGGCGACCCCACCTATTATAAAGAGTTCCATGAACTCGCCGACCCGATCTACGAGAAGTTTACGCTCGATGATCGTGAGAGTGAGTTCAAGAAGCTCTACCAGTACATGTTCGGGACCTGGGGGTTTTCCGATATCATTCGCGATGCCTTCAACGAATATCCTTTACTCAAAGAGCGAGTCGGAATTGTGCTCATCAAGGGGGTGCTCAAGGAAGATCAGGAAGGCGTCGATATTCTCAGGAAATGGGGATCTGTCGAGCACGAGATGGCTCGAGTGTTCGAAGAAAAGGGGTTGAAAGGCGTCGGGATTAAACTCATTCCGCGTCGGTTCTACGATCCTGCGCTGACGCGCTATTGCCGCCATGAGTTGTTGCATATCTCGGACATGTTGGATCCGGTCTTTGGGTACGACCCTGATACCAAGGTCGGGCAAAATCCAGGAGAGGAAACCCTCATTCTCCATCGCTACCGCATTTTGTGGAGTCTCACCGTCGACAGTCGGCTGACTGCGGCCGGCAAAGAGCCGATGCTCAGGAAAGAAGACCGGTTCAAAGAGTTTCGTTCTTGGTATCGCAAGATTCCCGCGCCACAATTGAAATCGGTGTTTGAGGGATTGTGGCAGACGAGTTTCTTTACCCACTCGGAATTGATCGAAATGGCGTCGGACACCTTGCGCGTGATGGACCGTGCCGTAGATGTCGAGGGGGGCGAGGTTCCGGAAACAGAAAATAAAGTCATGTTGATGCCGGGATTTCCCTGTCCTTTGTGCCGGTTCCCGACCTATTCGTGGGTCGAAGATATGGGCAACAAGCTCGAGTCCTATGTGCTCGATTTCATCCGCGAAAATCATCCAGGCTGGGACATCGAATTCGGTGCCTGCGATCGCTGTGTCGAGGTCTATAAGTTGCGCGCCGACGGCGTCATGTAACTGGGGCATACCTATGGCTACCGATCCAACATATGGACGTCGCGACTTCTTCAAAGACTCTGTTGTCTCCGTTGCCAAAGCGGCACAAGAAATTGCCAAGTCCCAGGAGGTTGTGCCTGAACGACCAGCTCCACCGCCGGTGCGGACGGACTGGTTGCGTCCCCCCGGCGCCGTTGAGGAGGCGCTGTTTTTGGAACGATGCACCCAATGCGGCGACTGCGCGAAGGTCTGTCCCTACGGATCGATTACGTTCCACCCGAAGAATGGGACGCCGATAATTTTTGCGGATCGGATGCCGTGCTATCTCTGCGAGGATGTGCCCTGCATCGGGGCTTGCGCCACCGAAGCGCTGCTCCCGGTCGAAGAACGTGGTCTGATACGAATGGGCCTCGCAGTTGTCTCGCACCGTGTCTGTACGGCAGGGCAGGGGTGCCATGCCTGCGCATCGAAATGTCCTACCGATGCCCTATCGATGGATTTTGACCGGCAGCGGATTGTGGTGACGGCTGAGCGTTGCGTTGGATGTGGGCTGTGTGAACAAGTGTGCCAGACCGTGAATGATCGCGTGGCTATTCGGGTCACACCGATGAGATTATTGGCGCAATCGTTCTCGTGATCCACAAGAGCGGGGCGAAATGCAAGAGAGAACATAAGAGAGAAGTGGTGCGGTTCATGAGGGAGGAAAATTTGAGAAATCAAGAGGTTAGCGTATTCATCGCACATGAGAAAATCGTGCTTGACAACCCCTTGGCCGATACCTACCATACGGCAGTTTTGTGCCAAAGGTTTGCCCGCATATGCTCGGAAAGTTTGTATGGGCAGCCGGGTCAATCGAGGAGCCGACTTTTATGACGAGTAAACAGCCGGTGCAAGCAAATTCTCAGGCCGTAACCGGAGTCATTCCGGCCTCGCCGGCCATTAAAGATTCGCCTGCAGTCGAACGCGCCCTCAATCGCAGTAAGCTCTATCTCCTTGTCTCGTGGAGCCAGCTCTATCCGGAAGACGAGGAATTTCTCGATTACGTGCAATGCGGAGAGTTTGTCGACGATGGGCGAGCGGCGCTCGATGCCTTGGACCAGGCGCTCGACGGCATCGGCGGTGAGCGGGCTAAGCTCAAGCTGGTGTTGCTGCGCAAGCAGTTCGACCTGATTGAGAAAGTTGTCGCGTCGGAATGTGTCAACTGGCAACTGACCGATCTGCAAGCA
>JBGTCI010000021.1:0-121185 GCA_041748925.1 Nitrospiraceae bacterium | reverse complement strand
TGGTGATGCCGGGGGACAATGTGAGTGTGACGGGGGAGCTGATCAGCCCGATCGCGATGGACCAAGGGTTGCGGTTCGCGGTGCGCGAGGGCGGCAAGACGGTCGGCTCCGGCGTCGTGACCGAAATTCTGGCGTAAATCTCTGACTGGCCGGATGAATAGAGGAATGAATGGTTAAGGTTGAACAAAGAATCAGGATTCGGTTGCGCGGGTTTGATTATCGCGTGCTAGACCAATCGGTGGCAGAAATTGTGGAGACGGTCCGCCGGAGCGGTGCGAAAATTGTTGGGCCGATACCGCTTCCTACGCGCATCGAAAAGTTTACGGTGCAGAGTGCGACGCATGCGGATAAGAAGGCTCGGGAGCAGTTTGAAATCAGAACGCACAAGCGTTTGATGGACATCATGGACGCGACTCCTGAAACCATGGATTCCCTGATGAAGTTGAATTTAGCAGCCGGTGTGGATGTAGAGATTAAGCTCTAAGGTTAGAGACTGACAAGGAACGTTACGCATGACAAACGGGTTGTTGGGTAAAAAGTTGGGGATGACTCAGATATTTGATGAGACAAGGTTTACGCCTGTGACCGTCATCGAGGCAGGTCCTTGCCGCGTGGTCACGATCAAGACAAAAGAACGCGACGGGTATGAATCTGTTCAGTTGTCTTTCGGTGAAGTGAAAGAGCGTAAGTTGTCCAAGGCTGAGCTGGGTCATCTGAAGAAGACGGAGGCTCCAGCCACCCGTGTACTCAGAGAGTTTGAAAAGGTCGGCGAGGTAGCGGTGGGACAATCCGTCAAAGTCGATATATTCAAAAAGGGCGACTGGGTGGATATCATCGGTATTTCGAAGGGAAAGGGGTTTCAGGGGGTGGTGAAGCGGCATCACTATGCCGGCGGTCCTGAATCTCACGGGTCGATGTTCCATCGTCATCCTGGTTCGATGGGCGCTAGTTCCTATCCTTCTCGTGTCTGGAAAGGGAAGACGTTGCCGGGGCACATGGGGGCGAAGCGGATTACGGCTCAGCGATTGAAAGTTATTGAATCCAGGCCTGATGAAAACTTGCTGTTCGTTCGAGGGGCTATCCCTGGCGCGGCAAATGGACTGATCATGGTGAGAAAGTCGAAGAAGGGATAGGGCATGCCCACGGTTGATGTTGTTGATTTAAAGAGGCAGAAAGTCGGATCTGTCGATCTTCCTGAAGAAGTGTTCGGCTGTAAGCTGCATTCGGCCTTAGTTCATGAGGCAGTTGTGATGCAGCGTGCCTGTGAGCGTCAGGGGACGGCATCGACATTGCGGCGAGGAGAAGTGGCAGGGTCCGGTAAAAAGCCATGGAAGCAAAAGCATACCGGACGGGCACGGGCAGGGTCGATCCGCTCTCCTGTATGGCGTCATGGCGGGTCGGTGTTTGGGCCGAAGCCGCGCGACTACTCCTACAGCATGCCAAAAAAGAAGTATCGTGCGGCCCTTCAAAGCGCGCTGTCGGCAAAGTTAGCCGACGGACAAGTGGTGATTGTGTCAAATCTGTCATTGGACCGGCCTAAGACGAAACTGTTGGCTCAAGCACTGACCAAGTTGAGCGCCGGAGCCTATGCTTTGATAGTCGCGGGTGCGGGGCATGCTGGGTTAGCTCAAGCTGCAGGAAATCTTCCTCATGTGTGTGTGGTGGGGCCTGAAGGGTTGAATGTTTACGACATTGTTCGCGCTGAAGTGATTCTGATTCTTGAGCGTGAGTTGCCGCGGGTGAAGGAGGTCTGGGCATGAAGGCGGATCTTCATAGCATTCTGTTGCAGCCGTTGCTGACGGAAAAGATTACGGCGATGCGAGAAACCGGCAATACGGTGGGCTTTCTCGTCCACCCAGATGCGAATCGTCTCCAGATTAAGCAAGCGGTCGAAACGTTGTTGAAGGTCAAGGTCGAGCGAGTGAATGTGATGAATGTTCGCGGGAAAGTGAAACGCTTGGGACGTTTCTCCGGGAAGCGATCGGACTGGAAAAAGGCCTTCGTCAAGCTCAAGCAAGGTGAGAAGTTGGAGCTCTACGAGAGCGCATAAATTAGGACATTACACCGGGCTGATCTCGGTGTGCTGGAAGGACGATTGTAGCATGGGAATCAGAGTGTACAAGCCGAGGACGCCGGGACGTCGCGGGATGACTGCGGTGACGACGGAAGAGCTGTCGAAGAAGAGGCCTGAGAAATCGCTCACGTCATTCCGTCGTAGTACCGGTGCCAGGAACAACGATGGGCGGACCACTGTACGTTTTCGTGGGGGCGGGCATAAACGGCTCTATCGAAAAATTGATTTCCGGCGCGACAAGACTGAAATCCCAGGGACCATTGCGGCGCTTGAGTATGATCCCAATCGATCAGCTCGTATTGCGTTGGTGCATTATAAGGATGGCGAGAAGCGCTATATCCTGGCTCCAGTTGGCTTAGCAGTCGGGGACGTGGTGCAGTCGGGTGTTGGTTCAGAGGTTCGTATCGGGAATGCGTTGCCCCTGTCAGGGATGCCTCTGGGAACCACCATTCATAATGTAGAGTTGAAGCCTGGGAAAGGCGGACAGCTGATTCGTAGCGCCGGAGGCTCTGCTCAGGTGATGGGACGTGATGGTGAATATGTGCAGGTGCGACTCAGGTCAGGTGAAATGCGGAAAATTCTCTCGACGTGCATGGCCACTGTCGGGCAGGTTGGGAATACGGATCATGAGAATATTAATGTTGGGAAGGCTGGTCGGGTGCGATGGTTGGGCCGACGCCCGAACGTGCGCGGTGTTGTGATGAATCCGGTCGACCACCCACATGGCGGTGGTGAAGGGAAATCGGGACAGGGAAACCCCCATCCGGTCTCCCCATGGGGGCTTCCGACCAAGGGGTATAAGACTCGGAACAATAAGTCGACAGATAAGTTCATTATTTCCCGCCGCAAGTAGGAGTACGCGATGCCGAGGTCAGTTAGTAAGGGCGCATTTGTTGACGACCATCTGCTTCAGAAAGTGGAGCGGATGAATCAGAATAAAGATCGAAAGATCATTAAGACCTGGTCGCGACGGTCCACTGTTGTGCCAGACATGATCGGACATACGTTTGCGGTTCACAACGGCAAGAAGTTCATTCCTGTCTTCGTGACGGAAAACATGGTCGGTCACAAGCTGGGCGAGTTTGCTCCGACCAGGTTCTTCAAGGGGCATGGACATGCCAGGACAGAGAAGGCGGTTGCTCTTAAGTAGAGGATAGGTTACGAACTCGGCACACTCGATTGGATAGGACGGTTATGGCTGAAGCGCAAGCAGTTCTACGGTTTGTTCGTGTCTCTCCGAGGAAAGCCCGCCCGGTGGTAGATTTGATCCGTGGGCAGCAGGTTCCCATGGCGCTGGCCATGCTCAGGAACTTGCCGCGCCAGGCGTCAAAGGTCGTCGAAAAGATCTTGCGATCCGCCGTGGCCAATGCGGAGCAGAAGGAGATGGGCGACAGCGAATCGATGGTGGTGTCAAAAGCGTTCGTTGATTGTGGGCCGACATTGAAACGTTTTCGATCGCGATCCCAGGGGCGTGCGAATGCGATTCATAAACGTATGAGTCACATTACTGTCGTCGTGTCGGCTGAAATCACGAAGGAAAAGAAGTAATGCGAGCGGCTAACGGAACGGATTTATTTTCTGTCTGAGTGAGGCGTAAGAAGTTATGGGGCACAAGACACATCCAATCGGATACCGGCTGGGATACAACGTGACGTGGTCCTCTCGATGGTATGCCAGCAAAGACTATGCAAAGCTGCTCCATCAGGATATCAGGATCCGTAAGATGGTCAAGCAGCGTCTGTTTCATGCCGGTGTGGCCAAGGTGGAAATTGAGCGATCCGGAGACCAGACGCGGGTGATTATTCACACCGCGCGCCCCGGGATCATCATCGGTCGGAAGGGGGCTGAAGTCGATAAGCTTAAGGCCGAGTTGGAGAAAAGCTATTCCGGCCAAGTCTATATTACGGTGAAAGAAATCAAAAAACCTGAACTGGATGCTCAGTTGGTGTGTGAAAACGTTGCCACCCAGTTGGAAAAGCGAGTCGCATTCCGTCGTGCCATGAAGCGAAGCGTGCAGTCGGCACTGCGTCTTGGGGCTCAAGGCATCAAGATTATGGTCGGCGGCCGTCTTGGTGGGGCGGAGATTGCGCGGTCAGAGTGGTACCGCGAGGGCCGTGTGCCACTCCATACGCTCCGGGCTGACATCGACTACGGGTTTGCCGAAGCCCACACGACGATGGGGCAGATCGGAATCAAAGCGTGGATTTATAAGGGGGAAGTGCTTCCGTTACAGCCCCTTAATAAAGAGTCAGCATTTGACCGCAGACTTGGGTAACTCAAGAGGAAATTGTGTTAGCACCAAAGAAAGTCAAGTTTAGAAAAATGATGAAGGGGCGTATGACTGGCAAGGCCTATCGTGGCAGTCAGATCACGCTCGGTGAGTTTGGACTCAAGGCGCTTGAGCCCGGCTGGATCACCAGCCGGCAGATTGAGGCGGCGCGTATTGCGATCACTCGGTGCGTGAAGCGCGGAGGTCAGGTTTGGACGAGAATTTTTCCCGATAAGCCGATTACCAAGAAGCCGGCTGAAACTCGTATGGGTAAAGGGAAGGGCAACCCGGAGTACTGGGTCGCCGTCGTCAAACCCGGCCGTATTCTGTATGAGATGGATGGCGTGACGCCGGATGTGGCCAAGGAGGCATTTCGCTTGGCTTCGCACAAGTTACCCATTGCCACCAAGTATGTCATTCGCGGCGAGTTTTAGTATCGGTTGAACCGGACGCAAGGGTTAAGGGAGCGCATTCATGGAGCTGAAGGAATTACGGCAACTCTCGGGGCCGGAGCTGGCGGAGAAGACCCAGCAGTTCACGCAAGAACTCTTCAATCTTCGTTTTCAGATGGGAACTGGGCGGCTGGAAAACCCGATGCAAATTCGAAAGACGAAGCGTTCCATTGCCAGGGCAAAGACGCTTCAGCGCGAGCTCGCGCAGGCCGCTCCACCCTCTACCGCGGCGAAAGGGGCTTGAGGATGGGAGAGTCAAAAAATAAACGGCGTGAATGGGTTGGGCGTGTGGTCAGCAATAAAATGAATAAGACCGTGGTCGTCGAGATTGAGCGTTCGGTGATTCATCCGCTCTATCGGAAGGTGCTTCGGCGGGTGACGAAATTCAAGGCCCACGACGAGGACAATACTTGTAGAATCGGCGACCGTGTGCGCATGGTCGAGACGAGGCCGATCAGTAAAGATAAGCATATGCGGGTTGTCGAGGTTGTGGAAAAAGGACGGGGTGAGTAGGTCGAGATTGTGCGAAGGGTAGAGGAAACACCGAGACAATGATTCAAAGCTATACATACATGGACGTGGCCGATAACTCCGGCGCCAAGCAGGCCATGTGCTTTCATGTGCTTGGTGGAACCAGGCGTCGGTATGCCTCTCTCGGTGACATTGTCGTCGTGGCTGTGAAAGAGGCCATTCCTGCGGCAACGGTCAAAAAGGGCGATGTGAGCCGTGCCGTGGTCGTGAGGACGACCAAGGAAGTGCGTCGAGAGGATGGGTCCTACATCAAGTTTGATCGAAATGCCTGCGTATTGATCAACAAGGACGGTGATCCCGTTGGGACTCGTATCTTTGGGCCGATCGCGCGCGAACTGCGGTGGAAGAAGTTCATGAAGATTATTTCCTTAGCTCCGGAAGTGCTGTAGCGAGGGTGGAGACGGCGGGATGAATAAGCAGGCGTTGAAGAAGAGCCGAATTCGTAAGGGTGATGTGGTGGTTGTGATCGCAGGGCGTGATCGCGGCAAGTCGGGGAAAGTGCTTTCGGTTGATCCCGGAGTGGGAAAGGTTGTGGTGGAAAAGTTGAATATGATCAAGCGCCACACCAAGCCGAATCAGAAAGTCAAGCAAGGCGGGATTCTCGAGCGAGAAGCGCCTTTTGCGGTCTCAAATGTCATGTATCTGTGTCCTGTGACACAGAAACCGACCCGGCTCGGGGTGCGTACGCTCGATGATGGCCGACGGGTACGGTTCAGTAAAAAATCGAACGACTCAGTCGAGTAGGAGTGAGGACGCCGGATGGCGAAGGTTGAATCAGGAAAAGGCGGTAAGACATCGGAGCGGAGGCCACCCAAGAAGAAAGAAGGGTCGTCGGCCCCACAGGCGTTGGACGAAGGCAGCGACGAGTCTAAATTCAAGCCACGGTTGCGCGAGGCCTATGTGCAGAAGGTCGTGCCCGCGCTCATGAAAGAATTCGGCTACAAAAATATCATGCAGGTCCCGAAGCTTGAGCGCATTGTACTGAACGTCGGGATGGGCGAAGCCATTCAAAACGTGAAGTTGTTGGAGAGCGCCGCTGGGGAATTGGGCGCGATTACAGGCCAGAAGCCTCTGATTACAAAGGCGAAGAAGGCCATCGCCTCCTTCAAGTTGCGCCAAGGAATGCCGATCGGCACAAAGGTCACGTTGCGTAGCCGCAGGATGTGGGAGTTCTTTGATCGTCTTGTCACATTGTCATTGCCGCGGATTCGAGACTTCCGGGGCGTCTCGCCAAAGTCGTTCGATGGGCGAGGCAATTACACGCTTGGACTCAAAGAACAGCTCATCTTCCCGGAGATAAAATACGACGAGGTTGCATCCATCCATGGAATGGATATCACGATTGTCACGACGGCCAGGACCAACGATGAAGGCCGGGCCCTGTTGAAGCATTTGGGAATGCCATTTCGGACGTAATATCAAGCGAAGGAGTTGCAGGTGTCGAGATTAGCACTCAGAAATAAATCGGCCGTCAAAGCGAAGTTTCCGGTTAGAGACTATCACCGGTGTGAGATCTGCGGGCGTGTGCGTGGATTTTTGCGTCGGTTTCGTATGTGCAGAATTTGCTTTCGGTTGCTGAGCCTGAAGGGTGAGATCCCGGGGGTTCGGAAGTCGAGCTGGTAGGGTATCCATTTTCCGCGTCACCGGACCGATGATCCGCATTCGGTTACACGACGAACGTTGGTGAAAGGGTTGGTATGGTTACAGATCCTATTAGTGACCTCTTAGTACGATTGCAAAACGGATTTCGGCGGCGTCACGATACCGTGAGCGTTCCAGCCTCCCGTCTCAAGCGCGAGGTCCTTCGAATCCTCCAGAGCGAAGGGTATATCCAAGACGTTCAGGCGGACGTCGCGGATGGACACCCTGTACTGAAAGTGCAATTACGGTATGTGGCAGAAGGCCAGCCTATGGTCACCGGCATGCAGCGGGTGAGCAAGCCAGGCCGTCGTGTGTATGTAGGGACTAAAGACATTCCGCGAGTCAAGAATGGCATTGGGGTGGCAATTTTGTCCACTTCGAAGGGGTTGATGACGGATCAGGATTCTCGCCGTGCGGGACTGGGTGGAGAAGTCCTGTGCTCGGTGTGGTAGGGGGTAGAGAGCATCAGATTGTTCTTGCGTCGGCTGGCTAGAGGAACGAGGGATCGATGTCGCGGATAGGAAAGAAACCAATCCAGATTCCAGCAGGAGTGGATATAAAAGTCGCCGGGCCCATCGTGTCCGTGAAGGGTCCACTCGGAAAGATCGACTGGTCGTTATCCACAGGTCTGGGGGTCTCGATCGCCGACGGACAGCTCGTGGTGAACCGGTCAAATGAAGACCGTCAAATCCGGGCCATGCACGGATTGACTCGCGCCGAGCTGAGCAACATTGTTCATGGTGTGACGAAGGGCTACGAGCGAAACTTAGAAATCACGGGGGTTGGGTATAAGGTCGCCGTGCAGGGTCGAACGATGAGCTTCAGTTTGGGCTATATCAACCCAGTGACCTATCCGATTCCGGTTGGAATCGACGTGAAGGTGGACAAGCAAACGCTGATCAACGTGAAGGGGGCTGATAAGCGTTTGGTAGGTCAAGTTGCGGCAAACTTGCGCGCTATCAAGCCTCCCGACGTCTATAAGCAAAAAGGTGTTCGCTATGTCGGGGAAGTGTTGCGTAAGAAAGCCGGAAAGACAGGGAAGTAGGGTGGTCCATGAATACTGCAGATAAAACAAGTCAGCTCACCAGGCGGAAACAGCGGGTGCGAAAGCGGGTTTTTGGAACGGCAGAGCGTCCGCGTCTCAACGTGTTTCGCAGCCGCTCTCATATCTATGCCCAGATCGTTGACGATCTTAAAGGGGCCACGTTGGCTGCCGCGTCCTCCCTGGATAAGTCTCTGCGCACGTCGGTGAAATCTACCGGTAGTATTGCTGGCGCAAAGGCTGTTGGGAAGTTGTTAGCCGAACGGGCTAAGGCCGCCAAAGTGCAAGCCGTGGTGTTCGATCGCGGTGGTCGGATGTACCACGGACGCGTCAAGGCGTTGGCTGAAGCATCGCGTGAAGGTGGTCTGCAGTTTTAGGCGTGCCTCGCTTCCGCCACGGTGCAGGAGTGAGGAGAACAAAGAGGAGAGATGTTAGGTGCGAGTTAATCCAGATGAACTAAGCCTGAAAGACAAGGTTGTTTTTATCAACCGAGTGGCGAAAGTCGTGAAGGGTGGTAAGCGGTTCAACTTTTGCGCGCTGGTTGTCGTGGGAGATGGACAAGGATGGGTCGGCATCGGAAAAGGGAAGGCCGCCGAAGTGCCCGTCGCGATCTCAAAGGCGGTTGAACAGGCCAAGAAAAACCTGGTGCATGTCGCTCTCACATCCGGGACCATCGCGCACGAAGTGCATGGGCTCTTCGGAGCCGAGCATGTCCTCCTCAAGCCCGCACAGAAGGGGGCTGGAATCATTGCGGGGGGAGCTGTCCGGGCGGTGGTCGAGGTCGCCGGCGTCCATAACGTCATCGCAAAGACGCTGGGCCGTGGAAATCCATTTAATACGGTTCGCGCCACGCTCAACGGCCTTTGTCAGCTCCGCAATGCTGAAGACGTTCTTGCTATGCGCCGTAATGCGGTAGGTGACGCGCGGAATAGGGTGAGTGCCTAATGCCCACAACGAAGACTGCTACAGCTGCTCCAAAGGGGTTCGTGATCACCTTGCGACGAAGTCCTATTGGCACGCCGCAAAAACATCGGCTGGTGCTGAGTGGTCTCGGTTTGCGGAAGATCAGACAGCGGGTGACTCGTCCCAATACTCCACAAGTCAGAGGGATGATTGGAAAAGTTGGATATCTATTGGAAGTGCAACCACAATGAATTTACATGAGCTCGGTCCTGCAAAAGGATCCAGAAAACGGCGTAAGCGTATCGGTCGCGGTCCAGGTTCTGGCCATGGAAAAACATCGGGGAAGGGCCATAAGGGCCTGTTAGCACGATCTGGCGGTCGGAGCCGACAGGCGGGCGGGTTTGAAGGTGGCCAGATGTCCCTGATCCGTCGAGTGCCAAAGCATGGCTTCACGAACGTATTTCGCAAGGAGTATTCGATTGTTAACCTGAAAAGCTTGGATGACATGATTGTGACCGGCACCATCACGCCGCAGATGCTGGTTGATGTCGGCTTGGTTAAGCGCAAGTCGTTGCCGATCAAGATTCTTGGCAACGGAGACCTCACAAAGGCTCTCGTGGTGCAGGCGCACAAGTTCAGTAAGTCAGCAGAGACGAAGATTCAAGCCGCTGGAGGGAGAGTCGAGGTCATCCCCGGTGTTTGAGAGACTCCTGACCAGTTTTCAGAATATTGTCAAAATCCCCGAACTGCGTACCCGTATCCTCTTTACCATAGGGATGTTGGTGGTATATCGGATCGGGGCGCATATTCCCACGCCTGGGATCAACGGCGAGGCTCTCTCAGAGTTTCTGCAAAAAGAAGGCGGTGCGCTGCTCGGGTTTTTGGATATTTTTTCAGGCGGCTCGCTCTCGAGATTGACGATTTTAGCGCTGGGCATTATGCCCTATATCAGCGCATCGATCATTCTCCAATTGCTGACCGTGGTGGTCCCGCATCTCACGAAGTTGGCCAAGGAAGGTGAGCGCGGTCGAAAAAAGATTATTCAGTACACTCGGTTTGGGACGATCGGCATTGCGCTGATTCAGGGCTTCGGGATCGCCGTCGGTCTCGAACAGATGAATAACGGCGCATTTGTGATGAGCGGCGGGTGGGGTTTCCGTCTCATGACGGTAATCACCTTGACGGCCGGCACAGGCTTCCTGATGTGGCTCGGCGAACAGATTACCGAGCGAGGTGTCGGGAATGGCATTTCCTTAATTATTTTCGCGGGGATCGTCGCGCGCTTGCCTTCCGCTGTGGCCCAAACCTTTGAATTATACAAGGTCGGGCAGCTCAGCATTATCTTGCTGGCCGCCCTTGTGGTGGTGATGGTTGTGGTGGTGGCAGCCATTGTCTACTTGGAAAGTGGACGACGGAAAGTGCCGGTTCAGTATGCGAAGCGGGTTATTGGGCGACGAGTGTTTGGCGGGCAGAGCACGCATATTCCACTGAAGATCAATACCGCGGGGGTGATTCCGCCTATTTTTGCATCGTCGATTATCGCGTTTCCTGCGACGATTGCCGGGTTTTTCGAGACGCCTTGGGTGAAGGCCTTCGGCGCTCAGCTCGCGCCCGGATCGGTGCTATATACACTGATGTACGTCGGCCTTATTTTGTTTTTCTGTTTCTTTTATACTGCCGTGGTCTTGAACCCGGTGGATATGGCAGACAATATGAAGAAGTACGGTGGATTCATTCCCGGGATTCGCCCAGGAACACGGACGTCCGACTACATCTATAAAGTACTCACACGAATTACGTTTGCCGGATCGATTTATCTGGCGATCGTATGTGTGATTCCTGAATTGTTGATCTATAAGCTGAACGTGCCGTTCTATTTTGGCGGCACTTCTCTGCTGATTGTGATCGGAGTCGGTCTTGATACGGCCCAGCAGATTGAGTCCCACATGTTAATGCGGAATTACGAAGGGTTTCTTGGTAAAGGCATGGCCCCTCTTCGTGGCAGGAGTGGGTGACGGGATATACATGCGGGTGGTGTTTCTCGGCGCACCAGGAGTAGGTAAGGGCACGCAGGCTGACCGTATTGCGGCGCAGTGGCAGGTGGCGAAGATTTCGACCGGTGATCTTCTCCGCGAAGCGGTTCGCAACCAGACTACGCTGGGCCTCGAAGCGAAGAGGTACATGGATCAGGGAAACTTGGTTCCTGATGCGGTGGTGATTAAGCTGATGCAGGAAAAATTAGCCGATCCCAGTTGTGTGAATGGATTCGTTCTGGATGGATTTCCCAGGACTGTCCCGCAGGCGGAGACATTGGGAACGGTGTTGTCCTCCAAAGGGATCGCGCTGGACCTGGTTGTGAATTTCCAGGTTCCTCGTGAAGACGTTGTAAGACGATTGAGCGGGCGCCGGAGTTGCCCGAAGTGCCAAGCGACGTTCCATGTAGACTTTGCGCCACCCAAGGTGGATGGGATATGTGACCGATGCGGAGAGCCGCTCGTGCAGCGGAGCGATGATCGCCGCGATGCGATTGAGATGCGTTTGAAAGTCTATAACGAGCAGACGGCTCCGCTTGTCCGCTATTATGATGAGCGGAAATTGTTGCACCCCATGGATGCATCGGGTGCGGTGGATGTCGTCTTTCAGCATCTCTCGCAGGAGCTGGCGCCGTACCGAGCGACATGATCATTCTCAAGACGCCGGATGAGATTGCGGTGATGGCTCAGGCGTCAAGAGTGGTGGCAGAGACACTACAGATATTGAAGAAAGCCGTTCGGCCAGGCATTACGACAGATGAACTGGACCGCTTAGCCGAAGAAGAGATCCGGTCCCGTGGTGCGAAGCCGGCGTTTAAGGGGTATCGGAGTTATCCAAAGACGCTCTGTGCCTCGGTGAATGAACAGGTCGTTCACGGGATTCCCTCCAAGCGAGTGCTGAAAGAGGGGGATATTATCGGGCTCGACTTAGGGGCGATCGTCGGGGGATTTTACGGCGATTCGGCGATTACGGTTGCGGTAGGGCAGATGACCGAACAGAATGCCCGCTTGGTTCAAGTAACTGAAGAGGCGATGTACCTCGGAATCAAGCAAGCGGTGGTCGGTCACCGGCTATCAGACATTTCGTACGCGGTTCAGCAACATGTTGAATCTGCAGGATATTCTGTCGTAACAGAGTTCGTTGGCCATGGGATTGGCCGGCAGCTGCATGAAGAGCCGCAGGTGCCAAATTATGGGAAGCCTGGGCAGGGACCTCGGTTGCAGGCTGGAATGGTCCTTGCGGTCGAACCGATGGTCAATATGGGTGGCGCAGCCGTCAAGGTTCTTGAGGATCGATGGACAGCGGTGACGATAGATGGGAGCCTCTCGGCGCACTTTGAGCATACAATTGTGATTGAGCCGAGTGGACCACCGAAAGTTTTGAGTCAGCTCTGAGATACTGAGGAGATGCCGGAGCGGGGTTTGTGAGAAAGGATAGGGGTACGTGCCGAAAGAAGATGTCATCGAAATTCAAGGCACGGTGAACGAAACGCTACCGAATGCGATGTTTCGGGTCTCGTTGGACAATGGTCACAAGATTCTCGCACATATTTCAGGCAAAATGCGTATGCATTTTATCCGTATTCTTCCCGGTGATAAGGTAACCGTGGAACTGTCGCCGTACGATTTAACCCGCGGACGGATCACCTATCGATTTAAGTAGGAGTGTGAACTAGATATGAAAGTGCGATCATCCGTCAAGCCGATCTGTGCGAAATGTAAGGTGGTTCGGCGTAAGGGCGTGGTGCGAATCCTCTGCGAGAATCCGCGCCATAAGCAGCGTCAAGGGTAGGGATGACTGACAGTGTACCTCATCAGACTCCTGCTTGCGCAACGTGCGGTCTCAGGAGGCCCTTGTTGGACGTGCGCAGTAGAGACTGAAGAAGTCATCCTTAGACTGAAGATTGAAGGGAAGTAAGGAGAGGAACTATGGCTCGTATTTCCGGGGTTGATTTGCCGAGAGAGAAGCGGGTGGATGTTGGCCTGACCTATGTCTATGGGGTTGGGCGGGCATCCGCACTCGCTATTCTGAGCAAGGCCGGGATCGACGGAGCAATTCGTGTCAAGGACTTGAGCGAAGAGCATATCGTCAAGATTCGCGAAATTATTCAGGAGGGCTTTCAGGTCGAAGGTGATCTGAGAAAGACCTTCTCGATGAATATCAAGCGATTGATCGATAGCGGCACGTACCGTGGCCTGCGCCATCGTAAAGGGTTACCGGTCCGCGGTCAGCGGACCAAAACGAATGCGCGGACGAGAAAAGGCCGTCGCTCCGGTGTGGGAAGCAAACCGAAACCGCCTGTGCGTTCGGCGTAGTGCGAGGCGTTCACGTGAGTAGGGAGTCTGTATGAGCATCAAAAAAGGGAAAAAGAAAGAGCGCAGGATTGTGCAGAGCGGAGTGGCCCATGTCCAGGCCTCTTTCAATAACACGATCGTCACCATCACCGACATGAGCGGCAACACGATTGTGTGGGCAAGCTCAGGGAATCAGGGGTTCAAGGGCTCTCGAAAAAGTACGCCCTTTGCTGCTCAGCGAGCCGGCGAAGCCGCCGCGCGAAAGGCGATGGAGAGCGGAATGCGCACAGTAGACGTTTATGTGAATGGGCCTGGGTCCGGTCGCGAATCGGCGATCAGATCTCTTCAGGCCGCAGGATTGCGGATCCATATGATTCGTGATGTGACTCCGATTCCACACAACGGATGCCGCCCACCAAAGCGGCGGCGCGTCTAGTGGCGTTGTGTCGGGCGAGTCGAATTCGTGAGATTTTTGGGCACACCGGTGTGGTGATGTCCGGTAACCGGAGGTAGAGCAGTGGCAAAGTATCGCGGCCCCGTCTGTCGGTTGTGTCGGCGAGAGGGTGAGAAGTTGTTCCTGAAAGGCTCGCGCTGTATGACAGAGAAATGCGCCATCGAGCGACGGAGCTATCCTCCTGGTCAGCATGGGCAAAAGCGCCCGAGGAACTCCGAATACAGCACTCAGCTCAGGGAGAAGCAGAAGCTGCGCAGAATTTACGGTCTCATGGAGTGCCAGTTCCGCGGCGTGTTTGAGCGTGCGGAACGCCAGACTGGCATTACGGGCGAGGTACTCTTACGGTTGCTGGAATGCCGGCTGGATAATGTGGCGTACCGACTCGGGTTTGGCGCCTCGCGAAAAGAAGCCAGACAGCTGGTGAGCCATGGGCATCTGACCATGAATGGTCGGAAGATCAATGTCCCCGGTGCGCAGGTCAAGGCGGGCGACATCATTAGCGTTCGAGAGCGAAGCCGTACGTTGATCTCAATCCAGACCGCCTTAGAGTCGGTTGATGGGCGAGGGATTCCAGAGTGGTTGGAGCTGGACAAGCCCGCATTTAAAGGTATGGTCCGGGCGTTGCCGTCGAAAGATCAGATTTCCCTGCCAGTCAATGAGCAGATGGTGGTGGAATTGTACTCCAGGTAGATGCCGAACTGGGAAAAGGGGAGTCGGTCTCAGAGGCGAACAGGCGCCGTTCGGGGGCTGGCTACTTGATGAGATGAAGGGGGAGTCATGATTAAAGCAATGAAAGACTTTCAGATCCCGATGCGGGTGGAAGTCGACAAAGATACGCATAACCAAACGTTCGGCAGATTTACGACAGAGGCCTATGAGCGTGGGTTTGGAACCACAGTTGGCAATGCGTTACGGCGTGTGTTGTTATCGTCACTGACGGGCGCGGCAGTGACCACCGTGAAGATCGAAGGGGTCCTGCACGAGTTCTCCACGATCCCTGGTATCACAGAAGATGTGACCTCCATTATTTTGAACGTGAAGGGGCTGCGCCTTGCTTTACATACCGACAAACCGAAGACGCTTCGTCTGAAGAAAAAGGGACCTGGTGAAGCCAAGGGGTCTGACATTGTTCATGACGGGGACGTGACGATCCTGACCCCTAATCTCCATATTGCGACATTGGACAAGGATGCGTCATTTGATATGGAAATGACGGTGAAACATGGGCGGGGTTATGTGCCCGCCGAGCGAAATAAGGAAGAAGGCTTGCCAATTGGTGTGATCGCGATCGATTCGGTGTTTTCACCCATCAAGCGCGTGAACTTTCATGTGGAGAATGCTCGCGTTGGTCGCATGACCGACTATGATAAATTGACCTTGGAAATTTGGACGGATGGGACCATCTCGCCTCGAGATGCCTTGTCCACGGCGGCCAGCATTTTGCGTGATCACATTGATATTTTCATCAATCCCGATGAGCGGGTCGAAGGGCGTGCTGATCTTGGGAGTGATGAGGCGCAACGTGAGGTCAATAAGCATCTGTTCCGTAGCGTGAACGAACTGGAGTTGTCGGTCCGTGCGGCGAACTGCTTAAAGAACGCGAACATCAAGACCATCGCCGACTTGGTCCAGAAGACCGAAGGAGAGATGCTGAGGACGAAGAATTTCGGTAAAAAATCGCTCAACGAAATCAAGGAAATTTTGACGGAGATGGGCCTGGGGCTTGGAGTGAAACTGGATGCTGTCCAGCAGAGTAGCGGTAGCCCGAAGAGCGAGTAATGAAACAAGAGGGAACCCGTGCGTCATAGAAAAAAAGGCAGACAGCTCGGACGACAGACTAAGCATCGGTGGGCGCTGTTCAGAAGCCTCGTGACCTCGCTGCTCGAGCATGAGCGCATTGAGACGACTGAGGCCAAGGCAAAAGAAATTCGAGGTTTCACGGACCGCATGATTACGCTCGGCAAGGAGGGGACATTGCCGGCTCGGCGGCAAGCCCTCTCGTTTATCCGAAGCAAGGACGTCGTCTCGAAATTATTCAGCGACGTCGCACCGCGATTTAAAGACCGCTCCGGTGGCTATACAAGAATGGTGAAGACGAGACGGCGTATTGGCGATGCGGCGAAGCTTGTTGCGATCGAACTCGTCATGCGACCGGATGCTGCGTCTGCGAAGAAACCAACATCGACTGCATCAGCTCCCGCGAGTCCCGCTGGCGGCTAGATCTCCTGTCCGCGAGATCTAGCCGCGCGTGCGACACCGCGTTCCCATTCGACAAATTTCCCATCTCGTTTATGAAGATCTGCCAGGGTGCCGGCTTGGGAGGCCTGGGTAGTTATTCCATCGCGACCGAGTGACTATGCTAGGGTACTAGCATAAGTTTACTTGGTATTGAGTGCATGCTACGATCGTGCCAGTCTTCTCCACGCTATGTAAAGGAAGCAGGGACACAGTGTGGCAACGCTGGGTACGAGGAGGTCTGTTAACGCTCAGTGTGATGTTGGCCTGTTTCCTCGCATACTTGCTCGTGACCAATTCGACAGTGGTTCCCACCCCGACGGCGGCGGCGCCAGGCTCTATGGACACAGCTGATGCGACGATCTCGCAGTTTGCGTTCACTCAAACGAAGGGCGATACGGTTCAATGGCAAGTGCAGGCGAAAGAGGCTCGGCTCTTTGAACGGGACAAGAGGGCGATATTACAAGCCGTCGCTGTCACACTGTTCGGTCAGCAGGGAAAAGAATTGACGGTGACTGGAGATGAAGGGACATTGAATACGGAGACGAAGAACTTCATGCTCACGAACCGATCAGAGCCACTCGTGATTTACACCGAGAGTGGGTATGTGATCTATACCAACCATCTGGCTTGGACTGATCAGACAAGAGAGTTGCACACGCAAGATCCCGTCCGTATCGTTGGACACGGGTTAGAGGTGACGGGGCGTGGGTTACTGGGACATATGGACCGCGAAGAATTTGAAGTACTTGAGGATGTACATGTGGATTTGGCTCCTGCTTCTTAATATGTTCCCGTTTGGAATGGCTTCACTGAGCGAATCAGCTGAGGCGGCTATTCCCAAAAGTGGTGCTGATCAAGCGGTAAGCACGACCATTACGGCGAAGAAGATGACGGTAAAAAATCAGGATAGCCAAGCGGTTTTTGAGGGGGCGGTTGTACTGACTCGAGGGTCGTTGGTTGTCTATTCCGATCGTATGGTTGTGCTGTTTCGCGCGCAAGACCCACCCGCGAGCGATAATCATAAAGGGCCTGAGGCCGTCAGAGGCGCCGCGCATTCGAAAGGGTCTGAGGCCTCGCCAGCGGTGTCGAATCGTTCGGTCAACAAAATTGAGGCGACCGGACGAGTGAAAATCGAGAAGGATTCAGGGAGTGCAACGTGCGAGAAAGCCGTCTACTACCATGATGGAGATAAGATCGTCCTGACTGGTGACCCAGTGGCCTGGGATAAGGGAACAAGGGTCAGTGGTAAACAAATCACGATGTTCTTGGCGGAGGATCGGAGTGTTGTGGAAGGAGGCTCGCATGTGAGGATCGAGCCGGAACGGGGAGCGACCAAGTGATTGAGGCGGTTCAGGGAAATGCGCCGCCGACGGGCTCTTTAGTGAACAGGACAGATGCTAAGTGCTTACGCGCGACGGGATTGGTAAAAAGTTTTCGTGCCCGCAAGGTCGTGAAAGGCGTCTCGATAGAGGTCCGCGCCGGCGAGGTCGTGGGCTTGCTGGGGCCCAATGGGGCTGGGAAGACCACCATTTTTGATATGATTGTCGGTCTGTGCCAGCCTGATGAGGGAGCGATCTCGCTCGGGGAAGAGGTCATCACAGATCTGCCAATGTACAGGCGCGCGCGGAAGGGAATTGGATACCTTCCGCAGGAATCATCTGTGTTTCGACGCTTGTCTGTTGAAAACAATATTCTGGCAATTCTTGAGATGCTGGATTACTCTCGGGCAGAGCGGCGCGACCGAGTTGATGCCCTTCTTAAGGAACTGGATCTCTCCCATATTCGAACGAGCATGGCGTATGCGTTATCTGGTGGGGAGCGTCGGCGGCTCGAAATTACCAGAGCGCTCGCGACGAACCCGTCATTCATGTTGCTCGACGAACCCTTTGCAGGGATCGACCCGATTGCTGTCGCCGACATCCAACACATTATTACCCGATTGAAAGAAAAAGAGATCGGCATTTTGATTACCGATCACAATGTCCAGGAGACGCTGTCCATCACGGAACGAGCCTATATCATCAACGAAGGGTTGATTCTTGAGGCAGGGTCTCCCGAATCCATCGTCAAGAGTGAGACGGCGCGCGCCGTCTACCTAGGGGAGCGATTCAAGCTATGACGCGTAAGGGTGTGCGCATATGAAGCTCAGACTCGATCTTCGGCTGAGTCAAAAGCTGATCATGACTCCCCAATTGCAGCAGGCGATCAAACTGCTGCAGTTGTCGCGTCTCGAACTCCAGCAGAGCCTCACGCAACATTTGATGGAAAATCCGCTGTTGGAGGATCTCCCTACTGAGGCAGAGGACAGCGAAGCCGGAAGCCTAGAGGAAAAGGCGGAGGATGCGGCGGCATCGGCGAACAGTGAGCCATCAAATGCGGAGGAGTCAACTCCTGAAGAACGAGATACGCCGGATGAGGCCTCAGCGGCTGGCTGGGAGGAGTACTTTGGGAGCGATCGTCGGATAGGCGGGTCCGAGTCTCGATCGTCTTCACAGGACGAGTTTCCATCCTATGAACAAACCATGGCGAAAGCCACATCCTTGGAAGACCATCTCCTATGGCAGCTATCGTTTTCCGGCTTGCCAGATCGTGACAAGGAGATTGGGCGGTTGATCATCGGTAACCTTGATGATGATGGATACTTGCGTATGTCTCTCGCAGAGATGGTCGGAGGGACCGACTTCACCGAGAAGGAAGCGGAGTCCGTTCTCACGGATATTCAAAGTTTTGATCCGACCGGCGTGGCGGCACGAGATCTTGCAGAATGTCTGCTTTTACAAATCGGACATTTGGGGAAGAGTCCCATGGGTTCGTTAGGGGCTCGGCCAGGCGCATTGAAGGGATCGATTGTTGAAGCTATTGTTCAGTACCATCTCAAAGATTTGGAGAAAAAACAGTATGCGAAGATTGCGAAAGCCTTAGATGTCACGGTCGAAGAGGTCTTTCAGGCGACCAAAGTCATCGAAGTGCTTGAGCCGAAGCCAGGACGACCGTTTACGAATACCCAGAATTACGTCATTGTCCCTGACGTATTTGTCGTCAAGAATGAAGGGGAATGGGTGGTACTCCTGAACGACGATGGGTTGCCCCGTATGCGGATTAGCCCATACTACAAGCAATTAATGGGAACAGGGGAGAGTGGGTCGGCGGAGACAAAGGCCTATCTGGATGAAAAACTGCGGGCCGCGCAATGGGTCATTCGCAGTATTGAGCAGCGAAATAAAACGATCGTCAAGGTGGTGTCGAGTATTGTGAAGTTTCAAGAGCAGTTTTTTGAAAAGGGCGTGCAACACCTGAAGCCATTGGTGCTCAAGCAGGTGGCTGAGGATATTGGGATGCACGAGTCGACAATCAGTCGCGTGACGGCGAACAAGTATATGTATTGTCCGCAGGGGATGCTGGAGCTGAAATTCTTCTTCAATGCCGGGCTGCAGCGAGCGGACCAGCCCTCCGATATGATGTCGTCTGTGACGGTGAGAGAGATGATTCGGAAAATGGTGGCGGAGGAGGATGCAAGCCGCCCTCTCAAAGATGAAGAGATCGCGGCGCGGCTACTCACACAACAGGTTGTGATCGCGCGACGGACGGTGGCCAAGTATCGGGCGGAAGAGCATATTCCCTCCGCTACTCAGCGTAAACGGTTTTTTTAGCAGGACTCTGGAGACTGCCGTCAGCGGCGTTCTCGCATTGCTTAGAAGCGCAAGGCACCGAAGAGATTCTAGAAAATCGGAAGTGCTGGAGGGTCTGTTCCGTTCGCCAAGATCCATTACAAGGGCGAACGGCCCACACGGAAGTGCGGTGTATCGCTCCTCGCCTCTTCGCTCGCTGCGGTCTTTATGAGCGTCCCATGCGCGATTCTTCCGTTATCCTAGATGTGCGGCCATTGAGTTTCCACCGGTAGACTTTCCCTATCCAGCTGCGCTCGTCGTGGCCTTCTGTCTGGTGGCTCCTCTGGTGTTGCGGATGCTCAGAAACGACAAGCATAGTCGAATGGCAGAGAGGCCGACGTTATTCAGCTTGAAAGGATGAACGTCTATGAAAATTACAGGGCGACACCTCATGATCACATCGGCGCTCAGACAACATATTGAAAGTCGGTTTGAGCGGCTCATGCGGTATGAAGTGAAGCTAAACCATTTGGAAGTCATTTTGAGTGTGAGCAAGCTTCAACATCGTGCGGAGGTTGTTTGTACGATGCAACGGCGACGGATTCAGGCGAAAGCCTCGACACTTGAAATGTACGCGACGATCGACCAGCTCGTGGACCGCTTGGGCACCCAGATCCGAAAACACAAGGAGCGCCAGACCGATCATAAAGAACCGGCGAAGAAATCGGTTCGCCAGGCTCTGCGCCAGGCTGCTCATAAAGAAAGGGAAGAGATTGAAGTCGTTCGTCCAGCCCTAGCGATTTTGACATTGGAGGACGCGAAGAGTCGACTAGACCCTCTGCCTGGTTCTCTGGTGGTCTTCACCGCACTGTCTTCTGGAAAACTGCAGATTCTACAGCGTCTTGATCGTGATCGAGTAGTCCTGATTGATCCGTAAGGAGCAGGCATGGCTGCACTCAAGTTGGTCGTGATCAGCGGTCTTTCTGGCTCAGGGAAATCGCACGCGCTCAAGTGCTTCGAAGATGGCGGGTATTTTTGCATCGACAATTTGCCGCCGGCTCTGCTGCCGACCTTTGTCGAGTTGTGTCATCAGCAGGGGGGAGAGATTAAGAATGTCGCGCTCGGCATCGATGTCAGAGAGCGCGTGTTCTTTTCTGACCTTGTGGGGATTCTTGAGCGCGTAAAGGGTCTTGGCCATGCCGTTGAGTTGATATTCTTCGAAGCTCGTGATGAAGTATTGGTTCGTCGATTCTCGGAGTCTCGAAGGCCGCACCCGCTCATGCCGCATCTTCCGGTACTGGAGGGCGTACGGTTTGAAAAGGAGCGTCTTGCCGATCTACGACGCCACGCCGACCGTATTATTGATACCTCAGACTTGACGGTGCATGAGTTGGGAGAGTTGTTGGCTCGGCGGTTTAGGCAGGAGGGAGCGCCTAGCCGGTTGACCATTTCTCTGGCGACATTTGGCTACAAGTTCGGGGTGCCGTACGACCTTGACCTTCTGTTCGACGTTCGGTTCTTGCGGAACCCGTTTTTCGTCCCAGATCTCAAGCCATTGACCGGGGAAGACCCACGGGTGCGGACCTACGTGCTGACCGATCCGGATGCCGTCGCATTCATTGGGCAGCTGGAAGTCTTCTTCAAATTCCTCATTCCACTTTTCGAACGAGAACGCCGCAGCTATGTGAATGTGGGAATTGGTTGCACCGGCGGACGTCATCGGTCTGTCGCGATTGCTGGTCGACTTCAAGAAAGTTTTTCAGTTCTTGGATATCAAGTGACCGTCGCTCATCGCGATCTCAATAGACCATAACTCACAGAACCCTGCGCTCTCCCACCACCCTACATCACCCCCGTTTCTATTCGTGTGCACGGAAAGCGATTTCCTTGACAGGTGGAGCATACGGACTATACTTAGCATGTGCATGAAGCTGATCCGCTGTATTGACGCTGTGTTGAGAGGTCTGTCGGACGTGACTCAGGCTGTAACGGCTTTTTACGTCGGAGAATGCGGAGTGGAGGGCCGGACGCAGGTGAACAGCCAGAATGGTCTCGCTGCACGTTCTTTCTTTAGGATGTTGAAGCTTGTGGGGGGATGGGCATGAGTGACAGTCTGCGCAAAATACACATAAAGAGTTGTCTTGTGCGGATAGTCATGTACAGTCAGAGGCACGTATGTTGAGTTCATTTAAGAGTCTGGCCGAAACCGATCTGTTCTCGATGTTCACCCCGAAGCGGCAGCTCGTCGGGCTGGATATCGGGTCAAGCGGTATCAAGCTTGTCCAGTTGAAGGAGAGCCGAGGGCGGTACATCCTCCAGAAGTTCGGTTTTAAACCGCTCGAACCGGAAGTCATCGTCGATGGTACGGTGATGGATGAGGGGCGTGTGGTGTCGGCGATTAAGGAGTTGTTCGAAGAAACGAACATCAGAGTAAAGCAAGTTGCCGTGTCAATTTCTGGCCATGCGGTCATCATTAAAAAGATCAGTCTTCCGCCGATGCCCGATGAGGAGTTGGAGGGACAGGTGAGACTGGCCGCGGAGCAGTACATCCCATTCGATATTAATGAGGTGAACATCGATTTCAGTGTATTGCCCTCCTCGGACGCCGCGGGCGATTCACAGGGAGAGATGTCGATCATTCTGGTAGCGGCCAAGAAGGACAAGATCAATGAGCTGACCGAACTCGTTAAGGGAGCGGGGTTGTTTCCGATCGTCATGGATGTGGATGCATTCGCGATCGAAAACATGCATGCGATTAACTATCCGGTCTCGCAGGAGGATACGACCGCGCTCGTCAACATTGGCGCCAGTGTCATGAATATCAATATTGTTCGAGGCGGCACCTCGCTGTTCACACGTGATATTCCGATCGGGGGAAACCGCTATACGGAAGCCATTCAGCGAGAAGTCGGCATGTCATATGAAGAAGCAGAGGGAACGAAAAAAGGTGAGCGTTCGGCAGGGAGCAATCAGGCCGCGGTGACCACAGTCGTCGACAGTGTCAACGCCGAGGTTGCGTCGGAGATTGCACGGACCATCGATTATTTCAAGTCCACCATGCCGGATGCGGACGTTCAGCAGGTTCTTTTATGTGGAGGGGGTGCCCAGGTCAAAGGCCTGGTTCCACAGTTGCGAGACCGAATGCAGGCTGTTATCGAGATGGCTAATCCGTTCGGAGAGATTGATACCTCGGGGAGCGATTTTGATCAAAATACGTTAGCCGAATTGGCCCCGCTGGCTGCCGTGGGGGTTGGATTGGCCCTTAGATCGGTAGGGGATCGATGATTCGCATTAACTTATTGCCGGGGCCCAAGGGGCATAAGGCGAAGCCTCAGTATGATGTGAGAGCGCAGGCGCTGTTGGGTGTGGGGCTGTTGTTCATTACCCTGGCGGGATGTTGGTGGTACTCGGCCTCACTCGATGACGAGATAAATGCACGGCAAGCCGAAAAACTCGACAAAGAGAAGCAGGTTGCGCAGCTGAAGGAACAAGTGAAGCAGGTGTCAGACTTTGAAGCCAGGAAGAAAGTGCTGGAAGACAAAAATCGAATTATTGATGAATTGGAAAAGTCGCGTGTTGGCCCTGTCAAGGTGCTCGACCATGTCAGTCAAAGTCTGGAACCGCTGAAGGTGTGGTTAGTGAGGGTCGCGGTCAATGGCAAGGACATCGATCTTGAGGGGCGTGCGGCGACCAACGACGACGTGGTGGAATTTGTGAATAACCTGCGCCGTACCGACTATTTCTCGAACATCAATCTACAAGAAAGTAAAGCTGCGGTGGAGAGCCAACTCAACCTCTACCAATTTAAACTTGGCTTTCGTCTCAAAGGGTAAGACATATGAAGCTGCCTCCTATTAATCTTGACCTCTTGCGATCAATCCCATTGATTCAGAAGGTGGGGCTGCTTCTCATGCTCCTGGCAGGGATTATCGTGGGTTTCTACTATTATGTCGCCGAGCCAAAGTCTGCGGAGATAGCAGGGCTCCAGGGAGCAATTGGCACGCTCGACAGCGAGATTCAAACATTAACCATTAAAGTCAAGCATCTCGATGAACTCATTGCCGCCAGCAAGCAACTAGAGATTGAACTCGCGAAAAAGAAAGAACGGCTGCCGCCTGAAGAGGAGGCAATCATGCTGCTCAAACAGGTGTCAGACTTGGGGATTCGGCTTGGACTCGACATCAAGCTATGGAAACCGAGTCCCAAGAGCGAAGATCCGTCAAAACTCTTTGTGCGAATGCCGGTGAACGTAGAGGTTTCCGGGGGCTACCATACCGCCGCCTTATTTTTCGATCGAATCAACGCGATGCCTCGGATTGTGACCGTGTCAGGACTCAAGATGGGGGCTCCAAAGTTTGAGAAGGGACGGGTTGTCACACAGACTGTGTTTGATCTTATCGCCTATGCGGCGCCAGAGGAAACTAAGTTGGCTGCGGTAGCTCCGGCGGCTCCTCAGGGGAAATAGGCATAAATTGTTGGATCTCTTCGAGACCATGAGCGGTGATTGTCATCTGTGAGAACTGGCGGTTGACCATGAAGACAACAAGCATGATTCTGATGGGATGTGTCGGCCTGCTTGTCCCAGCGAGCCTGGGTTTTGCCGAGATCGGTATGAGCTCCCATGTCCGTGAGATTAGCCCAATGCGGCAGGACTCCTTAAAAGTGCCTTCGCTCAACGATGTGCCGAGGCACGCATCCTCTCCAACTCCAGCCGCGGAAACTGGCGTTGGGAATGCCCAACCAGTTGCGCCCAGTCCAACGTTGGAGCCGGTGAGCGTACATTCTTATGATCCTTCTGGGCGGCGCGATCCGTTCGCGCCAGTGTTGCAACTGCTGGGACTCGGGCCGATTGATCCCACGTTACCTCCGCTCCAGCGCGTTGGGCTCACTGAGATGAACCTGATCGCTGTGATATGGGGGGCCTACGGCTATACGGCTATGGTTCAGACTCCAGATGGGAATGGATACACGGTGCGCCGAGGAACGCGGATCGGTCCTAACAATGGTGTGGTGAGTGCTGTGACAGAGAAAGGTATTGTGGTGCAAGAACGGTTTACAGATGTGTATGGGAGCAAACAGGAGCGAGAATATGTCAAGCTCCTTCATCCGAAAGAGGGCGCAGAATGACACCTAAGCTGACCACGACCACGACAACATTTGTTCGCGTGCTCTCGGCGGTGGGAGCGCTCAGTGTTCCAATCGCGCTGCCGTCCGTAGGGGCGTCAACCGACATACCTCATGTCGATTCAGGCATATCCTCAAGCGTTGAGGGAGGCCTGGCGCAGACCCTTACTCGCATAGATATTCAGCGAGGCGCGGACGATATCCGTGTCGTCATCTCGGGAGACGGCAAGCTGGCTCACGAGGTGACACGTCTTGATGCGCGGCGCCTCATGATCGACATTCCAGGCGTGGCGTCTGCCATACACAAGCCAGTCATATCGGTCAATCACCACATGTTGAAGCAAGTGCGTCTGGGTTATCATGCCGATCGAGTACGGGTGGTATTGGATCTCGCTGACTCGGCTGCCTACTCAGTTGAACCGGAAGGCGCGAATCTTATCGTGATGATTCGAGAAGGCGCCAGTTCCGGGAAGGATGCGGATACACATTCGTACCGTGACGAGGTCGTCAGTACCATAAAGTCAGAGAATTCTATCATGATGCCGGTTCGGGCGGATGCCACTTCTCGGGTGGCACCTCGGGCAATGGCCACGGTGCGTCGGTCTTCAACACGATTTCATATGCAGCCTGTCCAAATGACTTCCGAGGCAGATGCTGGTGAGAAAAATCTGCCAAAGGAAGATTTGGTTGTTGGAGAAACGCATTTTGTCGGCCGGCGTATTTCGCTCGATTTCCAGCAAGCCGACATCAGCAATGTGTTGCGCCTCATCGCCGAGGTGAGTGGGTTTAACATGGTCGTCGGTGAAGGGGTCAAGAGTAAGGTCACGATGAAGCTCATAAGTGTGCCCTGGGACCAGGCACTCGACATGATTTTGAAGATGAATGGGTTAGGTAAAATCAGACAGGGCAATATTCTTTGGATCGATTCGCTGGCGAACATTGCTAAACAGGAGAATGAAGCCGCGCAGGCAAAGGATGCCAAGGTGAAAGGAGAAGAACTGGTCGATCGGGTCTTCTATATTAGGAATCTGCCGGCGATGGAAATCATGACGTCTCTTCGGCAGTATATAAGCTCGCGAGGATTGATGCAATTTAGTCTGGGGTCCAATGCCTTAATCGTTCGAGATACGGAAAGCAAGATTGCAGTGATGAAGCAGTTGGTTGATGGGCTCGATCTCGAAGTGCCTCAAGTCCAGATCGAAGCGAGGATCGTGCAGGCCGATACGACCTATTCCCGTTCGTTGGGGGTCCAGTGGGGTATCCAGAATGTGAACCAGCTCGGACCTGCTTTTGGTGTGGCGAACTTCAAGACGGGTAATACCGGTGCATTTGGAAATCAAGTCTCAAACTTTCTTGTCAATCTTCCCGCCACAGTCGGTGGCTTGACGTCGACTCCTGGGGTCGGGTTCACGATTGGGAAAACAGATGGAGCGCTGTTGGATGTACGGTTGTCGGCGGGTGAGTTGCTCGGTTTGAGCAAGGTCATTGCTGCACCGAAGGTCACGACCTTGGACAAGCGGGAAGCCAAGATTTCACAGGGGGAATCGATCCCGTTTCAGACGACCTCTCTCCAGGGAACTCAGACGACCTTTGTGGATGCGAACTTGGAACTGAATGTCACTCCTCAGATTACCTCGCGAGATCCCAAGGAAGTCGGTAAGCAGATCATGATGAAGGTTCGTGCGACCAGAAACGCAGTCGGTGCACGGAGCAATCCGGCTGGTCCAAGTATCGACCGTCGTGAAGCCAATACCCAGGTCATTATCCGCGATGGCGAGACCATGGTGATCGGCGGAGTCTTTATCGATTCGCAGAACAACAGTGTGGTTGGTATCCCGTATCTCTCTCGAGTGCCTGTTCTTGGTTGGCTTTTCAAGCAGAAAACCGAAGCTGTCGCGAAGCAAGAGCTGCTCATCTTCTTGACGCCCAGCATCGTGAAGAGCTAGCGGGATGTTGAATAAGTCCGCCGGCGCCATAGGCAGTGGCGCATGAAGCGCCAGACAAGCCCGATGTGGTTGGATCAGAGTCCCTCCTCGTCTGGCTTGCCCCGCAACTCAATTAACCTGTGTGGTACACCCACAGAGCGTTCCCCCAGCCTGATAGAAACGACCCTTCGGTCTCTTGATAGCTGAAGACCTGAAGGGTGGTGAACCTCGCGATCCATGCATCATCTGATCCATCCAAAGCATACATCAGTCTCCTAAATATTCTGACGTGATCGCCGTGTGGTGCCCCGCAACCTGGCGTGAGAAACCCCAGTACGGTACAGAAAGCGTACTCCCGAAGGGCCATGAAATCCGGTCTTTTGCCATTGAGTCCTATCGGAAAACCTTCTAGTTTCTGCACCGTTGTGGTACCATCTCTCCCGATGTCTGCCAGTGCAATTCATTATCACCGCAGGCGCAGTAGGTTGTGAATCCAGGCCTTCCTACCCAAGAAGAATCGGACGGGCGACTGATATTTCTGAGTCAGGAGAGACCGTCGTTGAGCAAAGCTGGTGTAGCAGAACAGATTATACCGGTGACCTTGGGGGAGCGAAGCTACGACATTGTCCTTCATTCTGGGGTACTTGCGACAGTAGGTGACAGACTCAGGGCCTTCACGACTTCTCCAAAGATTGGGGTTGTGACAGATCGGCATGTGGCAAGCCGGTATCTTCACAGGACCATCCGCTCGCTTTGCAAGGCGGGATACGACCCGACTCCGATTATTTTGCCGCCGGGAGAACGAACCAAGACGCTCGGAACAATCGCCAAGATTCTCGATGCACTGGCCAGGCACAAGTTCGAACGGCAGTCACTATTGCTGGCACTCGGTGGCGGAGTCATCGGCGATATTACCGGTTTTGCTGCCGCGATCTATCAACGAGGTATTCCGTTCGTGCAAGTGCCGACCACGCTTGTGGCTCAAGTAGATTCCAGTGTCGGGGGCAAGACCGGTGTGGACCATCGACTGGGAAAAAATCTTATCGGGGCATTTTACCAGCCGCGCGCGGTATTGATCGACCCCCTCACATTGCGCACCCTGCCGCGCCGAGAGTGGATAGCCGGTCTCGCCGAAGTCATTAAATACGGTATTATTGCCGATGAGGAGTTCTTTGTTTTTCTAGAGCGAGAGATTCTTTCGCTGTTGAAACTCGATGAAGAACCGGTTATCCGGGCTATTAAACGATCGTGCGAAATCAAAGCGCAGGTGGTTGCTGCGGACGAACGGGAGTCGGATCGCCGACGCATTCTCAATTACGGCCACACGATCGGGCATGCACTAGAGTCACTTGCAGGCTATCGCGGGCTGATCCATGGTGAAGCGATTGGGATTGGATTAGTGCATGAAGCTGATTTGGCTTGTCACATGGGCCTGTGCAGACGAGAAGTTGTAGAACGAATCAGAAGCCTGGTGCAGCGTGCTGGCTTGCCCGAACAGGATTCACCGGTCTCCTTTAGATCACTCTGGGGCGCCATGCAACATGATAAGAAGGTGGTCGGGGGGCGGGTGATCGGGGTATGGCCAGTGCAGATTGGTGAAGTGGTCATTCGACCCATCGAGCAGCAGGTCTGTGCAGCATGGTTTCAGAGCAAGCACGGCCGTGGAAACCGATCGTCGAGTGGCCGTCAGTCACGCAGGCATCCTGTCCATCGAAAGGCACTCCTGCAAAGGTAAAGCTCAATGACGACCAAACACACGCCATCTGTGGCGCATCTTCAACAAGCCTTGCGGGAAAAGACACGCGAAGTCGATGTGCTCCATCTGATCTCTGAGTCGATCAGCAATCAACTGGATCTCGAAGCCATTCTCAAACATATCGTCGAAGTTGTCGTCGAAGTGACCAAGGCGGATGCCTGCCTTCTGTACCTCTTGTCGGACAGCCAAGACGAACTCATTCTTCGAGCTTCGAAAAACCCTCATCCGAAACTTATTGGCCGCATTACGATCGGCTTGGGAGAGGGCATCACCGGGTGGGTGGCTCAGGAACGGACACGCGTTGTGATTCCGAGCAATGCGAACGACGATCCACGCTTCAAGTTCTTTCATAACCTCCCGGAAGACCGCTATCAAGCCTTCGTCTCTGTGCCGATCATGGCCAAAAAAGAAGTGGTCGGCGTGATCAATGTCCAACACAAACGCCCGAAGCGCTATCAGCGCGATGAGATTGCCCTACTCTCGACTATTGCTAATCAAGTCGGAGGCGCGATCGAGAATGCGCGGCTCTACGATCAAATGCAACGCAAAGCGTTGCAAGTGGAAACGCTGTCGCAAGTCTCAGAAACGGTCGCATCCAATCGGTTGATCAAAGATGTGCTTGAACTTCTGGTGACCATGACCGCGCAAATGATGAACTCCAAGATCTGTTCGATCATGCTCTTGGAGGAAGCCAGTGGAGAACTGCGCATTGCGGCGACGCAAAGTCTAAGCGAACAATATCGCCGCAAGCCGAACCTCAAGGTTGGGCAAAGTATCATTGGCCGCGCCGTGAAAGAGCGCCGGCCGATTATCGTGCTCGACGTGTCCACAGAGCGGGACTACATGTATCCGGATATGGCGAAAAAGGAAGGATTGTGCTCGTTGCTTTCGGTGCCGATGATGGTGCGGGATAAGGCGTTGGGTGTGATCAATAGCTATACGTCCGCTCCGCACGTATTCACCAGCGAGGAGGTCAAATTGCTCCAGGCGATCGCCAATCAGGCCGCCGTCGCCATCGAGCATACGACCCTGATCGAGAAGTCCCATGAGATGCAGGAAGCGCTGGCGGTGAGGAAGCTCATGGAGCGGGCAAAGGGTTACTTGATGCGCTCGAAGAAGCTGACAGAAGAAGAGGCCTTCAAACTCATTCAGCGACAAAGTATGGATTTCAGGAAGTCGATGCGTGAGATCGCCGAGGCCGTGCTGTTAGCTGGAGAACTCGATCAACGAGCTGAGAAACAGCGGGGATAACAGAAGCAGAGCGTACCTGTCGCCAGCACAGGTGTCAGGGAGACACTGGCGTGTTCTTTTTGGAGGGCCCATTCTGTTTCTGTGCATTTCGTTCAGCTTCCTGCTCGGCTAACTGACGTTTGATATTCTGCACTTCTTTCTCACGTCATCCCATTCATGTTCTCTCAGCTGAATAGGCGCTTGAATAGTCGGTGTCGCCTGCGCTGGTTCGGTGGTGTGTCCGGTCACGGTGGCAGGCTCACCGGCGGGGATTTGAACGGCTGGTGGTACCAGCTGAGTCGGCAGGGAATGAAGCGAGTAGAGCATAGTCGATGACCAGTGTCGATTCGGCCGCGCGCGCGTTGTCATAACTGTCTGGCCGTTTTGCCGACTCCGGGAAAAAGAGAATTGTCGGTGGCGGTGCCTGCCCGCCGGATCCGTACTGGGACAGGGGGATCAGCCAGGGTATAGTCAGATACAGCGATTGTCTGTAGGCGTAGAACGAGCCCGTCGTTGATTCCCATGGCATCCCCCTTTGAACGACGCGAAAACTCACCTTCTGGTCCGGCGCAGCTTTGGTGAGTCCCTCGACCAGGAGCGGGGCCAGGAATTGGATATCCTCCTCCCTAAATACAAGAACTGCTTCCGGCTTTCCTAAGATTAGGCCGCCCAATAATTCTCGGTTCTCCTTGACGGCCACGCCGCGAAGCACCTGGGCCATCGTATCTGTCGATAGCGTGATGGGGTGGGCGGCCTGGAACGATCGATCAGAAATCCGGTCCAAATACACGGCGCCGCGATCAGTTTCATGCAGGGTGATGTCGTGCTCTGGCCCGGTCGAGCAGGCGGACGCAATGAGGAGGAGGCCGGCCAGTAGAGGGAGTCTATAGTCCTGGGTTTTGTACATACTAGGATACCATCCTGGGAGGCGTTTACCCAGCGATCGATCAAGGTGTCGACTTCGGGGAAGATGAGGGAGCGGAACGTGTTCGCTCGGCTTCTTGCTCCGCCAGTTTCTTCTTGATGTCCCGCAACTCCTGTCGTACCTCGTCCATATCGGCGTCTCGCTGAGTAGGGTCCTTCTTCACAGGCATTGCTGGCTGGACGGCAGTAGATCGCATGTCCGGCGCAGTGGGCATTGTAGCAAGCAGGTTGTAATCGATCACCAGCGTTGCGTCGGTTGAGCGTGCAGTTCGATAGCTATCGGGTCGTTTGGCGGATTCCGGGACGAAGCGCACCGTGCGGTTTGTTAATCCCGTCGAATTGAAGATACGCCGATTGGCTGAGCCATCCATTTCGGCCTGTTCCATCGGGTGGCGATATCCGGTTATGGTGAGATACAGCGACTGTCCGTAAGCGTGGAGAGAACCCTCCGTTGATTCCTGGGATGTCCGGCCAGGCTTCTGTTCCGATTCACACTCCCCGGGGAAACGGACCGAAGACAGACAGAATCTCGGCCCGCTGGATTGCGAATCGATCGGTGCCGCGCCATGGACGACGCGAAACCCAACCTGCTGGTCTGACGCGGCTCTGGCAAGGGCCTCGGCTAGAAGCGGCGCCAGGTACTCAATGTCCTGTTCCTCAAACGCTCGAACGGGCGCCTGTTTGCCGGAGACCAGGCTTCCCAAGACCTTTCCGCTATTTTCAATGACCACGCCACGAAGAACTCTAGTCATCGTAGATGCCGATATTGAAATGGGATGGGCAGCTTGAAAAGACCGATCAGGGATCCGTTCCACATACACCGATCCTTGTTCGGATTCGTGAATCGTTACGTCGAGATCCGCTCCGGTTGCGCAAGCAGACAGTGCCAGAGTGATTCCGGCGAGAGGGACAAGGGCGAATCTCTCATAATGGGGCATGGTGCATTCATCCCGTGTTGGCGAGGCGAGAGTCTAGCATAACTCAATGGGCAGGGACACCAGCGCCCTCCTCTAGGCTGTACTGAACATCCTACCACTTGACAGGAGGACGCTAGACTCCGAATATTAGCACCCCAACTGTACCGATTGAGTCATGGACAACGACGTCCATCGATTCAGCTAGACGTAAGAAAAGGACAATGGCGTCCTGTCGACACAGACAGAATGACCGGAAGGGCCTTTTCCCCTGCCATATCAAAGCCCTCCGGTAGATCAGCATGGATGTATCGGACATTCAGGAGGGATCCCCGGATCGGTACGAGTCGGTTTCCTTATAATTTGACTCGCCAATGTGGAGAAAAAAGTTTGGTGGCTTTGGTGCCTGGCCGTTGCGAACACCGGCTGTCAAGGCTGCTCCCGGCTCACGAGCATGAGAAGGTGACACAGGATGGGTCGCCTGCAAAGAGCGACTCTTGGTATAGAGCGGCGCATTAACGAGGCAAAAACGGTGAAGGACTATGCCTAAAGCAACGGCTCCTCGTCCATATTCCTGGCTGACGGTCCTCATCATCGTGATGCCGGTCATCACGATAGTGATCGGCGGAATCGCATTCCGCTACATCGAAACCCGCATGGTCGCCACAGCAGGCGAAACCCTGGCGCTTACGGCCGCCGAAGTCTCGAACAAATTGGATCGAGTGCTTTTTGAACGGCATGGCGATGTGCAGATGATTACACGAGCTTTCAGCGCGCAGCCGGACAATAGGGAGTTTCAATCGGCATATCTTGCCTGGATGAAGATATCGTACTCGGATTACTTGTGGCTCGGCGTCACGAACGCGCAAGGACAGGTTGTGGTCGCGACAGACCCGATCACGATCGGGCGGGACTACAGCGCTGAATCCTGGTTTCAGGCTGCCCGTAACGGGCAAGGAGTCCAGCTGGGTGATGTGGAGCCCTTCGCAGTCATGGGCGGTCCTGACGCCATAGCCATGACGGCTCCCATCACCGGACGGCGCGGAGAATTCCTGGGGGTCGTGACGATGCGGGTGGGGATCCCTGGGCTGGAAAACGTCATGACGGGGACCCTTCTGGCCTTCCGGCAACGGGAGGGATTTTGGGGAGCGTTGGAATATCAGTTCCTGTCTGAGAAGGGAGTGGCCTTCATCGATTCGGCTCTTGAGCATAAGGGCCACGTCAATCTCAAGGAGCTCGGCCTACCGTCGGCACTCATAAGTCAAGGGGCACTGTCCGGTTACGTTGAGGAGGAGCACCAGCATCGCCATGTGCCGGTTATCACCGGGTATGCCCGGACCCAAGGCCTCGGCGATTTTGAAGGTATGCAATGGACGGTGCTCATGCGCATGGATCGGCGCGACGTGCTGGCGCCGATTCGAGAAGTTCTCTGGAACCTTGGCCTGGCAGGTAGCGTTGTGGTGGTTCCGACCTTTGGACTTTTGGTGTGGACCGTGACACGTGTGCGGAGGGAATATCGACACGCGCAACAGGAGCGGGCGCTTGCCATGGAGGCCGAAGCGTCGCTACGCAAGAGCGAGGCACACACGCGGCGTATCGTCGAGATGGCGCTCGATGGCTTCATCGGGATGGATGCCGCTGGACTCATCATTGACTGGAACGTCCAAGCTGAACAGATGTTTGGCTGGTCCCGGCAAGAGGCGATTGGGCGACCCCTGTCCGCCACCATCATCCCTCCACAACACCGGGAAGCACATGAACGAGGATTGCGACATTTCCTCGCAACCGGCGAAGGACCGATGCTGAACACACGGGTTGAGATCACTGGCTGCCACCGGGATGGACACGAGATTCCGATAGAACTGGCGATCTCGCCGTCCTTGGGGCAGGGGGAGGCGTACACGTTCAGCGCGTTCGTGCGGGATATCTCGGCGCGGAAGCAGACAGAAGAGGAAGGCCGCATGCACCAAGAGGAGCTACAGCGACTGAACGAGGCTTTGGATCGGCGGGTGCAGATCAGGACACAAGAGTTGGCCGCTGTCAATGAATCCTTGGTCGCTGAAGTCGCTGAGCGGATGCAGACCGAAGAATCCCTCGAACATAGCCGGCAAGCACTACAGAAGTTGGCGTTCCGGCTGTTGCGCGTGCAGGAGGAGGAGCGGCGTCGTATCTCGCGTGATTTGCACGACGATATCAATCAACGGCTTGCGCTTCTTGCCATGGATATCGAAGCAGTTGGACGGCAGCTCATCGTCGCACCAGGTCACGTGGGTCGAGAGGTCCTCGCGATACAAGAACGGGTTGTGGAGTTATCCGATATTGTTCGTCATTTAGCCTATCAGCTTCATCCCTCCATTCTCGATGACCTCGGTCTTCCGATCGCCCTGCAGCGGTTGGTGGACGATTTCACCGCTCGAAGCCGTATCGGAGGGAGCTTTGGACACAAGAATATCCCTACAGCCGTTCCCCAGGAAATAGCGACCTGTCTCTATCGCGTCACGCAAGAAAGCCTCAACAACGTGGCTCGTCACGCAGGGGCGTCTCGAGTCGATGTGGCGCTGACTGGGGCTCAATCTGAGTTGATGGTCACGATTACGGATAATGGAGTGGGATTTGACTCCGAACAACCCCGGAATGGATCCCATGGACTGGGGTTGCTCGGCATGAAGGAACGAGTCGCCTTGGTTCACGGGGAACTATTTGTTAGGTCTGCCGTGGGGAAGGGAACGAGGGTGCAGGTGGTGGTGCTCGTTCCGGAGGGGGAGGCATGAACAGGCCCCGGATTCTCTTGGCTGATGACCATACCCTGGTGTTGGACGGATTCCGTAAACTGTTGGAAGATCGGTGCGAGATCGTCGGTGTAGCGGAAGATGGCCGTACGCTGCTTCGAATGGCCCAGGAACTTCAGCCTGACATCGTC
Source organism: Nitrospiraceae bacterium (assembly GCA_041748925.1). Lineage (GTDB taxonomy): Bacteria > Nitrospirota > Nitrospiria > Nitrospirales > Nitrospiraceae > Palsa-1315. The sequence goes on along the minus strand of JBGTCI010000021.1, from coordinate 86,852 downwards.
ACGCTCGATATCTCGATGCCGCAGCTCAATGGCGTCGATGCCGCTCGTAAGCTGAAGAAGCTTCTGCCTCGCACCAAGCTCATTTTCGTGACGATGCACGCTGACCAGGCCTATGTGAATGAAGCCTTCAAGGCCGGCGCCTCCGGTTATCTGCTCAAACGATCCGCCGGTTCAGAATTGCTCCAAGCTATCCAAGCCGTCATGGATGGGCAGTGTTATGTCACCCCCTTGGTTGCAAAAGGGCTGGTGGAGTCGGCCATTACAGGGAGGATGTCTGCGGTTCTGACGGACAAGTCCTTGACTGCGCGCCAACGAGAAGTGCTGCAACTTGTTGCGGAAGGGAAGACAGTGAAGGAGATTGCGTCCACCCTCATGCTCTCACCGAAGACAGTCGAGTTTCATAAATCGCAGATCATGATGCAACTCGATCTTCACACAACGGCGGAATTGACAAAGTACGCCCTCGTCCACGGCATCCTCGCATCGGATTAGCCGACTCGCCAATCTTAGCTCCCAGTGAGATTGCCTCACCTTCCTAGGGAAATGCCTAGTGTGTTTGGCGTTCTTCTCAGCTATAGGTACCGCGGCATTGATTCGGTTAGAGCTCAGCACCGACGCTCTCACCCGACGGGGGTTGGATAGTGAGAGGTGAATGGACAGCGAGGGGCTGGAGGATGCGCACAATGGCGTGCATAGCGACGATGTCGTCGAGGTGAGAGAAGCCTGAGGCAAGTGAGCAACGGAATCATCACCGGGCATGGGAGGCTGGCACCATGAAGGTAGATCGAAAGACACGCTGGAAAATGTTTTGGGCTGCCGGGGCCACAATGGCGCTGGTGGCCGGGATGGTCTCCACCGTCCCCAATGCATACGCAGGTGGCACGATCAAAGTCGACGACGACAAGTTTATTTCCATCGGAATGGGCGTGCGGATGAGCTTCAACGGTGTGGAAAACGGGGCAGCGAACGGGTCATCATGGAGTAACGAGTTTAAAATCGACAACGCTCGTATCTACATCAACGGCGGTATCCATAAGTACGTCAAGTTCGCGTTCAACACCGAATGCTTCAACTGTAATACTGGCGGAAATGGTACATTCGTAACTCCCGGGCCTCCCGCCGGTACGGGGTCACAATTCGGAGGGAGCAGCAATATCGGCATCCTTGATGCGATCGGGCAGTTTGAGTTTAATGAGCTCGTGAACTTCTGGATCGGGCGTACGTTGGTGCCGACCGAGCGAGGCGAACTGAACGGCCCGTTCTACCACGCGGTTTTTGATGGCTTCAGGACGCCGTTCAACCAAGCCGACTTCAGTGGGAACATCGGCTCAGGTGGGGCAGGCATCTATGGCCGCGACAATGGCGCGGTCTTCTTCGGGAAAGTCCATCCGGGCGGCATGCATCTGCAATACGTCGCATCGGTATTTCAGGGGTTACGGTCAAGTTTAGGCGTCGGACCCAACCAAAGCAACAGCCTGAAGTACGCTGGACGACTCACCTTAAACTTGCTGAACGACGAGAAAAATCCCGGTTACTACACCAGCGGTACCTACTACGGGACAGCCGGCGATATTCTCGCGCTGGCGGTAGCGGGAGAACATCAGAAAGATGGTTCCGGTTCATTTGCTAATCAAAGCGATTTTACGAGTTTCGTCGGCGATGTTTTATTTGAGAAGGTCCTCGGCAGCGCTGGCGTGCTCACCGTCAATGCTGAGTACAAACGGTATTGGGCACAGAACCTCGCCGCTTTCGGGCAAGCAGACTGCTTCTGCATGTTTAGCGGGAATTCATATACCGCGTACGCCTTGTATCTGTTTCCAAATGAGGTCGGGATCGGAAGATTCCAGCCCTATGGGCGATATACCAATATTGACCCTATGCACAGCGGCACACGCTATGAATGGGAACTGGGCACAAACTACGTCATCGCCGGTCACAATGCGCGTATTTCGGCATACTGGCGGCATGGCACTAGTCAAGGGCCTTTTTCGCCGAACTGGAGTGCTGGTCCGCTGCCAGATGCGATCAATTCTTTACACGTAGCCTTACAGCTGCAGTATTAAGAAGGCGGGTGTTTATAGATTAGAGCAGCCGTCACTGATGAGATGGTTGCGATAAGGATGTTAAGTGGAACCGTCCGTATGACGACATGGGCGAATGCCGTGGTGAGTTCGGGTCGTGCTGAGCAATTCCATGGCGAAATCCTCATGCTGTCGAGCTGGTACAAATTCTATTCGTGAAAGGAGTCCGGCCATGGAAACGAAAAAACCCAATGAGGCAAGCCCACCGGTCAAAGCAGACCCTGCTGCTGAGAACGAGCCAGGTTCTTCTCGGCGTGAGCTTCTGGTTAAGGGAGGTAAGGTAGCGGCTGGCATAGGGGTCGCTGCCCTGCTCGGCAACCTGGGCAACTGGGCCCTGTCCTACGCGGCAGATAAGGAACCGATCAAGATCGGCATACTCCATTCGCTGAGCGGCACCATGGCGATCAGCGAAGTGTCGTTGCGAGACACCGTGATGATGGCAGTCGAAGAAATCAACGCCAAGGGCGGGGTAATGGGCCGGATGATCAAGCCGGTTGTCGTCGATCCAGCCTCAAACTGGGACCTCTTTGCCGAGAAAGCCAAGCAGCTCTTGCTGCAAGATAAGGTGGCGGTTACCTTCGGCTGCTGGACGTCGGTCAGCCGTAAGTCGGTGTTGCCGGTCTTCGAGAAGAATAACGGCCTCTTGTTCTATCCCGTGCAGTACGAGGGAGAGGAATGTTCGCGCAACGTGTTCTATACAGGAGCGGCGCCGAACCAGCAGGCCGTGCCTGCGGTGGACTATCTGATGAGCAAAGAAGGGGGAGGGTTCACGAAGTTCTATCTGCTCGGGACCGACTACGTCTATCCGCGCACGACGAACAAAATCCTGAGAGCTATGCTGCTGGCGAAGAAGGTGCCGGCAGACCGCATCATGGAAGAATACACTCCCTTCCACCATCAGGATTACCAAACCATCTGCGGAAAACTGAAGAAGTTTGCCGCCGGCGGAGGAGCGGCCGTGATCAGTACGATCAACGGCGACAGCAACGTGCCGTTCTACAAGGAGTTTGCGAACCAAGGCTTGCGGGCCGAAGATGCTCCGATCATGGCCTTCAGCGTGGCGGAAGACGAGTTGCGCGGCATGGACACGTCCGCGCTGGTCGGTCACCTGGCGGCGTGGAATTATTATCAAAGCGTCGATACGCCGCAGAATAAGAAATTCGTGGCTGATTTCAAGGCCTACTGCAAGAAGAACAATCTGCCGGACGGCGAGAAGCGGGTCACGGACGATCCGATCGAAGCGGCCTATTTCGGCGTCTATATCTGGAAGCAGGCTGTCGAGAAAGCCGCCTCGACCGAAGTCGATAAGGTCCGCAAGGCGGTCTATGGCAGTAAGTTCCTGGCGCCCGGCGGCGAGATCATGATGGACGCCGCCAATCACCACACCTATAGACCGGTGCTCATTGGTGAGATCTTGGCGGACGGGCAGTTCAAGGTGGTTTCCCGTTCACCGGGGCTGGTGAAGCCGGAGCCCTGGAGCGAATATACGAATCCAGACAAGGGTTGTGACTGGGTCGATCATCAAGGGACCTATCAAAAATAGTCCGTCATGGTAGAGGGAGCTACTCCGTAGCTCCCTCTACCATGTGCGAGAAGTGCGGTTGACGGGACGAGAGGTCTACGTCATTCGTGTGTCTTGTGGAGGAATGGTTCACCATGATGATGATTTCTACGGGTCGCACGGTTCTAGCACTAGGCATCGTGGGACTGCTTGTGCTTTCTGGACCGAGCTGGACGTCAGCGGCTGACGAGCCTCTCGCCGCTTCTCCGACATCTGCTGTAGAGCAAGCGCTCACCCAGATAACCAGCGAAGATGAGACCATCCGCGAAGCCGCCATTCGTGTATTAATCGACCAGGGCGATGAGAGCCTTGTTCCGCGGCTGGAGGCATTACGCGCCACTGCGAGTCGCAGCATCCGGCAAGCCATCAAGCCGCTCATGGATCTCCTCAAGAATCGATCAAAACTTGCCAGCCCCAACAGCGACGTTCGCCGATCGGCGGCGGCGGACTTGGGTTCAGCCGGGAACACCTTGGCGATTCCGTGGCTGGATGCCGCCGCGTCGAAGGAGCCGAACAAGTGGGTACGCTATGCGATGGAAGAGTCCGCGGCGCTGCTCAAACTGGCGTCGGGCGATCCTTCCATCCAAGCTGCGGCAGTCGAAAAGCTCGGCGAACTGTATAGTCAGAACGGGGTGCCGGCCATGAAGCAATTGATCGAGGCCAGCGCCAGCGCCGAGGCGACAGAATCGCAGAAAATGGTGGCGGAGGCTGCCGGCGCCGCCATCAAGCGCATTGATACCTGGGGCGCCTGGTCGAACGCGATAGAAACGATCTTCCGGGGAATCAGCCTCAGTTCGATCCTGCTGATCATGTCGTTGGGGTTGGCGATCGTGTTCGGTTTGATGGGCGTCATCAATATGGCCCATGGCGAACTGATGATGGTCGGCGCCTACGCCACGTTTGTCACGCAGCAATGTTTCACGGCCTGGTTTCCGTCCGATGTGTTCGATTGGTACTTTCCCGTAGCATTGCCGGTTGCCTTTCTCGCGGCTGCCGCCACTGGATTGCTGCTGGAGGCGACGGTCATCCGGTTTCTCTATGGGCGTCCGCTCGAAACCTTGTTGGCGACCTGGGGAGTGAGCTTGGTCCTCATGCAAGCGGCCCGGGTCTATTTCGGCGATCTCACGGCTGTGGTTGCTCCGGGGGCGCTCAGAGGTGGCGTTCAAGTGTTGGTCGGGGTCTACTTGCCGTATAACCGAATTTTCATCATTGCGCTTTCGATCGTCTGCGTGCTGGGGATTTACTTTACGCTCTTTAAGTCGAATCTCGGGTTACGTGTGAGGGCAGTGACTCAAAATCGAAATATGAGCGCCTGTCTCGGCATTCCAACCAGAAAAGTCGATTCCTATACCTTCGCGTTCGGGTCTGGGCTGGCGGGCATCGCGGGCTGGGCGCTCACAATGGTCGGGAACGTCGACCCGGGCCTTGGTCAGAACTATATCGTCGATGCCTTCATGGTGGTAGTCACCGGAGGGGTCGGGAAACTGGCGGGTACGATCGTAGCCTCACTGGGAATCGGCGGGCTGAACAAGCTGATCGAGCCGAGCTTTGGCGCCGTGTACGGCAAGGTCTTCATCCTCGTGATGGTGATTCTGTTCTTGCAGTGGCGTCCGTCCGGACTGTTCGCGATGAAGGGACGAGATGCCGATTGACCGTAAGGGACTGGCTCCGTCGTCTGCGGCGGCGCCTGTCCCGCTCCTCAGACGGGGACAGGCGCCAAGAAAAAGGGTGCCTGTCCCCAACAGAGAACAGAGAAGACCATGAGTGACGGAACAGCAGACAGAAATCGCGGCGGCGGGCTGGCTTTTTGGATCGTCGGTGGCATTCTACTCGTGGCCATGCCGCTCCTGAACATCTTGCCGGCGGAAGATTCCTGGTTTCATCTCTCCGATTTCAGTCTGAACCGGTTCGGAAAATTCCTCGCCTTTGCGATTCTGGCTCTTGGGCTCGACCTCATCTGGGGTTACACCGGCATCTTGAGCTTGGGGCAAGGGGTGTTCTTCGGGTTAGGCGCATACTGCATGGGCATGCACCTGATGCTCACGATCGGAAAAGAGAGCGTCTATGGCAGCGATATGCCGGACTTCATGGTGTGGAACCAAGTGAAAGAGCTGCCGTTATTCTGGAAGCCCTTCTACAGTTTTCCGGCTGCGGTCATTGGAGCGATCCTGGTACCGATGGCGTTTGCATTAGTATTCGGGTTTTTTGCTTTCCGCAGTCGGATCAAAGGCGTCTATTTCGCGATTATTACTCAGGCGATGGCCCTAGCCGCCTGGCTGGTCTTCAACCGGAACGATACGAATCTCGGTGGTACGAACGGATTGACCGATTTCAAGCAGGTGCTCGGATATCGCCTCTCAGAGTCCGGCACCCAGCGGGTATTGTACATCATCACGGTACTGTGTCTCGGCGGGGCCTATCTCTTGTGCCGCTGGATCATTCGCTCGCGGGCCGGCCGGGTGCTGGTCGCCGTGCGGGACAGCGAGAAGCGCGTCGTCTTTTCCGGGTACACGCCGGCCAACTACAAATTGTTTGTCTTTGTCGTGTCCGCGGGCCTGGCCGGATTGTCCGGGCTGCTGTATGCCCCTCAGGTCGGCATCATCACGCCGGCGCAAATCGGGGTCCTGCCGTCACTTGAAATGGTCATTTGGGTAGCCGTGGGTGGCCGTGGCAGCCTGGTGGGCGCGGTATTGGGTGCCGTGAGCGTGAATTACGGTCGCAGCGTGCTCACGAACTATTTCCCCGAACTGTGGCCTTTCATCCTAGGCGGGCTCTTTGTGTTGGTGGTACTCTTGTTCCCCGAGGGTTTGGTCGGCATGATACGAAAAGGGAAGAATCTCCTGAGCCAGCGTAAAGCCGCTGAGGGGAAACCGACCGTGTCGGATGAGAAAACGGCAGTGTCAGAGGGGAAGCGTTGAGATGAACGACCGCTCCATTATCCAACTCGAAGGCGTGACCGTCGATTACGACGGCTTCAAAGCGCTCAACAATCTGAACTTCATCGTCGACTACAAAGAACTGCGCGTGGTGATCGGCCCGAACGGGGCCGGGAAGACGACCCTGCTCGATGTCATTTGCGGGAAGACCAAACCGGCCAGCGGTCGTGTCTTTTTCGGCAAGGAGACGGATCTGAAGGGGAAACGCGAAGATGAAATCGTCGCTCTCGGCATCGGGCGGAAGTTTCAAGCCCCATCCATCTATGGCAATCTGACCGTGTGGGAAAATCTCGATCTGTCGTTGAAGCGGAGCAGCAAAGGCGTCTTTCTCACGCTGTTAGGGAAATCGACGGCGGCAGAACGGGCCAGGATCGCAGAGAATCTTGAAACGATCGGTTTGAAAGAGTACGCGCATACCAGAGCTGGGTCGTTGTCGCACGGTCAAAAGCAGTGGCTCGAAATCGGGATGGTGATTCTGCAAGATCCGTTGTTGCTCCTCGTCGATGAGCCGGTTGCCGGGATGACCGACAAAGAAACGGAACAGACGGGTCGATTGCTCCAATCGTTGGCGGAAAAACAGGCGATCGTCGTCATCGAGCACGACATGGATTTTGTCCGGCAGATTGCCCGCATCGTGACGGTCTTGCACGAGGGCACCGTCATTTGCGAAGGCACCGTCGAGAAGGTGCAGGCAGACGAGCGGGTACGGGAGATATACTTGGGCCGCCAAAAGGTCGCCCACTAGCAAGATGTGAAGGTCTGTCTAGTTGTCACCCGGTCTTTCTGGTCTGTCTCGTGCACGACCAGATAGACTAGATAGACTAGATAGACCAGATAGACCACCATGCTTCAGCTTGAAAAAATCAACGCGTACTACGGTGAAAGCCACATTCTTCGTGATGTGTCATTTACCATCGACTCCGGAGAGGTGGTGTGTCTCATGGGCCGCAACGGTGTCGGCAAGACGACCACGCTCAAAGTGCTGACCGGCCTCCTGCCCGCGCGGTCAGGGCGAATGATGTTCGATGGAGCCGATGTCACAAAGGAACCGACCGACCAGCGGGCGCGCCGCGGGTTGGCTTGCGTGCCGCAGGGCCGGGAGATCCTTCCTCATCTGACGGTCCGGGAAAATCTTCTTCTTGGCTTCTGGGCGAGGTCGGATAAGCCGAACGGGACGGTCGAGAAGACCGTGTTAGACGAGGTCTATCACCTCTTTCCCAAACTCACACAAATTCTCAATCGTCCGGGCGGCGTCCTGAGCGGCGGCGAGCAGCAGCAGTTAGCGATCGGCCGCGCGATCTTGTCCAATCCCAAGCTGCTCTTGCTGGATGAACCGACTGAAGGGATTCAGCCTTCGATCGTGGATCACATCGAAGACGTGATTATTGGATTCAAACAACAACGCCGCTTCGCCATTTTGTTGGTCGAGCAGGGACTTCACTTCGCCGCACGCCTGGCGGAAAAGTATGTGGTGATGGCCAAAGGGGCGGTGGTGGTGTCGGGCAAGAGCAGTGAGTTGAGCGCAGACATGGTGAAGCAGCATTTGACGGTCTAGCGAAGAGGTGGGGTAGCCAGACGGGTCTCCTTGCTTGTGGACCGCGCATAATCGAGATCACTTCCGTCCCAGGCCGTTAGCCTCTTCCCAGAACTCGGAGAAGAGGAAAGGGAACTGCATCGAGGAGATTGATTGCAGTGCAGTTGATCTCATAGGGCGGGATCGCTATCATTTTGCGCCTGGCTGCTCGGTCATCGAGAAGCTGAGGGAGACGGCGCCGTAGAAAGACGCAAGACCGATCGGTGATGCTTACCGCAAAGTGGAATGTGCGACGGTGCGTGTCTGCCATCATGATGACCGTCTCGCTGGCGGGTTGTGCGACCGGATCATATACGCCACTGGTCGAGACCGAAAAGGATATGGTCGAGCAGCTGAAAGACAATGTCTACCGTGTCCAATATCGTGTCACAGCCCTCACGTCGCAGGAACAGTTGGACGCATACTTGAGACGGCGTTGCGCAGAGCTGACGCTTCGAGAAGGGTATGACTATTTTTACCTTGGCCAACGGTTTGACGTCCTGGCGCTCAATCGCCGCACCTCGATAACGGCGACAATGTATAAAGGGGTGAAACCGGCCGGCTCGTCCGATTTCTACGATGCCAAAGCGGTATTGAATGAGCCGGCGTCCGCGCTGGCTCAGTAAACGGGCAACGAATGACGTGTAGCGGGGACTTGCAATGCATCTGACACCGAGAGAACAAGAGAAGCTTTTGATCTACGTCGCGGCGAACTTGGCCAAGGAGCGCAAAGCGCGCGGGCTGAAGTTGAATCATCCCGAGTCGGTGGCATTTGTGACCGCCGCGATTCTGGAGGGCATTCGCGATGGGCGTTCGGTATCGGACCTCATGAGCTATGGCGCCACGTTGCTCAAGAAGAAAGATGTCATGCCCGGTGTCGCGGAGATGATTCCGGAGTTACAGGTCGAAGGGACCTTTCCGGATGGGACGAAACTTGTCACGGTTCATGAACCGATTCGATAGGTGCAGAGATGAAGAAGAAAGCCAAACAGAAGACTGCTAAAAGAAAAACGACCTTGAAAGCGCCGAAGAAGGGATTACTGCAACCTGCTGCGGTGATCCCCGGTGAGGTGATCCTTGGAGAGGGAGACATCATCGCGTTGCACGGGAGAAACACGGTTGAGGTGACGGTTGCAAACACGGGTGATCGACCGATTCAGGTTGGGTCGCATTGTCATTTCTTCGAGGCGAATCGCGCGTTGCGGTTCGATCGTGAAAAGGCCTATGGATTTCGGTTGCAGGTTCCGGCCGGCACCGCGGTGCGGTTTGAGCCGGGCGAAGACAAGCGTGTCACGCTGGTTTCGATCGGCGGCAATCGCGTGGCCTATGGGATCAATGGACTCACACATGGGCGGCTCGACGATCCTCACGTCAAGCAGCAAGCCCTGGCCAAGGCCAAGGACCTTGGATTCATCGCGAAGGGAGCAAAGGCATGAGGCTCTCGCGACGCCAATACGCTGACCTGTATGGACCGACGGCGGGTGATCGCATTCGTCTGGCCGACACCGATTTACTCATCGAGATCACGCGCGATCTCACGGTGTCCGGTGAAGAGGCTAAGTTCGGCGGCGGCAAGGTCATCCGCGACGGCATGGGCCAGTCACCGGCGGCCACACGCGCGAAGGGCGCGCTCGACCTCGTGATCACGAATGCAATCATCATCGATTGGTGGGGGATCGTCAAAGCCGATATTGGTATCCGTGATGGGCGCATCGTCGGCGTCGGCAAGGCCGGGAATCCTGACTTGATGGACGGCGTCACGAAGGGGATGGAGATCGGCGCCTGCACCGAAGTACTCTCGGCGGAAGGCAAGATCGTCACGGCCGGTGGAATCGATACGCACATCCATTTCATCTGTCCGCAGATCATCCATGAGGCCTTGGCGAACGGGCTTACGACGTTAATCGGTGGCGGGACTGGCCCGGCCACCGGGACCAATGCCACGACCTGCACACCCGGAGCATGGAACATCCATCGCATGCTTGAAGCAGCGGAAGGGTTCCCAATCAATCTCGGTTTTCTCGGGAAGGGTAACTCATCGCTGCCGGAGGGCTTACGCGAGCAGGTAGAAGCCGGTGCGATCGGGCTCAAGTTACATGAAGATTGGGGCACTACGCCGGCGGCAATTTCGACCTGCCTCGACGTGGCGGAGGAATTCGATGTCCAGGTCGCCATCCATACCGATACGTTGAACGAAGCGGGGTTTGTCGAAGATACCATCAAGGCCTTCAAGGGGCGTACGATTCACTCGTTTCATACAGAAGGCGCCGGTGGCGGGCATGCTCCCGACATCATCAAGGTGTGCGGCGAGGCCAATGTGTTGCCCTCGTCCACGAATCCTACGATGCCGTTTACAGTGAACACGATGGATGAGCATCTCGACATGCTCATGGTCTGTCACCATTTGAATCCGCGTGTGCCGGAAGATATCGCGTTTGCTGAATCGCGCATTCGCCGCGAGACCATTGCCGCGGAGGATATTCTGCACGATATGGGGGCGATCAGCATCATGTCCTCCGACTCGCAGGCGATGGGGCGCGTGGGTGAAGTCATCATTCGCACCTGGCAGACGGCGCACAAGATGAAAGTCCAGCGCGGACATCTCTCCCAAACCGCGGCCGACAAATTGGCCGGCTCGAACGATAACTTTCGCGTGCGGCGCTATGTCTCGAAATACACGATCAATCCGGCGATTGCGCACGGCATCGGGCACGAAGTGGGCTCAGTCGAAGTCGGCAAGTTGGCCGACCTCGTGCTGTGGAAGCCGGCCTTCTTCGGCGTGAAACCAGAAATAGTCTTGAAGGGCGGTTTCCCTATGTCCGCTGCCATGGGAGATCCGAACGCTTCTATTCCAACGCCGCAGCCGGTATTCACCAGACCCATGTTCGGGAGCTTTGGCCGCGCACCGTTTTCCACGAGCCTCACCTTTCTTTCCAAGGCTGCGATGGATCACGAGGTGCACAAATCACTCGGCTTGCAGAAACGTGTAGCGGCGGTGAAGAAGTGCCGCAGCATCGGCAAGCGCGATATGAAGCTGAACGATGCGTTGCCGCGCATTGACGTGGATCCGGAAACATATGTGGTAAAAGCCGACGGTCAAATTTTAACCTGTAATCCCGTGGCGATCCTTCCAATGGCGCAGCGGTATTTCTTGTTCTGACGGCTGCTGAAAACGCCGTCCAGCGGCGTTCGCACCTCGAAAGCCTCCTCAACGTACCCCAGAGGGTACGCCTCCGGGGCTTTCTTCTGGTGCGGCCTTGCTGGACAACGTTTTGAGCAGCCTCGCTGTTAGAGATAATCTACAGAGAGTGACCATCCGAGTAATACGATGAATACTTCGTCGCTTCTGAAAGGGCTTCGATTCATCGACAGCTTCTTTCCATCGGGAGGGTATGCCTTTTCGTCTGGGCTGGAGGCGGCGGTGCAGGGTGGTGCGGTTCGGAATGCGGAAGAGCTGTCGCGTTATGTGGGTGAGTCACTCACGACAGGACTAGGTGGGCGCGAAGCAGTGGCGGTAGGATTGGCGCATGATGCCTGTGTGTCCGGTGTATTGGAAATCGCCTTCAAGGCGGATCGAGACCTTGAGGCGATGAAGTTGGGTCGTGAATCACGGATAGCCAGTCGGCAGATGGGACGCCAGGTGATTCGGCTGGCTGCGAATCAACAGGCTAAACACCCCCTGATCGAAGACTGCCTTGCGGCGGTTGAGGCTGAGCGGACACCGGGACATCTGGCCGTGAGTTTCGGCCTCGCGCTGGCGGCGGCCGGCTGGTCGAAAGAAGATACCATTGCCGGGTTCCTGTACCAAACCGCTACGGGTTTTGTGGCGGCGGCGATGAAGTTGATGCCGATCGGTCAGCGTGAGGGACAACGATTATTGGAAAGTTGGATTGAGGTGATCGAGCGAGTAAGTCACAAAGCGGCGCATCAACAAGCGCTTCAGTCTTGGTCACCGGTCCAGGACATATATGCAATGAGGCATAGCCGGTTGGAATCGAGGCTCTTTCGCTCCTAACCATAGGCCGTCAATTCTTGTATCCCGATGCATCGAGCCGATGAACATTTCTCAGGGAGTGGGCGTGTCACGGCGGCGCGGGCGCGCCATATTCCTGTGATCGGTGTCGGCGGGCCGGTGGGGTCTGGAAAGACCGCTCTTGTCGAAGCACTCTGTCTCCGTCTGCGCGATCGCGTGAGTCTGGCGGTGGTCACGAACGACATCTTTACCAAGGAGGATGCCGAGTTTCTCACGCGCCGGGGAGCGTTGCCTCAAGACCGCATTCTAGGCGTCGAAACCGGAGGCTGCCCGCATACGGCGATCCGGGAAGATGCCTCGCACAATCAAGAGGCCTTGGACGATTTGCTCAAGCGTCATTCCGATGTCGAGCTGATGTTTGTCGAGAGCGGCGGCGACAATCTGGCTGCGACATTCAGTCCGGAACTCGCGGATAAAGTCATCTATGTGATCGATGTGGCTGCCGGTGATAAGATCCCGCGCAAAGGCGGCCCTGGCATTACCCGGTCTGATCTCTTGGTGATCAACAAAATCGATCTTGCACCGCATGTCGGAGCTGATCTGTCCGTGATGGATCGGGACAGCAAGCGAATGCGGGGTGGGTTGCCCTATCTCTTTACGAATCTCAAGACAGGACAGGGGCTCGACCAAGTCGTGGGCTGGGTCGAGCAGCTCCTCCCTGGAAGCGTGAAACGTGAGCCGTGAAACGTGAAACGCAAGACTACCGAGGGTTTCCCTTCCGAAACGTTTCACGTTTCACCTTTCACGTCTCACGAATCGCTGGTTGGGCGGCGTGGGGCGCTGGTCTATGAATTCGAACGAGAGGGCGCACGCACCGTCCTCACGTGCTCGTCTTGTACGAGTCCTTGGCATCACTTTCCTCCTTCGTATCTCGACGACAGCGGGTGTGCCTACACCTGGCTCGTGAATCCGTCCGGTGGATTGGTCGGCGGCGATCATGTGTCGGTGGAGGCGCAGTTCCATGCCGGGACGCATGTGCTCATGACGAGTCCGTCCGCCAATCGTGTCTATCGAAGTCTATCTGAGCCGGCAGTCCAGGAGGTTCGACTTTCAGTTGGTCCTGACGCTCGGCTGGAATGGTTACCCGAAATTACGATCCCTTTTGCCGGGTCTCGTATTCGCCAATCGATCCATGTGGACCTTGCACCAGGTGCGACGCTGGTACTGTGGGATGCCATCGCTTCCGGTCGAGTTGCCAGGCAGGAGCGCTGGGCATTTGCTATGGTCGAAAATGAAATCTGCATCAGAACGGCCGTGTCTGGTTCGGTCGTCGAACGGTATTGCCTGGCACCTGGCCGATTGCCTGAATCGGTCGGCCTCGTCGGGAGCTGGGACTATGTCGCGTCGCTCTTTGTCATCGGCGATGCGGTCGCGCTTGATGTCTGGACACGCCTCGACGGAGTACTCGCTGCGATTCTAGAGCAGCGTCCTGGGTTTGTATTGGGAGGGGTTTCAACCCCGGCAGCTCCAGGTCTGGCGGTCAAACTCGTTGCACGGTCGGCACCGGACCTGACTGAGACGATGGAGGCAATCTGGGAGGCGGTTCGGAAAGAGCTTTGGAATCTTCCCGTTCCGAACTTGCGGCGCTACTGAGAAGGATGAAGGGGTTCAGGCTGAAGGCTGAAGGTTTTGGAATGCCAGATCCGAAGTCCTGACCCTCAACCTTCAGCCTGAACCCCTTCAGCCTACTATGCTATAAAGCCCTATGCGCACCTTTCGTATCGCCATGGTGCAAATGAATCCGACGGTCGGAGATCTGGAGGGGAACGTCCGCCGGATCACGGACTGGCTGCGCGAGGCGAAGAAGGCGAAGGCCGACTTGGTTGCATTCCCAGAGCTGGCCATCACCGGTTATCCACCCGAAGATCTCTTATTAAAGTCACGGTTTGTCGCGGAGAACCGCCGCGCGCTCCAGGAAGTCGTTCGCCATTGTCGGGGCCTTGCCGCGGTTGTGGGCTATGTCGGTCAGAGCGATGGAATAGATCCGAAGCCGGCTCGCTCGTCGGTGGTCCAGGCCGGCGCGCACGAACTCTACAATGCGGCGGCGGTCATCGCAGATCAGCAGCTCGTCATGACCTATTGCAAGTGGTACTTGCCGAACTACGGGGTATTCGACGAGAGCCGCTATTTTCATCCAGGCCGGCGGCTGCCGCTCATCCGTCTGCGCGGTACGGTCGTCGGGGTCAACATTTGTGAGGATGTCTGGTTGCCGGAAGGTCCGACCGGTTTTCAGGCTGCAGCCGGCGCCGAAGTCATCGTGAATATCAATGCGTCGCCGTTTCATCTGGGTAAGAGCCGGGTACGCGAGCAGATGTTGGCGACCCGCGCGAGGGAAAATGGAGTGGTGCTCACCTACACCAACGCGGTGGGCGGACAGGATGAACTGGTCTTCGACGGGAATAGTGTGATTCTCGATCACCAGGGTGAGGTCATCGCGAGGGGGAAAGCCTTTGAAGAAGATATGATTGTCGCTGATCTGAATATGGAGGCTGTCGCGCGGGCGAGACGAACCGGCAGGAAAAAGGTCTTGCCGCGGCGCCTGGCCTCAGCGGTGGAGGTCTACCCTGTGCCGATTTCATCTGTTCAAAAAACCCGGGTGCGCACGGTCCCGGATGTGGCGGCGGTCCTGGACCCATTGGAGGAAGTCTATCGGGCGCTCACGCTGGGGGTGCGAGACTACGTGAAGAAAAACGGATTTGCGCGTGTCGTGATCGGCTTAAGCGGTGGAGTGGACTCGGCATTGACCGCCGTGATCGCCGTGGATGCGCTTGGCGCTGAGAATGTCTGGGGGTTGTTCATGCCGTCGCCCTATACATCGCAGGACAGTCACAAAGATGTCGCCGAATTGGGGACACGGCTTGCGATCTCCGTCAGGACGATTCCGATTACGACGCTGTTCGACACCTACCGGCGCGCTCTCGAGGAGACGTTTGAGGGGCATGCGCCCGATACGACAGAAGAGAACCTCCAGGCCCGCATCCGGGGTAATCTCCTCATGGCCTTCTCCAATAAGTTCGGCCATCTGGTGCTTACCACTGGCAACAAGAGTGAGATGAGTGTGGGATATGCCACGTTATACGGCGATATGGCCGGTGGCTTTGCCGTGATCAAAGATGTGCCGAAGACCATGGTGTATGACTTGGCGCGGCTCCGCAATCTCCGTGGTCCAACCCCGGTCATTCCTAAGCGGACGTTAGATCGTCCGCCCACCGCCGAGCTGAGGCCCAACCAGAAAGACGAGGACTCGCTGCCGTCCTACGAGGTGTTGGATCCCATTCTCCAGGCCTATGTGGAAGAAGACCGCTCTCTTGAAGAGATCGTCGAGGCGGGGTTCGACCGTGCTACGGTGGCTCGTGTGATGACGATGGTGGATGGCAGCGAGTACAAGCGCCGGCAGGCGCCGATCGGCATCAAGATCACGCATCGGGCCTTGGGGAAGGATAGGCGGATGCCGATCACGAACGGGTATAGAAATTCGTAGGCTTGTAGGCTGAAGGGGTTCAGGCTGAAGGTTTGAAGGCCGGGAGGTTCGGATGTTGAAGTCTGGAAGTTGATGTCCGACGTTCCGAAACCTTCAGTCTGAACCCCTTCAGCCTATCTACCGCCGCCTTCATTTTTGCTGTGGTGTGGTTTTCTGCTTGGGGCTGTCTGGCCTGGTGGTCTGATTTTCGAGCTGCTGTTGTTTCAAGGATTGCATTTCCTTCTTGAGGGCTTCCACTTCCTGTGCCAGGGCCTCTGTGGATTGAGCCGAGGCTCCGGACGTGCCGGCTCCTGCCGAAGAGCCGCTAATCGGAGCAGTCTGGCCGGCAGTGGCTGCTGCCGGCGCATGTTGCAGCAGCTGATAATCGATGGCCAGAAACCTATCGGTCGTCTGTAACCCCCCCGGTGGGTCAATACTGTCAGACCGTTGAGCTGCCCGCGGAGTAAACAGCACAATATGATCTTTCAGACCTGATAAATCTGGGGGCCTCGATTTGTACTCGCTGTCGCCCGCTGTGTTCAGTTTTGTCAGCATCGGTGAAGAGCGGTATTGAGAGAGAATCACGCACAACTGCCGGCCATAGGCATAGAGGGACCCGCTGGTCGTTTCCGTCGTCGATGATTCCAGCATGGAACCTTCGTGCGTCGTCAGGACTCGAAAGGCAACACGCTGATCCGCCCCTGCCGAACGTAGGCCTTCAGCAAGCAGCGGAGCAAGGAACTGGACTTGCTCGTCCGAGAACACGAGGACGGGATTCGAGCGGCCCGTGATCAGGCTCTGAATGCCGTGCTTTTCCTTATACTGAACCTCGATGCCTTTCAACACCTGGGCGAGAAGAGACGGCTCCAGACTGACTGGCTGTGTCGCCTGAATCGATGGATCGGACGTCGTCTGTAGTGAGACCGTTCCTCTCGGGTCGTCAAAGATGATTTTTCCCGGCAGGGCAGGGGTGCTACAGGCTGTTTCCGTGACACAGAGCAAGGCGAATAAGAAACAGGACTGGTAAGACACTCGTCTGTTCTGGAGCGGTGCTGCGGAAGCCATAAGATGAAACGGAATCTAACACAGACAATTGATCAATTCCAGACCAGACTGCGCGACGTGCGGAAAAACGGGACTGGCGAGACGGGCCTGACACGAGGTTCGAAGTTCTGGGTTCGAAGTTCCGGAAACCTCGAACATCGGACCTCGAACTCTCGCACCTTTCTCGCCAGTCTCGTTCGTCTCGCATCTTGTAAACAGAGATGGGCATTGACAGATTCTCCTGAGAGATGTATAAGGGCGCGCAGTCTAAGGGCTTCCAAACGGCGCCCGTCAGATTAGGGGAACAACGTCGTTTCCCACTGGCCTCTGAATATAGTAAGGCATGGACAATGGCGTCCTCCGGCCCCAGCGGGCTAGAGGACGTTTTTTTTGGCCTTTCGAGCTGAGCGAATGGCTAGGGTACAGCTAAACCGAATGGCGGGAAAAGCTGAAAATCAACCATTTGTTGGCGAGAATGGCCTTGCGTGGGAGAATGGCGGCTGAGAAGTCAGGGTATGCAGTGGCTGGTGGGAACGTAGAGGTGAGAGTCGAGTGGGCTAGGAGAGTGAGTAGGTGGCGCACAATGGCGTGCGTGGCGACAACGGCGTCGAGGTGAGAGAGGCAAGGGAGCGACCGAATCACCAATCGGATGAGGAGGATGACGATGAATTCAGTACGTAGTCGTATCGGGATCGGGATCGGAATGTGCGCAATGGTCTCGTTGCTTGGCGGTCAAACCGTGTCTGCCGCCGATGAGGCAGAATCCCTTTGGAAAACGTTGGGCTTCAAGATCTCCGGAGCCGTGGAAGCATCCTATACGCAGAATTTCAATAATCCTAGCACCAACCTCAATCAACTGCGTATTTTCGACACGCAGGCGAATTCGTTCGTGCCGCAAGTGGCGCAGCTCGTGTTTGAACGCGAGGCGACGGCAGGGAGCGCCATGGACCGTGTTGGGTTTCGGGCGCGGCTCAATTTTGGCGCCCAGTCCAGATTTTCACGGGCCCGCACGAATTATCAACCTGGCACGGACAACAATGAAGTGGATTTCCAAGAGCTCTATGCGGAGTACATTGCGCCGATCGGCTCTGGCCTGAAAATTCAAGCCGGTAAGATCAATACCATGATCGGCTTTGAGACGGTCAACAGTTGGGAGAACCCGAACTTTTCCCGCAGCCACATGTTCGGTTTGAGCCAAGCCTTCACGACGACCGGTGTCCGGCTCACCTATCCGATTGGAGCCATGGGGACCGTGGCACTCGGACTCATTAATGGGTGGGACAATATTGAAGACAACAATCGGGGCAAAACGTTCGAGTGGAAAGTTGACCTGACGCCCCACGAGAAGTTCGGACTCGCCGTCTATGGGTCCTACGGCTCTGAACAGTCGAATGGAAATGCGGTTTTCGGCCAGGCCTCGACTGGCGCCTGCGTGAACGGTACACTCGGATGCGATCCGACGGCCAAGCGAACGGTCGTGGGCGGGATCATCACGATCAAGCCGGCCACGAAAAGTACCATTATCCTCGAGCCCTATTATGGGAACGAGGCCAATGCCAGTGGATTTAGCGCATCTCAGAACGCCCGCTGGAATGGGATCAATGGCTATCTCATCCAAGACTTCAATGATCAGACGCTGCCCCATGCTTTGAGCCTCCGGGTTCGCGGAGAGATCTTTGAAGATGCAGGTGGTGCCCGTACCTGCGTCGGTGGTAATAACGTCAACGGCGGCACCAATGTGTGTGCCGGCCCGGCGGCAGCCGGTGGTTTTGCGTCTGGTGGTACTCTTTTTAATACCGCCACTGGCATTGGACAGGTCCAGACTATTTGGGCAGGCACCTTCACGCTTCAATATAAGCCGGCTCCGTCACTCGTGACGAGGGCAGAGTTCCGGTATGACAAATCAAACCAGAATGTCTTCTTACGAGGTACTGAGGCGGTGAGCAGTCAGCAGACCCTTGCATTCTCAGTTGTCTACCTGTTCTAAGCGAAGGTAGGCGTAAGTCAGTTGAGTTGAATTGCGGTGTATGGCTCCCTTCGTGGACTTGTCCACGAAGGGAGCCATCACGAGAAGAGCATCGATCGAGTTTGCATTGGAGCGTGGTTGGAAGGTCATGGCAGGTTGGGGAGCGATCTTAAGTACACAGCACACTGTGAGGGGAGCTGAGTCCGTGCGCTTCGCTCTGGCGGAGCGCAGGTCTCCCAAGCCCAATCCGACGAAAAAAGAGCGTGAGATAACCGGGAGGGCCGCTTAGCCCGGACTATTCATGAATGCCTGCGGGGCGTTCGAGTTCGAAGCCAGCGGGGCTTCTCACAAGAAAGGTCGACGGACGCGTCACGTGCAGTCTGTCGAGGAGCCAGAACGAGAAAAGCTTCACCAGGTGAGAAGATCGGACGATACAGTATAGCAGGTGTTTATGAATAGTCCGGGCCGGAATATTCCAACGACCGCATTGTCAACCTCGTCCTGAACCAAAGGATGAAAGGATACAAATATGTCATCGCATATGATGAGCAGTATGAAGAAGATTCTGCCGGTCCTCCTGATCTGCCTTCTCATGCTGGCAGCGGGGACGGCTCTGTACGTACCAGATGTCGCGGCAGAGGAGGCGGCGGCTGAGGCCGCTCCAGCCGAGTTGAAGGCCGATTCGGGGGACACAGCATGGATTCTCACCTCTTCGGCGCTAGTGATGCTGATGACCCTGCCGGGGTTAGCGCTCTTCTATGGAGGACTGACCCGGAGCAAGAACATCCTGGGTACGCTGATGCATTGCTTCCTCACTCTCTGCCTTGGCAGTGTTATGTGGGTGTTGTTCGGATATAGCCTGTCGTTCGGCCCCGATGTGGGAGGGGTCATCGGGAACCTTGAATGGGCAGGGTTGAATGGAGTGGGAACTGACCCAAGTCCGACCTACGGCACCACAATTCCTCACATGCTGTTCATGGTGTTCCAGCTCATGTTTGCCGGCATTACCCCGGCGCTGATTGTCGGAGCGCTCGCAGAGCGAGTCAGGTTCTCCGCGCTGCTCGCGTTTGTGTGTCTATGGTCGGTCGCAGTATATTATCCTGTCGCCCATTGGGTCTGGGGTGGCGGATGGTTGGGTGCGATGGGCGCATTGGACTTTGCCGGAGGCACGGTCGTGCATGCCACCTGCGGAATGGGAGCCCTGGTTGCTTGCATTGTCCTCGGAAAACGAGCGGGTTATCCCACGACCCATATGCCTCCCAATAATCTTCCTTTTACGTTGTTGGGGACTGGTCTTTTGTGGTTCGGCTGGTTCGGGTTCAACGCGGGCAGTTCGTTGGGCGCCAATGCGCAGGCTGTAGGCGCCTTCGTGGCCACCCACATCGCAGCCAGTACCGCGGTGGTGGTGTGGATGTTTATCGAATGGATGCATCGTGGGAAGCCCACTATGCTCGGCGCTGCTACCGGTGCGATCGCCGGTCTCGCAACCATTACACCCGTTGCCGGGTTCGTTTCCCTGTTTCCTGCGCTCCTGGTAGGTGTAAGCGCCGGAGTGATCTGTTACATTGCTGTGTACATGAAGAATAAACTGGGCCATAAGGTGGTCGATGATGCGCTGGATGTGGTCGGGGTTCACGGTGTGGGTGGAATTACCGGATGCCTCTTGGGAGGGTTGTTTGCATCAAAGGCAATGGGGTCCCCCACCGATGGGCTGTTCTACGGCGGAGGCTTCGACCTCATGTGGGCTCAGATCGTGATGGTGGTCTCGGTGTGCGTGTTTACCGGGATCGTCAGCTGGATCCTTGTCATGATTGTCCATGGAATTTGGGGTTTCCGTGTGACGCCAGACGAAGAGCAAACTGGTTTGGATCTCAGTCAACACGAAGAAAAGGCCTATTCATAACCAACTCGTACGCAATCGACCAGACGATCATACCGGCGACCCGAGCGATGCTGTCACGTCAGCGTCCTCGGGTAAGCCTGTGAGGGAGGTATCCAGATGAAGATGATTGAAGCCGTAATCAAGCCGTTCAAATTGGATGAGGTCAAGGAAGCATTGGTGGAAATAGGGATACAGGGTATGACGGTGTCCGAAGTGAAGGGATTCGGGCGCCAGAAGGGGACGAGGGAGGTGTACCGGGGCGCCGAATATACAACGGACTTTGTACCCAAGGTGAAGATCGAACTGTACGTTTCGGATAATCAGGTGGCGAAAGTGATCGAAACGATTACGCGCGCCGCGAAAAGCGGCAGCGTGGGCGACGGAAAAATCTTCGTGTCAGATATCAGCAATGTGGTGCGGATCAGAACCGGCGAGACGGGGGAAAGCGCGTTGTGACACTTGCGTCGAACGGCGAGTTGCCTGCGAGGCTCTCACAGGGGGCGGAGTCCACGCCGGGCTCCGCCCTGGCCGGGCACCGGCAGGCCCTCCGGCAGCGGTTATTGGACGGGGCCTCGGGCGCCGAGGTCATGGCGTCCTTGACGGAGTTTGTGGATGAATTGATCATCGGCCGGTACAGGAATGCCATGCGGCAGGCCGGAGAGGGGGCGCAGGTTGCCGGAGCTCAGCACTGTTGCCTGATCGCGCTCGGAGGCTACGGTCACCGGGAGCTGTCTCCCTATTCGGACATCGACATCATGTTTCTCTATAGCGAGAAAGCCGGAGAGGCGGCGCCGGCGCTGTTTCGTGAGGTGCTGCATCATCTGTGGGATCTTGGTTTCCAGGTCGGCCACAGTATGCGGACCATTCACGACTGTATCGAATTGGCCGGGAAGGATTTGACGATCCGCACGGCCATGATGGCGTCCAGGTTTTTGGCCGGAAGCCCGTCCCTGTTCCAGGAGTTCCATCGCCGATATTTCAAAGAAGTGGTCGGCCGCGGAGCGGGGCGCTTTATCGAGCAGAAGATGGAGGAGCGTCGGCGTGAATATGTGAAGTTCGGACAGACGGTGTATCTTCTGGAGCCTAACGTGAAGAAAAGCAAAGGAGGGCTTCGGGACTTCCAGCTCATCCGGTGGGCCGGGATGGCTCAATTCCAATCGGCTACGCTCCAGGACTTGACGGATCGCGGGCTCCTCTCCAGACAAGATTTTCTCTCGCTGACAGAGGCTCGTGATTTTTTGTGGAGAGTCCGGGCGTTTCTGCATTTCGAAGCCGGGAAGGCGCAGGAGATTCTGTCGTTCGACGAACAAATCCGGCTGACGTCTCTGTATGGGTTCCACGATCGCCCCCACCTCCTGGGGGTGGAGCAGTTCATGCAGCAGTATTACCGGCATACGATGGGGCTTCACGAGACCTTGCTCCGGTTTGTGGATCGTTGCTTGGCCGCGCCCGCGAAGCGTCGATCGTCCCGTTCCCTACCGACTGCCATGGTGGACGGCTGCTTTGAGGTGACTGGCCGGCGTCTGACCGTTCCTTCCGAGTTACGGGCTCGAGTCCTTGATAGTCCGGACCTTCTCCTCCGGCTGTTCGAAATGGCGAGGTCTCGGCGCCTCAAGATCGATACTGGTCTGCTGGACGAGATCCACAGCCATATGGACAGCATGTCCAACGAGGCATTCCGGACCCCCGACGTCAGCGGGGTGTTTCTGAAAATCCTCGCAGGACCGGGGCCGGTAGCCCCTACGCTTGAGGCGATGCATCGGGTTCATCTGCTGGAGAAGCTCATCCCGGTCTTCGCCACGCTCCGAGGCCTGATGCAGTTCAACCAATATCATAAGTACACGGTTGACGAACATACCCTGCTGGCGGTGGCCAAGGCCGAGGAACTCGCCCTGGAGGCTGGCCTTATTGGCGAAGTGTATCAGGAGATTAGACGGAAGGACCTCCTGCACCTGGCGATCCTGTTGCACGACCTTGGGAAGGGACGCAAGGAGGATCATTGCGAAGTAGGCAAGGTGATCGCGGAAGAGACAGCAGCGCGATTGGGATGCGACGAGCAAGAGACCAGGATGCTGGTCTTTCTCGTGCACAAACATCTGCTGATGACGAACACAGCCTTCCGGCGCGATCCGTATGACGAGAAGGTCTTCTTGCCCTTTGCCAAGGAGGTCGAAACTTCGGAGGTCCTTCGCATGTTGCTGGTCCTGACTATCGCCGATATTGCGGCGGTGGGGCCGGGCGTTCTGACCAAGTGGAAGGAGTCTTTACTCGTCCAACTCTACCTGCGCACGTTGTCGGCGTTGTCGGGCGAGCAGGATAAGACCGTCGGTCCCGAACGTCTCAAGGAATTGGTCAGCGAAGTGGCGCGAGAGTTTACGGATGCAGCGGGCGGAGGGATCGACTGGATCGAATTGCAACTCACCAAGTTCCCCTTACGTTATTTGCATGGGACGCCTCCGAAGCGGATTGCGGCGCATCTGGCGGCGGTCGGAAGGCTGAAAGTCGGGGATGTGCTGGTTGAGGAGACCTTTAATGAAGAACTGGGCATGAGCGAGTACACCGTGATTACCCACGATAACCTCACCCCCGGCCTTTTTTCAAAAATGGCCGGCGCGATGGCTGCCGCGGGGCTTGAGATTCTGGACGCTCAGATCATCACCCGAGACGACGGGATCGTCGTGAACACCTTTCAGGCATCCGATCCGGATTATGTCGGCGTTCCTCCGGAGGACCGCCGTGCGTCCGTAGCCGAAACGATCATCCGGGTGCTGAAGGGAGAGGAATCGCTTGATCGGTTGATGCGGCGAAATACCCGCCTGTCTGATGCGCACCGGCTGCCCGCAACCCGTCAAGCGACCGAGGTGGTGATCGATAACGAGATATGCGACCGATTCACGATCATCGATGTGTTCGCCGACGATACGCAAGGGCTGTTGTACATCATCACGCATGCCATCTTTGATCTCGGCCTGTCGGTCCACGCAGCCCGTATCTCGACCAGACTCGACGACGACATCGAGCAGTCCTTGCGCACCGTCGGTAGGCATCAAGTCGTTGACGTGTTCTACGTGACGGACCAGCAGGGGGGGAAGATCGAAGATCATGCCAGGCTGGATGTCATTCGCTCGACCATCACGCAGAGTATCGATCAGTTTATGGGCCAGCCGGTCAATGCGCCGGAAGGCGTACCGGCAGGATCACCATCATAAAATAAATTGGGTGTAGAAGGAGGGTCGGAATGAATCCCCGCGAGGCGCTGGAATTTGCGAAGAAGAACAAGGTACAGATCGTGGACTTGAAGTTCGTGGATCTGATCGGCACCTGGCAGCATTTCTCCATTCCTGTGGACGAGCTGACTGAAGGGCTATTCAAGGACGGGTCCGGGTTGGATGGTTCGTCGATCCGTGGTTGGAAGGCGATCAACGACAGCGATTTGTTGATGATCCCCGATCCGACCACGGCCTGTCTCGATCCGTTCTGTGCAGTTCCGACGATGAGCCTCGTCGGTAATGTCGTCGATCCGATTACGCGCGAGCCCTACGATCGCGATCCACGGTTCGTGGCGCAGAAGGCGGAAAAATATCTCCAGAGCACGAAGATCG
Organism: Nitrospiraceae bacterium; assembly: GCA_041748925.1. Classification (GTDB taxonomy): domain Bacteria; phylum Nitrospirota; class Nitrospiria; order Nitrospirales; family Nitrospiraceae; genus Palsa-1315. The sequence continues at coordinate 62,714 of JBGTCI010000021.1, read as the reverse complement.
GCGATGCCTCATACTGGGGGCCGGAAGCGGAGTTCTTCATCTTCGATCAAGTTCGGTACGATCAGACGGGCCACAGCGGATTCTACTTCATCGATTCTGAAGAAGGTGCCTGGAACATCGGGCAGGAAGGCCACAACTTAGGCGGAAAAATCCGTCACAAGGAAGGCTACTTTCCCGTCCCTCCGCACGATACACAACAAGATATCCGCAGCGAGATGATTCTGGAGATGCAAAAAGTCGGGATCTCCATTGAAAAGCACCACCACGAGACGGCAACGGCGGGCCAGGCGGAAATCGATATTCGGTTCGGCCCGCTGGTCAAGACCGCGGACCAATTGATGATGTACAAGTACATTGTCAAGAACGTGGCCCGCCGGCATGGCAAAACTGCGACCTTCATGCCCAAGCCGATATTCGGGGACAACGGGACCGGCATGCATACGCATCAGTGCATCTGGAAAGACGGAAAGCCTTTGTTTGCAGGGAAGGAATATGCCGGGATCTCGCAACTCTGTCTCTACTATATCGGCGGGATCCTGAAACACGCTCCGGCCTTGGCGGCATTTACGAACCCAACGACAAACTCCTACAAGCGGCTGACACCTGGGTACGAGGCTCCGGTTCTGCTGGCCTATTCAAGCCGGAATAGATCTGCAGGCATCCGGATTCCCATGTACTCGCCGACCCCGAAGGCCAAGCGGATTGAGGTGCGCTTTCCCGACCCCACCGCCAATCCCTACCTGGCATTTTCTGCCATGCTCATGGCAGGGTTGGACGGGATCGAGAATAAGATTAATCCGGGTGAACCGGCTGAGAAGGATCTGTACGATCTGGAGCCGGAGGAAGCGGCGGCGATCCGCACGATGCCGGGCAGTCTCGACGAAGCACTACGCAATCTCGAACAGGACCATCAGTTTTTGCTCAAGGGCGAGGTCTTCAGCAAGGACCTGATCGAGGCCTGGATTGGTTACAAACGGAAGAGGGAAGTCGATCCCATGCGGTTGCGTCCGCATCCGTACGAGTATGTGCTGTATTACGATGTGTAAACTGCACTCAAGCGAGAGGGGCGAGACTGCCCTTCTCCCCTGTCCCGTGCCTGAGTAGTGCTCTCGAAATAAGGCAAATGAGACAACGGCGTCCGTCTCTCGCGACCGGGAGGCAGACGCCGTTTTTTTACCACAAGGAAACCCTGCTAGTTGATTGCAAGGCGTAACCCTGTTCCTCTCTTCATTCGATTAGCCAATGAGATGTCAGAGTGAGAAGTATGGGCTTATGTTGGATGATCTCGTGTTCTCACGTGATGGCATAGACATGAGCGCAAGCTCTGTGATTCAATTTGCCGGTTTAGATGAATAATATGGGCACGCCTATGGACTGGGTTGAAACAAACTATCGGGCTCTCTTAGCAGTCGCTGTTGTGCTCAATTCACAGCGGGATATGCGTAGTCTATGGGAGGCGATCACAGCCGAGATTACGAAGGTCATTCCATGGGCACGGGCGTCTGTCACGCAGTATGATCGCGAGGCCGACGGGTTCAGGTTTTATGTTATGGCCACGACGATGGCGCAGGTGGTGCTGCAACGCAATGCCATTGTGCCGCATGTTGGGAGCGGCATGGGCTGGGTGTACGATCATAAAACTGTCCACATCCGCCCTGACCTGAAGCGCGAACAAGTCTTTCTCGAAGACGAATGGTACGTTCAAGAAGGCCTCGGACGAATGATCAATCTGCCGCTTCTCGTAAGAGACAGATGTATCGGTATTCTCAATATCGGCAGTATAGAGTCGGGCGCTCCCGACCCAGGTGACCTTGAATTTTTGACGCAAGTGGCGATGCAGATCGCCTATGCGATCGATCATGTCCAAGCGTACGAGCAGATCGATCGGCTGCGAAACCAACTTGCCAAGGAAAACGTCTATCTGAACGAAGAACTCAGGCTCATGAAGAACGCAGGTTCAGTGGTGGGGCACAGCCTGTCTTTTCAGCATGCGATAGGCCTTGCACGCGACGTGGCCCCCACTCCGTCGACCGTGTTCATTACGGGTGAAACGGGAACCGGTAAGGAACTGATTGCCCAGGCCATCCATGATTGGAGCCCGCGGCATTCGAAACCCATGGTTCGGGTCAATTGCGCCGCCTTTCCGGCTGGGTTGGTCGAAAGCGAATTGTTCGGCCATGAGCGAGGCGCGTTCACCGGGGCCGACCGCGCCCGCGAAGGGCGGTTTGAGCTGGCCCATGGCGGCACCCTCTTTCTGGATGAAATCGGCGAAATGCCGTTAGAGACACAGGCGAAGTTGCTACGAGTCCTACAAGATGGTTTGATCGATCGTCTGGGTGGGAAACAGTCTGTTCGCGTTGATGTTCGCGTGATCGCCGCCACCAATCGCGACTTGCCTGCCGCCGTGAAAAACGGCGGATTTCGCGCCGATCTGTTTTATCGTTTGAATGTCTTCCCTATCGGCTTGCCTCCACTCAGGAATCGCCCGGAGGATATCCCCATATTGGCGCGACATTTCCTGAAACAATACAATGTGAAAATCGGCCGTTCGTGCAAGGATATTGACCAGGAATCTCTCGAACGGTTGATTCGCTACACCTGGCCCGGCAATGTCCGTGAACTGGAAAACGTAATTGAGCGAGCGATGATTCTTTCTCGTGATTCTGTCTTGCGGATCGACGAACATATCTTGGGTTCGCAGGGCGCCCCCTCTATGGTGGTGCCCCCTGCCGGCCTCAAAGATCTCGAACAACGGCACATTCTGCAGACCCTCACGCTGACAAACTGGCACATCGAAGGTCCTGATGGAGCGGCCGTGCGTTTGGGAATCCCTCCCAGCACATTGCGCAGCCGGATGAAGCAGTTTGGTCTGAAGCGGCCGGCTTCTATCTGAAGAAACAGCATAACCCTCCTGTACGATTTCTCGATCCATCTTCTCAGAACGAGCAGCCCACGATCGGTCGTGGGCGAACCCACGACTCGCCGCGGCCCACCGTGGAATATCAGCAGTGCTCCACTGTTTTTCTGTAGGTGACAGAGATAAATCGTCGTCATTTCAACTTGTTGGATCTAATCTGCTCAAAGGGTGTCCAGCGGCATGCCCCGTGCAATATGTCTATTCAGTACGCACGATTCCACTCACTTGAAAGGAGAATGAACATGATGACCGCCGCTTTTGTAATGAATGGCGCACTATACGTCTGTCTGCTTGGAGTCTTGGCCATGGCATGGGGATGGTTGCAGAGAAGTGGTTCCTAAATAAGATACGGCAGTACCTGGCGAGTGGATTGCTTCCTGAGTGCTTATGAGGCGTCTGGATATATAAAGATGGGTTTCTAATGAGACGGAGCTTCCGATATGACTCTATTGGCGCACCGAGCGAGCGTGTAGAGTCGTACGACTAAAATCGCAGGGTTCGGCATGAGGGAAAAGAAAGGAAGGGTGCAAACATGGGCCATACCCTCGCCCCTTTCTCTCAGGCGAACACAGTGTAATCGTGCGTGTTCTGCGAGCAAGAGGGGAGCCTGGCTGCTCCCTCACACTCTTTTACAGAGCTCCGAACGTCCGTTCGAAGAAGGTCTTGGTGAGTGTCATATGCTGCTGGATGTCTGACTGCAAATCGCGCGCACCGGCTCGCCAATCGTCTTTCGTGTAGCCGACGCGTCGGGCAAGAGAGACAAACTCCTCCGAATCGGGCGGAGGGAGCACAAGGTCTTTGGTGTTTCCCCTCACCATGCGCAATCCGTCAACCAATATCCTGGTGAAGATGTAGGCTTTCCGGAGGCCTGCTCCATCGGTGCGTGCGATCAGCCCCTCATTAACCAGGGCGGCGAGTGCCTGCAGGGTATTCGGCGTACGGAGGCTCGGGTGATCGTGACCATGCGTCACTTGCAGATACTGCGCGGCATATTCGATGTCGATGAGTCCTCCCGAGCTATATTTCACGTTGACCTTCCCCGGCGCGACCATTTGTCTGAGCTGTTGCCTCCGGAGCTCCAGTGCTGCGGGAACGTCCCAGAGGGCATCTCCATAGACGAATGAGTCTCGGTGTGTTTCCAGTTGATGTCCCAATGCTGAGTCGCCGGCAATATGTCGCAACTTGATCAGAGCTTGACGCTCGAAAGGCGCGGCGAGTCCGGTCGGACTGTAGTAGCTGCAGATCTCTTGGAATGCATTGGCTAGCGCCCCCTTGCCTCCGTGCGGCCGGAGTCGGACATCAATGCGATAAATGCCTTCTTGCTTGGCTTCAATCCACCCCAGAAGTTCCTGCGCAAGCCGCTCGAAGTACTCGCTGTTCTCAATTCCATCCTTACCGTTTGTGCTGCCCGATCCGCCATACACGAATAGCACCTCGATGTCCGAGGCATAACCGAGTTCTCGGGCTCCGAATTTTCCCAGGCCCAGGACGGCAAAAGGGCAGGACTTGTTGTTGGCGAGCCGTGGGCGGCCGTACGATTTCTCCAGCTTGGCGCTGCAATCTGTGATGCTCCGTTCCATGATGACTTCCGCGAGTTCGGTGAGCGCCAGTGAAAAGTCAGGGAAATTGCTCGAAGGCTCGACGATGTGTTTGATGTCGATCCGGAACATCTCCCGGTCTTTATACCGGTTCAAGGCCTCCTTACGCGATTCGTCTGTTTTGGCGCGGGCGACCAGACGTCCAAGCTCTTTCCGGAGGGTGGCCTGCGGTTTGATCAGGGGTGCATCCCTGTATTCCGTGAGCAGCGGAAGGAGGTTGTCGTGCTGGCGTCGGAGAAAGTCTTCCCACAGGAAGTCGCTGGCGCCGAGCAGTCGAGCGAGCAGCGGAAACGTTTTTTTATCGCTGACGAAGTCGAGCGCCTGGCTTTTGCCGTTCTTGCCATGGTCCTTCACGATGAGATCCAGGAACTGGTCGAACGATGCCAGCGCCTTAGCCGGGTCGGAAGCCCAGGTCAACGCATGCGTGAATTGTTTAATGAGCACGGCGGTCAGTCGCAGCTGTTGCTGATCGGCGGGGTCGAGGAGCTTCTGTCCATCTCGATTCCTGACGAAGAAACGATCATGGAGCTTGGCGCCGTCGCATTCAATCTGGGCCTTGGTGATGTAGATGTTCCGCATGGCCAGAGCATTCGCGAGCGCATAGAGGAAGGCCGGAGTATCATCCGATTGGATCCCCATGATCGTATCTGTCGGTGATTGGCTATTGTCGAAGGTAATCTGCACCGTATCGAGCAGGCCGGTGAAGGCGCTCCGCTGCTTGTCCAATCGTTCGACAAGCCGGCGGTTGACGTATTGGCGGGCCTCGTCGAACCGACCGGCATCCAGCAATTGAACGACCTCGCTGACCGTCTGTCGCAGGGCATCGTGTTGCGATGCGGGAAAGCCTGTGCGGTCTAAGGGATGCACGAGGAAGACATCGACGATTTTCTTGCGGCTGAGGCCGGGCCGGCCATTCGGCCGGCCAGCCGTCGAAGGAGCTTTCCGGCGCGGCGATGGGGAGGACGTGGCCCCCACAAAGGTATAGATCCGGCCTTCTTCGATATTGAGTCCAAAGGCCGAGAGCACACCGCAGATGGCGGCGAATTCCGAGAAGTAATCGTAGGCGACGATGCTAATTTCCGATCGTCCCCCGCGTTTTTCGAGCACAGATATTTCGCAGGGGTGGTCGGGCGTGAGGCGGCTAGCTAGCTGAATATGGTGGGCGATGGTGTCCGGTTGAAACCGTTCGAAGTACTCGGGGTCCATCCGAGAAACAAAATCTTGAAGGACCTCATCATCGACATCCGGACAGAGGAAGGCCAGGGTCTTGATGATCGACTCGCGTGATCCAAGCCCATCCGTCATGGCCGGGAGTATAGCCGAAGTGGGGTTCGTTGTGCGAGCGTTGAGGGATGAGTATAATGCGCACCTATGTCTACTCGTCCCAAGAATCCGGCACCGCTCTATTGTGGTGTGCCGACGCTCAAGAGTCCCGCTCAGCAGGAATCGACGCCGGTGCTATTAGCACTCGGGCTGGAACCGGCTAAGCTTGAATCGACTCTTCGATCCTACGGACTCCATCGAATTCAGGACGCCGATGCAAATCTGCAGTCGATGGCCGGCGATCCGCACGAGCGGCGTCAGTTGGCAGACATTCTGCCCTTGTTGCTCGAGGCCATTGGGCGCACTGCTGATCCGGATCAGGCGTTGAACCACTGGGAACGCTGGCTGGCGAGCGGAGTCAGCCGGTCGGCCGTGTTGGAATACCTGCGCAGCGCTCCTCGCATGCTGGACCTGGTGTGTGTCATTTTTGGGAATAGCGACTCGCTTGCCTTTACGCTCGTCCGCGATCCTCTGCTGCTGTACTGGCTGGCTCAAGAGAATGTGTTGTCCACTGCGCCGACCAGGGGAGGGATGGAACGTACGATCCGGCAAAGTCTGGAGGGTGTCACCGCCACTGAACTCAAGTTGGACGCGCTTAGACGATTCCGTCGTCGAGAGATGCTGCGCATCGGCGTGCGCGATCTCCTGCGATTAGCCGATGTGGTGGAAACCACCGGCTCCCTCTCCGATCTGGCCTCGGTTCTCATCGATGCCGCCTATCGCATTGTCGATCACGATCTACGGGCCCGACACGGTGTTCCCATGCACCAGAATCGGCAGGGGAGGTGGGTGGAAACAGGCTTCACCGTCATTGCGATGGGGAAGCTGGGCGGACACGAACTTAATTACAGCTCCGATGTAGACGTGCTCTATGTCTGTGAATCCCATGAGGGGGAAACCAAGCCGGCTGCGTCAGGAAAGACAAAAGCGAAGGGCGTTGTGCCGCGCGTGCTGTCCAATGAAGAATACTTTGAAATTCTCGCGCGGGAATTGACGAAGGCGTTGACCGCACAGACCCATGAAGGGTATGTCTATCGCGTGGACCTCCGCTTGCGGGCAGAAGGTTCGGTGGGTCAGCTCACTCGCCCGCTCGACGACTATGCCAAGTACTATCGGACGAGAGGACAAGTGTGGGAACGGTTGGCCTTGCTGAAAGCCTGGCCCATCGCTGGATCGCAGGAGGTCGGGAGATCGTTCATCAAGCTGGTGCGGCCCTTTGTGCTGGCGCCCTCACCGAAACGCTCGGATGTCGAAGAGAGCCTCGTGATTGTGGAAGAGGTCCGATCGGTCAAGGAGAAGATTGACGCGAAGATGGCGGAGCGCGGACATGAGCAGCGCAACGTCAAGCTCGGGGTCGGCGGGATCAGGGAAATCGAATTTCTCGTCCAAACGATCCAGGTGCTGGCCGGCCGGCGGTTGTCTGGGATTCTGGGCCGAGGGACCCTCGATTCGTTGGGGCGGCTTCAGAAGGCCGGTATTCTGTCGAGAAAACAACAGGCCGATCTGACCCGTGCCTATAAATTTCTCCGAGACGTGGAGCACAAACTCCAGATGGTGCACGATCTACAAACGCATGCCCTTCCGGATCAGCAGAAGGAATTAGAACGTTGCGCAATCCGTATGGGCTATGACAAAGCCGATCGGCTGATCGCCGTGAAGCAATTTCAAGCCGACCACGCCGCTCATACCACCCTCGTGCATGACATCTTTCGGGCATTCTTCGACACGCCGAAGACTTCGGCGATACTCAAAAACACCTTCCAGCTGATAGGGCGAGCGCCGGGGAAATAGCCTTGCGGGTTTCCCGTTGAGCCCCGCGTTCATCGCATTATTGCGACTGTCCAGTGAATGTGTTGTGTCTTTAGAGGGCAGAGAACACTTAGTCTGCAAAGCGAAGATCGCGATCACTGGCCAGTGACAGGTAGGCTTCCCCCCATTGATGCGAACTTTCGAGATTCCAAGCTTCCTCAATGTTGATCGGTTTGAACCGTAGGCCGTGGATGCCGCCATAAACTAGATGCGTCAGTCCCGCTCCCGAGTCCTCAACCAGCTGGGAGAAGGCCGGGCAGGCAGGTAACTGTTCATTGTCGCTCCAGCCTGTGACCGAATACCACTCTCCGGTAGAGTTTCGGTCGTAGAGTTTGACCTGGATAATCTGTCGCGCGGGGCCGACCTCCTTGAACCGTCCGAAGAAACTAGTTTCGCAATTGTCGTTACTCTCAACTTCCACGATCATGGGATGCTCCCTCAACTCATTTCGGTCGAGTCATATGTTATCGTATCAAGTGGCTAGAAACACGAAGGGCTCAGCGGGGTGACCCACTGAGCCCTTCAGTGCTGAAAGCTGAATGCTTCTCAGCGTCTCTTCTTAGTACATACCTTCCATGCCGTGGTTGTGTCCACCACCACCGCCACCGGCCGGCTCTTTCTTCTCTTCCGGCAGTTCGGTGATCATCACCTCGGTCGTGAGCATCAATCCCGCTACGCTCGCCGCGTTCTGCAACGCGCAACGCGACACTTTGGTAGGATCGATGATTCCGGCCTTGATCATGTCCACATACTCTTCCGTCGCCGCGTTGTAGCCGGCATTGGAGTTCTTGTCGTTGCGCACTTTTTCGACGATCACAGAACCTTCCATCCCTGCGTTTGCCGCGATCTGACGAATCGGCTCCTCGAGCGAGCGGCGGATGATATTGACACCCACCTGCTGCTCAGGGTTCAGCTTGAGAGAATCCAACGCGCTGATGCAACGGAGATAGGCCGTTCCACCGCCGGGGACGATCCCTTCTTCTACGGCCGCTTTAGTGGCGTGCAATGCGTCTTCGACGCGCGCCTTCTTTTCCTTCATTTCGGTTTCGGTCGCGGCGCCGACATTGATCACGGCCACACCGCCCACGATCTTCGCGAGGCGCTCTTGGAGCTTCTCCCGATCGTAGTCCGAGGTCGTTTCGTCGATCTGTGCCTTGATCTGCTTCACGCGGCCCTCGATCTTCTTCGGATCACCGTAGCCTTCCACGATCGTGGTGTTGTCCTTATCGACCGTGATGCGCTTGGCGCGGCCGAGGTCTGTGAGCTTCACGTTTTCCAGCTTGATGCCGATGTCTTCCGAGATCACCTGGCCGCCGGTGAGGATCGAGATGTCCTCCAGCATGGCCTTGCGGCGATCGCCGAATCCGGGGGCCTTGATGGCTGTCACGTTGAGCGTGCCTCGGAGCTTGTTCACCACCAGAGTGGCTAAGGCTTCGCCTTCCACGTCTTCCGCGAGGATGACGAGTGGCTTGCCCATCTTGGCAACCTGCTCGAGGACAGGCAGCAAGTCCTTCATGCTGCTGATCTTCTTCTCGGAAATGAGGATGAGCGGGTCTTCCATGACGGCTTCCATCCGCTCGGCGTTGGTGACGAAGTAGGGGGAGATGTACCCGCGGTCGAACTGCATGCCTTCGACCACGTCCAGCGAGGTGGTCATGGACTTGGCTTCCTCGACCGTGATCACGCCGTCTTTGCCGACTTTCTCCATCGCTTCCGCGATGAGGTCGCCGATGGTCTTATCGTTGTTGGCGGAAATTGTCCCGACTTGGGAGATCTCGGTCTTGTTCTGGCAGGGCTTGCTGAGCTTTTTCAACTCACCGATCACGACTTCGACTGCCTTGTTGATCCCGCGTTGAATTTCCATCGGATTCGCGCCGGCGGTGATGTTCTTCGCGCCTTCACGATAGATGGCTTGCGCGAGCACCGTCGCGGTGGTGGTGCCGTCTCCGGCAATGTCGCTCGTCTTGCTGGCGACTTCACGCACGAGCTGGGCGCCCATGTTTTCATACGGGTTCTTGAGTTCAACTTCCTTGGCCACGGTCACGCCGTCTTTGGTAATCGTCGGCGCACCGAACTTCTTGTCGAGAATCGCGTTGCGGCCCTTCGGACCGAGTGTTGCCTTCACGGCGTCGGCGAGCTGGTTCACCCCTCTGAGGATGGACGCGCGCGCTGCGTCACCGTACATCAATTGCTTTGCCATAGTCGTTCCCCCTTTTATATATCGTCGTAGTGTGTGTAGAGATGATGATTAGCTGGTGAAGACCCCAAGAACATCTTCTTCCTTGAGGATCAAACATTCTTCGTCTTCGATCCGGAGCTTGCTGCCGGAGTATTTGTCGAACAGAACCTGGTCGCCGACTTTCACATGCTCAACTTTCTTGCCGATCGCTTGCACGATGCCTCGTTGCGGCTTCTCTTTTGCGCTGTCCGGTACGTAAATCCCGCCGGAGGTCCGTTCCAGTTCCTCGGTGTAGGTGACGAACACCCGGTCACCTAGAGGCTGGAACCCCTTGGCTAAGTTCTTCTTCTCTGTCTTCTCCTTGGCTGCAGTGCTCATAACAACACCCTCCTAGTGGTTAACCCAGTGAATATCAACAATGTAGAGCAGGTTCGAACTCGATGGCGTAATCGTGATACTCCAGAACGAGCAGAAGGCCTGATCTGCTGGACACGGAAGAGGAGATAGCCTCCGGTTGGTCCAAGTCAAGGGGGCAACGACACAAAAATTCTTGCGCGCCAGTCTGAATGGACTATGGTCGATCAAGAATTTGGTGCATGCGGCCCTCTCTGAGGGGTGACCGGCGCAATCATGTCCGTAAGTGGTCGAAATCTTTGATGTCTTTCTTGACGTAGTCCCGTAGGCGCTTGATGATGCGGGCCTCTAGTTGTCTGGTTCGCTCTTTGGTGATGGAGTATTTGGTGCCGAGGTCGTCCAAGGTTAACGGAGTTTCTGAAAGAATCCGATTCCGGAGGATATCCTCATCCCGTTCGTCGAGTGTCTTGACGAATTCGGCGAGCTTAGCACGAAAGAGGTTCTGCAATTGGGTTTGCGCAAGTTGCTCATCCGCCGGAACCTGCGGGGAAGGGAGTACATCCAGGAGACTGCCTTCCTGGTCTTCACCGATCGGCTGGTCCAGCGAGAGTTCCCAGTTGCCCAGCCGCTGTCCCATCTCGATGACGTCTCGCTCGCGCACATTCAAGCGGTCGGCGAGCAACTTCGTGTCCGGAGCGAATCCCTCACGCTCAAGCTTCGCCTTCTCTCTTTTGAGGTTGTAGAAGAGCTTTCGTTGATCTTGGGTCGTTCCGATTTTGACCAGACGATAGTTGTTCAGGAGATAGCGAAGGATATAGGCCCGTGACCACCAGGCGGCATAGGCGTAAAAGCGCACGTTCTTCGACGGGTCGAACTTCTTGATGGCATGCATCAGCCCGACGTTGCCTTCTTGAATGAGGTCCATGTGGTCGGCGCCGGTGTGGAGATATTCCGCGGCAATCGAGATGGACACGCGCAGGTTGGCCATGATGAGCTTCACGGCGGCGTCGCGATCCCCGTGTGTTCGATATTCGTGAAACAGTCGCAACTCTTCTTCTTTGGAGAGGTAGGGATGGAGCCGGACCTCGGCCAGATATTGCTGGAGCGCCGTAACTGGTACCACGGCTGTGGTGCCGGTCGCGATATGATCTTCAGGGGCTGCAAGGGGAGAGATTTCTAGAGGTGGACTGATTTCAAGGATCTCTTCCTCGGACGGGGCCAAGACTTCCGGTTCGATCGGTTCTTCGTCGAGATCCTTCTTGGGCTTGCGCGGATTCATGGAGGTCGAGATTATCATAACAAACGTTAGCCTGGGTGTTGAAAAAGTCCCCCCGGCCTCTGAAAGGTTAAGGCGTGGATCACAACTGAGATTCAAGGAGTGTGATCTTCGCTCAACCTTGACCTCAGCCCACCTGTCGGCTACGGCATTGCTTTCTCCTTCCCTTGCGCGGATGAAACGGCGTCCCCTATGATGTCGTCTCTCGTGCAGAGACCGGAAAGACGGATATGACGATTCTGACAGTACTACGAAGCGGGCATTGGCCATCTCTGGCTGGAGCCTGGTTGCATTTGACCGTCAGCTTCATGGTCTGGCTGCTGATCGGCGCCATGAGTATTTCTCTTGCCCGCGACATGCAGTTGAGCGATCAGCAAGTGGCCTGGTTGGTAGCACTGCCTCTGCTCGGGGGTGCGGCCCTCAGGATGCTGGCCGGTTGGAGCGCCGACTGGGTGGGCGCACGGTCCACCGCACTGGTGATTCTTGTTGCGGAATTGGCCGCCTTGCTGTGGGGATGGCTGGGCGTGTCCGGATATCACGAAGCATTGGTTTTTGCGCTGCTCCTTGGCGTCGGCGGCGCGAGTTTTGCCGTGTCGTTGCCGATTGCCGGGCGAGCCTATCCACCGGATGCGCGCGGGTTTGTGCTGGGCCTGGCCGCATCAGCGAACGTGGGGACTGTGCTGATCCTGTTTCTCGCGCCGCGCTGGGCTGCCGTGATGGATTGGCATCATGTCTGTGTCTTGATGGCCGGTGTCGTGGGCGTCACACTGGTCCTGTTCGCTCTTCTTGTGCCGCGGGAACAGCCGAGCCTGGATCCCCATCGCGCCCAATGGTGGCATAATGTGGCGGAACTCATCCGCCGCCGATCCGCGTATTGGCTCTGTTTCTTGTATGCGGTCACGTTCGGTGGCTTCGTTGGATTTTGCAGCCTGCTGCCGCTGCTGCTGCACGACCTGTATCAGCTGGATGCAGTCATGGCCGGGACCGTCGCAGCGTTATGCGGACTTTTCGGCAGTCTGATTCGTCCTGTGGGTGGCTACATTGCGGATCGGCAGGGTGGTCTCCGCATTCTTTATTATGTGTTGCCGGTCATCGTCGGTTCAGTCGTGGCGGTGACGAGTCCCTCTCTACCCACGGCCGTGACCATGATGGTGATCGCGACCGGTGCGATGGGATTTGGGAACGGAGTGGTCTTTCAGTTGGTTGCCGAATGGTTCCCGAAAGACATCGGCCTCGCGTCTGGTGTGGTGGGGGCCGCCGGCGGATTCGGAGGGTTCCTCCTACCCATTGTTGCTGGAACTATGAAGGGGTTTACCGGAAGCTATGATTTGGGTCTCTGGCTCTTTGCAGGATTCGGGGTCTGTGCTTGGGGAACGGTGATCGTTGCATTAAGGGCTCGATCGGCCTCATTGGCAGGGCCCTCCTCTTGATCTGGTTCATCATTGGCGGTCGGGCCAAAAAAACGATGTTAAATGTGCAATGTGAAATGATAAATTGAGATCCCTTGCCCATTGAATTGATTGGTAACCATTGAACAGGAAGTTATGGCTTCTCCCTTTCACAGCATCGAAGAGGCAATTCGGGACATCAAGCAGGGGAAATTCATCATCCTCCTCGACGATGAAGATCGCGAGAATGAGGGCGATCTTGTCATTGCCGCTCAGCATGTGACGCCCCAGGCCGTGAATTTCATGGCCAAACATGCCCGTGGGTTGATCTGTCTCGCCCTGACTCCCCAGCGAGTCGAAGAACTCCACCTTCCGCAGCAGGCGATCGAAAATACCGCTACGTTCGGAACCGCTTTTACCGTGTCCATCGATGCGCGGAAGGATATTACGACGGGAATTTCTGCAGCGGATCGAGCTACGACGATTCATGTGGCGATCGATCCGAAGTCCAAGCCCGGCGACTTGGCTCGCCCCGGCCATGTTTTCCCCTTGAAGGCGCAGCACGGCGGCGTGTTGAAGCGCGCGGGGCAGACCGAAGGCTCCGTCGATCTGGCGCGGCTGGCCGGGCTCACTCCCGCCGCCGTCATCTGCGAAGTCATGAACGAAGACGGCACCATGGCGCGTGTGCCGGAGCTGGCGAAATTCGCCAAAGCGCACAAGCTGAAGATGGTCACGATCAAGGCGCTCATCGAATACCGCATGCAACGCGAGCCCTTTGTGCGTCGGATGGCCAGTGCGCGGCTGCCGACGATGTTCGGCGACTTCGAAGCGGTGGCATTCGAAAACGAATTGGACGGTATCACGCACATCGCGTTGGTGAAAGGGCGCGTGGAGGGCGGCGATCCCACTCTGGTGCGTGTGCACTCGGGTTGTTTGACTGCCGACGCGCTGGGATCGTTGCGGTGCGACTGTCGAGATCAACTCCATAAAGCGATGGAAGTGATTCAAAAAGAAGGGCGTGGGGTGCTGCTCTACTTGAATCAGGAAGGGCGCGGCATCGGCCTGCTCAACAAGATCAGGGCCTATGGGTTGCAAGATCAGGGGAGCGATACCGTTGAGGCGAATTTGAAACTGGGATTCAAGGCAGACCTGCGTGATTATGGGGTGGGAGCGCAGATTCTCGTCAATCTAGGGCTGCACCAGATCAAGCTTATCACGAACAATCCGCGCAAGATTGTCGGCATCGAAGGCTATGGATTGCAAGTCGTCGAACGTGTACCAATCGAGATCCAGCCGCGCGCGGCGAATGTGAAGTATCTGCGCACCAAGAAGCATAAGATGGGGCATATCTTAAAGAAGGTCTGAAGGTCATAAAGTCTTCAAGTCGAAAGTCGGGGCGACGAAGTGCCTCCTCTTGGACTTGAAGACTTTACGACTTCATGACTTTCAGACTTAATAACAGACATGAAACTGCGGAAGGGCTCTCACGATGCGACGGGATTGCGGTTTGGGATTGTCGTCGCGAAATTCAACAAGTTTGTGACAAGTAAGCTGCTGAACTCTTGCGTCGAAGGGCTTACTAAACATGGAGTCAAGGCCGACGACATCGAGGTGGTGCGGGTGCCTGGGGCGTTCGAGATTCCCTTGGTGGCGCGGACAATGGCGCGGGCGAAGCGGTTCGATGCGGTGATTTGTCTCGGAGCGGTCATTCGTGGCGACACCCCACATTTCGATTACATTAGTGCCGAGGCGAGCCGCGGCATCGGGCAGGCGGCGCTGGATGCAGACGTGCCGATCATCTTCGGCGTCCTGACGACGCATACCATCGCTCAGGCGATCGAGCGGTCTGAGCCGACCAGGTACAACCGCGGTGGGGAGGCGGCCAGGTCCGCGATTGAAATGGCGACGGTCATGCGTCTCTTACGGTCAGGGGAAGAGACTCCACCGAAGGCTGAAGTCTCGAAAGTCCGGAGAGCCAAGAAGCGGGCGCCGCGAAAGCGCAAGGGCTAATTATGGGTTCCCGCCATCACGCCCGGGAGCGCGCGCTCCAGATTCTCTTTCAATACGATATTCACGGCAAGCCGGGCCTGTGGCTGGATGTGTTCTGGAAGGAGAACGAGGCCACGGATGAAGTAAAGGCCTTCGCCGAACGACTCGTGGCCGGGGTGCTGGAAAAAAAGAAAGGGCTGGATGCCCTCATCGGGAAATACGCCACCAATTGGAAAATCAGCCGCATGCCGATTGTGGATCGCAATATCCTGCGTGCCGGCGTCTATGAACTGCTGTGGATGGATGACGTGCCGGCCAAAGTGACGATGAACGAAGCCATCGAATTGGCGAAGAGCTTCGGCGACGACGACGCGTCGAAGTTCGTAAACGGCATTCTGGATAAAGTGCTAGCGATGGAGCCGCAACTGGGATTGAAACGTGATGACGCAGCGCACGTGAAAGGTGAAAAGTGAAAGGTGAAAAGTTGAAACCGGGGGCGAGGAATTGTCTGCTGAACGTTTCACGTTTTACTTTTCACGTCTCACGAGGCAGCTATGATTGACCGCTACACCCGTCCCAAGATGAAAGCTATCTGGGAATTGAAACGTAAGTACGAGATCTGGCTCGCGGTTGAGCTGGCAGCTTGCGCGGCGTTCGAACGAGCCGGACAGGTCCCGCGCGGCACAGCCGCCCGCATCGGGAAGAAAGCCACGATCGATGTGAAGCGTATCGCCAGGATCGAGAAGGTGACGAAGCACGACGTGATCGCCTTTCTCGAATCGCTTGTAGAATCAGTCGGCCCTGAACATCGGTTCCTCCATATGGGGCTGACCTCATCGGATATTGTAGACACCGCGTTGGCCATACAGATGACCGAGGCGCTCGACCTCATCCTCGACGATCTTGAAGAGCTGATCGCGGTCTTGAAGCGGCAGGCTCTGCGGTACAAGCACATGGTGATGGTTGGCCGGTCGCACGGCATTCATGGCGAACCGATCTCGTTCGGCTTCAAGTTGGCCATTTGGTATGAAGAAGCCTGCCGGCACCGGGACAGGCTGACGCGCGTTCGGCAGGAAATCGCTGTCGGCAAGCTCTCCGGTGCGATGGGCACGTTCGCGCATCAAGGGCCTGAAGTGGAAGAGTACGTCTGCGCCAAGCTGGGGCTCACGCCGGACCCTGTCTCCAATCAAATTGTGCAGCGCGATCGCCACGCGGCCTATGTCTCGGCGTTGGCGCTGGTGGCTGCCAGCATCGAAAAGTTTGCGACCGAGATTCGCCATCTGCAACGGACCGAGGTGCTCGAAGCCGAAGAGTATTTTTCTGAAGGGCAGAAGGGGTCCTCGGCGATGCCGCACAAACGAAACCCGATCGCCTCGGAGAATCTCTGCGGGCTGGCGCGCGTCGTGCGGGGCAATAGTCTCGCGGCAATGGAGAATGTCGCGCTGTGGCATGAGCGCGACAGCAGCCATTCCTCTGTCGAGCGGGTGATCATGCCGGATAGCACAATTCTGATCGATTACATGCTGGCGCGGATCACCGACGTCATCAAGCATCTGGTGGTCTATCCCGCCAATATGAAACGCAACCTCGATCACACCGGGGGACTGGTCTATTCGCAACGGCTGCTGCTGCGGCTCATCGAGAAGGGCGCGCAGCGGAAGGAGTCATATGAGGCTGTCCAGCGCAATGCCATGGCTTCCTGGAAAGGGGCAGGGGAGCTACAAGAGTTAGTCGGCAGGGATCCCTTCGTGACGAAACATCTCACGGGAGTGGAGATTCGATCCTGTTTCGATCCGAAGTATTATCTGCGCCATCTCGACAAGATTTTCCGGCGGGTCTTCGGACCGGAGGCGCGCAAATCAGGAAAGGGAAGGAAACGATGAGGTCAGCCATTTCTACTCTCGTGCGTGTTGTGGTGCTGGTATGTGTGGTGCTGGCGATCGTGCCGGCTGTTGAGGCAGCCGATCGCGACAAGCTGCTCAGTGAGCCGGGCGTCTACGGCACCTTTGCCACGTTTAGTCTCGATGCGGACTGGGGGAAGCAGGATCAGGTGGTGCGCATCGCGCAATTGACCGTTCTGAAAGGCGTGGTCGAACAGCATCGTGAGAAAATTGCCATCGATCTCTATCTCCTGCGCGGACTGTCCGATCATGGAGATCTCATGTTCCGTATCCATGCGTCCGAACTGCGCGATACCCAGACGTTTCTCGTCGATCTGCAGCACAGTCTGTTCGGAAATCATCTAAAGACGTCCGCCATCATGCATGGGCTGACCAAGAAGGCCAATTACGTGCCGGCATTTCCGGATCAGCTGAAGGCGGGTCTTAAGATTTCCAGCGAGCCGGGTCCTAAGCCCTATGCGATTGTCATTCCGATTCGAAAGACCGCCGAATGGTGGGGGCTTGATCAGGACAAGCGCGGGGCCATGATGCAGGAACATACAGAAGCCACGATGCCCTATCTCAAGACGGTCAAGCGGAAGCTCTATCATTCCAGCGGACTCGACGACCTGGATTTCATCACCTATTTCGAAACCTCCAAGCTGGAGGACTTTCACAGTCTGGTGTTGTCGTTAGAAAAGGTGAAGGAGTTTCAGTACACGCGCCGATTCGGCCATCCGACGCTGCTCGGCACTGTGCAGTCGCTTGACGAAATTATCGAGATCTTGGCGCAATAGCGCGAGACAAGCGCGACTGGCGGGAAAAGCGGGACACGTGAAGATTCAAGGTTCGAGGTATGCGGAACTCGAATCCAGACTGGTTAAGGAACAACGATGGCGATAGGTGCATTACTCTACGAAGGTAAGGCCAAGAAAGTCTTTGCGACCGACAAGCCGGATCAGGTCGTCCAGTACTTCAAGGACGATGCGACAGCGTTCAACGCGCAGAAGCGCGGGACCATTGTCGAGAAGGGTATCGTCAATAACAAAGTGTCCGAGCGGCTCTTTCGATTGCTGGAACAGGCCGGTGTGCCGACACATTTTGTCGAGCGCCTCAGCGACCGGGAACTGCTCACGAAGAAGGTGACGATCGTGCCGGTCGAAGTCGTGGTCCGCAACGTCGTGGCAGGCAGTTTGACGAAGCGGCTGGGGTTGACAGAGGGTGATCCTATCGAGCCGGCTATCGTGGAGTGGTATTACAAGAACGATGCGCTGGGCGACCCGCTCATTGCCGATGAACACATTCGGCTGCTCAAGCTGGCGACGCCGGAGCAACTGCTGGAAATCAAGCGGCTTGCGTTGAAAGTAAACAGCGCGCTCCAGCCGTTCTTTCGCGAGCGGCACATGATTCTCGTGGATTTCAAGCTGGAATTCGGGATGCACAACGGCAAGCTGATCCTGGCCGATGAGATTTCGCCCGACACTTGCCGCTTCTGGGATCAGACAACGAAAGAGTCGATGGATAAGGATCGGTTTCGGAAGGATTTGGGAAAGATTGAAGAGGCGTATCGGGAGGTTCTGAAAAGAGTATGCGGATAGGGGATAGAGGGGACGGTGGGGCCGTCCTCTTTGCTCGCGCAACGCGCGGCCTGAGAAGGCCCTCGTTGCATGCGCGCAGTTGAGGACAACCCCACCATCCCCTCGGGAACCTCCAAATCCTTCCTTGAGGGGAAGGAGGGGGGGAGTGAAGAGAGGGGTATCGTGAGCGCGTTTCGGTCGTGGTTCATGCATTATGGGTTGGTCTTATCCATTTTGGTCTCCACGGCGCTGGTGGCCTTACTGGCCTATCGTCTGGACGGGTCGCGCTGGCGTTGGCCAATGGTGGCGCTGGCCTTGGCCGGGATTGGGACGGCCGCGGGGATTTTGTGGATTAGAAAATATATAGATAGACAGACCAAAGCCTCTGATCAGGAGAGTAAACCGTGAAAGCCAAAATTCATGTCACCTTGAAACAAGGGATCTTGGACCCACAGGGGAAGGCGATTGAGCATGCGCTCGATTCGCTGGGGTTCAAGAATGCGGGTAATGTGCGAGTCGGGAAGTACATGGAAGTAGATGTGAATGAAACGGATAAGGCGAAAGCCGATGCCGCAGTCAAGGCCATGTGCGAAAAATTGTTGGCGAACACAATAGTGGAAGAATATCGCTACGAACTCACGGCGTAAAACGTGAAACTATAAGGCTACGGATGAAAAAAATTGGCGTTGTCGTTTTTCCCGGCAGCAATTGTGATCACGACTGTCAGCATGTCTTTAGGAACGTGCTTGGGCAGTATGTGGAGATGATCTGGCACAAGGAGACGTTGCTTGCGGGGCTGGATGCGATCGTCCTTCCGGGCGGGTTTTCTTACGGCGATTATTTGCGGACTGGCGCGATCGCGCGGTTCTCGCCGGTGATGGGGGCGGTGAAGGAGTTTGCGAAGAAGGGCGGGATGGTGCTCGGCATCTGCAACGGGTTTCAGATTCTGCTCGAGGCAGGGCTGTTGCCAGGGGCCATGCTTCGGAACAGGTCTTTGCATTTTATCTGCAGGGATGTGTCTGTGAAGGTTGAAAATGCAACCACGGCGTTCACAGGGGCGTGCCAGTCAGGTCAGGTGCTCAAGATTCCAATCGCCCATGCAGACGGGAACTACTACACGGATCCGGTCACGCTCGCGGCGATGCAGGCCAACGCGCAGATCGTGCTGCGCTATTGCACGCCGGAGGGCAAGGTGACGCCGGAAGCGAATCCGAACGGCTCACTGGATAACATTGCAGGGATCATCAATGCCGAAGGCAACGTGCTCGGTATGATGCCGCATCCGGAGCGCTGCGCGGAAGACATATTGGGCAATGATGAAGGGAAGCTGATCTTCCTCTCGATGCTGGAGTCGCTGAAAGGGAGCAAGAAGCAATTAAAAATGGTGGGGGCGTGACGGCACTGGTTATTACGAAAGACCTCATCGCGCAGCATAATTTGACTGACGATGAGTTTAAGAAGATCGTCGAGATTCTGGGGCGCGAGCCGAATCTCACGGAGCTCGGTATGTTCTCCGTCATGTGGTCGGAGCATTGCTCCTATAAGAGTTCGCGCGTGCATTTGAAGAAACTGCCGACAACCGGGCCGCGGGTAGTTCAGGGGCCTGGGGAAAATGCCGGCGCCGTGGATATCGGCGATGGGCTCTGCGCGGTCTTCAAGATGGAGTCGCACAACCATCCTTCGTTCATTGAGCCCTATCAGGGTGCGGCGACGGGGGTGGGGGGGATTCTGCGGGACATCTTTACGATGGGAGCACGCCCGATTGCCTTGCTCGACTCGTTGCGGTTCGGTGAACTTGACACGGCCAAAAACTGTCATCTCATGAAGGGTGTCGTGGCCGGGATAGCCGCGTATGGGAATTGTATGGGGGTACCGACTGTCGGTGGCGAAATCGTCTTCAATGATATTTATTCGCAGAACCCGCTCGTGAATGTGTTTTGTCTCGGTATTGCGCACAAGGACAAGATCTTTTTGGGAACAGCGGCCGGGGTCGGCAATCCGGTGATCTATTTCGGCTCGAAGACGGGCCGTGATGGGATTCATGGGGCGACGATGGCCTCCGATTCTTTCGACGACCAATCGGAACAGAAGCGACCCACGGTGCAGGTCGGCGATCCGTTCCAAGAGAAATTGCTGCTGGAAGCCTGTCTCGAACTGATGGCGGGAGATCTGCTGGTCGGTATCCAGGATATGGGGGCGGCTGGACTGACCAGTTCGTCCTGTGAAATGGCGTCGCGGGCCGGCAATGGAATCGATCTGGACCTGACCGATGTGCCGCGTCGTGAGCCGGGGATGACGCCCTATGAATTGATGCTGTCGGAATCGCAAGAACGCATGTTGATGGTGGCGCAGGCGGGCAAGGAAGACGAATGCATCAGGATCTGCAAGAAGTGGGATCTCGATGTGGCGGTGGTGGGACGTGTGACTGGCGATGGGATTCTCCGTGTGAGAGATCAGGGCAAGGTGGTAGCGGAGATTCCTGCGAAGTCGCTGGCTGATGACGGGCCCCGTTACGAACGGCCCTATTCGCCGCCGGGCTACCAGGATATGCTGACCAATCTGAACTATGATGCGTTGCCCGATGTGAAGGATGCAAATGCGGCGCTGCTCTCGTTGCTGGAATCGCCGACGATTGCGAGCAAGCGCTGGGCCTATGAACAGTATGACCACATGGTGCGGACGAACACGATGGTCCGGCCTGGTTCCGATGCGGCGGTGGTTCGGATCAAGGGAACGAATAAAGCCATTGCAATGACGGTGGACTGTAATAGCCGCTATTGCCTGCTGCATCCGTACGAAGGGGCCCGTCTTGCGGTGGCCGAGGCGGCGAGGAATCTGGTCTGCTCCGGCGCGGAGCCGATCGGGCTCACGGACTGTTTGAACTTCGGGAACCCCGAACGGCCCGAGATCATGTGGCAGTTTGTGTTGGCAATCGAGGGGATGAAGGATGCCTGCGAATATTTTAAAGTTCCTATCGTCAGCGGCAATGTGAGTTTCTACAATGAGACCAACGGCCTCTCGATTTATCCCACGCCGATGTTGGGGATGGTGGGTTTGATCGATGCGGCCGATAAGACGATGACACAGTGGTTCAAGCAGGACGGCGATACGATTCTTCTTCTAGGCAAGACACGGGAGGACCTGGGCGGCAGTGAATATCTGAAAGTCCTCCATCACCGGGAGCAGGGATCGCCGCCGCTCTTGAGTCTGGAGGCTGAGAAGGCGCTCCATGACTTCATATTGAACGTGATCCGTGAAGGAGTTGTGCAATCCGCTCACGATTGTTCAGACGGCGGGCTGTCTGTCGCATTGGCTGAATGTTGTATTTCTGCACCGGACGCCAGGCGAGGGGCTGTGGTAAAGTTACCCCTTGATGCATTGCGGCTGGATGCTCTCTTGTTCGGTGAAAGTCAATCACGGGTGGTGCTTTCGGTGAAGCCGGACATGGTCGACCGGATCTTGAATCGTGCCTGGGATTCGGGTATTCCAGCGATGAAGATCGGGACGGTGGGAGGCGACCGTGTTGTTATCGATGTGGAGAAGGGGCAATGGGGAGAAGGTTGCCGCATCGACCTCCCCATCGATCAACTTCACGACCGGTGGGCCTTCTCGATTGAACGAACACTGAATCAGGCGTGAGGGGTAGGGTGCCATGAGTCAATACCAACAATTCCCTCCAATCGCCTCACGCCTCACACCTCGCCCCTTACCTATGATCAGCTCGGACAAGTTTCACGACGAATGTGCCGTCTTCGGCATTTACGGCCACAAGGAAGCGGCAAACCTCACGTATCTTGGATTGTATGCCCTGCAGCATCGGGGACAAGAAGCTTCCGGCATCGTCTCGGGCGACGGCGTGCAGGTGTATGTCCATAAGGGGAAGGGGCTTGTCGCGGATATCTATAATCCCCAGGCGCTCAATCAATTAATCGGCTCGATGGCGATCGGTCACAATCGTTACTCCACCGCCGGGGGGAACGATCTTAAGAACGTCCAGCCGCTCTCGGTCAACTTTGCCTTTGGGAACCTGGCGCTCGCTCACAACGGCAATCTCATCAATGCCCAGGTATTGCGTCACGAACTCGAAGCGTACGGCGCCATTTTTCAATCCACCTCGGACAGTGAAGTCATTATCCATCTGATCGCCCATTCGCGGGCAGATACGTTGCTATCCCGCATCATCGATGCGTTGACTCAAGTTCGTGGGGCCTTTTCGGTTGTCTTGCAGACGGACGAGGGGATTATTGCGGTACGTGACCCCCACGGGTTCCGGCCCCTCTGTCTCGGCCGGCTGGGTGATACATATCTTGTGGCGTCGGAAACCTGCGCATTTGACCTGCTCGGAGCTGAAGTTGTCCGCGAGATCGAGCCCGGCGAGTTAGTCCTGTTGAACGACAAGGGTGTGACGAGTTATAAGCCGTTTGCCCTGGTCAGTCCTGCCATGTGCGTCTTTGAATATGTGTATTTTGCCAGGCCGGACAGCAAGATCTTCGGCGCGAACGCGGTGTATGCCACACGCAAAGCTTTGGGCAAGCAACTGGCGAAGGAATCTCCGATCCCGGCGGATATCGTCATTCCCGTACCGGACTCCGGGGTGCCTGCTTCGCTCGGCTATGCCGAGGGGGCGGGAATTCCGTTTGAACTCGGGCTGATTCGAAATCACTATGTCGGCCGCACCTTCATTGAACCTGAGCAATCGATCCGCCACTTCGGTGTCAAGGTCAAGCTCAATGCTGTTCCGGAGGTGCTGGAGGGAAAGAGGGTCGTCGTGGTCGATGATTCACTGGTGCGGGGTACGACGAGCCGTAAAATCGTGAAGATGCTTCGCAATGCCGGGGCCAAAGAAGTGCATATGCGCATCAGTTCACCACCGATCGTCTCGCCCTGCTTCTACGGCATCGACACGCCCACCAGGAAGGAACTCATCGCTTCCAGCCACTCGACCGAAGAGATTCGGAAGTACATCACGGCGGATAGCCTCGCTTATTTGAGCCTCGATGGCATGCTGAACGCTGCCCCCGGTAGACCTGACCAGTACTGTAACGCCTGCTTCACAGAACGCTATCCCATTCCATTGACCCGTGCTGAGGAGTGGCAGTTGGGCCTCTTCGAACCCTCCGTCTAGCGCGGGCTGCTGAAAAAGTCCGCCAGCTTCGTTCTCGACTCATCGAAATCCTCAACGTACCCCTGAGGGTACGCCTCCGGTTTCGATTCGCCTCCGGCCTTGCTGGACGAACTTTTTGAGCAGCCCGCGGCTTTTTCTCCATCTACGTGTGACTCACTCTGCTAGTGTACGTACTCAGTGGATCTCTGCTGCCATTGCCCATGAAAAAATCTGCGTGGTAGGATAGCGCGCTAAGACGTCCTGAGTTTTGAGTGCTGAGACGAAGCGAAGAAATGGAGGCTGCGATGAAACGGATGATCCTCATCCTCGGCGCGGTACTGGTTCCCATTCTTACAGCCCATCTGGTTCTTGCCGCAGGGTTGTTCAAGGTGGGTGAGAAGGCGCCTTCATTTGCGTTGACGGCCATCACCGGTGAGACCTTGGGTCTGGATACCTATAAGGGGAAGGTCGTGGTACTCGGACTGTTTCATATTTGTGAACCTTGTATGATGCAGGGAACGGCGCTCCAAAAAGTTTCTGAGATGATGAAAGGGAAAGCCGTGGCTGTGCTCGGCGTCAATTCTTCCGGCGACTCCAAGAAGAGCGTCGGCGAGTTCTTGTCTGCCTTTCCGGTGAAGGTCACGTATCCCTATCTGCTGGATCCGAACAAGGTTACGGACAAGCTGTACGGCGGAGGGAAGTTTATTCCCAACGTGTATGTGATCGATCAGCAGGGTGTGATCCGGTGGCAGCGAGTCGGTGATATGGATCTGGCTGGCGAAGAGGTGATTGTGGCGGAAGTCGAGAAACTGTTGGCTGGTGGACATAGCAAGATGTAGGAAGCAGGGAGGCGGGGACTCTCCCTGCTCGCCGCCCGCGCACGACCAGAATGTGCTCGGTCGATGCGCGCAATCGGAGAAACCCCGCTCCCTGCTTAGAATCTAACCGACTTCCGCGGAGAGGGCGAGAGGGAAGAAGACGATGGATGAGATGGAAGAGGGGAAACAGAAGTTTTTGGAAGTGGTGAAGGGGGCTGATGCCGCTGTGCAAGTGGTTATGCCTGTGACACCTTCGAATAGCATGTTTCTGATTTCTCTCACGAAGGGGCCGAATCGAAAATTCATTACGGTCTCAGAGGACGACATCATCGATCTGCCTAACGAAGCCGGTATTCTGGCGAAGGTGACAAAAACTGTGAAAGATGCCATTGCCGCGTTGTGAGACCGTGCGACGAGCGGAACGAGCGCGAACGGCGCGAAGTGTGAACAAGTACACAATGATTAAGAATGCCCCAGCGAGTCTCGCCTGTCTCGCGATTCTTGCGCGTCGCGCCCCTGTATCATGAAAAACCTGCTCCCCGGTATCTGGCAGTGGTCCTGGTTCTCCGAGGAGAAGCAGCTTGATTTCAATGGGCTGTTCCTGACGGTCGGAGAACACAAGATTCTCATCGATCCTCCACCGATGACAGGCGAAGCGAGTTCGGCGATCCTCCGCAACGGACCCATCGATTACATCATCGTGACGAATCGCGACCATGCGCGCGAAGCGGTGAAGTACCAAAGCGAGTTTCGCTGCCAGTTGCACGTGCCGGAGGCCGATGCGCCGCAGATGGATCTCACGCCGACCAAAACGTTCAAAGACGGGGAGTTGCTCACGGGCGGGATCTGGGTGATTCAGTTGAAAGACCAGAAGTCTCCCGGTGAATCGGCTTTGTTTATCCAGCAGGGGAAGGGTGTGCTGATCGTCGGCGATGCATTGATCGGGAAGCCTCCCGGCGCCGTCAGTTTACTGCCTGCTGAAAAGTATGCCGATGCGGGGAAGGCCCGAGAGGGCTTGCGTCGTCTCCTCAAGTATAACTTCGACAGCTTGTTGGTCGGCGATGGCGTCTCGATCCTCACTGACGCCAAGCAGACGGTTGAACGGGTGCTCCAACCATCGTCATGACACTACGTAACGGACTTTCCGAAGAACTCAACCGCCAGGGAAACGAGCATTTTTCGCGCGGGCTCTACAGCGATGCCTATACCTGCTATGCGAAGGCGTTGGAATGCGACCGGCTGACCGGTGATCAACGGGCGTTGGCCGCCACGTTGGGAAATCTCGGGAACATTTGCGCGGTGAGTGGACGTCGGGAGTCGGCTCAGACCTACTATCAAGAAGTGTTGGAACTCCAGAAGATTCTCGGGGATGAGAAGGGGATCGGAACGACGTTGGGCAATTTGGGTAATCTCAGAGCCGATGCGGGCGAATGGGATCGCGCCCAGGCCTACTATCTCGAAGCGCTGGATCTGATGTGCAAGACGCAGGATGATGCCGGCAAGGCGGTGTTATTTTCGGATCTTGGTCTGGTCGCACGGGAGACGAAAGCGTACGAGCAGGCGATTGGGTATTATGAACAGTCGCTGGTACTGATGAGGCGACTGGGAAACGAGGGTGGGGTGGCCGATGCCTGGCGCATGATCGGTCGAACGTTTTTGCTTCAGCAGCGCTATGACGATGCCATTGCCTGTTTCCAAACCAGCCAGTCCATTGCCGAGCGATCGCACGATGAGCTGAGGACAGGCGGCGCTCGTTATGCGCTGGCCCAGTGTTATGAAGAGACCGGCAAGCTGCGTGAGGCGGCTGATCTCCTTGAACTGGTGGTGCATATGGACCGTAAGTATCAGCTGCCGAAACTTGAAGAGAATATTCAACGGTTGGCAGCCTTGTGCGCTAGGCTCGCAAGGCAGGATGGTGAGCCGCTCAATTGAAAGAGGGACGTATGAGTGATGAAGACTCGCCTGCGTGGACCGCTCTCAAAACCTCTCTGACCCCGGCATTTCCACAGCTGCTCGAATTGGAGCCCGGCGGCCCATTGACGATGGATCTTGGCTCCGATGGATGGATGCTGGAACTCACGCCTGACGGACAGCTGTTCTGCCAGTACGGCGTAGCGATCGAAGATGTGATGACCCTGCTGTCCGATGGGACACCGGAAGATCTGGGTACCGACGAGATTGCAAAGCAGGCCAAGTATTTCATCCAACCGGCCGTCTCAAAGTATCGTGCGCTGCTGTTGAAATCCGGATTTTCCGAACAGACCGAGATCAACGATGCGTATGTGGCCGTGCGCTTCGAGCGGGTGGTGGACGCGGCGAATCCTCCGGCCGTGCAGGACTTGATGCGCTGGTGCGTGCGGACAATCGGTGTAGCTCGGTGAACAGGCGGATCGCAACCTTTGATGACTTTCGCGATGCGATTACGACATACCGGTTGCCGAGGGTCTTGATTGCCGCTATTGAGTTGAACCTCTTTACGGGAGTCGGGACCGACACATGGACGATTCCTGATCTGGCTCGTGAGATGAAGCTGAGTGAGCGGGGGTTGGCCATTCTCTGCCGGAATCTCGCGATGGCCGGTCTGCTGAAGAAACAGGGTGAGACCTACAGGAACAGCCGGTTGGGAGCCACGGCGTTGAACGCACACCATCCGGCCTATCGGGGGGATTATCTCCGGCTGATCATAAGCCATTGGGCTGATTGGGGACGGCTTCCGGAATCTGTGAAAAGTGGATTGCCGCTCGATCACGACGAGCCGGATGAGCCGGACCATCGTCGTCGGTTCACATGGGCCATGCATCACCGAACCTTGGAGACGGCCCCGAAGATTGCGGCGCAGATCGACCTGCGCGGTGTGCGGGCCTTGCTCGATCTTGGAGGCGGCCCCGGCACCTATGCCATGGCGTTCCTCGCAAAGAATTCTGGGCTTCGAGCCACGGTGTGTGACCGTCCTGCAGCCCTCGATGTCGCGAAGGAGATTGCGTCGACTCATAAGGCTGGTGCACGACTCTCCTATCTGCCGTTGGACATGATGACGGAGGACATCCCCGGCGGCTACGATGTGATCTGGTATTCGAACGTGCTCCACATCTATTCGCCGCAAGAGAATCAGGCGGTATTTCGGGGTGCGGCGGCGGCATTGAATCCTGGAGGCCGACTACTGATTCAAGACGCGTTTCTTCACGACCGGGATGGCTTATTTCCCGAAGAGGCGAGTCTCTTCGCAGTCTCGATGTTATTGTTCACCGAGCGTGGCAATACCTATAAGACAGCCGAGACTAAGGCCTGGCTGACGGATGCCGGATTCGAACGGGTCAAGGTCTTGCGGATGAAGAAGGGGACGGAGGACTGGGAGGGCGGGATACTGGAAGCCCGGCTCCCTGGAACGAATGAAAAAACGCGTGCCCGCCGAACAGGATCAATAAGAAGTTCACGATCCCGCTCATCGCACTGAAGAGGAACAGGGCGCCGATTTCACCTTGTCCGACGAGGATGCTCGTGACTGTGGCAAGGTCTAAGGCCAATCCCACCGTTCCATAGATGACGCAGGCCATGGCGGTCCAAGTCCATCCGATCCGAACGAGACCTGCAAGCACGATAGGAAATGCAAGGAGATAGAGCATCCATCCGATTCGCCCTGCGTCCGTTGCCATTGGCATGAGCCGAGCGGAATTGGCTCCTATAAGGCAGAGGCCCGCGAGCAGACCGATAAGTGTCCAGGTGTGTCGCATGGACGGGATGATAGCCTCTGTCTGCTGTGCACAGCAACAGCAATAGCAGGATGCTGAAAAAGTCCGCCAGCGCCACAGGCTGTGGCGCGCGAAACGCGAGACACGCGAGAAAGGCGCGACGTGAACAAATTGGGCCCTACCTTTTCTCGCCTGTCCTCGATTAAGTCTTTTCGCAGCCTGATGTAAGATGCTTATAGCAGTGAATAGGAGATCGCGAGGGATTGCGACGATGGCAGATCCATCCGACAGGGCCTCTGAAACCTGTCTTCTGGTCTATGACGGCCAATGCCGCCTTTGTGTCACTGCCAAGAAGGGTCTTGAGCGACTGGAGACTCATGCGCATGCCACCCCAGTACGGATGGTTCCGTATCAGAGCGAGGAGGCCAAGCAGGCCTTGGGAAAGAGTTATCGGCCAGGTCGTCCCAACGCCGCATTCCTGGTCCGTCCTAACGGTGAGATTGCTCGCGGGCTCGATGCCTTTCTGGCACTTCTCCCTGGCCTTAAGGGTGGGCGGGTCCTCTCAGCGGTCTTGAGCCTTCCACTGATTAAGCCCTTCGGCTATCTGCTGTATTGGTTTGTGGCTCGGTATCGCTATGCCGTTTTCGGGAAGGTCCCGCTAGAGGGGTCTTACGAGAGTTCGAGTACGCCGAGTCGACAAATCGTTCACAAATAAGGTTTTTCCCCATCGCAATACGAGTTTTGAAGTTCCCAAGAAACTCAAGTCTTTGACCTCGAACCCTCGGTCGTCTGGCCCTTCCCATCATCCCGCCTGTTTCGCGTGCTGTGGATCGTACCCCCTCTTTCGAAGGGTTTTCTCCCCACAGTGGGGAATTTACGACGTAGGCCGTCAATGCGAGACTCCAGCCAAGCGAGGGAGGACCGCACATGACGATCATCCAGCGGCTGTTGCAGGCGATAGGCGAAGTGAGGGAGTGGTTCAGGCCGAGCGGGCTTGAGTTTGTGCCGGTATATCATGAACAACGGATTGGAAAGGGATTCTACGCCGCGTTAATCGCCTGTGCCATGATCGGTCCTAGCCTTCCGCTGACAGCGTGGACTGCAGATCTGTCGTCTCTCGCGCCGGTGAGTCCTCGGACGGTTGTGGCGGCTGGTGTTGGGTATGAGAATGCTGAGACATCGACAATTACTGTGAAAACGTACGATGCCGAAAATGGTGCGATTCTTTCCGATGAAACGTATGAATTGAATGTGAGAGAGGATGCAGCGTCAGCGGAAAATCAACCGCGTGAGCGTATTTTTGCGGGCGGAGTCGGTCCGGGGACCGACGGACTTTCAGCGTTTACGCTCCGCGTCTACGACGCAGCCACAGGCCGGTTTCTGTGGGAAGGCCTCCTGAATCTCAATGCCGGCGATCAAGAGCCCGGTTCCACCCACCGAGTCGTAGCCCATCCTGTTGCGCCACAGGCGATGGTGACTCAGGTCCACAGCCGAAGCGCTATCGACGGTCAACCCCAGTTTTCCCTTCGTGCCGTCGATGCGACAACCGGACAGCTTATGTGGACCGACCATTTCTCAGCCGAGACCGGCAGGCTTGCCCGTCCAGAACGAGTCGGCAGAGCCGCCGTTGGCCAGACAGAGGGGTTGGCGGCACCATCTCAGCAGATCGAATTTCGCATCCGAATGACGGATGATCAGGGCCGGAATATATTGTGGGAAGACACGATTGAGCCGACCGTAGATGAGACAGACGTCATAGCCGGGCACAATGATGCAGCCGAGATCCTACCGGCCTGGCGTGGCGCGGATTCCGAGGAAATGAAACAGGAAGCGATTTGAATAGAAGTAAGAGGGTTCGACCTACCGACAGCAAGACCACTGCAAGCTAGCTTTTTTTTCCGTGCTCCTGTAACTGATCCATCCACCTGGACTGGAACTGTTCGTACGACAGCGAGAGTTGCGATTGCATGGCGGCAGAGACCGTCTGCCTTGCTTTGAGGTGTGTGAGAAGTTCTCGCACACGAGGCATGCCGAAGCGGTCGATCAGATAGTGCACGGCGGAGTTCGCTTCCAAGTAGGCCACAGTTGCGGCATCGCTGGATAGTCCTCCCCATCCCCCCTCCAAGGCCGACAACGGGATCAGTGTAAACTCCTGCTTCATAATTTGATCGAGATCCGACCAGCGGTCCCCTGACAACTCCATGGCTAAGCCTTCATTGAGCCATGTCGGGATGGCGCTGCCCGCGGGGCCGAGTTGGTCGTGCAGGAGGGCGTGTACGAATTCGTGTCGCAGCACGCGTGTGAGCCAGGCATGGTCTACCAAGGCCTCCTGCGCAGGAACCTGGATGCGCCCGAGCACGGGATCGAAGAGCCCATCGGCCCACATCGGGCTGCCGGTCGCGCTTTGAAACGTGGATTTGGTGTGTAGGACGACGACGATGGTCTTCGATGGAAAGTGCCCAAATTTTTGGCCAATCTCTCGATAAGCCTCTTCAAGAATCTCCAATACAGCGGCCCAGGTCGCTTGATCAGTTTCCCCATCGAATTTTGCGGTAAAGTGCGCGCTGCCTCGGCTGGTAAGTTGCGCTTCGCTTTTTTCGGTTCCGCGGACTTTGGCTGTGACGGTTTGCAGGTAAGATTGCACCACCGGGTCTTTGCCTGTGAGGGCAGTGGCTTGATCGAGATGGCGAGCCGCTTCGCCGAGTTGATCCTGCCCTTGAAAGAGATCGGCCAGCGCCAGATGGGGGAAGGGCTCGTTTGGAGCCAGGGCCACCAGCTGTTCCAGAAAGTCCTGCGTCATAGCCGGGTCGCGTAATTCCCAGTAGGCATGGGCAAGGTTCAGTAAGACGACGGGATTCTTGGCATCGAGTGACGCGGCTTTCTTGAAGGCCTTGATCGAGACCGCGGTCCCGCCATGTTGTTCCTGTTGAATGCCCAGATTGTTCCAGAGAATGGAGACATAGGGGCGCGTGGTGTTGTCGTTTGTGATGCCTGCCGGCAGATCGGCCAGTTTAGTTTCCGCGGTTTTGACGTTTCCTTTTTCGATCTCGTCGCGGATCGCCTCCAATAGTTCACGATGCGTCGTTTTCGGAATGACACTGGGATCGATCAGGCGAGTTTGTTTAAGCTCCATCTCCAGTGGGCCATCGTGATGCGGTTTTGGCGCGGGCTGTGAGTCCTCCACAACGGCGTCGGGCTGATCCGGTGGTGGAGTAGGTAGATAAGTCGGTTTGAACCAGGACTGATAGACGACGAACAGCCCGATGAGGCAGGCGGCAGGAAACAAGATGTGAAAAATATTTCGACGATACATACAGGCCCTATTCGGGTGAAATTCAATGTACCACTCCGGGCAGGCTCGACAAAGGATTGTCAGCAAATCGACAAGGCTCGTTGAGGAGGCGGAGAGGCTGTGATACGATCCGCCGTTGTGATACGGCGCTCTTCCGAGCCCAACTCCTCCGAACAGTTTCAGCAATGGCTGGATCGTGTCGCGCGTCCGATCGAATTCGCGACACGCGATGCGTTCGCCCATCTGCCTACCGTCAAGAATCTGAATCGGTTTGTCTCCTCACAGGTGATGCAAGCCCTATCCGATCGTGTCTATCCACGGACGATTGAAGCGGCGCTACTCCAGCTGCGTGAGCTGTTTCTTGAAGACCAGCAGCGTCTCTCGGCGGAGGATCAACGGCGTCGGTTGCAGGAGGCCGCGATCATTCTGGAGATTTTGCGCAAGGCAGCCTGTGATCCGGCCAGGGCTTGGCACGAACCGGAGCCTGTCGTGGTGCGTGAACCTGTGATGCCTGCCACATCATCGAAGCCTTGGTGGGCACAGCCTATCCGTTTCGCAAAGGGGGTCGGCCCGAAGCGAACATCGTTCCTGCAACGATTCGGGATCGAGACGGTTGAGGATGCCCTCTGGACCCTGCCTTGGCGCTATGAAGATCGTTCGGTCATGACCCCGATTGGGCAACTCGTGCCGGGTGTGCAGGCCTCAATCTGCGGCACAATCGTCCGAAGCGAGGCAAAACGCGCCCGCAGTCGCCGCCTCGCCATCCTCGACATTGTGGTGGAGGATTCAACCGGGCGCCTCCAGGCTGTGTTCTTTAACCAGCCGTTTCTCGAATCACTCTTCACCGTCGGAACGAGCGTGATGCTGACCGGGCGAGTGGTGGCCGGCGCGCAGGGGTGGGTGGCGATGAGGATGGAGGTGGTGCAATACGAAGTGGTGGGCGCGGAATCCGAAGCACCGCTGCACGTGGGGCGTATCGTTCCGGTGTACCACGAAACCAAGGGGTGGACCTCCCGGCAGATGCGTGTGCTCATGAAAGGATTGCTGGATGAGCATGCCGCTGAGGCGCAGGAGGTGTTACCGGTTCAGCTTCGCGCTCGCTATCGATTGCTGCCCATCCAACAAGCCATTCAGGATGTGCATTTCCCTCAGCCGGGGACGGATGAGAAACAGCTCGATCGAGGCCTCACGCCGGCGCGCCGCCGTTTGGCGTTCGAAGAGCTATTCGTGCTCCAACTTGCATTGGCCTCGCGGCAACGAGTCATGAAGGAAGAGGTCAAGCACGTGTCGTTTAATCCGAAGACGCCGCTCCTCGGCAAGCTGGATCGGGCGCTGTCCTTTCGATTGACCGCGGCGCAAGAGCGGGTGATCCGAGAGATTCTGTCGGACATGACGTCGCCTAAACCAATGAACCGCCTGGTGCAGGGCGATGTCGGGTGCGGCAAAACTATCGTGGCGGCTCAGGCGATGGTGCTGGCCTGCGGATCGGGCTACCAGGCGGCGCTGATGGCGCCGACGGAAATCCTTGCCGAGCAACACTATCGGACGATGAAGAGGCTCTTGGAACCACTCGGGCTTTCCGTGGTGCTCGTAAGTGGTGGTGGGCGTGCGACAGCCCGTAAAACCGTTCGCACACAAGTGGCGTCCGGGGCCGCGCAGGTCGTGATCGGGACCCATGCAGTCATCCAGCAAGGTGTCACCTTCGCAAACCTCGGACTGGCCGTGGTGGATGAGCAACATCGATTCGGCGTTCTCCAACGGAAGACGCTCATCGAAAAAGGGTACAAGCCTGATGTGCTGGTGTTGACTGCGACACCAATTCCACGCACGCTGGCCATGACGGTGTATGGGGATCTGGATGTATCGGTGATCGACCAGATGCCCCCGGGGCGAAAGCCGGTGCGCACGTTTCTCTTAAGCGACAGCCAGCGAGGACGGGCCTATCAGATTCTACGGGACGAATTGCGGAGCGGCCGGCAGGCCTACGTGGTGTACCCTCTCGTCGAGGAATCGGAGAAGACGGATCTACAAGCGGCCATGCAAGGCGCTGAGCAGCTGCAAGCAGATGAGTTGGCCGGGTTTCGCGTCGGACTCGTGCATGGCCGGATGAAGTCGGAGGAGAAAGAACAGGTTATGGATGCGTATAAGAAGGGGGAGATTCAAGTCCTGGTCTCGACGACCGTGGTGGAGGTCGGGGTTGATGTGCCTAATGCCACGGTCATGATGATCGAGCATCCCGAGCGGTTCGGGTTGGCGCAGTTGCACCAATTGCGTGGACGCGTCGGGCGAAGCGAACGTCAGTCCTATTGTCTGCTGATGCCTTCAGGCTGCGTGCTGTTTCGATCGGCGAAGCCCAAGGCGGCCGGCGAACCGCCATCGGCGGCTCGGGAGCGGCTGGACGCGCTTGTACGATCGACCGATGGGTTTGTGATTGCCGAGGAAGATCTCCGCATTCGCGGGCCTGGCGAGTTTTTTGGGTTCCGGCAGTGGGGTATGCCGGAGTTTCGCGCCGCGAATCTGGTGCGGGATGCGGATATACTTCAGCAGGCGCGGCAGGAGGCGTTTGCATTGTTGAAGCAGGATCCGCAGCTCAAGGCTCCGATGCATCGCGCGTTGAGGGAAACGATGTTGCGACGGTGGGAAGCAAAGTTGGAATTGGGGTCGGTCAGTTAGGATTCGCGGGTCCCGTCGTCGACCAACCCATCCGCGTGGTTGAATTGAGCAACCCCGAGGAGTGGGAGTAGTAGGAAAAGAGATAGGAAAAGAGATGGGACTCTTTCAACGGTTGAAACATGATTTGAAGGCGGGGTTGGTGACGTTACGTCTTGGCACGGCGCAGGCGGCGAACCGTGCCTTGGAAGAAACGGAACTGCTGCGGGTCCGACTCGAAATCCGCAAGCTCGACCAGCAATTGGAAGAACACTATCGCGACGTTGGGGAACGGGCCGTCAGTCTGCGCGAGGCCGGAGAACCGGCCGAACGAATCCTGTACGATACGGAAATCACCCGTCTTGTAAAAGAAATTCAGCAGCTCAAGGATGATCGAGAAAAGCTTGAGTTGGACATGGCCGAGATTCGAGAGCACGAATGACGCCGGACCGAACGCAGCCGTTGCGTCTTGCCGGCGTCGATATCGGGACGCTCACCTGCCGACTTCTCATCGCAGATGTACCAACCGATGGGCGGTTGACCGAATTGCGGTCGGAGCGGCGGATTCTTCGGCTAGGCGAAGGAGTCGATAAGACCAAGCAGCTAAGTGTGGCGGCGATGGATCGAGTGATTCAGTGCCTCAGGGAGTGGCGGGAGCTTGTTGATGCCGTTCATGTCGATGCTATGGTGGTCGTTGCGACAAGCGCCGTGCGTGATGCAGCGAACCGTGACGAGTTTCTCAATCGCGTGAAACACGATGCGGGGTTCGAGGTCGAACTGATCTCAGGAGAAGAAGAAGCCAGGCGGACAATGCTGGGTATCCGCTCCGGTTTGCCCTTCGGGATGACCGACGTGCTGGCCCTCGATATCGGCGGTGGCAGCACCGAGTTTATTCTGGATCGGCCAGGTCATCAGGCCCTCGTGCGATCGATCGATATTGGCGTCGTCCGGCTCTGTGAACGCCTCCTTCATCATGATCCGCCGACCGACGACGAAGTGCGCGAAGCGCGCGAGTGGGTCGCGAGAGAAACCAAAGCAGCTGTTGCCGACATGGACCACTATCAGACGGCAACCTTCGTCGGCACGGCGGGAACCATTACAAGCCTTGCCGCCATGGCCCAGAAACTTCCCGCTTACGAGCCAGCCAGAATCCACAATTACAGATTACAGCTCAATACCATTCAAGATCTTGAGCAAACGTTACTGAGCTGCAAGAAGATAGACCGAGCCGGTCTGCCTGGCTTAGAAAAAGACCGCGAAGAAGTCATAGCCGCCGGCGCGATCATCATTCGTACAATCATGGAGACGCTGGGAACGTCGAGTGTCCTTGTCAGCGATCTAGGATTGCGGGAAGGCGTCCTCTTGGATCTGGCAATGCAGACTCTTGAGTGAAAATTTTTCGGCCGCTAGACTCATTCGGTTGCAAGCCGTGCCCCTCAACTCAGGCTTCGCGTCCAACGAGGGCCTTCATAGGCCGCGCGTTGCGCGAGCACAGGAGGTCAACAGGCTTCATCCCTCTCCCCCCTACTCGGTTGTGTTTCTGATGCACGAGGCATATAGTCAGTACGCCTCAAATAATACGAGGACTCGGGTGAAATCGTCTCTTCTGCCGAATGAGGAGGTGGTGTATGAGAAAGGTCCTTGTACTCGTCGCGGTGCTCGCGCTTGATGCCGACTCGTCGATGGCCGCGGCACTCTTTGATGAGCGCGCCAAGAAATTTACCGCCGGTTACGAATTCCTGAAACAACAGAAGTACCAGGAGGCGCGCGCAGCCTTTGAAGCGGGCCTTCAACAATACCCTGCCAATGCCATGGCGCACTTCTATCTCGGCGATGCCTGCCAGGGATTAAAATCCTGGGCCTGCGCGGAATCACATTACGAGACCTCGCTGCAGCTTGATGCGAAATCCTCGGTGGCCGGGTTGGCCAAACAGCGAGGGCGCAAGGCCAAAGTGTGGCGCTTGCTGGATGAAGGGAAGCAGGCCATCAACCAGCCGAATGCCTTACCCGAGCAGCTCGCCCAGGCTGAGGACACCCTGGAAATTGCGAAGAAGCTAGGTCTCGACGATGAACAACAGGCCGTCTACCAACAGTTGCAAGGGAAAATTCAGCAGAGGCAGAAAGTGAATCATATCAACCCGCCGTTGGCCAAGCAGGACGAACGGTCGATGGTGCTGGTGTCGGCGGGAGAGTTTCTGATGGGGAGTTTGACGGGAGACTTAGACGAACAACCGATGCGTCGAGTCTATCTGGATGCCTATTTCATGGATAAGGACCAAGTTGTGGTGGGGCAATATGCCAAGTTCTTGGAAGCCACGTCCCACGGAGCCCCGCCGGAATGGAATATTATGAGCCGAGCGATGCACCAGAAGCGTCCCGTCGTCAATGTGGAGTGGGCGGATGCGGCTGCGTACTGCACATGGGCAGGCAAGCGCCTCCCGACCGAAGCGGAGTGGGAGAAGGCGGCGCGGGGAACGGATGGCCGGACCTATCCCTGGGGGGATGAGCCTCCGTCGAAGTTTCATGGGAACATGAAGAAAGAGCTATGGAACAACCACATGGGATTAACACCGGTGGGGATGTTTGGAGATGGCAAGAGCCCCTATGGCATCAATGACATGGCCGGGAATGTCTGGGAGTGGGTCAGCGACTGGTATGACCCGAACTATTACAGCACCGCCCCGCTGCGGAACCCGACAGGACCGTCAACGGGCAGTCACAAAGTAGTCCGTGGCGGCTCCTGGGGTAGCGGTCCGGAGGGGCTGCGCTCCGCGGAACGGGAGACCCGTTTGCCGTCGTTCCAGGGTTTCGGTACCGGTTTCCGGTGTGCGAAGACTCCGTAGTGCGTGGATGCTGGGTCGCGGGTTTCTCTCCTCAGCAGGGTGACCAGATTGCCCTTCACTGCGCGCGTCGACTAGTTGTAGCTAAGAAGCAATCAGCTCTCAGCCATCAGCTTTAAATGGTCAACTCTGAATCTGTGCTGATAGCTGACTGCTGAGGGTTGACAGTTTTTTTAATTCACTTCTGCGAATACCACCGATAGCCCTTGTTCTCAGAGAAACTGGCTTTCGGAGCTCCACCGGGCTTCTCCAATAACAAAACTTTGAAATCGATGAGGCCGAACCAGGCTGGATCTGTCACGTCGTGATAGTGGCAGCCATGGAGTTTCGGAAGCATGTCGCCCAGCGCCTGCTTCAACTCTTTTTCCGTATAGGCTTGCACGATGAACGGCTTATTGATGGTCTGGCAGAATCGTTGAATGGTATAGGCTGCACCGGTACAGAGCACTTTCGTGTCCGGTTTGATGGCGAGGAATTGGGGCAGCGAGAGATAGCGCTCTTGAAAGCCCAGCCAGCGAGTCGCTTGGCGCAGGTGGCTGTATTGAACCTCGTACTCCGTGTGGCCCGGCAGCTTGACGGGCGCCGGCCAGCCTTCTTCAATCCCGAATTCACTGAGGAATGCTCTGCCGCCCGGCTTCAACACCCGCCACAGTTCTGCCACGAATCGAAAGGGGCCGAGGTTAAAGATCACGTCCTTGGGCAGGTCCGTGCCCAGCGGCAGCCGTACACGTCTGATCCAATCCAGCGCTTCCTGATGCTGGGGCGTGTCGCCCTTCCCATCGAGGAGTTCTTTCCTAGTCAATTTTGCCGGCGTCATGTCGGCCATATTCTCGTTGTCGATGACGAGATCGACGGAGCTGTCTTTAAAGGGGAGCCATTCGCCGTTGGCGCGGGTGCCGATGCCGCCCCAGCCTCCGGCCTTGGCGCGAGTGACTTGCAGAGACAGGAACGGCTGGGTGATGTCGAGGGAGATATAGCGAATGGTCTGTTTTTCAAAGGGCAAGAGTTCCTTGCCCAACTCACGGGCGAGGTATCCGAGTCCGCCGCCCACTTCCACGATGACGCGGGGTTTTGGCGTGAACCAGCCCAGCTTCCTCAATTGCCGCATAAGCAGCCGGCCATAGGTCAAGCCGTTGAGCGTGTCGTTTGGTTCCCGGAAGAGATGTGAAACGGTGGTTTCGATCAGGTCGAAGTGACCGTCGTCTTCGCCGCCGCCGGTCAGCTCGTGGTGATGAAAGTCTTCAAGATGTTCTTCTCCTTCGAACCCGTCCTGTCCTGACCAGCCCTCTCTGATTTGCTGGAGGAGCAGGTCCCACTTGGCCTTGTGGCGATGGCCACCTGGGGGCTCTGTGCCGTAGTAACAGAGGGAGTAAGTGGGCAGAGCCCAATGTTCCAAGTGCCATTGTCCCGGTTGTCCGTCCGGTCCGCAAATCCGTGTCCCGTATTTTTCCACCAGCGCACCCACTGTCGTGTGGCCGTTCATCGCCTGTAACATCTCCATGCCGGTGTGATTCAGTCGTATGATCGGCAGGTTGTCGTCGAGGGGGGCGAACCACCACTCATCGTCGGTGTGTTGATACGCGACGAGATCGGGGATGTGCCAGGCCAGGAGTGCGCGGGTCTCTCCTGTCAGTGCGAGCGGTTCATGGACAACGACGGCTGGTTTCATGGTGGGCACACAATGTTGAGCGCCGAAGCCTACATGACAGGCTGGGAGTCTCGCAAGGCCTCAAGAAGCGTGAACCGTTTCTCGTGAAGCGTCGTTCGCGCATGACGAGGGACGAGATACGAACAACGAGTTTTATAGCTGGGAGGGGAATGTGGCCGTATCGGTTACGGTAATGACGCCGTACATGATGGGATGGATCCGGCACTCAACAACTCTTACCCTCCCTCTTGACGTCGTGGCCTGTTTGTAGGATTCTCTCATTCGTTGGACGTCAACCCGGGAAGTTGCTGTGGCTGGCCGACAATGACCTCCCCCTTTGCCCATCCAGGCCGGTCTCTAATGCGCGTAGGGTGATAGACAGGGGCAG
The DNA here is from genome assembly GCA_041748925.1 of Nitrospiraceae bacterium. Taxonomy (GTDB): domain Bacteria; phylum Nitrospirota; class Nitrospiria; order Nitrospirales; family Nitrospiraceae; genus Palsa-1315. The sequence goes on along the minus strand of JBGTCI010000021.1, from coordinate 23,996 downwards.
GGTTGACGGGATGAGAAGAGAGAGCTTTCGCCATCTTGAAAGAGGTTGTAGAAGTGTGAGTTGCAAGATCTTATAAGTTGTGCTAGATGGAGGTCACGTCAGACATCCATGGATGAGGGAGGAGAATATCGATGGCGAAGAACAAGAAGAAGCCGGCGAAGAAGACATCTGTGAAGCTCAGAGCCAAAGCCAAGCCCAGAGCGAAGAAAGCAGCCAAGAAATCCGCTAGAAAGAAGGTTGCCAAGAAAACTGTCAAAAGGGTCGCCAAGAAACCGGCTGCTAGGAAAACTGTCAAGAAAGCTCCCAAGAAGATTGCCAAGAAGCCGAGTGCTGCTGCACCCAAGGTGGGTCTGAAGAAACCTGCGACCATGAGGGGTTCAGCCGCTACGTCTAAACCGGCGTCTCCAGCCTTCGACAAGAAATCTGTGAAGCCATTCGCGAGTGAGGAGCACCAGAAGCCTTTGTTATCGCAGCCGATGGGGTCGTCGATACCGAAAGATTCCGATCTTGACGAGGAACTGGGCGAGGACGATGTGGATATCGCCGTTGAGGTCGATGAGGATGTGGAAGAAGAACTCACGCTCGATGGGGAAGATGAAGACACTGATTTTCCAGAAAAACGAGAAGGCCTGTTAGACGACGCAGACGATTACCACACCCACTGACACTCGCATGAGATGCCTGTTCTGGACGACTCGCCTGAGTCGTCCGGCGAGATGCCGGTATGTGTCTGTCCCGGTGCCCCGGTGTTCATTCCACATGATCTGTGTCTCCTGCCCCTGCTTAACCCTCATCATTCACGAATGCTTCTACTGCAACCGCCGATACACCGCTGCGACAAGCCTGACGGCGGGCGGGCTCGCCGTTCGGTCGGTCAACATACTGTTTAAGTATGCTTCCCTCCCTCGCGGCTCCGCGCGCCCGTCTCGCTTGGAGTCTCGGCGGTTTCGTCACGAACCCTCGTGAATGATGGGGGTAAATTCTCCGCGATGAATTTCCAATGAGTCATTTTTTGTTCGTGGCCGGGGCTTTGCGAGAGCGCACCTCGGAGGAAAGTGCCGAGCTGCAACTTGGGCACGGGCTCTGGGGACTTTGCACTGAGCTGATCCGGACGAATCTTCAAACCTATCTTGATGCGGAATCTCGTGGTCTTGTGTATGTGCTGAAGGCTGGGCTCTGCGCCGAATTTCAGATGGTTCTGCCAGTGTTGGACTTCTCCGCCTTGGATGCGCTCCTGAGGGATGAACTGAGAACCGAAGCCAGATTTGGCTTTGTGCGAATCGACGGAGTACGCCGATTGGCCTGTTCGCCTGCTGCGAGTCAAGCGTTGTTGCTCAGTGTGTTACAGATTGCCGATCAGGCCGAACTCACGCGACGATTGAGGCTGGGCATGCATCGACTGACGCAAGCGGAGTACGACGCAATCATGCAGGGAGCGGCCGAAATCGGCGAGTGAGAGGGTCTATCTGGTCTGTCTTGTCTATTCGGTCGAATGATACTAACCAAATGAACCAGACAGACCAGATAGACCTCAAATCCGTTGACCCGTCATCAGTTGATACGCCTCGTCGATCGTGGCCACTTCCTTCACCGTCACATTGAGCTGAAGTCCCAATTCGTTCAGATTCCAGTGTGCGTCATGCATCTGTCCGTGTGGAACCAATACGGTGCGATAGCCTTCTCGCGCGGCGGCACGAATTTTATCCGGGATGCTGCCCACCGGACCGATCTGTCCATCCGGTTCAATCGTTCCGGTCAGGGCAATGCCCCGCTGAATGTGTTCCCCCTTAAACATGGCAATGAATCCCACGGCCATCGCCGCACCGGCGCTTGGTCCGTCGCTGCCTGTGGGTCGATAAGCCACACCTTGCACAGAGACCGTCCCACTATGCTGAACCGAGGGGGTGTGCTCGACTGCATAGGCAAAGGCCTGAGCCATAGAGCCCAAATGATCATTCCCCAGAAGTACGCCGGCAAGGACCCATCGCAGTTGAACGGGGTTCGGTTCGGGTTTCTTGTCCCACCACATCATCAGGATTTCAAACACACCGAGATTGTTTTGCCGAATGGCTGCCAGGACCGGGAGTTCAATGATATTGTCTGCCGAAACCGAGACGGGAATTCCACAAAGGAGGGTGACAATCAGTACGATATGAGCAAGGTGGCGTCGCATCATGAGCCTCTCATCTGAAAATCGTGAAAAGTAAGAAGTGAGAGGTGAAACGCAGGACTGCCGAATCCGCACCCTCCGAAACCTTTCACATCCCACAGCTCGGAAAGTGTAGCAAATCCGGTTGGGTAGTAAAGCGAGTTGACGGTTCTTTCCTTGCGTTGGACCATGACATTCCGTATAAGGGCGTGGATGATGAGTCGGGTATTTGATTGGCTCATGCTGGGAGGGTTGGCTTTTCTTTGTCTGCCGCTCGGCGCCGCTGCTTCGAACTGTCAGGTGGAGTCGATTGCTTCCAGGCCGGGAGTAGGATTTGCGCGTCATCTGGGCGCCGACTGCACGCAGCAAGACCGAGAGGCGCGAGCGGTGGATGCTGCGCAATTGATGCAAGTCTTCAAGGAAGGGAAAGGGGTCGATCTCTCAGGGGTGGTCATTCGCGGCGATCTGTCTTTAGAGATGTTGCCGGTGGGTCCGTTTCCACCCGAGCTTGAGGGGGTGAAGGAGCTGCAGGGAAGCGAGGTGCGCGTGATTTCCGGCTCCGTCACGATCGTCGATTCGGTTGTGCACGGAGCGATCAGGCTTGGATCGCCACAAGGGTTTCTGGTGGTACGGGGGCCTGTGACGTTCAGCGGAACAACGTTTGAACAGCTGATGGATCTCTCACGGGCTGTGTTCATTCAGCCGGTCACGTTGTCAGGCGCGCGGTTCTTGCGGGAGAGCTATTTTGTGCAGGGGCGATTTCTGCGCGACCTGTTTGCTGATCACGCGGCGTTCGGCCCGCATACGAGATTCCACCGATCCGTCTTTCAGGGGCCGGTCACATTCCAGCAGTCGAGATTCAATGGACTGACGGAGTTTTTGGAGGTGGTCTTCGAGAAGGATGTCGATCTGTCGCGCACCTACTTCAAATTGGGCACCGGGTTTTCAGGAAGCCGCTTCCAAGGCCTGGCGGATTTCTCTGCAGCCTTGTTCGACGGCGATGCGTTTTTCACCTTTACCCAGTTCGAAGGGGACGCAGACTTTCGCCAAGTTACGTTCCGATCGACAGCAGACTTTTCCGACGCGTCGTTCAAGCGACAGGACGATTTTTCCAAAGCCTCGTTCGAAAAGGGTTCTCAGTTTGCCAGAGCGGCCAGATCAATGACAGCACAGACACCCCAGGAATCCGAAAATCAGACGATACAGTACGCACTCATCCTCTCCCTTGTGGTGGGCGGTGGATTGGTGATCGCCTACCTGATTCGGTTGCGATGACGGGTAGGCCTCCCACCCCATACCACTACTAATAGATGGAGGCTTGCCCCGCCTCCCCCAAAGCTGGTATAAATCCCCTCGTGGATGACCACATCGACGCTATCGAACAAACCGCATTGCCCTATCAGGTTCGCATCGAGAACTTTGAGGGGCCCCTCGATCTTTTGCTCCATCTCATAAAGAAGAGCGAGATCAACATCTACGACATTCCCATCCATCTTATTGCGCAACAATACCTCACCTATATTGAGGCGATGGAAGGCCTGAATCTGACTGTCGCGGGGGAATTTCTCGTGATGGCGGCGACCTTGCTTCAGATCAAATCCAAGATGCTGCTTCCCGCCGATGAGACGGTTGCTGATGAGGAAGACGGACCTGATCCCCGTGAGGAATTGGTGCGGCGGCTGCTCGAGTACAAACAGTTCAAAGAGGCTGCCCGACAGTTGGACGAACATGAGCGCTTGTGGCGGGAGATTTATAGTCGTGCACAGAGTCCGGCGGTCGAATTGGAATCGGATGAGACGCTGCTGGACAATGTCAGCCTGTTTGATTTAGTGGATGTGCTGCAAGGGATTTTCGATCGCAATCCCGGCAAGAAGCTGATGGAGATTTTGCCGGACAACTTGACGGTTCGGGAGCGGATGAACGCGATTCTGGAAATGCTGGAGGGGCAGGAATCGGTGAACTTTGTCGAGCTGTTCGAGCCGGCCTGCCATCGTCTTGTCATCATCGTCACATTTTTGGCGTTGCTGGAACTGATGCGGCTTCGAACGGCTCGGGTATTCCAGCCGGATCATTTTGGGCCGATTCTCGTGTCGCGCGCCTTTTCGCTCGTACCAGATCCGGCAGAGCTGGACGATGCTGAATGGAGGGGAGCATGAACTCAATTGTGGAACAAGAAACAGACGACATCGCTTTCGCAGAGACAGCGTCGGCTCTCGAGAGCAATGGGGCGCCGGGCAATGCGGTGAAGGATGCCGCCGTCGAGGCGGTGAACAGCCAGGCGGAGGCTATCGACGCGCGGGAACTTAAAGCCATACTCGAAGCGATCTTGTTCGTGTCGCCAGAGCCGGTGCCGGTCGCTCGGCTGATATCTATCTTGGGGACAGTTTCAAAAGCTGAAGTGGTGCAGGCCCTGGGGATTCTCACGCACGATTTGGATCAGGATGGGCGAGGCATTCAGCTTGTGCAGGTTGCAGGCGGGTACCGACTGGTGACGAAGCAGGAATATGGGCTTTGGCTGAAACGGATGGATAAGGCCAAGGCGGCGCAAAAGCTCTCTCGCTCCGCGCTCGAATCCCTCGCCATCATTGCCTACAAACAGCCGCTTGTGCGGTCTGAGATCGAAGAGATTCGTGGCGTCGAAACGTCCGGTGTCCTGCGCACGTTATGCGAACGCAAGTTGGTTCGGATCGTCGGGCGAAAAGACGTGCCTGGCCGGCCGATCATGTATGGGACGACCAAGTTTTTTCTCGAGCATTTTGGATTACAAGATTTGAGCCAACTCCCGCCATTGCGTGAGTTCAAAGAACTCGGCGAGTCCGAGCAAGCTCTCTTGCCGATCGAAGAAGAGTCACTGGAGGTAGTTGAGACCTCCGAGATGCCTTCCTCAGAAGAATTCCCCGCCACGAGTGATCTAGCGGAAGATGAGGCCACAATGGCCTTCGATGCAGAGACCAACGGAACGCTCGTCGACGAACCAGTCGAACAAGTTTAACAGGACGCTGAAAAAGCCCGCCAGCATCGTTCTCGCATCGCTCAGAGGTTAAACGTACCGAAGCGTACGCCTCGCCTCTTCGCTCGCTGCGGCCTTGCTGAACGGTCTTTTTGAGCATCCTGCTGGACTAGCCTCTCTCTCTTCCCGAACGCGCAGGCTATTGAGTGGGTCTACATAGTTTTCCGCAGCCAGCTGAGTTGAACAGGCTTGCAGTTCATATTTTTCCGATTCATTTTTATCCACTCGTGACGTGCACGGCTTGTTGATCAGGCTGCCCTATCTGCACACCACTCCAAAATGTTGGCCTGAATGGCTGTGAGCTAGTCTCCCTTGCTTCGACCCATGTCTAACGTGTGGAGATGATGAGACTGTCGTTCTCAACTCGAACGGATTCAATCTGAGGTGGAAGTTGGAACTTGTCCCGATTATTGGGCGAGTCGAACAATTGATGGACAACGCTATCGAGTGTTGAGGATGGAATAGGTAATGAGCCGAGTTTGCCCGCAGTGGGTTGGAGTCGAATATAGCCCCCTTCGGTTGTGATTGTGCCGTCGAGTTGGAGTGAGATCTCTTTTCCATAGAGGATAAAGACGGCATAAGCCCGAAGTTGGTCGCCTAGGAGGTTTATGCGAACGTCTTTTAAGGCCGATTGAATCTCTTGTACGGTCGTCTCGCTTCCTGCGGGTGTCGGGATCCCAGCCTGTTGTGCTTGATGAGTGGAGGCGATTGCGAGATTGTCGCGCATCCACTGATTCAGTTCTGCTTCATTGAGCGTGAGTGCGTGAGGCTGGCTCGTCTGTACAGCCATTTGGAGATGGGCCATCTTCTCTGCGACGCGATCGGCCGCGTCCGGATCAGTTTGGATCGGCAACGGCGGCGCCTGGCGAAGAATCAGCAGCAGGATGCCGATCGAGAGCGTGAGAGAGATCCAGGGAAGCAGGCGGAACACACGAGAGAACAATCCTGGCGTCGATGATTGTGTCGTTGTCTCAGTATCGGTGATCGGGGGTGCTTCGATTGCCGGAGTCGGTGGCTTGAACTTGGAGAAGACAATTCCGCAACGCAGACACTCAGGTCCTTCCTCCTGTTCGAATCCGCACTTTGGGCAGGGTATGGCTGTCCTGCTTGTCGATGATGAGGATTGCAGTCGCATGAGGCGACTGTAATTCAGAGAGGCGCGGAGGGCAAAGAATAGTTCGAAATTTTCATATATGGGTTGTCATAGTCGGTCCTTCATGAGCGCGGCGGCGAGGGGCCCCGTTGACTCTCTTTCCGCCGCTTTGTTAGACTCGTCAATCCAATTCTAAGTCATTGAAAGGCCCCTTGTTTCTGCTAACCGGGCGGCTTTAGCAACAGGATGCACCACCACATGATCAAAGCCTGGCTGCTCGACGAGATGTTTCGGTGTGACCGAATGCATGTGACCATCGATGGGACGCTGGGCGAATGGGGTGCCGGCGATTCGATTGCCGCAGAAGAAGAACTTCCACCGCCTCCGGCAAACGTGGCTGCAAAATCGGGGAATGGCCGGGTCACCATTACCTGGGATCCCGTTCCCGATGCCATGTACTACAACCTCTATTTCCAAACCACCAAGGGCGTGATGATCAAGTTCTCCGATCTCACGCGTCCGATTGCCGGCGATTCCGACTTCAAAGCTGTCATTGGGGTGAAAAAAGACAAAGCCACCTGTTTGGAAGGTACCCAGAGTCCGTTTGTCCATGACGATCTGGCCAACGGGATCTGCTACCACTACGTCGTGACTGTGGTGACGCAGAAGGGGGAAAGTCTCGAGTCTCAAGAGGTCATGGCGATTCCTTCGCCCTATCTGTTGGCTATGTGCATTGGACGGGAAGGGGTGGACGACGGAGAGTTCTGTTCGCCCACGGGGATTGCGCTCGACAAGGACGGCAATATCTACGTGGCCGATACCGATAATCATTCGATTCAAAAGCTCGACAAGTCCGGAAAGTTTCTTGCGCGATGGGGCGGAGACCCTTCTTCGCAGGAAGGGAGTTTCTACTATCCGCGCGGATTGGCGGTTGGGCCGAATGATGTGCTGTATATCGCAGACAGCGGCAATAACCGCATGCAGAAATTCGATCTCGACGGCAATGTGATGCAGGCCTGGGGCAAGTTCGGATTTGCGTGGCGTGGGGCCGATCTGGGCCGGTTCGATGTACCTTGGGGGCTCGCGACGGACGCAGAAGGAAATCTGTACGTGTCCGACACGAGCAACGCGCGCATACAGAAGTTCACCTCGGACGGGACGGCGTTACTCAAGTGGGGCCGTGACGGGAGCTTCGACGGGGCATTCTTCTTCCCTCGCGGCGTGGCCGTCGATTTTGTCGGCAATATCTTTGTAGCAGATGAAAGCAACAATCGCATTCAGAAGTTCGATGCCCGCGGGAGCTTCCTTGCCAAGTGGGGGCGAGAGGGAGCTGGTCTCGGCCAATTCAAGTCTCCCTGGGGGATTGCCTGCGATGCGCTCGGTAATGTCTATGTTGTCGATACTGGCAACCATCGCATCCAAAAGTTCGACGGCAACGGGACCTTCCTCTGTGCTTGGGGAAACCGCGGAAAGACAGAAGGACAGCTGAATTTTCCTTACGGGATCGCGGTCGACAAAGAGGGCGCGGTGTATGTGGTCGACAGCGGCAATGGCCGCATTCTTAAGTATGTGCCGACGGACGAAGAACTCAATCGCGGGAAGGACGAGACGTCAGCCAATCAGGCGCCGAGCGAGACCCCGGCGCCCCACAGCGTGGCGGTGAAAGCCGGGGATACGGAAGCGTTCTTGAGTTGGATGGAAGTTCCTGGCGCCCAGTCCTACAACTTGTATTTCAACACCATCCCGAAGCTCACGATCCAGACTGCAACGAAAATTGAAGGTGTGACGAATCCTTATACGCACACCGGTCTCTCGAACGATACCCCATACCATTATGCTGTGACCGCGGTATTCGAGGCCGGCGCTGAAAGCGAGTTGTCGAATGAAGTGACGGCGACGCCCGTGCTCATCGATATCACGGCGCCGCAAAATCCTTATGCGGTGATCAATCATGGCGCGTTCATGACGAACACGCCGGAAGTCATCGTCACGATTTCAGCCAACGATGTCGATACCGGAGTCGCAGCCTATTTTGTCTCCGAGGCGCCGATCACTCCCATGGCGGGGACGCCGGGATGGGTGGACGTGACGCCGGCCACCAAGTTCGGCGCGACGATCCCATTTATTTTGTCGCTAGGGGATGGGCAGAAGTCGATCTACGTCTGGTTTAAGGATGTGGGAGGGAACGTCTCCACCCCTGCGAGCACCACGATTCTGGTCAACACGTCGGGGTATCTCTGCGTATCAGAATGGGGCCGTACGGGCCGCGGCGCTTCATTGCTCCATGGCGGCGAGTTCATGGCTCCGATCTACGGTCTGTGCGTGGATCAGCAAGGATCGCTGTTCGTGGTCGACAACGGAAACAACCGGGTTCAGAAATTCGACAATGCCGGCAACTTCATTATCCTTTGGGGGAACTTCGGTTCAGCCAATTCGAACTTCCATAACCCTACTGGAGTTGCGTGTGACGGCAAGGGCGACGTCTGGGTAGTCGATACGAACAACCACCGTGTCCAGAAATTCGACGGAAAGCTCGGCGGCTATCTCATGAAGTTCGGGTCGCGTGGAAACGGCGAAGGGCAGTTCAACTCACCCTGGGGCATCGCGGTCGATCGGGTGCGTGGGTATGTGTATGTGGTCGACAGCGCCAACTTCCGTGTTCAGAAGTTCGATATGAACGGCGAGTTCATCATGTCCTGGGGCAGCTTCGGAAACGGAGACGGCCAGTTCTACTTTCCGCGCGGCGTGGCCGTGGACCAGACAGATGGGTTTGTGTACGTCGTCGATATGGGTAATCACCGGATTCAGAAGTTCGATACCAGCACCAACGTGCTCCCGCAGTTGCTGGCCAAGTGGGGCGGCAGTGCCGAACCGGGGCATGCCAGCAGCCAGCTCGCGCAGGAGGCCGGTCAGTTGCGATCTCCCTGGGGCATTACGGTCGATGGGGCAGGCGACGTCTTTGTCACGGATACCGGCAATCACCGTGTCGAGAAGTTCGATAAAGAAGGCAATTTCATCACACAGTGGGGCGGGTTTGGGAACGGGAAAGGGCAGTTCAATTTCCCCTACGGCATCGCAGTCGATGTCAGAGGAAGCGTGTTCGTCGTCGATAGCGGGAACACCAGAGTCGAACAGTTCATGCCGGCGGACGAGGGAAGCGAACGGCTCCAGGAAGATGCCGAGACAACAGCAGAGCTGACGCCAGAACCTGAAAGTCTCAAGTCGTAAAGTTGTCAGGTCAGTAAGGCCTGAAGGCATTCAGACTTGATGACTTTCAGACATTATGACGTGATGACGGAGCAATTATGCTAGATAAAGAACCACGCCTAGGACTCACCTACGACGATGTTGTGTTGGTTCCGGCCAAGTCGCAGATCTTGCCGAGTGAAGTCGACATGCGTACGAGGCTGACTCGCCACATTAATATCAATATTCCCATCATCAGCTCGGCCATGGATACCGTCACCGAGTCCCGTTTGGCCATCGCCATCGCCCGTGAGGGCGGTATCGGGATTATTCACCGCGTGTTGTCACCGGTGGATCAAGCGACAGAAGTGGACCGGGTGAAGAAATCCGAGAGCGGAATGATTCTTGATCCGATCACGATCGCGCCCGATCAAACAATCCGCGATGCCCATGCGTTGATGGCAAAATATCGGATCTCCGGAATTCCCGTCACAAAAGACAAGAAATTGGTCGGCATTCTCACCAATCGCGATCTGCGGTTCGAAACCCGGATGGATTTGAAGGTCTCGCAAATTATGAAGCGGGACAAATTGATCACGGCCCCCGAAGGAACAAGCTTGGAAAAGGCTCGCGAGGTGTTGCACGAGCATCGGATTGAAAAGCTGCCGGTCGTGAACAAAAATTTCGAACTCAAGGGGCTCATTACCATTAAAGATATCGAAAAACGCATTATGTATCCCAACGCATGCAAGGACGGACATGGCCGGCTTTGCGTGGGTGCGGCTGTCGGTGTGGGGCCGGAAACGGAAGATCGCGTGGCGCGGCTCAAGAAGGTCGGAGTAGACGTAATCGTGGTCGATACCGCCCACGGGCATTCTCAATCGGTACTGGATATGGTCAAGCTGATCAAGAAACGTCATCCGGAAATCGAACTGATAGCCGGGAATATTGCTACCGCCGAGGCGACGAAGGATTTGTTGAAGGCAGGTGTTGATGCCGTGAAGGTGGGCGTGGGGCCGGGTTCAATCTGTACCACTCGTATCGTGTCGGGGGCCGGAATGCCGCAGCTAACGGCGATTGCCGATTGCGCAAAAGTCCTAGCGGGCAGCGGGGTCCCGATTATTGCAGACGGCGGGATCAAGTATTCCGGCGATATCACGAAGGCCTTGGCAGCCGGCGCTTCCTCGGTCATGCTCGGCGGACTCTTGGCGGGTACCGAAGAGTCACCGGGGGAAACCGAACTATACCAAGCGAGGACCTACAAGGTGTACCGCGGCATGGGCTCGATCGGCGCGATGGAGCGCGGTGGTGGGGATCGGTACGGGCAAGCGGGGCGTCCCGCGCAGAAGCTGGTCCCCGAGGGTATCGAAGGTCGCGTGCCCTATAAGGGGAAACTCTCGGCTGTCACCTACCAATTGATCGGCGGCGTAAAGTCCGGCATGGGCTATTGTGGATGCAGGACGATCTCGGACTTACAACAGAAGGCCACCTTTATCCGTCAGACGGTCGCCGGGCTCCGCGAAAGTCACGTGCACGATGTGATCATCACGAAGGAAGCGCCGAACTATCGGATGGATTGGGAATAGCCGAAGTGAAATGTGAAAAGTAAAAGGTGAAACGTATCTTCAGGGTGCGCTTCCTGTTTTCTCTCGTCTAACTTCTAACGTTTCACTTTTTACGCTTCGATGGAACTCTGGCACAATAGAATTCTGGTCCTCGATTTTGGGTCGCAATACACCCAATTGATTGCGCGCCGCATTCGCGAAGCCCAAGTCTACTCGCAAATTCTGCCCTGCACAGTTTCCTTGGCGACCATTCTCGCCTATCGTCCACAAGGCATCGTGCTGTCGGGTGGCCCTTCCAGCGTGTATGAGAAGAAGGCGCCGACGGTTCCCAGGGAACTCTTCGACCTAGGCATTCCCATTCTCGGTATTTGTTACGGCATGCAGCTCGTGACGCATCTCTCGGGCGGGGAGGTCGCCAAATCCAAGCACCGGGAATACGGGCGGGCGGATCTCACGATCGATGACCGCAGCAATCTATTCAAGGGAATCGGCACAGAGGGATCGACCGTCGTCTGGATGTCGCACGGAGACCGTATAGAACGGATGCCACCGGGCTTTCGGTCGATCGCGCATACAGCCAATTCGCCGATTGCCGCCATGAAACGCGACGATCACAAGCGGCGGATCTATTGTCTTCAGTTTCATCCGGAAGTGGTTCATACGCCGGAAGGGACGACGCTGCTTCGTAATTTTGTCTACGACATCTGCGGTTGTAAACCGACCTGGACGATGCTGTCGTATGTGGATACAGCGGTGCGGCAGATTCGCGAGCAAGTCGGTAAGGAGCGAGTGATTTGCGCCTTGAGCGGCGGGGTAGATTCGTCGGTGGCGGCGGCCCTCACGCATCGGGCCATCGGCGACCAGCTGACCTGTATCTTCGTGGACAACGGGCTGCTTCGGAGTGGAGAGAAAGAACAAGTCAAACAGACGTTCGCCCAACAGCTCCATCTGAATCTGCGGCTCATTGACGCGTCCGACTCGTTCCTTGCCAAGCTTAAGGGAGTGATCGACCCTGAGCGTAAACGGAAAATTATCGGGAAGCAGTTCATCGAACAATTCGAGGCTGAAGCCAAGAAAAAATCTGGGAGCGCAAAATTTCTGGTCCAGGGCACGCTGTACCCCGATGTGATTGAGAGTGTGAGTTTCAAGGGTCCGTCGGCCACGATCAAAACGCATCACAATGTAGGTGGTCTGCCGGCTCGCATGCGGCTCAAGTTGATCGAACCCTTGCGGGAATTGTTCAAAGATGAAGTGCGGGTGTTGGGTAAGGAGTTGGGATTGCCGGATGAAATTGTGTGGCGGCAGCCCTTCCCGGGGCCTGGCCTTGCCATCCGGGTGTTGGGAGCGGTCACCAAGGAACGGCTAGCTATCTTACGAGCAGCTGAGTCCATTCTCGATCAGGAGATTCGCGCCGCCGGTTTGTATCGTGAGATTTGGCAATCGCTTGCCGTGTTGTTACCGATCAGGACTGTGGGAGTCATGGGCGATCAACGAACCTATGAACATGTCATTGCGCTCCGTGCGGTCACAAGCTTGGATGGTATGACGGCCGATTGGGCTAAGATCCCAAATGACGTGCTGGGCAAGATGTCGAATCGGATCATCAACGAAGTGAAGGGCGTGAATCGGGTAGTCTACGACATCAGTTCGAAGCCGCCGGCCACGATTGAATGGGAATAGAATACAGGTGAAGCGTCGTTCGTGAAGCGTAAAGCGAAGTAGAGTCATCTGATCCTGCGAACGACGAGATACGAGATACGCTTCACGGAAGCACTTATGGAAGTCAGATTGCAGAAAGTCATTGCTGGAACCGGATTGGCTTCGCGGCGAAAGGCTGAGGAGTGGATTGCGGCTGGGCGTGTGACGGTGAACGGGAAAGTTGTGACGGAACTCGGCACCAAGGTCGATCCGGATCGCGTCCATATCAAAGTGGATGGTAAGCACATCAGTTCCGCTCAGCCCTACGTCTACCTCTTGCTGAACAAGCCGAGGAACGTGATGTCGACGTTGGACGATCCGGGAGGCAGGCCGACGGTGAAGGACTTCCTCCGTGGGATATCGGTGCGGGTATTTCCCGTCGGTCGATTGGACTTCGACAGCGAAGGGTTGATGCTTTTGACCAATCACGGCGACTTGGCCCAGACGTTGCTCCATCCCCGCTACCATGTACCGAAGACCTATCTCATTAAGGTCAAACAGGTGGTGACGGATGAACATATCCGGCAGTTAGAACAGGGTGTGCAACTGGAAGACGGCATGACCAGTCCGGCTATCGTCAAGAAGGTCAAGAAGGCCAAGCAAAATTCTTGGCTCGAAATTACGATCCGCGAAGGGCGCCAGCATCAAGTGAAGCGAATGTTGGAGGCGGTTGGTCACCCGGTCTTGAAGCTGACGCGGATTAAGATGGGTCCACTGTTGCTGGGGAGTCTGGAGTCCGGCGAGTTCAGGTACCTGACGGACCGTGAAGCGAATGCGTTGCGCGACCTCGCTGACCAGAAACTGGCTTCAGCAGAGGACACAGAGAAGCAGGCTCCAAAGCCAAAGAGGCCGGTCAGTCGGGCCGGGTGGGCCCGATCCAAGAAAGTGAAGGTGGCATGAAGGTCAGAACTCATCGGTGCGGGGAACTCACGAAAGCTGCGATAGGGCAGACCGTCATCTTGAATGGCTGGGTCCAGAAGCGGCGGGACCACGGTATGGTCATGTTCATCGATCTGCGAGATCGAACCGGGATTACGCAGGTGGTGTGTAACGCCGAGCGCAATGCAGCGGTGCATCGAGTCTCCCACGCCTTGCGGAGCGAGTGCGTTGTGTCTGTGACAGGCCAAGTGATGGCCCGTCCCGAAGAGTCCAAGAATCCCAATCTGCCCACTGGCGAGATCGAAGTGTTTGTAGACGCTGTTGAAATTCTGAACGAGTCGAAGACGCCGCCGTTCGTGATCGAAGACGATGCTGAAGTGACGGAGTCGATTCGATTGAAGTACCGCTACCTGGATCTTCGGCGTCCCAAGATGCAGCGGCTCCTGAGCATCCGGCACGACATCATGCAAGCCGTCCGTGGATTTCTGAACGCAGAACGGTTTCTCGAAGTGGAAACGCCGATTTTGACCAAGAGTACACCGGAAGGCGCGCGGGATTATTTGGTGCCGAGCCGAGTGAATCCCGGTCAATTCTATGCGTTGCCGCAGTCGCCGCAGCTCTTCAAGCAGGTGCTGATGGTCAGCGGGGTGGATCGCTACTATCAAATCGCGCGGTGTTTCCGCGACGAGGATCTGCGCAACGACCGCCAGCCAGAGTTTACGCAGATCGACGCGGAACTGTCTTTTGCGGACCGCGAGCAAGTCATGAGTTTAATGGAGCAGATGATTGTGACAGTGTTTCGAGAGGCAGGCGGTGTCCAGTTGCCTGCCCCATTTCCACGTATGACCTATGCCGAAGCCGTGGGCCGCTACGGATCGGACAAGCCGGATCTGCGCTTCGACATGCCGCTGCATGACGTCACCGCATTTGCGGCGGCCAGCGAGTTCAAGGTGTTCAAGGAGGCGGCGACCAAAGGCGGGATCGTGAAGGCGTTGATCGTCAAAGGCGGGGCCACCACGCCGCGAAGCCGGATCGACGCACTCGGTGAGACGGCGAAGAGTTTTGGAGCCAAGGGGCTCGCCTGGTTGAAGATCACCCCGGAGGGGCAGCTTGAATCCGTGATCGCCAAGTTTCTGGATGCGAAGGCCTTTGCATCGGCCCTTCCTGACGCGAAGCCGGGGGACTTAGTCCTCTTCGGCGCCGATAAGGCCGCCGTTGTCCACGACGTGTTGGGCCGTATCAGACTATTGCTGGGAGAAGAGCTGAAGTTGATTGACTCCGCTGCCTGGAAGCCTCTGTGGGTCGTCGAGTTTCCTTTGCTGGATTATTCGCCCGAAGAGAAACGGTACATCTTCATGCACAATCCTTTTGCCGCGCCGATGGATGAGGATGTGGCGCTCTTGGACTCGGAGCCGCTCAAAGTACGGGCGAAGGCGTATGACATGGTCCTGAATGGAAGCGAAATCGGCGGCGGGAGTATCCGGAACCATCGGAGCGATATCCAGCTGCGCATTCTCGACCTGCTTGGCATCAACAAGGAGCAAGCGCAGGCGAAGTTCGGATTTTTGCTCGATGCGTTGGACTATGGGGCTCCTCCACATGGCGGGATTGCGTTCGGTCTCGATCGGCTCATCATGTTATTGGGGGCGGCTGACTCGATCCGCGACGTGATCGCGTTTCCCAAAACACAACGGGCGCAATGTCCGTTGACCGATGCGCCGTCTGCAGTCAGTGCCGATCAGTTAACGGAGTTGCGCATCAAGCTCGATCTCATCGAATAGGGAGGAGTCATCCGCCTCATGGCTGGCAATTCGTTTGGCCGCATATTCACGGTCACATCATTCGGAGAAAGCCATGGGCCTGCGATTGGCTGTGTCGTGGATGGCTGTCCGCCAGGTCTGGCTCTTTCCGTCGAGGACATTCAGCACGATCTTGATCGGCGCAAGCCCGGCACCTCCCGCCACGTCACGCAGCGGCAGGAATCAGATACCGTCGAAGTCCTCTCCGGTGTATTTGAAGGCAAGACCACCGGCACACCGATTGCGCTGCTCATTCGAAACGAAGACGCCCGCAGCAGGGATTACGGCAATCTGATCGATACGTTCCGTCCCGGTCACGCGGATTATACCTATAGGCAGAAATATGGCATTCGCGACCACCGTGGCGGTGGGCGCGCGTCTGCGAGAGAGACAGCTGTCCGTGTAGCAGCCGCGGCGATTGCAAAGAAATGGCTCAGGGAGAAGTACGGTGTCGTGATTCGCGGTTATCTGAGTCAGCTTGGCCCGCTTGAAGCGCCGTTTAAAAGTTGGGCAGAGGTCAGCAAGAATCCGTTCTTCTCCGCAAGTTCCGAGGTCGTGCCAAAGCTTGAGTCGTTTATGGATGAGCTGCGGAAAGCAGGGGATTCGGTGGGTGCGAAGATCACCACGGTCGCTGAGTCGGTGCCAGTGGGGTGGGGTGGACCTGTGTATGCGAAGCTCGATGCCGATTTGGCCGGCGCCATGATGAGCATCAATGCGGTGAAGGCAGTGGAAATCGGCGCGGGGTTCGGCGCGGTCACGCAGCGTGGGTCTGAACATGGTGACGAGCTGACGCCGGAAGGTTTTATTACGAATCACGCCGGAGGCATTCTCGGTGGGATTTCAACCGGGCAAGATATCGTCGTCACGATTGGGATTAAGCCGACGTCGAGTATCCGTGTGGCCCGCCGGTCCATCGATAAGCAGGGCAAGCCGGTAACCGTCGAGACCAACGGGCGTCACGATCCATGCGTCGGTATCAGAGCGACCCCAATTGCAGAAGCCATGATGGCGCTGGTGCTCATGGACCATGCCTTGCTTCACCGCGCACAGAACGCTGACGTGACGACGAAGACGCCGAAGATCCCTGCCTCAGTCAAGAAACCATCTCGTTCTTCTAAATCTTCCAGTCCTGCCAAGATCAATTCCGATCCGGATGAAGCCTAGCAGCCCCTTAATCGAGATCGAACGGGTGACGGTCTATCGAGGGGATACCTGTGTCTTCAATGACTTCTCATTGTCCATCCAAGTGGGTGAACACGTTGCCATCCTCGGTCCCAATGGCGCCGGGAAATCTACTTTCTTGAAATTGCTGGCCGGCGAGGTCCATCCGGTCCCGAATGACGCGACGCGTATCCGAATATTTGGCGAAGAACGGTGGAACGTGTGGGATGTTCGTAAACGATTGGGTATGGTGTCGCACGATCTTCAACATCAGTATATGGACCAGGTGACCGGTCTTAAAGTGGTCCTATCAGGCTTTTATGCCAGTATCGGGATTTATGGCCATCAAGATTTCAGTTATGCGCAACTCGCTCGTGCAGACGGTATGTTGGAAGAGATGGGTACAGGTTCGTTAAAGGATCGACGGTTTGGAGCGATGTCGACGGGCGAGCAGCGGCGATGTTTGTTGGGACGGGCGCTCGTTCATGAGCCGGCAGCGCTCGTGCTTGACGAACCGACGAGCGGGCTTGATCTGACGGCGACGTTTCACTATCTGGATCTCGTCCGGACCCATATACGGAAGGGGAAAACGCTATTGCTGGTGACGCACCATATCCATGAGATTCCGCCGGAAGTAGAGCGTGTCGTGCTGCTGAAGCAAGGAAAAATTCTTCAGGATGGGGACAAGTGCGCGGTTCTTACGGAAACCAATCTCAGTCAATTGTTCGACTGCCCTGTATCATTGGCTCAGGCCAATGGGTGGTATCAAGCACTCCCTGGACACAGCACCCCGCATTGACTTGGCCTCGCTATTTTTTCCGAAATCCGAAAAACATTCCGACCGCGCCGGCCCCTGTTGAGGGAAGATACCCGGAGAGGACGTGTTTGAGTCCTTGAGCGCCCTGCTGTCCCGCTGCGATGGCGTGGCTGATCTGCGTTTCAACCGAGGTCCAATCGAGATCGATCCAGCCGGTCTCTTCTAATACGGCGATGCCGGCCAGCAATCCGCCCGTGATGAGCGCGGCCACTCTGAGAAATCGTCGGGATGCCCAGCCGATGAAAAATCCTGCCAGATAGCTGCCACCGATGCCTGCCAGGGCAGGCGATGAGAAATCAGCCACCCATGCGGCAAGGCTTCCGACCGTTGCGATACCAGCGGCAATGACGGATTTCGCATTCCACGGTGCATCGGCGAGAAAGGCCGCACAAATACCTTGCGATGGTGACTCTTGCGATTGTTCGTGATCGTAGTCCATGAGAAGACTAGCGTGGATTGCTTGCGAAGGTATCGCAGGCTTTCGGGTCGCCGGTCTCCAAGCCTTTTCTGAGCCAGGTCATGCGCTGTTCAGAGGAGCCGTGCGTCCAACTCTCTGGCTGGACGTAGCCTTGTCCCATCTTTTGGAGTCGGTCGTCTCCGATGGCGGCAGCGGCTTTCACGCCTGCTTCGAAATCGCCCGGCTCGATCAGATTCCGATCACGCTTGGCGTGGTGGCCCCAGACGCCGGCGAAGCAGTCGGCCTGCAGTTCCATTCGCACTGACAAGGCATTCCTCTCTCGTTCAGACGACTGACGTTGGAGGCGCGTCACCTTCTCTGCAATGCCCATCAGGTTTTGCACGTGGTGGCCTACCTCATGGGCGATCACATAGGCCTGCGCGAAGTCGCCGGGCGCGCCGAGCCGTCGGGCCATCTCGTTGAAAAAGGACAGGTCAAGATACACTTTGTTATCTCTTGGGCAGTAGAAGGGGCCAACAGCTGACGACGTGGTCCCGCAGGCAGATTGGACTGCGCCTGTAAAGAGTACGAGTCGAGGATCTTCATACCGCGGCCCCAACAGCTGCCTCCAAGTGGTTTCCGTGTCGGCGAGGACGACGGCGGCGAATTTTCCCAACTGGTCATCGGGCGATCCGGTCGGTGCGGGCTCGGAGGGTGCCGATGGGTCAGTGACCTCCTGCACGCCATTGAGCATGTTGAGAAGGGTCAAGGGATTGATGCCTGTGAAATAGCTGACGGCGAGCACCAGGACGATGCCGCCTATTCCCAGCCCTCCTCCGACCCTGGCAGGCCCCATGCCTCGACGATCTTCGATATTGCCGCTTTCTCGTTGTCCTTCCCAGCGCATGAGGACCTCCTGATTGGACGAGGTGTCTGGATTGGGCGGGTCAGCCCGGCTCTTTCTCCATAGCTTGAATGAACTTGTCGGCTTCAGCAATGGAGCGGTTCATGTCTCGGACCAGTTGATTGACCTGGGCGTCGACCTTCACCAGCTCTCCTTTCATGGCGGCCAACGCGTGCGCATTGAGGTTGTGCTTGAGGTAGAGCACTTGGTCGCGGAGCGGTCTCAGGACCGGATCGATGCGCTGTTCAGCCCGATTCATGGCGCTGAGCATGTCTTTGTAGCGGGTTTTGGTTTGGATGAGCTTCGCTTCGCTCTTTCGGCGCAAGTCCACACTGGAATATTGGCCGAGTTCGGTCTCCCATTCCGAGAAGAGCGCATCGGCCACGCTTTCAACGTCTTTGATGCGTTTCCGCACGGTCTCGGCACTGTCTTCGCTGTTTTGCAGTTCGCTGCTGAGTGTCTTATACGTGCTTTCCAGGTCTCCGCCTTGATAGGCCACGACCTTTCCAAATTGATCCAAGGCACTCTGGATGTCTTTTTTAGCCTCTTCTTGCGCGTCACGCGCTGACTTGACACGGCTGCTCAGGAGATCGCGTTTGGCGTAACCCATTTTATCCATCGCGGCTATATAGGCCGTGTCACAGGCAGAAAAGCCAAAGGGTATCATGAGGAGCATGGCCATCAGTGCGAGTTTCAACATCATAGGCATCTGAGTTGGCGAAGTGGGACCAATTCCTACGCAGTGATCCCGAGACCGATCATGTGATGCATCATAACCGAAGCAGGAAAGAGGGGAAAGGCCCTGATCGATGCGGGAGGTGCTCACCTAGGGTGAGCACCTCCGGAGGATTGATGGCTATTTCGATGCAGCCGTATTGGTTTCGACTTGGCCGGCAATGTCTTTGAGGTCCTTGGGATACAGCACGATCTCGATTCGACGGTTGGATGATCGTCCCTCTTCGTTGTCGTTCGAGGCGAGGGGGTGAGTATCCGCGTAACCGACTGCGGAGAGATACTGGGGATCCACGCTGGCCTGGTCGATCAGGAAGCGCACTACCGTGGTGGCTCGCGCAGTCGAGAGCTCCCAGTTTGTTTTGAAGCGGCCTTGCAGCTTTACGCTGATGGGCACGTTGTCGGTGTGGCCTTCGATCCGGATCTGTTTGTCCGTGACTGTTTTCAACACGTCACTGACCTGTTTCAGGACTTTTACGCCGGCCGGTTTCACTTGGGCTTGGCCGGAATCGAATAGCACGCGGTCCACCATATTGATGGTGAGGCGGTCCCGGACTTGTTGAATAGTGATATTCCCCTTGGAAATTTCGTCTTGGAGCGATTTAGATAGCTCTTCTTGTGTTTGCGTCAGCCGTTTGATTTCTGCTTCTTTGGCGGCTCGTTCCTGCTCGAGTGTTGCGGCCAATCGGGACTGTTCCTGACGCAGCTGTTCACGCTCTTTCTCGATGCGGGCGGCGTTGGCCTCAAGGTCTGAGGCCTGTTTCTGCAGCTTGGCGATTTCTTCCTGTGAGGAGGCGCTTCCACTCGCAAGCTTCTGTTCGAGATCGGTGATTTGGCCGCGCACATTGTTGAGTTCGCTGTTCAGTTCGCTTGAGCGTGTGGCAAGAGCTTCCCGCTCTTGGGCCAACGAGGCAGCCTGCTGTTCCGCGGCTTTTCGCTTAGCAGCCTCCTGTTCAAGATTTTTTTGTAGCCCGGCCAATTGCTGTTGCAGCTGGGCAGAAGCTTTCTTTTCGGCCTCAAGTTCGGTGAGCGTCTTGGTGTGGGTTCCCGAGCTCACGCATCCCACCATCGCTATGGCACACAGCATGGCCAAAGCGGGGGCCCCGAGTGGCATGGTTCGATCAATCGAGATTTGTCGCATAGTTTCCTCCTTGAAATGATGGCTAACAGAATCACGTGAAGGTGAGCAAGCTCAATGCCCATTGACCCGGAATCGAATGAGAAGAGAATGACTCATTTCTCATGGAGATAAGGGAGTAATTGTCGGCTTGTGTGTGAGGTAAAGCAAGGGGACTGGAGCATAGTGCCACAATCACTGTAGGGGCTACCCTACAGACGCTAAGTGCTGTTGCTGTGACCCTGCTGTAAAGTGAGCCGTCTTGTTCATGAGGAAGAGGGGACTGGGTAGCTGACCAATGTATTGGTATTGTCACGGAGCAGGCGGGGCGCAGCGACTGCTGCGCCCCGAAGCAGGGCTTACTTTCCGCCCATGTCCTTCTTCTCGTCTTTCTTCTTGTCGTCTTCCGCCTTGCCGCTGGTCATTCCTTTCTTGTCCTTCTGCTCAGCAGGAGCTGGTTCGCCGGCGAAAGACATCGCTGTACCGATGCCGAACGTGAGAAACGCTGCGAGTGCGATGAAGCTTGCGTAGCGAGTCATGGAAACCTCCATATGAGTTAGCGAGTTGATGAAAGGGAGCCACCACAATAAGAATCGATGACTCCAGAAAACACTTTGTGCTGCTGATGAGAGTGACGAGGCTCTCTGGTCATGAAGTAGAGCAAGGCAGATGCCTCATTTTTTGATTGGAGGAAATTCACCGGGAGCAAAGTCGAGTGGGCGGAAAGATACTCCATTCTCAACAGCTTAGGAGCGGCTGCATGCAACGACGCAGCATAGAATTGTCGAAAGGGTAGTGAAGTTTTGTAGGTGAGAGCCTGCGCAGCGATCTCGACTTTCGTTCTGGCATTGATGTATGCAGTATAGTGTGCGCATGCGAAGACGATATCTTTTCTCTAGCTGGTTAGTCGCCAGTATCCTGCTCTCAAGCTGTTCCTCTCAACGAATCGTTCCCGAGTCGATGGAACCGCTCGTTGATCGAACGGTCTCGTTTCGAGACGTGCTGACCTCACCGGAATTCCATAAGGGGCGTGTGCTCGTGGTTGGTGGCGAGGTCCTGAAAGCGAAGCGACTCCGCGACAGCACGCAGGTCGAACTCTTGCAACTTCCGCTCGAAAACGGAGAGGAGCCGACCTTCGATCGCCAACAATCACAAGGAAGGTTTCTCGCGTTGCAGCAGGAGTTTCTGGATCCGGCCACGCTGATCGAAGGAACGCGGGTGACGGTTGTCGGAGAAGTATCTGGAGCGAAGATCGATCGCCTCGATGACACGGAGTATCGATACCCCACTCTGATTGTGAAACATCTGCATATCTGGCCGATTGAATCCTATGGCCAACGGTAACCGGGATTCTTCATCGAAGTTTTCGGCGGAATGGGAGTCAGGGGTGGAGTATCCAGGAGCGACTTCTGTTCGATTCTTATGTGGGGTCTCATGCCTCAAACCGGTCTTGTGAGTCAGGCCATCACATCCGCGCATGAAAACACTCCTCGCGCGATCGCGTTCAATAAGCCCTATGGCGTGTTGCCGTGTTTTACCGATGCGGACGGGCGGCCGACCTTGGCGGAATTTATTGATTTGCAGGCGGTCTATGCAGCCGGTCGTCTCGATCTGGATAGCGAAGGGCTCCTGCTTCTGACGTCAGACGGCAGGTTGGCACACTACATCACGGACCCGCAGCATAAGCTGCCGAAAGTATATCTCGTGCAGATCGAACGCGTCCCGAACGAAGAGGCCTTGGAACAGTTGCGGGAAGGAGTGGTGTTGAACGGCAAGAAGACCAAGCTTGCTGAAGTACGTCTGTTGACGGGCGATCCGCAGTTGCCCGAACGCCCCGTGCCCATCCGCTTCCGAAAAAACGTGCCGACTGCGTGGATAGAGATGACCCTGCGCGAGGGACTGAATCGCCAGGTCAGGCGCATGACCGCCGCAGTGGGGCACCCGACCTTGCGACTTGTGCGGGTGGCGATCGGGCCGATTGTGCTGGGTGGCATCCAGCCGGGCGAATGGCGTGATTTGACAAGTAGTGAGATTGAACAGATCTATTCTGCTACCCGTTGTCGATAATTCCGGAGTATTTTCACCAGCTGCTAGATCTGCTCGATATCCGTAATAATGGTATGCAGCCCACTGGCCCCAGCCGGCTGCGGCCGGACAATTTCCGCAATCTGTACCTGTCCCTTCGTGTCCGTGGCGCGCACAACCGTTTGGAACTTGCCACGTTGAGGCGATTTCCACGTGTAGTTCCAGATGACCCATGAATAGGGCGACATCGGTGGTTCGATCTCGCACTCGTTCCACGTGCGGCCGGCGTCGACGCTCAATTCAACTTTGCTGATGCTGTTCGGTCCGCCGAAGGCAATGCCGCGGAATTTCTGCTCGGCTCCACGGAGCGTTTGATAGTGGCCTGGGGAATCGATGCGCGAGAAAATCTTGATCGTGCCGTCGTCGGTCCAGCCTTTGCGTTGCCAGTAACCTTGATAGTCTCCTGGATAGACTTCGATTTCGACGATCCACTTCACGTTCTTGATCCCGTACAGTCCCGGCACGAGGAGTCTGAGTGGAAAACCATGTTCCTTCGGCAACTTCTCGCCGTTCATGAGAAAGGCGAGCATCACGTCGTCTTGCATGGCCCGCTTGAACGAAATGCTGTCGTCGTAGCCGTCGATGCCGCGGAAGACAACATCGCGCGCGGTTTCTTCATCGGCGCCGGCCTCACTGAGCAGTTTCTTGAGCGAAATGCCTCGCCACGTTGCGTTGCCCATGCTGTCCCCGCCAGGGAGCGTATCGATGCACATGAGTGTCGAGATTTGATCGTAGGAATCGCGATTCAAAATATCGCGCCAACCGAGTGACATCGGAGTGTTCACGGCGCCTTTCACATGGAGTTTCCACTGGTCGATATTGAGATCTCGAGACATCGAGACGGCACCATCGGCATAATTAACCACATAGAATTTTGCGTTCGGCGTAAAGTAGGTCGTGTCGCGCGGGGGCATGGCAAACATGCGCCCGAACACTGATCCAACCGCGTCGCAGCCACCGGTGACTCCGGCGAGCGTACCGAGGCCGAGGGCCTTCAGAATAGTTCGCCGTCGCAAGGAGAGAATTGGTTTATACAGTGACATGATTTTTGATTATACACACAAATGATACTTGACTCCCATTTGAGGCTTTGTTATCTTCCGCCTGTTCGATGGTGCTCGTGCTTCCTGCCTGCTGACCGCGTGCGAGAGTGCGGTAAGGGCATGCGGTTCTAGGGAATACCCGGCCATAGATTTGGTAAAAGGGTCCCTTGACATGCGTCTGTGCACAGAGTAAAGTGCACGGCTCGCGTGACGAGTTTTCTTGTTCTTTGACAACTGAATAGAGAATGTTGAGCAATGGTGTAAGTGTATTGAAGTGGTGGCCCTTGGTCCAAATTCTAAGAACACCTTTATGAGAGTTTGATCCTGGCTCAGAATGAACGCTGGCGGCGCGCCTAATACA
>JBGTCI010000020.1:0-1761 GCA_041748925.1 Nitrospiraceae bacterium | reverse complement strand
CTTGTTCGGCAAGAGCGGCGCCATGATCGCCCACTCCCGATCGCTCAGATCGTGACGTCCCGTCATCATGCTCCCTCCGTTTGGAAGCTTGAATCATTTCCCCGACTCAAAGGGAATCCCCTTTATGAGTTCAGGACCTAGACGTCGCTGATCCTCGGCCAGATCCAGGTCCAGCAGCGCCCGCAGGCTCGTCCGCTCGATCTTGCGCGCCTCGATCACCATGCCGCCTCAAAGAAAGAAATCGATCTCACGAAGTGAGTTGACGTCGGAAACGGTCACTTCAAAGTCGGATCTTCTGTCGCCATCCGTGTCGCCGCTAAGGAGTTCATTCCGAAAGCGGAGTTCTCCAGCTGCACCGGAGAAACTTTCGCGCCCGACAAACTCAAAGGTCTGATTGCCACGTTTTCCTTCATTTGCATCTAACGCGGAAAGATCAATCCAATCATACCGGACATTGAAATCGCCTATCTCGTCCCTTGCAGATCGGCGTCCCGCGTCATTTGCGGACTTGAAGACAAAGACATCCCAGCCGGATCCTCCAAGCAGGAGGTCCGTGCCCGAACCGCCGTGAACAAAGTCATCACCAGAGCCGCCATAAAGCCGATCGTTTCCGGACCCTCCAACCAGGAAGTCGTCGCCGCGTTCTCCGAAAAGGGCATCCTTCCCTTGACGGCCTTCGAGGAAATCCCCGGAGTTTCCGCCCTTTAAGACATCACGATACCTGTTGCCAATGATCGTGTCTGAAGCGTTAAGCATATCGAAACGCCACTCGGTAGCGTCGCTCATGAGGTCTTGCTCAGAAATGAAGACCTCAATCTCGTACATTTCGAGAGTTGATTGGCCGAAATGATCTGAGTAGAATATGCTTTCTATAATTGAGCCATCAGGAACGTCACATAAGAAAATATTGTACCCGCCTTCAGAACTCCAACCGGTATCCCAGTAAGTTAGTACGTAAGTGTCGATATCGTACCACGATCTGTCGATTAGCTCTGCGCTCTCTTCAGCGGAGTGGAGGAAGAACTACCTGTTTTCTGTGTCGCTCATGTCAAGACCGCTTCCAACGCGATCATGAATTCGTATGTAGGCCATAGTTTACTAAAATATTCAAATAAATTTCTACTCTTTAGTTTATTTTCATGATCGATTGCTAAGCAATAATGCAGTGTATGAGTAGTTAAAGGGTAAATTGACTGTTAGACGCTCTGCTTACGTAAGGCAACGTCATGCCCTAGCCCCCGAGGAAGCTGCGCCGGACCTCGGGGTCGGCGAGCAGGGCCTCGCCGGTGTCGGTGAAACGGTTGCGGCCCTGGACGAGCACGTAGCCCTTGTCGGCGATGTTGAGCGCCTGGCGGGCGTTCTGCTCGACCATCAGGATGGCGATGCCGGTGGCGGCGACGTCGAGGATGCGGTCGAACAATTCGTCCATCACGATCGGCGAGACGCCGGCGGTGGGCTCGTCGAGCATCAGCACCTTGGGCTGGGTCATCAGCGCGCGGCCCACCGCGACCTGCTGGCGCTGGCCCCCGGAAAGCTCGCCCGCGGGCTGGCGGCGCTTTTCGCGCAGGATGGGGAAAAGGTCGAAGATGCTCTCCATGGTGCCGGTGAAGTCGTCCTCGCGGATGTAGGCCCCCATCTCGAGGTTCTCCTGCACCGTGAGGCTGACGAAGACATTGGAGGTTTGCGGCACGAAGCCCATGCCGGCATACACCCGCTCCTGCGGGCTGAGCGCGGTGATGTCGCGGCCGTCGAGCCGCACGT
>JBGTCI010000019.1:0-11380 GCA_041748925.1 Nitrospiraceae bacterium | reverse complement strand
TGGTGATGCCGGGGGACAATGTGAGTGTGACGGGGGAGCTGATCAGCCCGATCGCGATGGACCAAGGGTTGCGGTTCGCGGTGCGCGAGGGCGGCAAGACGGTCGGCTCCGGCGTCGTGACCGAAATTCTGGCGTAAATCTGATTGCTGTCGCATGACAGTATGGGAGTATTGAGATGCGAGAGATCATCGATTTAGCATGCACGATCTGCAAGCAGCGGAACTATTCCACCATGAAGAATAAGAAGAACGATCCGGATCGGCTGGAGCGGAGTAAGTTCTGCAAGTTCTGCCGGAAACACATTGCCCATAAGGAAGTAAAGTAAGCTGGGCTGCCGGCTCAATGGCTGGGTTGCCAGCCGTCATTAGGGGCATGGTGTCAATGGTAGCACATCGGTCTCCAAAACCGAGAGTCTGGGTTCAAATCCTAGTGCCCCTGCCAATCGTTGGGTAGTGGATGGGTCAGGCTCAATATCGGCGGTTGGAGTTGAGAGCATGCCGGTAGCAGAGCGAGGAAATTGGGTGAGGGGGAGGAGCGAGCCCTCTCTCTAAGAGCGAAGGTGAGGTGCGC
This sequence comes from Nitrospiraceae bacterium, assembly GCA_041748925.1. GTDB lineage: Bacteria > Nitrospirota > Nitrospiria > Nitrospirales > Nitrospiraceae > Palsa-1315. The sequence goes on along the minus strand of JBGTCI010000019.1, from coordinate 10,810 downwards.
ATGTTCAGAAGGTTTACGGATTCTATTCGAGAGTTCTTTGTTGATGTGCGCGGGGAGTTGAAAAAAGTGTCGTTTCCGACTCGCGCCGAAACGATCGGGTCCACGACGGTAGTCATTGTCTTTTGCATCATCATGTCCTTTTATTTGTCGTTCGTCGACTCGATTCTCGTATGGTTAGTGGGCAAGGTTCTTTGAGTCGGGTATCCGGAAGTGAGAGTCTCCGCGTGGCACATAGTCAACCAATGATCCGAGGGTAGGGCATGGCAAAGAATTGGTACGTCATTCATACCTACGCAGGCTTCGAGGGACGGGTGAAGACCAGCTTGCTGGAACGGGCCAATCAAATGGGATTGGTTGAAAAACTGGGACAAGTACTTGTGCCGACGGAGGATGTGATTGAGATCAAGGACGGCAAGCGCCGGACGTCTCGACGGAAGTTTTTCCCCGGGTACGTGATTGTAGAGTTGGAGTCCCCGGTCATCGATGAAACCTTGCAGATGATCAAGGAAACACCGAAGGTCACGGGATTTGTCGGCGCCGGTGCGCAGCCGACGCCCTTGTCGACGGACGAGGTAGAGTCGCTCTTAAAGCAGGTTGATGTGGGAGCAGCCGGGCCACGCGAGCAGGTCAAATTCATCAAGACGGATAACGTGCGAATTATTGATGGTCCGTTTCTCGGATTTAATGGTGTGGTGGATGAAGTGGATCAGGACCATGGCCGGCTTAAAGTTCTGGTCAGTATTTTTGGACGTTCCACACCGGTAGAGCTTGGGTTTTTGCAAGTGGAGCGGATTTAGGTTTTGAAATGGTCGAACGTGCGTAGGAGTGTAGGACATGGCCAAGGAAGTATCAGCGCAGATTAAGTTGCAGATCCCGGCGGGCAAAGCAAACCCTGCTCCTCCGGTCGGGCCGTCGCTGGGTCAGCACGGCGTCAACATCATGGAGTTTTGCAAACAGTTCAACGCGAAGACACAGAAAGAGGGCGATAGCATCATCCCGGTGATCATAACGGTGTACAAGGACCGATCGTTTACCTTTGTGATGAAAACTCCGCCGGCGTCCGACCTCTTGAAGAAGGCGGCAGGAATTATCAAGGGATCTGGTGTTCCCCAGAAAGATAAGGTTGGGAAGATCACAAAGGCGCAGTTACGTGAGATCGCGCAAAAGAAAATGACAGATCTCAATGCCGTTGATCTCGAGGGGGCGATCAAGATCATTGAAGGGACGGCGCGCAGTATGGGGGTGACGGTTCAAGGGTAATTGAGCCTCGGTGAAGCGTGCGCCCAAGCGCGCTCAGGACTATGTACGCGAGTGAACGCTCGCCTTCTGTGTCGAGTGTTGAGAAAAGAGAGGGAGTGTAATGGGAAAGAAGATGAGAGCGGCAGTAGAAAAGCTTGAGCCTCGGGCCTATGCCTTGCGCGAGGCGGTTGATGTGGTGAAGCGGTCGGCCTACACCAAGTTCGATGAATCCGTCGATCTGGCGCTTCGGTTAGGTGTCGATCCGAAACGGGCAGACCAAATGGTGCGTGGTACGACCTCGTTGCCTCATGGGACGGGGAAGAAGATTCGTGTGTTGGTGTTTGCCAAGGGAGAGAAGGAACAGGAGGCACGGCAAGCCGGCGCTGACTATGTCGGGTCGGATGATTTGATGGAGAAGATTAAAGGCGGGTGGCTGGACTTCGATTGCGCCATTTCGACGCCGGACCTCATGGGGGCCGTCGGGAAACTCGGAAAGGCATTGGGGCCTCGCGGCCTTATGCCTAATCCGAAGACCGGGACCGTCACCTTTGATGTCGGCAAAGCCGTGTCGGAAATTCGGAAGGGCCGTGTAGAGTACAAGGTTGAGAAAGCTGGGATCGTACAGGTGCCTGTCGGGAAAGTGTCATTTCAGCCTGAACAGCTCTATGACAACGCTGCTGCGGTTCTTGAGGCGGTGATCAAGGCAAAACCTGCCTCGTGCAAAGGGCGTTATCTGATGAGCGCGACGCTCTCGAGCACCATGGGGCCTGGCATCAAGCTTGATGCCATCGCGTTAGCCAAAGAATGGAGTTAGTCGGGGTGTTGCCGCGTGGAAGGGGAAGGGTTCGATTATGAATAAGGACGAGAAAGCGACAGCCGTTGTGGAGTTGACCGAGACATTCGGTCGTGCGCGGCTTGCCATTGTCACCGAAAGTGCCGGGCTCCCTGTCAACCAAGTGACGGAGCTTCGCAAGCTCTTGCGAGGCGCGAAAGCCGAATATAAGGTCGTCAAGAATACCTTGGCCGCCCGCGCCGCTGAGGGCACGATCCTTTCCGGGGTGAAGTCCTACCTTAAAGGGCCAACAGGGTTGGTGATCGGCTATGACGATCCGGTACTCCCGGCCAAGATCCTTCGGGACTTTATTCTGGCGGAGAAGCGCGAACAGAAAATTAAGATCACCATCGGTGTGTTGGAGGGCAAGGTGGTGCAGCCGGCCGAATTGGCGGCTGTGGCGAAGCTGCCGAAGAAGGAAGTCCTCATTGCGATGTTGTTGTCGGCCATGCAAGGACCGGCGCGGGGGCTGGTGTATACGCTCAGTGCAGTCTTGTCGAAATTTGTGAGAGTCATTGCAGCCATTCAGGATAAACGAAAAGGAGAAGGGGACATGTCAACGACCACAGCAAAATTGTCGCAGGAAGAATTGATCAAGGCCATCGAGACGATGAGTGTGCTCGATTTGGCGGAACTCGTAAAGGGGTTGGAGACCCGGTTCGGCGTCACGGCTGCCGCACCGGTCGCCGCCGCCGCTCCTGCTGCAGGTGGGGGTGCCGCAGCGGCAGCTGAGGAGAAGACGGCGTTCGACGTCGTGCTCGTGTCTGCTCCGGCAGACAAGAAAATCCAAGTCATCAAGGTCGTCCGTGAACTCACCAGCCTCGGGCTGAAGGAAGCAAAGGATCTGGTCGAAGGCGCGCCAAAGCCCGTGAAGACCGGTGTCACAAAGGAAGAATGCGACACCATGAAGAAAAAGCTCGAAGAAAGCGGCGCCAAAGTCGAAATCAAGTAGCCGTGATTTGACCAGTTTCTAGAGTCTGTAGGTGCCTGCCTAGGCGGGCACCCAAGCCTGACCATTGTAGTGGAGGACCGGCGAATGTTCGAAACGACTCTGCAAGAGTTCATCGAGCGGAAAGACTACTCTCGTATTCATAGTAGCATCGACATTCCTGATTTGATCGAGATCCAGAAACGCTCGTATGAAGAGTTTCTTCAGCGGGAAGTTGAGCCGGAGCGTCGAAAAGATCATGGGCTCCAGGCAGCCTTGGCGAGTGTCTTTCCAATCCCGGATTACAACAATACGGCCGTATTGGAATTTACGAGCTACACGCTCGGCACCCCCAAGTACGATGAGCGGGAATGCCTTGAGCAGGGGATGACCTTTGCTGTTCCGCTGAAGCTCCGGGTGCGTTTAGTCGTGTTCGACAAGGAAGATAAGGGCCCGAAGAAAAAGGTGCTCGACGTTCGAGAACAGGAAGTTTACGTCGGCGAGCTGCCGCTCATGACGGAGCGTGGAACCTTCATTGTCAACGGTACGGAACGGGTGGTGGTCAGCCAGTTGCATCGGTCTCCTGGCGCGTCCTTTACGCACGATAAGGGTCGGACACACTCCAGCGGGAAGGTGCTGTACTCCGCGAGGATTATTCCGTATCGCGGGTCGTGGCTGGATTTCGAATTTGATGCTCGCGACATCCTCTATGTGCGCATTGACCGACGTCGGAAAATGCCGACGACCATACTGTTGAAGGCTTTCGGGTTTTCCAGCGACGATTTGCTCAAGATGTATTACCCGGTCGAAGAAATTCGGGTCATCAAGGGGAAGATGTTGCGGAAGCTCGATCCCGAAATTCATCACGGTCTGCGCTGTTCGGCTGAAGTGTTTGAAAAGGGTGGCAAGGAACCGTTGGTACGGGAAGGTGCCAAGCTCACGAAGGGACTTATCGCAAAACTCAAGGCGGCCGGCGTGAAGGAAATCCCGCTTGCACCGACCGAATTGATCGGCCGAGCGGTCCTCACTGAACTGGTGGATTCAAAGAAAAACAAGATCGCCGAAAGAAATCAGCGGCTCACCGCTGAGATCGTCGAAGCGCTGCTCGAGAGCGACATCGAAGAATTCAAGGCGATTTATTTCGATACGGTCACATCAACGCCGGTGATTCTGGATACGCTGGAGATGGATAAGACCATCTCGAAAGAGGAGGCGATGGTCGAGATCTATCGCCGCCTGCGCCCGGGAGAAACGCCTTCAGTCGATACGGCGCGAGCGCTCTTTGACAATCTGTTCATGAACTCCAAGCGGTACGATCTTTCGCCGGTTGGGCGTTTAAAGCTGAACAAGAAATTGGGCCTCGATCTGCCGTTGGAGCAGCGAACGCTGACGGCGCAGGACATGGTCGAAGTGATTCGCTATCTCGTGAACTTGAAACTGGGCAAGGGCGAAATCGACGACATCGACCACCTGGGCAATCGTCGTGTCCGTTCGGTCGGCGAGCTATTGGAGAACCAATTCCGACTCGGGCTGGTTCGTATGGAGCGCAGCATCAAGGAGCGGATGAACCTGCTGGATATGGAAACGGTGCTGCCGCACGATTTGATCAATGCGAAGCCCGTGGTTGCTGCCGTGAAAGAGTTCTTCAGCAGCAGCCAGTTGTCTCAGTTCATGGACCAAACAAATCCGCTCGCGGAAATTACACATAAGCGGCGGCTTTCTGCGCTCGGCCCCGGCGGGTTGACCAGAGAGCGGGCGGGGTTCGAGGTTCGTGACGTGCATCCATCGCACTATAGCCGTATTTGTCCGATCGAAACGCCGGAAGGTCCGAACATCGGTTTGATTACGTCGCTGGCGACCTATGCGCGCATCAATAAGTTTGGGTTCATCGAGGCGCCCTATCGCAAAGTGGTGAAGGGCCGGGTCACCGACGAAATTGAGTTTCTTTCCGCGATCGAAGGGGACAAGTACATCATCGCGCAGGCGAACTCGAAGGTGGATGCTTCCGGCCGTCTGGTGTCGGAAAACATCTCGGCACGGGCTGCAGGAGATTTTGTGACTGCCACCTCGGACAAGATCGAATATATGGATGTGTCGCCAAAACAGGTGGTGAGCGTGGCCACAGCCTTGGTGCCGTTTTTGGAGCATGATGACGCAAACCGTGCCTTAATGGGATCGAACATGCAGCGTCAGGCGGTGCCGCTGCTCAAGGCGGAGGCTCCGTTAGTCGGTACGGGAATGGAAACCGTAGTCGCGCGTGACTCGGGCTATGTCGTGCAGGCCCGGCGTGCCGGCGTCGTGGAGAGCGTGGATGCCACGAGGATTGTCGTGCGCGCCGACTCGAAGGAAGGTCGGAAAAGAAACGATGCCGGCTTGGACGTGTACGATTTGATCAAGTTTCAGCGATCGAATCAGAGCACGACCATCACGCAGACACCGGTGGTGCGCCTTGGGCAGCCGGTGAAAGTGGGACAGGTCTTGGCCGACGGTCCCGCCATTGATCATGGCGAATTGGCGTTAGGCAAGAACATTCTCGTCGCCTTCATGCCGTGGGGCGGATACAACTTCGAAGACGCCATTCTCTTGAGCGAGAAACTGGTGCGCGAGGACGCGTTTACCTCGATTCACATTGAGGAATTCGAGGTGGAGGCCCGCGATACCAAGTTGGGAAAAGAAGACATTACTCGCGATATCCCGAACGTCGGAGAAGAAGCCCTTCGCGATCTCGACGAGAGCGGGATTATCCGTATCGGGGCCGAGGTGAAGCCCGGAAATATTCTGGTCGGGAAGGTCACACCGAAAGGTGAAACACAGTTGACGCCGGAAGAAAAGCTGCTGCGGGCTATCTTCGGTGAGAAAGCCGGCGATGTGAAGGACACATCATTAACGGTCCCGCCTGGTGTCGAAGGCATCGTCGTCGACGTGAAAATCTTCTCGCGCAAGGGACTCGATAAGGACGAGCGATCCAAGAGCATCGAAAGCGAAGATGCGATGAAACTCCAGCGTGACCACCACGAGGAGCTCCGTATCATCGATGAGGAAAAAACGAAGAAGATCAGAAAGCTGCTGCTGGGGAAGGTGGTCGGCCGTGATTTGATGGATCCTGAGAGCGGCGATGTCATTCTGAAGAAGAAGGGCAAGCTGACTGCGGAGATTCTCAAGCGATTGCCGGATGAGACCGTCCGATACATCATTCTGAGCGATCCCGACGAGCAGAAAGAGCTGGAAGACGTCGAGCGGCGGGCGAAGGAGCAGATCGAAATCCTCCAGACGCTGTACGACGAGAAGGTTGGACGTTTGAAGCGGGGGGATGAGCTTCCGCCCGGCGTCATCAAGCTGGTCAAGGTGTATGTGTCGATGAAGCGCAAGATTCAAGTCGGCGACAAGATGGCCGGACGGCACGGAAACAAAGGCGTGGTCTCTCGGGTCTTGCCCGAAGAAGACATGCCCTGCTTGCCAGATGGAACGCCGGTGGAAATTGTGCTGAATCCGCTCGGTGTGCCGTCGCGCATGAACGTCGGCCAGATTCTGGAAACTCACCTGGGTTGGGCGGCCAAAGCATTGGGGATCAAGGTGGCGAGCCCGGTATTCGATGGAGCGTCGGAGTCAGAGATTAAGGATCTACTCAAGAAAGCGAACTTGCCGACTAGCGGTCAAACCATCCTGATGGACGGCCGAACCGGAGAAATGTTCGGTAACCCCGTCACGGTCGGCTATATGTATGTCTTAAAGTTACACCACTTGGTCGACGACAAGATTCACGCACGGTCGATCGGCCCCTATTCGCTTGTCACGCAGCAGCCGCTCGGTGGCAAGGCCCAATTCGGAGGCCAGCGGTTGGGAGAAATGGAAGTGTGGGCGTTACAGGCCTATGGCGCTGCGTCCACGCTGCAAGAGTTCTTAACGGTGAAATCGGACGATGTGCCGGGACGATCGCGAATGTACGAGGCGATCGTCAAGGGTGAGCCGTTTCTGGAGCCTGGATTGCCCGAGTCGTTTAATGTCTTGGTCAAAGAGCTGCAGAGCTTGGGACTCGACGTCGAACTGGTCAAGTCGCAAGACTAACCCATTTGTGTGCCGGCCCTAGTGGGCGGGCATCAGAGGAGGTCATTACCTTGGAAGGCGTCTATACATTATTTGAGAAGCCGCGCGATGCGGTGTCGTTCGATTCGATGCGGATCCGGATCGCCTCGCCCGAAAAAATTCGGTCGTGGTCGTATGGCGAAGTGAAGAAGCCGGAAACCATCAATTACCGGTCGTTTAAGCCGGAAAAGGATGGACTGTTTTGTGCGAAGATTTTCGGTCCGATTAAAGATTGGGAGTGCAATTGCGGCAAGTACAAGCGTATGAAGCATCGCGGCATTGTCTGTGACAAGTGCGGTGTCGAAGTTATCCAGTCCAAAGTCCGCCGAGAGCGCATGGGGCATATCGAGCTCGCGGCGCCGGTGGCGCATATTTGGTTCCTCAAAGGCGTACCGAGCCGGATCGGAACCTTGCTCGATATGAGTCTCAAAGGACTGGAGCGGATTCTGTATTTCGAAAGCTATGTCTGTGTCGATCCGGGTTCGACAGATTTGACAGAGAAGGAACTGGTCTCGGAGGAAAAGCTTCGCTCACTCCAATCCGGATACAGTCCCGGGTCCTACAAGGTGGGTATCGGTGCCGATGCCATTCGGGAGTTGCTCCGCAAGATCGACATCAATGCCAAGTGGGATGAGATCAAGGCGAAAGCCAAGACGTCGGCCTCCGCAGCGCTGAAAAAGAAATACGCGAAGCAGCTGAAAGTCATCGAGGCCTTCCGTAAGTCTGGAAACATGCCGGAGTGGATGATTATGGATGTGATTCCGGTGCTACCTCCGGAATTGCGCCCGCTCGTGCCGCTGGACGGCGGACGTTTTGCGACGTCGGATTTGAACGATCTGTACCGCCGCGTCATCAATCGGAATAATCGCTTGAAGCGGCTGATCGAGTTGAAGGCGCCGGGCGTGATTATTCGAAACGAAATGCGGATGTTACAGGAAGCGGTCGATGCGCTTTTCGACAACGGTCGTCGCGGTCGCGCGATTCGTGGACCCAACAAGCGGCCGCTAAAATCGTTGAGCGACATGCTGAAGGGGAAGCAGGGGCGCTTTCGCCAAAACCTGCTTGGTAAACGGGTCGATTATTCTGGCCGAACCGTCATCGTCGTGGGACCGGAGCTTCGGTTACATCAGTGCGGGCTTCCCAAGAAGATGGCGCTCGAACTTTTCAAACCCTTTATATTCCACAAACTGGAGGAGCGCGGTGCGGCCACCACAATCAAGAGCGCCAAACGCTTGGTCGAAAAAGAACGGCCGGAAGTGTGGGACGTACTGGATGAGGTGATTCGAGAACATCCTGTGCTGCTGAATCGTGCCCCGACTTTGCACCGTCTCGGTATCCAGGCGTTCGATCCTGTGTTGGTTGAAGGCAAGGCGATCCGCCTACATCCGTTGGTCTGTGCCGCGTTCAACGCCGACTTCGACGGCGACCAGATGGCGGTTCACGTGCCGTTGTCGGTCGAAGCTCAGGTCGAGGCACGGGTGCTGCTGATGTCGATCAATAACATTCTCTCGCCCGCTAACGGCAAGCCGATTGCGGTACCGTCGCAGGACATGGTGCTCGGCTGTTATTGGCTGACTAAAGAACGCGCGGGATGCAAGGGAGAGGGGAAAGTATTCGGCTCACCGGAAGAAGTGCGTATTGCATTTGATTCGCGAGAATTGGACGTGCATGCGCGGATCAAGGTGCGGATTGAGGGGAACCTCGTTCAGACCACCGTCGGGCGAGTCATTCTGTCGGACGTGCTTCCTCCGGGATTGTCATTCGCCAATGCGAATAAGCTCATGACCAAAAAGGAAATGACCAAGCTCATCGATACCGTCTATCGCCAGTGTGGTCACCGTGAGACCGTCACATTCCTCGACAAGGTCAAGGATACGGGGTTCGAGTATGCGACTCGTGCCGGTATCTCGATCTGCATCGACAATATGCACATTCCCACCAAGAAACAGGAATTGTTGGGGAAGGCGCAGCATGAAGTCACGGAGATCGAGCGGCAGTATGCCGAGGGGTTGATCACCAACGGCGAACGTTATAACAAGGTGATCGACATTTGGGCCCATGTGACGGAGCAAATTGCCAATGAAATGATGAAGGAGTTGGGCGCAGGTGGCGATCCAAGCAAGGCGGAAGCGTTCAACCCAATCTTCATGATGGCGGATTCAGGTGCTCGAGGAAGTTCCCAGCAGATCCGTCAGTTGGGTGGTATGCGTGGATTGATGGCGAAGCCGTCAGGTGAAATCATCGAGACCCCGATTACCGCCAACTTCCGCGAGGGATTAACGGTCTTGCAGTACTTCATTTCGACGCACGGCGCCCGTAAGGGGTTGGCTGACACGGCATTGAAGACTGCAAACTCCGGTTATCTTACGCGTCGCCTGGTGGATATCGCACAGGATGTGATTATCAACGAAATCGACTGCGGGACCACTGACGGCATCATTGTGAGCGCATTGGTCGAAGGGGGAGAAATCATTCAGCCGATCGAAGAGCGGGTGTTGGGGCGATTGGCAGCAGAAGATATTCGTGATCCGGTCACGGGCGAGATCATTGTGTCGTTCAATGAAGAGATCGACGAAGAGCGGACCAAGGCGATTGTGGAAGCGGCGGTCGATCATGTCAAGATTCGTTCGGTGCTGACTTGTCAGTCACGCCGGGGAGTCTGTCGATCCTGTTACGGGCGTGATTTGGCCCGCGGACGGTTGGTCGAAAAAGGAGAACCCGTCGGTGTTATCGCGGCGCAGTCGATCGGTGAACCGGGAACACAGCTGACCATGCGGACCTTCCACATCGGTGGAACGGCGAGCAAAGTGGTCGAACAGACGGTGACCGAAGCCAAGCACGCTGGCACTATTAAATTCATGAGTTTCGACGCCAAGAAAAACGCCGACTTCTCGAACTCCGGGATTGCAGTTCAGAATAAAGAGGGTGAATGGGTCGTCATGAATCGGAATGCCAAGATCGCCATTGTGGATGAGACAGGCCGTGAGCGCGAGAAGTACGGGGTTGTCTATGGCGCGAAGATCAAGGTGAAAAACGGTGGTCGTGTCGAGGTGGGTCAGAAATTGGTGGAATGGGATCCGTACTCATTGACCATTCTTACTGAGGTCGGCGGTAAGGTGGCATACGGAGACATTATTGAAGGCGTCTCCATGAAGGAAGAGTTCGATGAAGTCACCGGTCTCTCCCGCAAGGTGATCGTCGAGCATAGCGGCGCGACGTTGCGCCCACGCGTGTCGATCAAAGATGAGGGTGGAAAGACCGCCAAGGTTGCCGCGGCGGCAAACGTGGCTCGCTATCTGCTTCCGGTCGGGGCGCATATCTTCGTCGAAAAGGGCGCTGTGGTCACTCCCGGCGACGTGTTGGCCAAAATTCCTCGGGAGACGACCAAAACAAAGGATATTACGGGCGGTCTACCTCGCGTGGCTGAGTTATTCGAAGCCAGAAAGCCGAAGGAGACGGCAGTCATCAGTGAGATCGACGGCGAAGTGTCGTACGATGGTTTTGTCAAGGGCATGCGCAAAGTGCTGGTCAATAATAAGATGGGCGATGTGAAAGAGTACTTCATACCCAAGGGCAAGCACGTCAACGTGCATGAGGGTGATTGGGTCAGGGCCGGTGAGCCGTTGATGGATGGATCGGCCAATCCGCACGACATCCTCGATGTGCTGGGTCCGAACGAATTGCAAAAATATCTCGTGGATGAAGTCCAGGATGTCTATCGGCTGCAA
>JBGTCI010000018.1:0-24499 GCA_041748925.1 Nitrospiraceae bacterium | reverse complement strand
CCACTTCACCCACTCTGATAGTCTGAAGCGCGATCCGCTTCCCCTTTCGCACAATCTTGGTTTGGGCTGTCACCTTGGCCCCCACAGTCATATCGTTATGTTTGGTCAACGGGGTTTTGACGACAATCATAGGGGGAGCTTGGGCGACGTTCACTGCCATCACCTGGCCATGAACCCGATAGGTCCGCCCGCTGGCTGCCTCACCGTCAGGCGGAATACAGAGCAGCAGCATCAACGCAGCGACTGCGAATAGTGCCTTCCACGCTTGATGCACCCAGGTCATTGATCGATCCCCTCTGGCCGGCCTGCCCACGCGCGAGCGGACTCTAGCAGGATGGAGAAAACGTGTAAAGTTGCCGGCGGCTGGGACACGATATTGACTGACTCAATCCGACTAAGTAAGATGCAGATGGGTTGCCTGTTAGGGCGTAACGACCAACCCGCCGGCAGTACTCCCCAACCCAATCGATCCAATCACCACATATGATTGAAGTCCAACAGATTACGAAGCGGTATGGGCAACATACCGCCCTCGATCGCGTCAGTTTCTCCGTCGCCAAAGGCGAGGTGTTGGCGTTTCTGGGCCCGAATGGGGCGGGTAAAACCACCACCATGCGCATCCTGACCTGCTTCATGCCGGCCACCGAAGGCACCGCACGAGTGGCGGGATTCGATTGTGCCGACCAGCCCCTCGAGGTGAAACGTCGGATTGGCTACTTGCCGGAAACTCCACCGGTCTACCAGGAATTGACAGTCATGGAGTATCTTCAGTTCGTGGGCCGTCTCCGCGGGCTGAGTGGGCAAATACTCACCGCGTCCATACAGCGTGAAATCGAGCGGCTTGGGCTTGGCACGGTGCAACACCGACTCATCGGGAATCTGTCGCGCGGATATCGCCAACGCGTCGGTCTGGCCCAAGCGCTCCTGCACGATCCCCCGATCTTAATCCTGGATGAACCGACCGTCGGCCTCGATCCTAAACAGATTATTGAGATCCGAGAGTTGATCAAGAACCTGGCTGGATCCCATTCCGTCATCCTGAGCACCCACATTCTTCCCGAGGCTACCGCCGTGTGCCAGCGCGTCGTGATCATCAGCGGCGGGCGCATCGTTGCCGAAGACACGCCGGAACAACTCTCGGCGCGCCTACGCCAGTCCGAAAAGATCTTGCTCACCGTCAAATTTCCCTCCGCAGACACCGACAGTCGCTTGAAAACGGTGCAGGGGGTTCAGAACGTCTTCACGAGCGGCGCCCCGGGCACCTTTCTCCTGGAATGCGAACTTGGTCGGGACGTGCGGGAAGAAGTGGCTCGCCTGGCGGTTGCCAGTGGATGGGGGCTGCTCGAACTGAAAGCGGTTTCCATGACGTTGGAAGACGTGTTTCTCCAACTGACCAGACAAGAGGAAGGCCTCGCGCCGGAGATAGTGGTCGCCTCAGCAGAGTCGGCAGGCCAGTCAGCATGACACCAGTCCAAGCCATCATCGCCAAAGAGCTGCGTTCGTACTTCGTCTCGCCCGTGGTGTATGTCGTGGGATCCGTGTTTCTCCTGATTGTGGGACTGCTCGCCTATCTCTACGTGGTTTTTGCCGGAGCCCAGGCGATTCAGCTGATGCAGACGCAGGGAAGCGCCCAGATCAATCTGAACGATCTGGTCTTCCGGAATCTGTTCGCCAGCATACGATTTATTCTCCTGATTATTCTGCCGATCCTGACGATGCGGTTATTCGCCGAAGAACGCAAGCTCCGCACATTTGAATTCTTGCTGACCTCTCCGATCGGCATCAACGAAATCGTGATCGGCAAGTTCATGAGCGTATTCCTCGTCTTTCTTGGCTTACTCGGGCTGACCGGTCTCATGCCGCTCATCCTCGCCCTATTCAGTGATTTCGATTGGTATCCTGTGCTGACCGGCTACCTTGGACTCGTCTTACTTGGCGCGCTCTTTCTCTCCGTCGGCGTGCTGGCCTCGGCACTGACCGAAAACCAGATTGTCGCGGCTTTTGTGAGCATTGGCCTGTTACTGGTTCTGTGGCTCCTCGCCGGCTTGGGCTCACTGCTCGGGGATACGGCCATCGGACAGGTCGTCTCGTACCTGTCATTCATGGAGCACTACGATCACTTGGTGCGTGGGCTGGTCGATACGAAAGACCTCGTCTATTTTTTCAGCGGTCTGACCTTGATGCTCTTTTTGTCTCACCGAGTTGTGGACTCGGCACGGTGGAAATGAACCTCAAGACGATTCCGCTTGGCGTGATCGGAGTGGCTCTAGCTGTGGCCGGAGCGATCGGCTATAGCCTCGCCCCTGAGAAACTCTGGCTGGTTGCCCTCCTGGAAGGATCAGCCCTCCTCTTCCTCATTATCTTTTTTGTCGTCCATTTCAGCGGCCTGAAAGCCTTCTCCACCCGCCGCTCTACGCGCATGGGTGCCAACAGTCTGCTGATGATCCTCCTTTTCGTCGGCATTCTCGCCATCGTCAATTTTCTGGCTGCCCGCCACTCCATTCGTTGGGATCTGTCGGAGAACCAGAACTTCTCCCTTGCCCCGCAAACGCATCGCGTGTTGCGGAGTCTCACGCGTGAGGTGACCATCACCGTCTTTACCAGAGAAAAAGACCCGGGCTACCAATCTTACAAAGAACGGCTCGATAGTTATCGGCAGGCAAACCCGAAGATTTCCGTGGAGTTTGTCGACCCGGAACGGCAGCCGAAAATCGCCCAAAACTACGGCATTTCCAGAACCGATACGGCCGTTTTCGAAAGCGCCGGCCACACCGTTCGGGTCTCCGCTCCCTCGGAAGTGGAACTGACAGGGGCGCTGATCCGTGTGTCTCAAGACAGCAAGAAACGCGTGCTCTTTCTCGAAGGCCACGGTGAACCAAGTCTCGACGATCGGGAGCGAACCGGACTGTCTTCCGCCAGAGAGATCTTGTTCAAGCAGGGTTACGACGTCGATACCCTCAGCTTGCTCAAAGAGGAAGCCGTGCCGGACCACACCGCCATCCTCGTCGTGGCCGGGCCCCGTCGCCCGGTGACGACCGAGGAACAAGAACGGATTCACACCTATGTGGAGAAGGGCGGCCATCTCCTGCTGCTCATCGACCCGGATACGCAGGCCGACCTGAATCCTCTGCTCAGGCAGTGGGGCCTGGGAGTCGGCCCTGGAGCCCTGGTAGACCTCCAAGATAGATTAGCCCAAGGCGACCTGACGTCCCTGCTTGTCCGCACGTTCACGGAACATGAAATTACGCAGGACCTCACCGCCGCCGTCCTGTTTCCCCTCGCGCGACATGTCACGTTTGATGAACAGCTCGGCAGCGCATGGGACTACGTGCCGCTCGCCAGAACGTCGCCGAACAGCTGGGCAGAAACCGACATGAAAGGCCGCGTCGTCAATCTCGATGAAAAGGAAGACATCAAAGGCCCTCTGCCGATGGCCGCGGCCCTTGCGCCAAAGCTCGCACCGGAGGAAGGCAAGCCCCGGCCGGCGATCGTGGTCATCGGCAATTCCACGTTCGCGACCAATGCCTATGTGAATTTTCCAGGCAACAGCGACTTTTTCCTCCGCTCGGCCGGGTGGTTGGCTGAAGAACGGAATATTCTGGCGATCGTCCCGAGGGATTCCGCGCTCAGACCGTTTACCCCCAACCCTTTAGAGGAGCGAGCCCTGCTCTATCTGCAAGTCATCCTTCTGCCCGCCACCATGATTATCTCCGGCATCATTGTGTGGCGCAGACGCCGGCGCCTCTAACAGGATGCTGAAAAAGTCCGCCAGCAGCGTTCTCACTTCGCTCAGAGGCTCAACGTCGAGAGTCGAGCCTCTCGGATCTCGGAATCACTGGAGGGGTTTTTCCGTTCGCCAAGATCCATTCAACGGGCGAACGGCACACACGAAGTGCGGTACGTACCTCCTCGCCTCTTCGCTCGCTGCGGCCTTGCCTGCGGAAGGGCGCGTCTTGGCGCGCCGGGGCTGGGCGGGTGAGAACAGGGGCCTTTTGAGCATCCTGAGGCTATTTCTATATCGGCACCATTATGTAAAATTCCGACGGTGTATTGTGTGTAAACTGAGTTTTTCCACCGCCTGCTAGACCGATGCGATACTGGCCCACACTCGTTCTGGCGGTTGTACTGGCCGGGCTTGGCTTGTACCTCTATGCCATCGAACTTCCGCAGAAAGAATCGCACGAGCGACAAGACACTGCCGACATGAAGGTGCTGCTCTTCGACCAGGAAGCCCTCTCCGGACTCACTTTCAAGACCGACCTGCACGAACTCGTTTTCGCTCGGACTCCCGATCGGGGCTGGGTGTTGACCGCGCCGCTCAACACCGAAGCCGATCAACGGGAGGTACAAAGTCTGATCCGAGCCTTGGTGACAGGCACCGTGACCCGTGCCGTCGCAGATCACCCCACCAATCTGACTCCCTTTGGGCTCGACACCCCGGTGACGACCATCACCGTCATAGCCGGCGCCGCACGGGAGACCTTCTCCATCGGGGATAGCGGTCCCCTCACCAACACGCTGTATGTTCTTCGTGAATCGGATCGCAAGGTTTTGCTCACCAGTCTGGCCCCCAAAGATTTCGTGAATAAGACGTTGATGACGTTTCGCCGCAAAGACCTCTTGCGCCTATCGCAAGGCGATGTCGATCGTATCCGTCTCACCTATCCGGTTACCGAAATTGTGCTCTATCAAGGACAGCAGAAACCCAAAAGCAAATGGAAGATTCGCTACCCGATTGAAGCCGAGGCGGATCAAACAGAGGTACGATCCCTTCTGTTCAGGCTTGAAGACTTAAAGGCGATGGGCATCATCGACCCAGGACCTGAACGCGATGCCCTGGCCCAAACACTCACTGCCCCAAAAGTGAAAGTCACCATCCATATGGCCGATGGCGACCAGACGGTCAGACTGTATCAGCCGGATCCGGCCAGCGGCGAAGCCTTTGCGGAAACGAGTCCGGCCGGGCCGCTCTATCGCGTCAATCCCACCGCGATCAGGGATCTGACCAAGGAACTCTTTTCGTTTCAAGACAAACGGCTCCTCGGCATAGACTTTACCGACATCGCCATGCTCTCCGTCAAAACCCCGACCGAGCAATATGTCTTAATCAACCAGCAGAACGAGTGGGTCTTGGAGGATCAGCCGACCAAGGATTTGGACCAACAGGCCGCCGACTTATTCGTCAGCCGTGTTGCCAATGTCCCGGCCGAGGAGCGTGTGGTGAAACAGGCCGGACCGTTGGCGCCCTACGGCCTCGTGACACCGGCGGCAGAATTTGTCGCCATGGGAAGGGACGGGAAGATTGCGGGGAGACTCTCGATCGGGAGCCATGCCAACGGATTGGCCTACGCCATGGGGCAACGGATTCCTGGCATTTTCCAGATTCGTGCCGATCTGCTCACACAGATCCCTGTGAAGAAAGACCTGCTGGCTGCTTCATCCGAAAAGACACCATCATCGCACTAGCCGCGGCAAGAGTACTTGCCTCTGACATAGGCGCCCGTCCGACATTGACCGTTCTACTGCGGCGAACTCTCCGCGACCATCGGCGTCGTTCTCGGCTCGCTCCCAAGAACCGTGAAACGTGAAACGAGGGTCCACCTCGGAGTTCCGGCTTTGCATCCGGCCGACCTCCTTCGCCTCGTCACGAACGTGTCGGACAGGTTCCTAGACTTTTCACCTCCCATTCAGTATCGTAGCCATCACGCCCCCGTAGCTCAGTTGGATAGAGCAGCGGTTTCCTAAACCTTTCAAGGCTTCTACTGCAACGCGTTGTCAACACAGCGAAACATCTCTCCTGGAGCGGCACTTCGCTGGTCTTACGACTTGGTTCTGTTCAGGGGGATTCGGGCAAATTAGGGTGGTTTTTGCTGTAGAATGAACACGCCGGGAACACGTAGGGTTTGTATCTAGAAATGGTTTTTAGATTCACAACGGAAAGACTGGAGGCAAGCTCTTGGCAGGGTAGTAAACTCCGCGTTTGCACTCATCTATTGGGTAGGTATTGGGAAATCGAGATGGAAACTAACCGGCGTAATGAACTTATTCGTGCCTTCGGCAAATAGGGAGAGATTTGAAAACCCTGAAACCTCAGAGGCTATAGGGCCTCATCTCGTTCCAACGTTTCAATCTTAATCACTTGCAGAAAAGTCAGAGGTAGGGGAGGAACCGGTTCAACCTGATCGGACATGATAGTTCTGCCACAGTTTGGCCACAGCCGTACCCGCTCGGCGTAATCACGAGTGCAAGGCAAAGAGGGAAAAAAGAGAATTAGGCAGTTTAGGACAGCTAGGGACATGTATGTTTTGATTGAGCAATGGTCCGGTCATTCTTTGACGCGGCGTTGGGACATGTTTGCTTTGACTCGTGGCGTACGACTGGTCAACGTCACGAGCAGGGGGGCTAGGAACGCGACGAGGAGAAGAGACACTATCGAAGCCGTGCCCTTGCGAATACGCGTCTCGGTCATGGAGGCAAGACCGAGACGTGTGTCGTGCGGCGATACAGAGTTAACGGCTCAGGATCTCAAGAATTTCATCCAGGGGGCGGATGGTGCCTAGTAGTGTAGGCTCACCGAACTGTTTGTTGTGGCGATTCTCTTTCACCTGCAATAACGCGGTCACGAGATTGTTAAAGTCATCCAGCTTGGCCGTCTCGAAATACGTGATGAAGTCCAGATCGTCCAAGCCGCTGGAGTGATACAGCTTGCGCTTGACGGTCTTCAGATAGACCAGCGTCGCATCCGCATGTTCCTTCATCAAGGTGGTTCGGGCATCTTGTGGCATCAGCCACCAATCGGCATCTTTGCGCACAGGGACCACCACCACGTACGGACTGCCCTGAGGCGGGGGAGTCTTCAGCTCGGTCTTCACATCCTCCGGAAATTTCGGCACATAATTCAACCCCTTCGTGATGCCATTGAACGTGTCGGTGTTCTTGAGGGCTTTACCAAACGTCGTGCCCATGAAGTCCACCAGAAAATTCTGGTTGTCGAGCATTTCCTTGGAATGTACTCTGAAGAAAAAATCCGCTCTCTCAGACAACCCCCTCAACAAGTACATGTCCACGGTGACCTTGTCAGCATGCTTCTGAAACACTTTTTTCACGTCCGCCACACCGCTGGCCCTGGCATCCTTATCCAGTTGCGACCATTGATCTCCGACCTTGAAGACGGCAAAGGTTGCGTATACGCCTGGGTCTTTTAATAACTTCTCCCGATCCACCTCAGCGCCTGCAGCTTGTGCAAACGCTACGATGGCAAGAACTACTAAGGCCAAGACCGATCTATTCCGCATGTCTATTCTCCTCGTGAATGGTGTGGGAATACGATGGCACTGGGGAAGCGGTTTCCACTCATGGGCGTAGCGTAGCATACCCCTTTCCTCTATGAGAAAGCACTCAGACCCCAGGGAAAAGGCCACACGCAGTCTCCGGTAAGTCGGCACACAATTTACTCACACCGACCGAACTGATTGCCACTAAGCTCCCTCCTCCCGCAAGACTTCAGTGCGAGATCTTCGCGGCGAGCACGTCGACGTGCTCGATCTGTGGCGCTTCGGCAAGCAACTCGGGTGCCTTGGCCATTAGCGCTGCCGCGATCTGGCCAGCCAAATGCGCCTTGCGACCTGCTTCATCAGCAAAGGCATCGAAGATGCCAAACGTCGCCGGCCCCAACCGCAGTGCGAACCAGATCGGCGTACTGGCTTCCTGATTCGCCAGTGCGAGTCCGCTTTCGAGAAAGCGGGCAACATCCGCTTCTTTTCCCGGCTTGGCTTGCAATCGTACTAACAGGGCAACTCGTACCATGGTAAGCTCTCCTTTCCGAGGTTGAACAGCGTGAGGCGGATTCTAGCGGTAGATACCAATTTACACTAGTGGCAAGAAAGACAATTATGCTACAGTTCTCGCCATGCGGATTTACGTGCTCGCTCTCCATGAAGTTTTCGACACCGGCTTGTCCACTCTGCTCGACACCTTCAGTACGGCGAACGACCTGGCGGAGTCCGCTGGAACATCTTCCACGCGTTTCGACGTGACGGTCGTTGGTGTCCGTCCCCGCGTGCACACCAGTCAAGGGTTGTCGGTACCTGTACGGCCGGCAACACGACTTGCGCGTCCCGATGTCGTGCTCGTGCCGGCGCTCGGGGCGAAGATGCCTGAAACCCTGCGAGTTGCGCTTGAACGGCGAGACATAACGGACGCGCAGGCACTCCTGCGTCACTGGTCTGGTAGCGGCACGCTGGTGGGCGCGGCATGCACGGGAACGTTCGTTCTCGCTGGCACGTCACTGCTCAATGGGCAGAGTGCGACGACGACATGGTGGCTCGCTCCGCTGTTTCGTGAACGGTACCCGCGTGTCGTACTCGACGACTCGCGGATGCTCGTGAGTTCATCACGCTTCGTCACCGCCGGCGCCGCGCTAGCGCACCTCGATCTGGCGTTGTGGCTGGTGCGTCGCAAAAGCCCGGCGCTGGCGGCCCTGACGGCCCGCTACCTGGTGGTTGAGCCACGGCCATCGCAGGCGGCATTCGCAATTCCTGACCACCTTGCGCACTCGGACCCGCTCGTTGAACGGTTCGAGCGGTGGGCACGGCGTCAGCTGGCTGAAGGCTTTTCGCTCAGCGAAGCGGCCCGCGCAGTCATTACAAGCGAACGAACCCTGGCGCGTCGCCTGCAATCCGTGATGGGCAAGTCCCCGCTCGCGTACGTTCAGGATCTTCGTGTCGAGCGCGCGGTACACCTGCTACAGACGAGCAGCGCCAGTGTTGACCAGATTGCCGCCCAGGTTGGCTACGCAAACGGGGTGACGCTGCGCACACTTATTCGGCGTAAGATCGGCCGTGGCGTACGCGAGCTACGTGCACGCGACTGATCGATAGGATACAAAAAGGTAGCGGACTGGTTTCTTCCTTTTCGCGGTAGTGGGGGGATCTGGTTCATCCGGTTTCTATGGCTCGACGAACAAAGTAGACAAAACAGACTCCCCCCACCAGATAAACGAGTCTGGCGTAGCTCAGACAAAGAAACTCGGAAGTCCCGTTGATTAAGAGTCCCGACGAAACCCTACCTCTTGACACTCAGCAGAACAAATCAGCAGCAAAAGAGGAAGATTCGTGATGGGACACCTCATGACGGGTCATGGTGTGTCATGGTATTTTGGCACCAGGTTGGCACCAATCGCCCTGACCTGCAGTTTGTTAGTTCGCTAATCCCCACAAACAATTTGACCGGTGCAATGCAAGCTCGACGAAGGACGGAGGCAGCGTTTCCCGCTTTAAATCTGCTGCACCGGCTTCGGCGCGACGATGCCGACCGCATGATCGTTCCCTTGATGGCCCAAGATCCCTACCGACCTGCCCGTAGTTGCGGCGTTTTCCTCCTGATGCTAGACTTCACCGCAGTTCCGCCTACCCATCGAGACCCGCCACAGGGTGATGCCGATGTCCGCTCCCCATCTTGAAGAAGCCCTTAGGCGCAGCGAAGAGTTCGCCGCTCGTCTCATCGAAAGTAGCCGCGATTGCATTAAGGTCCTTGATCTCAAGGGGCATCTCCTCTCGATCAATGCCCACGGCATGACGGCGTTGGAGATCTGCAACTTCGGCCCCCTGATCGGCTCGGCCTGGGTCGAATTCTGGGACGGGAAGGATCGGGAGCACGCGAAGGCCGCGCTCGAAGTGGCGCGGCGTGGGGCGGTTGGTCGCTTCACCGGCTACTTCCCGACGATGCAGACGAATACCCCCACGTGGTGGGACGTCTCCGTGACAGCTATTCTCGACAAGGACGGCCAGCCGGAGAAGCTGCTGGTGGTCTCCCGCGATATCTCGGACCTGAAGCAAGCGGAGCACGCGCTCCGACAATCCCACGAGCACTTGGAGCAGCAGGTCGCGGTGCGCATGCGCGATCTGGCCCAGACCGGTACGGTTCTCCAGGAGATCGTCGAAGGCGTCGAATCCAAAATCGGCGAACAGTTTTTCCCCTCGCTCGTGCAACAACTGGCAACCGCGCTCTGCGTGGACTATGCCTATATTTCCGAACTCAGCGAGAACGGCGCCACGTTTCGCTCGCGGGCGGGCTGGGGCAAGGGCCGGCCGCTTCCGTCGTTTGACGTGCCGACGCACGGTCCCTGTGAAACCGTCCTGACGCGCAAATGCGTCCACCACCCGGACCAACTCCGTATGTTGTATCCCCATGTCCAGCTGATTCATGACATTGGTGTCGAAAGCTACTGTGGCGTCCCGATCGTAGATTCCTCCGACAGGGTCGTGGGGCATCTGGCCATCATGGACTCTAAGCCGATGCCGGATCACCTGCGCGCGACGTCGATTCTCGGTATTTTTGCGACGAGAGCCGCCGCCGAATTCGAGCGGCTGCGTTTCGACCGCGCCATGCGCAAGAGCGACCTGACACTGCGAAAGATCGACGAGGGGACGGCTTCGACGACTGGCGCGGAATTTTTCAATTCCCTGGTGAAGAGCCTGGCCGAAGCCCTGCAGACCCAGTATGCCTTCGTCTCCAAGTTCGTCGGGGGCAACCGCGCCCGAGTGCGGACCCTGGCATTTTGGAAGGGCGACGGGTTTCTCGACAACTTCGAATACGATTTACCCCATACGCCCTGCGAACGGGTGTTGGCCGGAGAAGTGTGCCTGTTCCCGGAGAAGGTACAAGACTTATTCCCGGAGCATGCGGAGGATCTGTCCAAGCTGGGAGTCGAGAGCTATTTGGCGATTCCCGTCACGGACCGCTCCGGCACGGTAATGGGCCACCTTGCTGTGATGGATACCAGGCCGATGCACGACGATCCTCGCGTGCTCTCCGTGTTCAAGATCTTCGGGGTTCGGGCGGGCGCGGAGATGGAGCGGGATTGCATGGACGTGCAGCTCAAGGAAAACGAGGAGCGACTGCGTGATTTGTTCGACGAAGCCCCGATCGCGTACGTGCACGAGGGACTCGATTCCAAGTTGCTCCGCGTCAACCGCACGGCCATGAAGTCTCTGGGCATCACGGCAGATCAGGTTGAGGGCCTCTACGGCAGAGATTTCGTTCCCGATACGCCCGACGCACAACGGCGTTTGAAGGAGGCGTTCGACTCCATCGGCAAGGGCATCGATACCATCGGCGTCGTGCTCGAACTGCGCCGGAGGGACAACGGCAAGCCGCTCTGGATCAGGTGGTGGTCGAGGCCGGACCCCGGCGGGGCCTTTACCCGCACGATGTTCATCGACATCACCGAGCGGGTATTGATGGAACAGGAGAAAGCTCGTCTCGAAGCCCAGAACGTCTACCTCCAGGAAGAAATCAAAGGCACCCATAACTTTGAAGAGCTGATCGGCTCGTCCACGACACTCAAGAAGGTTTTGAAAAACGTGGAACGCGTGGCGCCGACCGACTCGACCGTATTGATCATCGGCGAGACCGGGACCGGCAAGGAGTTGATCGCTCGGGCGATCCACAATTTGAGCTCACGCAAGAATAAGCCGCTGGTCAAGGTGAATTGCGCGGCGATTCCTTCTGGGTTGATCGAAAGTGAGCTGTTCGGTCATGAGAAAGGCGCCTTTACGGGCGCGCTGACGAAGAAGATGGGGCGCTTCGAGCTGGCCGACAAGGGGACTATCTTCCTCGACGAGATCGGGGAACTGCCGCTCGACTTGCAATCCAAATTGCTGCGCGTGTTGCAGGAAGGGGAATTCGAACGGGTGGGCGGGACGCAGACCTTCACGATCAACGTACGGGTGATCGCGGCGACCAACAGAGACCTCGAACAGCTCTCGAAAACGGGCCACTATCGGCCCGATCTGTATTACCGCCTCAACGTGTTTCCGATTCATTTGCCCGCGTTGCGCGAGCGCGAGGGCGACATCCCCCTGCTGGTGCAATATTTCGTCCGCAAGTTCGCGGTGAACTTCGGCAAGAAGATCGACCGGATTCCGGAGCGGATGATGTCGGCACTCCAGCGCTACCAATGGCCGGGAAACATTCGTGAACTGGAGCATGTGATCGAGCGCGCGGTGATCTTGAGCGAAGGGTCGGAGTTGGAACCGATCGAGTGGCTCTCGCCGTCACACGGCAAAGCTGGCGCGGCGAAGACGCTGACCTTGGAAGAGATGGAACGGCAGCATATCGTCGACGTCCTGGAGTACACGAACTGGCGCGTGAGCGGCGAGAAGGGCGCGGCAAAAATCCTCGGCCTCAATCCCACCACGCTCGAAGCCCGCATGAAGAAGCTCAACATCACTCGCGTGAAACGTGAGACGTAACACACACTGATCGCTCGCATCACGCATTCCCCCTTCCTTTTTCTTCTCCCTGCTCTCAGCCATACGCCACTAGCTCTTTTCCCATCGAAAGTTCCCAATTAATTGGGACACTCCCTCTATGTTAGGAATTGACCTCCGCTGCTCGTTCGCTTCTTCTGTCGATACCGACGAGACTCGCCATTTTAGATCAAGCACTTATGATCGCTCGTCCGCCCCACAATGAGCCCGGCATCACTGTTGCTGTATACCCGGTCAAGGGACGAACACAAGGGGGCGAGAAAGGCGATGCTCAAGATTACCAAGATTCAAGAAAGCAGGAGGGACGTGCTCCTCAAGTTGGAGGGCAAGATCACCGAGCAGTGGGCCGCTCTCCTCGACAGCGAGTGTCGGTCGCTCCTTCGAGAAGAGAAAACCGTGCATCTGGATTGCGCCCATGTCGATTTCATCGATGCTACGGGGGTTGAGGTCTTGAATAACCTTCCCCGGAGGCAAGTCACCCTTATGAGCGCTCCCGGATTTGTGACGGAGTTGCTACAGATTGGAGGCCGGTCGTGAACGCAGACGCCACCACCTCTACCGAGTCCATTGGTCACAGCCCATCGATCAGCCGGTGGTCAGAGACTACCACGTCGTCAGGTCTCACGAAGAGCGCGGACACACTCCTCGCGAGGCTCAAGCGCGGTGACGAGGGGGCTTTCGATGAACTGGTCAACCAACACCATGGTGCGCTCATCAGAATGGCCATGGTCTATGTGGCCGACCGGGAAGTGGCGGAAGAAGTCGTGCAGGACACCTGGATGGCGGTGATCAACAGCCTGGATCAGTTCGAAGGCCGGTCGTCGCTTCGCACCTGGATCTGCGGAATTCTGATCCACAAGGCCAAGGATCGCGGCGTCCGCGAGAAACGCCATACGACCTTCCCTGCTTTTGCGTCGTGCGATGATGACCATGAGGAAGCGGTCGATCCCTCCCGCTTCCAACAGAGCGGCGAGTGGGCCGGTCACTGGGCCTTCTCGCCGCAACCCTGGGACAACCAGACCCCGGAGAAGCTGCTCGCCAGCCAGCAAGCCGTCAATGCGATGCAGCGGGCGATCGAGGTGCTCCCTGCAACCCTAAAAGAGGTCTTGCTCCTTCGCAATGTCGAAGGCGTGGATGCGAAAGAAGTCTGCGAATTGCTGAAGATCACCGAAACCAACCTCTATGTGCGGCTGCACCGGGCGCGGGAGCGGGTGAGAGTGGCGGTGGAGACTTATCTGGAGGGCACTGTAAGAAACCTCGTGATGGGGGGGACTCAGGAGTGACACCACAATCGGAGGGTACCCTTCATGAAAGACCATCCTTCACAAGGGATCCACAGCGGACTCACTTGCCGCGATCTCACGGATCGAGCCTCCGAGTATCTGGACGGCCGCCTTCCCATTCTGACCAAAGTCCTGGTCGGCCCGCATCTCGCATCCTGCACCCCCTGCCGTGCCAATGTGAAACAGATCAATCTCGTTTCCTCTGCGCTGAGGAGCCTCCCCAATCTCTATCCCTCGCCGGTGCGTCGTCTTCGCCTGCGCCAACAGTTTGCCGCGAGCCACACCACCCTGGAGCGCCCCTCCCTTGCAGTCGGTTTCTCGCCGAGGGCTGTCCATGGACGGGAACTCATTATTCGAACCGGCGAACTCCACGATGACATGGACTCGCCAGATACATCTGAAGAATGCCATGTAAGGATGCGGGGACTCGGGCGACTACGTGATAGCAGCGAAGAAGACAACTGGCAACGAAGAGAGTCTTGGTTGCCGCAACCTTAACCTCAGATCGAAGAAAGAGACTTGCCATGATCAGGACAGCCACCGCCACGATGCCAAGGGAGAGGGATACCGATACCGCCTTGAGCGAGAAACTGCAGGCACTAGGCATATTTATGACCCGCTACGGATTGGCCGTGGTTTTCGCTTGTTCGGGGCGATGAAGTTTTTCGTCTACTAGTCGACCGGCTATACGCAGGTGGTGTTTGATGCCATGGAATGCCTGGGCAAGAACGGCGTGTTGGTGTTGGTGAGCGTGACAGGAGGCGACCGCGAGCATTCCGTCACGGCGGACAAGATCAACCTGGATTTCGTACTCGGGAACAAACTGGTTGTCGGGACCGTCAACGCCAATCGCGAATACTTCGAGGCCGGCGTCTACGACTTTGCGCGAGCAGAGCTGGAATTCCCTGGCTGGCTCCCGAAGTTGCTGACCCATCCGGTGACAGAGCTCGAGAATTATCAGGAAATGATGCAGACGCTCACGACGGAACGAAGCGCGATCAAGGTCTATGTGAACGTGGCGTACGAGTAGAAGCAGTCAGCGATCAGCTTTCAGCTATCAGGTTCGATGGGTCAGCTTCGAGCTGTCAGCTGATGGCTCACAGCTGAGTGCAATAAGTGTTCGGCGAACGACGAGAGAAGGAATGGATATGAGCCGGAATGTTCGACATGCTGTGCTAGCCGCTGCGCTCTTGTTATTCGCGAGCATCGTACCAGCCTTTGCAGGCGAGTTTTTCGAGGAAGACGGTGTGGCGATCCATGGCTATGATCCGATTGCCTATTTTGCGGAGATGAAACCGGTGAAGGGATTGGCGGAGTTTCATGCAGAATACCAAGGCTCGACCTTCTATTTTTCTAGGGCAACCAATCGCGACAGATTTACGATGCAGCCGGACAAATTCGCCCCACAGTACGGAGGCTATTGTGCCTTCGGCATGGCTAAGGGATACAAGGCTGTCATCGCTCCCGCTGCCTTTTCTGTGGTAAACAACAAACTGTATCTGAACTATAGTGAATCAGTCCGTTCCCAATGGAAGTTGGATATTCCAGGCTATATCCGCAAGGCACACGAAAATTGGCCGGACGTCAAGAAGCTCATCAAGGTATATGAGTAGCTTGGTTGAGATTGTTCGTCAGAAGGGGCAGGGAATTTCCTCGGCCTTTGTGTCTTCACTACTTACCAGGAGGTTTTCGATGAAGAAGATTATGCTGTCGGTCATTGCGGTCATGTGCCTCGCGGGTTTCAGTTCCCTTTCATTTGCCGAGGATATGGGGAAGATGAAGGGTGACATGAAGGACATGAAGGGCGACATGTCTGGCGTCATGATGAAGGATGGCAAGATGATGATGATGAAGGACGGGAAGATGATGGGCCCGATGGAGAACGAGATGACCATGTCCAACGGCACGAAGATGATGATGGACGGGAAGATGATGATGAAGGACGGGAAAGAGATGCGCATGAAGGAGGGCCAAATGATGATGAAGGACGGGAAGATGATGGAGAGTGACAAGGGCATGATGGGAGAAATGGGTAAATAAGACGAGCGACTGCCTCAACAGATTTGTTTCCCGACGGCCTGCGCTCGCTTCGCCCGACCGCAGGCCGTCCTGTTTCCGCTCCCGCAACCGCCTGCAAGATTCGAGGCCGGGCGCCGACCAAGCAGCAGACAGGTGACCCCAAGCCAGAGGAGACACGATCATGGCCTCACTCATTCACGAAGGAACTGGAACAGGGCAAGATCAGGAGAACGAGCCGGTTTCGGAACTCGGGATGAGGTCCGAGCCGGTTCCACTCGAAGAACCTTCGGCCTCCGATGGTCTCACCGCGAACCAGGGTGACGTCTCAGTCGCACGACCTGTTTCAGCCCCGGTTGTCGAGAGGGTCTATCGCCATCGACTACCCGTACGAATCAGCCATTGGCTCAACGTCCCTATTCTTATCATCCTGATTATGAGCGGACTCCAAATTTTCAACGCGCATCCCGCCCTCTATTGGGGCGACCGTTCGGATCGCGACCAGCCGTTGCTCTCGATTCGTCCTGTGAAGACTGAGAGCGGCGAGATGCGCGGCATCACGACGATTCTGGGCCATACGTTCGACACGACCGGAGTGCTTGGCTATTCGGATGGCTCACGCCGGGCCTTCCCTGCCTGGGCGACCGTGCCGAGTGCAAAATTTCTGGCGATGGGCCGGCAGTGGCACCTGTTCTTTGCCTGGCTCCTTGTGATCAATGGTTTGGTATTCACCGCCTATGCCTTGATCAGCCGACATGTCACGCGCGACCTGGCTCCGACCGGCAAGGACCTGCGTGGCATCGGCAAGGCCGTCAAAGACCACATTGTCCTCCGGCATCCCACTGGTGATGAAGCCAAGCGGTATAACGTGCTGCAGAAACTAGCCTATATAGTCATTCTGTTTGTGGTGGCGCCGCTGATCGTTCTGACGGGTCTCACGATGTCGCCGACGATTGATACGGCGTTCCCTTGGCTGCTCACGATCTTCGGTGGACGGCAGGGGGCACGGACGATTCACTTTATTGCCTGTTTTTCCTTCGTCGGATTTATTGTAGTTCATGTGTTGCAAGTGATCCTGACAGGATTCTTCAACAACATCCGGTCAATGGTGACGGGATGGTTTGTCGTGAAGCATGAAGGAGCAGACCATGAAGCATGAACGCGCAATGGAACGTAGACAGTTTCTGAAAGGGACGTTGGGCGCTGCAGGTCTCGTGGCCCTCGTCGGCTGCGACAATCTGACGCAGAGCAGTTGGTTTCCTTCGGTCTTGAATAAGACGGAGAAGTTGACCGAACGGGTGCAACGGGCCATCACGCCGACGAATGCTCTCGCCAAAGAATATGGGGAGGCCGACATCTCGAAGGTGTTTCCGGCGAACGGGAGTATCGATCCCGGCACCGCAGACTATGCCGAGCATGTGGAGAAGAATTTTGCTGAATGGACGGTGGAGGTCGGCGGCTTGGTTCAGACTCCGACGAGGTGGTCGCTCGCGGCGTTGAAAGAATTGCCATCGCGGACACAAATAACCAGGCACGACTGTGTCGAAGGATGGAGTGCGATCGGCAAGTGGACCGGTGTTCCGCTCGGCGATCTGATGCATACAGTTCAGCCGTTGCCGAATGCCAAGTTCGCCGTTTTCCATTGCGCCGATGTGGACGATGAAGGGGTGCCGTACTACGAGAGTATGGCCCTGGCCGACTGCTATCACCCGCAAACGATTTTGGCGTATTCGCTCAACGGCAATCCCCTCGATATACCGCACGGCGCGCCGCTCCGTCTCCGGTTCGAACGGCAACTCGGGTACAAGCATGCCAAGTATGTGATGATGATCGAACTCGTGGAGACGCTTTCAGGGATTGGAGGAGGGAAGGGCGGATATTGGGAAGATCAGGGGTATGAATGGTACGCGGGCATTTAGTGTGAATGAAAATCCTCTACCCGGCGATACAGATTGCAGAGTCGATTCGTATTAGCGGAAGAGAGAAGGAGCAACATGTTTAAACGCATCACGACCGGTCTTACTGTGGTCTTCGCAGGCTTGCTCCTGAACTGGGCCATCGTCAATGCGGGGGTCGGCATGAAGGCGCCAGACATTACGAACGAGACCTGGCTGAACAGCGCGCCTTTGCATCTGTCAGACCTGAAGGGCAAAGTCGTGATGGTCGAGTTCTGGACTTTCGGCTGCTACAACTGCCGAAATGTCGAGCCCTACGTGAAGCAATGGCACCAGAACTATGCAGACAAGGGGTTCGTGATCATCGGCGTGCATTCGCCGGAGTTCTCATATGAACACGACTTTGCAAAGGTGAAACAGTATATCCAAGAACACGACATCCGGTTTCCCGTTCCCATCGATAACGACTTCTCCACGTGGAATCGCTATGGCAATCGATACTGGCCTGCGATGTATCTCATCGACAAGCAGGGCACCATTCGGTACGTGCGTATCGGAGAAGGCGGTTACCAAGAAACGGAACAGCTGATTCGAAATCTGCTGGCCGAGCCATCGTAAAGGGACAGGATGCCACGAGTCGAATGGTAGCCAGGAAGGCACAACGGAAATCCTGGATTACGCCTCCTTGGAGCGTGAAAGCTATGTTGAACCTCTTAGCGAGGCATGTGCCGTAGTGTCGTGCGAGATTGATTAAGAAAGTTCGATAGGTTAGAAGAGCTGATGAGGAAAGGCCCTTGAAATGTGAAGAGAATAGAAAAACACGGCATAAACCTGTTCCAATATGGCTGTATTTGCCGATGTGAGGATAGGTGATCGCAATGCCCTTCACAGCGCTGAACCGAGCGCTCAAGCCATTCAGAAATCTCCTGGCCAGACGCCCGGTGTTGGCCACGTTTCAGGTCAATCTTCGGTGCAACTCTGCTTGCGGGTACTGCGATCTGCCGCTCAATGTCGGTCGGTACGAGATGACACGAGAAGAAGTCCGGAGGGTCTTTTCCGGCCTCTATCATGACGGTATTCGATTTGTGCTGGTGCAGGGAGGCGAGCCGCTGTTGCGGCGCGATCTGCCTGATATACTCGAAGATCTCTCAGTGATCGGTTTTCATCTCACGCTGATTACGAACGGCACGAAGATGACGGAGTCGCTGGTTGAGCGATTGAGCCGATTGCCGTTGACCATCTCGGT
This sequence comes from Nitrospiraceae bacterium, assembly GCA_041748925.1. Taxonomy (GTDB): domain Bacteria; phylum Nitrospirota; class Nitrospiria; order Nitrospirales; family Nitrospiraceae; genus Palsa-1315. The sequence goes on along the minus strand of JBGTCI010000018.1, from coordinate 5,787 downwards.
GAGCCTGGACACGCTGGATCGAGTGACGTATCAGCACATTCGCGGCGCCGATCAGTTGACGCAGGTCTTAGAGGGCATTGCGCTCTTGAAAGACTTCCCTCATCCCAAATTTCTTACCTGCATTGTGAGCGAAGTCAATCGAACCGAGGCGCCGGCGGTTGTCCGATTCGCTCGCGAGCAGGGATTCTTGCCCGTAGTGGGCGCCTATCATTGGAATATCGGAATCTACGGGAGGCCTGACGAGCTACTCATGTACGATCGATCGAGCACCGCCGCCGTGTTCAGCGGGCTACTCGACGATGAGCTGATTCCCCCAGGCTACCTTCGCAAATTTGTCCAAGACAATGTGAACTGGTTGCGCGGGCAGAAGCTGGAACCATGCGATGCCGGGCGATACAGTATCGCCGTCGATGCATCGGGGAACGTGTCCCCCTGCCTGGCGTTCCCTTTCGTGGGAAACCTGCTTGAATCGTCGTTGAGCGAAATCCTGGAGCGGTTCGACCGAGACGCTATCAATGTTTGTTCCGATAACTCGTCGTGCAATAGGCTCGACGGCCGTGTCGTCGGAACATTTCTGCGCCATCCGATCGTCGCACTGCGCACACCGCGGTCATTCACTTCGTGAGGAGCCCTCTCATGAGCCGTTGGATCGGCGCGGTTCTTCTTCTCGTCATCCTGGCCGGCTGTTCTAGCACGCCACGAACCTTCCAGCCGATCGATCCCATTGCCCCTGATCGGGTGTCTCACCAGGCCTGGGATCAGATCGTTCAGGCCCATGTCCGCGATGGACAGGTGGACTATCCAGCTATACAGGCTGACGGCAAGATCGATGGCTACTTGAGCGAACTCAATCGTATCGACCCGACAAGGTTGGCAAAGCGGGAGGATCAACTGGCGTTCTGGATCAATGCCTACAACGCGTTTGCCGTCAAGGGCATCTTGGACCAATATTCGCCGATGACCCTCTGGGGGCGCTATCGCTATTTCATCGGCAGAGATTATCAAGTCGGCGGCATCACCATCAATCTCTACGATCTTGAACGGCAGGTGTTGATCGAGCAGTTCCATGAGCCGTTGATGCACTTTGCCATTGTCTGCGCATCCATATCCTGTCCGAAACTCCAACCCTGGGCCTATCAGCCGGATCAACTCGATCGTCAACTTGATCGTGTTGCCAGGGCCTTTATCAACGATCCTACGCGCAATCGTTTCGATCAAAAACAGAAAACGGCTTCGCTGTCTATGATCTTTCACTGGTTTGAAAAGGATTTCACCAACGCCGCTGGATCGGTGTTGGCCTATATTGGTCGCTTCGTCGAAGATCCAGAACTGGCAAAGGACCTTACTCAATCGAACTATCGTATTGAGTACCTCGAGTACGACTGGAGTTTGAACGGTATCCCACTGATAGAGAGTCCTCATGCTGGTGCATCCTGATGAGAAGGTGTCGATCGCACGCCTGCTGACGTTTCTTGAGCATGGCGAACGCTTGGCAAACGAATGTGCCAAGGCGCAAGCTGCGTTGGCGCCGGATGCTGAGGCGCGGCGTTTCCTCCTCAGCCAAGCCCGTCAGGAAGCTGCGCATGCCGTCGTGTTTCAAGGCGCCATTGCCTGGCTCGCGCCGAGACATCTCGGCGATGCGCCATTTCTGCCTGCGTTGGAAGAGTACCGGAGGCTTCTCGGCGATGCGCTGGCCCGACGAGACCTGCTTGAAACAGTTCTGGCTGAGCAGGTCATTCTCGAAGGACTAGGCAAAGCGATTCTGACGCGCATCGAAGAAGGATTGGTTAAACGCGCGGCGCCGTTCGGTCGGTTGCGCAGAGTGTTGCTCCAGCAAGAAGAGGCGCATCATGAGTTCGGCCGGCATACGCTCGAACGGGCGATGGCCGAGGGACAGGTCAACGTAGGAAAATTGTACCGCCGTGCGCAAGACTATCTCTCGCTGACAGATCAGATGGTGCTGACCTTGAGTGATCTGTTCGAATCGATCGCCGAAGACCCCACGGCTTGGGCACAGGATGTGCGGAAGTTTCTGCCGGAGTGGCTGACACGACCCAGCAAAGAAGCGATCAGTTTTCCGCCGTCAGCGACTGTCGTTCCTGAAGCAATTGAAAGCTGAATGCTGATAGCCAAGAGCTGAAACCATGGTCTCAGTCGTTATCCCGGCCTACAACGAAGAGAAGGCGCTTCCACACACGTTGCGTGAACTTCTCCGCCAGTATGGCGACTACGAAGTCATCGTCGTCGATGGCGGCAGTATCGATCGGACGCGTGACGTTGCTCAGGAATTCACTCTCAGCACTCAGCACTCAACACTCAGTTCATTTCAGTTCCTCACCGCTCCCAAAGGCCGCGCCTCCCAAATGAATGCCGGAGCAAAACAGGCGAGCGGTGACTGGCTGCTTTTTCTCCATGCCGATACAGTCTTGCCATCGGACGCGATCCAGAGGCTCAACGAGATGGAAGCAGACCAGACTATTCGAGCCGGTGGGTTCATGCACCAGTTCTCCGGCGACGACTGGCGGCTCAAGTTGATCTCGTTCTTGGATAATTTCCGCTGTATCCGCAGCCGGATCATCTACGGCGACCAAGCCCTCTTCGTTCGCCGTACTCTCTTCAAACAGCTCGGCGGGTTTCCCAATCGGCCCATCCTCGAAGATGTGGCCTTTTGCGAGCGCCTCATAGCCGTGACCACGCCGCTCCTGCTTTCTCCTTGCGTCGTGACCGACGCCAGAAAGTTTCTAAAGATGGGCGTCTGGCGCAGCTTTTTCCGCGTGCTCCTCATCATTCTCCACGTCGAGTTCCGTCTGCCGGTGCTGCCCCGCGCATTTTTCAAGGACGTCCGGTAGAATCCGCCTTCCCTGTTTACCTTTCTTTCGTTGCTCGTCTAACCCTGCCACTTCCGCCGCTTGTGTCTCTCCGAAACGCCAGTAACGGTCCAAGCCATATGCTTCCCCTGTGAATCGTGGGTAGTGGGTCAGTTTGAAATCAAGAGTTCGCCACCCTGTGTTCCTCATGCGCTACGCTCCAGACTTCCCGAGCGGCATCGGGGTTCATCGCCGCAATACCAAGCCCAACGATCAGATCGGGCCATCCAGAAAGTGTATAGGCCGTCACGAATCCCGCTGCGATGATGGCGACGTTTCCCAGGATATCATTTCGAGCTGACAGGAACGTCGCTTGCGTCAGGCTACCGATATGCGCCAGAAATTGCACCAGCATGAACGCGCACAACAGATTAATGACGAGGGCACCGCCACCAGCCAGCGGGAGAGGAAGCGGGGCAGGCAGCATCGGCAGCAAGAACTTCTCCCATGCTGTCCATAGGGTCGCGAGGCCTGGTATCAAAAGGATACCGGCGAGGGCCATGCCCACACGAGCCCGGCTAGATGCAGTCCAGCCGAGCGCTACGGCGATCAGGAAATTCACCGAGGCATCCTCTAAAAAATCGATGCTATCCGCAAAAAGCGACACCGAGCCGATGGCGCGGGCCACCGCGAACCCGACTCCAAAATAGGCCAGGTTCAGGGCAGCAACGATGATGACCACTTTTCGAAGATTCGCAAAGAATTAGGGTCGGGTCTTGCACTCATACTTTTGATTAAATGATAAGAACTTCTCGTCCTGTTCTGTTCAATACAACCGAAGACAGGCTAGGTTTGCACTCACCTAATGCCGCCGCAGAATACCCTTTTCCCTCTGAGAAAGCACCCAACTTGGAATGGAGTGGTTCTGGAAATGGAACCATTCATCCCGGTCACTTGCGTACAAACCTGCCGGTATAGGCACGTAGAAAACGCTTTTTTGCGCAATGTTTTCCACTGTACGCGCTCGATAGCTAGCTAGAACCCTGCTCGCTTTTCTTACGTAACATTAAGAATTTCTATCCGCGTGCACCGCAGTTGCATTCCTTCGGCTTGCTCGTGACCGGTGTCCCTAAGAGTCCCTAACTGTCCTAAGCAGGCCTAAGCAGGGTACTTCCCTACATTCACTCACAGCGGTATGGTCAGCGCCGTGCTGCGCCGCACCATCAGAAAGGACTGGGCATGAAGCAGGAGTTGCTCACGGTGAAGGAATTGGCGGCGGAACTGCGCATGAGCCCGAAGTCCGTCCAGCGGGCCTATCGCAGGGAGGAGATCCCCGTGGAGTGGTTGCGTCGCATGGCGCGGTTCAATCTCGCAAAAGTGCGACGGGCGATGGCACGCAACGGACAAAGCCGCATGCGTCGTCTTAACGGCAAAAGTGCGAGTGCGGGCGCGACCGCCGGCGCCAGCCGGCGGCGCGCACCGAAGAAAAGCCCCCGGACGGTAAAACGGGGGCGGAATTTCCAAGGTTCCACACGGAGGGTCTCATGAGTGCATGGACATGTTCACTTGGCTGGTTCCGCTTCACCGTGTCTGACTCCACCGCCGATGAGGTGATCGCACGAGTGGGTGGGGAGTGGATCAAGGATAAAAAGGGGTTCCTGGGCTACCGGCAAGGCTGGTTGTCTCGTGGGAATGCCGGTGGGTTAGGCCGGATCGGGACGGCGGCCATCTGGGCCCCTCGTGAAGTGCATGTGGATCTCTCCCAAGAGTTGATCAGTGACTGGACCTATCAGAAGTTTCACGACGTAGCGACGTGGGTGTTTGAGAAGCACGGACACTTCGGGCGCATTGACGTGGCTTTGGATGACCACAACGGGGTGATCGATGTTGATCGGATCTATGCGTCGGTGAAGGCGGGGAATTGTGTCTCACACTTCCGTCAATCCCGCTTGATTTCAGGTTTGGATTTAGGCTCGGGCTTGGACACCGGGAAGACCCTCTGCATGGGGTCCCGCCAGTCAGATACCTATCTGAGAATTTACGATAAAGCCGCGGAACAACGGGCCAAAGAGAAGCCGGTTGAGGGCACCTGGATCCGGTGGGAAATGGAATGGAAATCGGAACGGGCTGATGCCGTGGGCATGGCCTTGTCCGGGCTCGATCAGGACTCCTTCCAGAAGTACATCGTCGGCGTATTCCGTAGCGCCTTGGATTTCCGGGACTGTACCCGAGCCGATGATCCGAAAGATCGCTATTACGCGCCTTTATTGGACTGGTGGAAAGTTCTGACGGAGGGGATGCAGCGGGCTCGTTTAGAGATCGCCAAATCCGTCAAAAAGATCGAGGACGTGAAACGGTGGGCGGAACGGAGCCTAGCTCCGATGCTCGGCCTCCTGTGTGCCCATCCGGAAGCGGGAGAACGGTGGCTCATCAATCGAATCGTGGAGGGAGTGGAACGATGGCGACCCGAGCAGATGGCGCTCTTGGGGGGCGTGCAGGAGGTCCGGCGACTCCGACAGAGGATGCGGGAGTGGAATCCGCGAGACGGATTCACGGCTTCGCATGCCGGACCGGCATTATACAGCTCTACCTGTGCGGACCGCGGTTAATAACCAAGTGCGTGCGGTTTATTCTGCCGCCCATTACTGGTGTTTGATGGAGGTCACGAAATGCGTGCACAACCCTGCATCTCTATGAAGCTGATGTTGACTGAAGTGGAGTTAGGCGTCCTGACGGAGGTGGGAGAAGAGAATACGTTGTCGCCGGAGGACGTGCTCAAGACCATCCTCGAAGAATATGTGGAACTGCGGGCCAATCATCCGCATCTCTACGTGCAATTCGCCGTGTGTCGCAATCGATTCCTCAGGTGATCAAACTGTGGGAGATCGCCGTGAACAGAATGCTCCGCCTTATGTAGATGTAGGTTCTAGGCACCGGGCCAGCCCTGATCGGCGAAGCTGTAGCAGCGCTCCTCGGTGAG
>JBGTCI010000017.1:0-2345 GCA_041748925.1 Nitrospiraceae bacterium | reverse complement strand
TGGTCGGAATCGCGTTGTCTGTGGGTTTGACGGCCTGTGCAGGGCCGCAAACTTCACGGAGTGGAGAGATTCATACCGTGAAGATTGAACAAGAGCCACACCCCGCCGATCTGATCGTCAACATCGGCGATGAAGTGCGGTGGGTCAATCATCGGACGCTGCCTGTGCGGCTGGACTTGGTCGGTGATGTGCATGAAGGTCTTTCTTGCGAAAGAGGGTTCTCGAACTTCCTCGGCATGAAGACCGAGGAGGCGACAATTAAGCCGAGTGAGTCCGTCGCGGCTTGTTTCAGCAAGGTCGGTGTGATCAAGTACAACTTGCGAATGGATTCAGCCTTGCAGGGGGGGCAAGACGATCACATCGGGAACTGTCCAGGTCGGGGATCCCGCAAAACGCTGACACGGGACAGGCTATAGGGCCTGAAGATGACGCCCCTTGGTCGATCTGAATCGGGGATCGACCCAGGGCTTTCTTTTTCACGAATAATTTTGTCAGCGGATTCCTCCCGCTCATCGAACGTCCCATCAAGGTGGGCGACCGCATCGAAGTCGGCCCGGTTACCGGCGATGTAGTGCATATCGCGTTACGGGCGACTACGGTCGTCACCAACGACAACATCGCCATCATTGTTCCGAATTCCGAGTTCCTGTCCTCCAGAGTGACCAACTGGAGTTACCTCGACCGGAGCGTGCGATTTAACTTTCCAGTCGGAGTGTCCTATCAATCGGATCCTGAACTCGTCCGCCGGCTGCTTCTTCAGGTCGCCGATCAGCATATCGGTGTATTGAAGGACCCAAAACCGGATGCGCTGCTGCAGGAGTTCGGGATAGTGCCCTCAATTTCGTACTCCGCGTCTGGACAAAAAAGCACGCCAGTACGCCGGGCATGCTCAGGAGCGAACTCAATTTCATGATCCTCAAGACATTCAAAGAACAGGGGGACCTTCATATACGTAGTGGTGGTCTGGACAGGTAGACGTCGAAGAAATCGTCGCGCTCTGCGTCTCCTGAATGGGCGAACGCGACTTATGATAGCGGCGGCGGACGGTGAATGCCGCTGCAGCACGAAGACATCGTCACAATTTGGAGGTATGCGATGGGAGTTCTTTTTCTCGCGCTGGTCCTGGCGTCACTGACCGCCATCTTTGCGCTCCAGAACACAGATGCGGTGACTGTTCGGATGGTCCTGTGGGAATACCAGACGTCGTTGGTGCTGGTCATTCTCGGTTCCGTGGGGGTCGGTATTGCGCTGACTTTTCTCTCCTCCCTCGGACGCAGATGGAAACGGGGCAGCACCATACGGTCCCTCCAGTCCACCATCAAGTCGCAAGGAGCGCGGATTCGTGAACTGGAGGAGGCCCTTCGTCTTTCGCGCGAGACCTCGCCACCTCCGGTGTCGGGATAGCGGGCCACGTGACGGCCTCTCCCAAGGTTGGAGTCGGATATCAACGGCGATTGAGAACGGTATGGCGCATGTGTTCTATTCGCTATTCTATTCGCTATATTGAGGAACATCGCCCCATGAGGAGCAGCCTGCCAAGGAGCCGGATGACCGGAAGAGAGTATGCCATAGGAAACAGGAGAAGCGCTGATGGGTAGATCCCCGACCGCCATCCGGAGTTCGGTCGGCACGAGCGGCCCGAAGTTGCTGATCACGCCAAAAGCCTGGTCTCCGGTCAGAGTCTTACTCACCCGCTTGTTGGTCGTCATCCTGCTCTTTTGCGTGTTGTTCAGCCTCCTCTGGGCGGATCGAGACGGGTTACGCGATCAGAGTGACGGCGAGATCTCCTTCAGCGATATCGTGTACTTCACCATGATCACCGTGTCCACCGTCGGCTACGGAGATATCGTGCCCGTATCCACGCGCGCCCGGCTCCTGGATGCGCTGGTCATTACGCCGATTCGTCTGGGAATCTGGATTCTCTTCCTGGGCACGGCCTATCAGCTCATCATTCGGCAATATATGGAAGGGTATCGCATGGCAAAGCTTCAGGCGACGTTAAACCGCCATATCATTATCTGTGGTTTCGGCCATACCGGTATGTCCGCGGCGAAAGAACTGATGGCTCGGGGTGTGAAAGCGGAGCAGATCGTGGTGATCGACACCCTCGAAGAGCGGGTCCGGCTAGCCGGATCTTTAGGGATCGCCGCATTTCAAGCCGATGCATCGCAGGAAGCGGTCTTAGCCGATGCGGTCATCGACAAAGCCAAGGCCGTCATCATTGCGGCCGGTCGCGACGACTCGAGCGCGCTGACGCTCTTGACCGCCCGCCATTTGAATCCGACGGTCCGCATCATCGTCAGTGCGAAAGAGGAGGAGAAAGTGAAGCTCTTCAAGCAGGGCGG
>JBGTCI010000016.1:0-54919 GCA_041748925.1 Nitrospiraceae bacterium | reverse complement strand
TGGCAAAGAAGTTTCGTCTGATAGATTGCCCCGCTCGAAAAAGGCCATAGAGTCGGGTTTCATACGACGGGATTCGAGAGATGAGTTCTGATTTGCAAATGTCGGACTCTGGCCGATAGCGGTCATCGCAGGACGGTGCATCTTGCCTTTCCTAAATCCAGGCTCTCAACCTCATCCGACACCGATCGTCAGATCGAATTTGAGCTGTTACCCCTTGGAAGCCACGGCGTAACAGCCGTGGCTTCCTGCGTAGGCGGGTGAGAACTCGCGAGAGGTCCTTGCTCCTATCGCGAGGATCTCCCTATAATGGCGAACCATCATGAAACGGGCCTCTCTCCATACACTCGGATGCCGTCTGAACCAAGCTGAAACAGCGGTACTCGCATCTCGCTTACAGCGCGATGGCTACCGCGTCGTCGAGTTCGATGAACCAACTGACTTGCTCGTCGTAAATACCTGCTCCGTGACAGACGAGGCAGAACGGACCTGCCGATACGTCATCCGCAAGACGTTGAAACATTCCCCCGATGCCTTTGTGGCGGTGACCGGTTGTTATGCCCAGACCGGCGTTCACGAGCTGCGCACCATTCCTGGAATCGATCTGATCGTCGGCAATCAATTCAAATGGGATTTGCCGTCGTTTCTTCCGGCCCCCGATGCTCTAAAAAAGCAACCGGCTCCGGAAGTGCTCCATACCCGCACTATCGACCGGGATGATTTTGCCCTGCCGGAGTATGGCGAACCGGACTCTACTCGAGCGCTGCTCAAGATCCAGGACGGCTGCAATGTGATGTGCAGTTTCTGTCTCATCCCCTTCGCCCGAGGACATGAGCGAAGCCGCCTCCGGGGTGACGTGGTTCAAGAAGCTGAGATGCTTGCGGCAGGAGGCTATCGAGAGATTGTGCTGACCGGCGTCAATATCGGTCAGTATCGCCAGGGTGAGACCGATCTGGTTGGGTTGATCGCTCAACTGGAGGCAGTTGAAGGACTCGAGCGAATCAGGATTTCGTCGATCGAACCGACGACGATCACGAATGCCCTCATCGATCGGATGGCATCCTCATCGAAGATTTGTCCCTATCTCCACATCCCCCTGCAGAGCGGAAATGACACTACCTTGTCAGCCATGAATCGCCCGTACAATGTCGAGGAGTTTACTCGTCTGATTCGCAGGGCCGTGGCGGCGATTCCTCACCTCGGATTAGGAACCGATCTGATGGTCGGGTTTCCCGGGGAAACTGAGGAGGCGTTCGAGCACACACTGGACATCGTGCGAGAACTTCCCTTCTCTTATTTCCATATCTTTACCTATTCACAACGGCCTGGCACCGCTGCCGCGAAGTTGCTCGACCAAGTGCCGATCGCAGTCGCTCGGCAACGTGCAAAAATACTCGCCGAGCTGTCCCGTCTTAAACGCCTCGCCTTTGCAGAACGGTATATCGGATCCACCGTGTCCGTCCTCTTCGAGTCAGGAGCAATAGATGGCTTTAGGTTGGGGGTCACAGCAAATTTTTTGAAAGTGGGTGTCTCCTCAAACATCGACCTCACCAATCACATAAAAGAGGTGCACATTACTGGCGCATCGGATCGTTGGGCAGTAGGTCAGCTGACAGCCGAGCACCAGCCTATGCGAGGAGTGCCGGTTCTATGACGACTACATCTACAACCACTCATGTGCATCTTGAAACCTTTGGCTGTCAGATGAACGAGTATGACTCAGAGCTTGTTCGCTCGCTTATGAAGCAGGATGGATTTGTGTTTACCGACGAGCGAGAGCGTGCCGACGTGATACTGATGAACACCTGCGCAATTCGCGAGAATGCCCACAATAAGGTCTACAAACACTTATCTGAACTCAAGAAGCTCAAGCGGCAACGCCCCTTGGTCGTGGGCATCTTGGGTTGCATGGCGCAAAACCTGAAAGAGGAACTGACGGACATTCAGCCGCTGGTCGACGTGCTTGCCGGCCCTGATTCCTATCGCCAGCTGCCGATGTTGATCCGCAACGCGATGCGCTCGCAAGAAGAGGGGTTGAATCAGAAGGGACTCGCGGTCGACCTTTCGGAGTATGAAACCTATCACGATGTCATGCCAGACCGAAACGACGGGGTCAACGCCTGGATCGCCGTCATGCGAGGTTGCGACAACTTCTGCAGCTTCTGTGTAGTCCCGTATACCCGGGGACGTGAGCGCTCTCGCGATCCGGAAGGAATCATTCTGGAAGCCAGCCGAATTGCCGAGCAGGGATTCAAGCAAATCACCCTCCTTGGACAAAACGTCAACTCGTACCGATTCGGCGACTGGGATTTTGCACGATTGATCACAGCCGTCGCGGATATGCCGGGTATCGACCGGGTGAGATTCACGTCCCCGCATCCCAAAGACTTTCCGCTTTCGTTGCTGGAAGCCGTCGTGTCCCACCCCAACATCTGCAAGCAAATTCATTTACCCCTGCAATCCGGCAGTGACCGCATGCTGGGCCTGATGAATCGAACCTATACCAGTAAAGAATATCGCAACTTGGTCGACCGTATCCGCACCCTGCGGTCGGACATCGTCCTGAGCACCGATATCATTTGTGGGTTCTGTGGCGAGAGCGACGCTGATTTTTCCGACACCTACCGGCTTGTCGAGGAAATACGGTTTCACTCGGCGTTTATCTTCAAATACTCTGAGCGAAAGAACACCATCGCCGCGCGTAAGTTTTTGGACGATGTTTCCGAGCCGCTAAAGACCGAACGGGTCACGCGACTCTTCGACCTCCAGCGGAGTATTTCCTACGAGCGCAACCGGGAATATCTCAAGACGATCGTTCCCGTCCTGGTCGAAGGGGATGCCAAACGATCCTCCGCGCAAGGCATGGGAAAATCGGATGGCAATATCACCGTCATCTGGGACAAGCATGCGATATCCTCTCATCCGGGAGACATGCTTCCCCTTGCCATCTACGATGCATCGTCCACGACGTTGTATGCGGAAGCTCCGCCGGTGAATTGAATCGTTGGTATCCGCCCTCCTTCCCCAGGAATCATTTCTGTCGAAAATACTTCCAAAACGAACAGTTCCGAACAAGATCCCTGTAGGAATCTCTTGGTGCCTCACGACCCTCAAGAAGCGGTGTACCGTTGCCATCCGCATGGTGATCCGCGAGAGAACGGAAAATTTTCTCAGCATCCATAAAGCAACTCAACATCGCATAGAAACTTATCCCCATATTATCATTCACTTATACTCAACATTCTCCCTGCTTATCCTTTTCCATACTTAGACAATCCACTCCGTATCTGAATTGCTCCATCTCCAGTTATTGCCCTAATACATTACCGAGGCTCTTTATCCTATTAGAGGCATAATCTTTGCTTTACGATAAATCGCCTCCGATGGAACCGACAATCTCACTCACTTGGAGACGGGCATGATCAAGAATCAGCAGGACAACGTGAAAGAAAAGGCGGATACCTCAATAAGCCTAGAAACCATCATTGCGATGGGACTCTTCGGATGGATTGCACTGAGTATGGCGCTGATGGGCCTGGGAATCTGGTAATCCTCCTGGCGCACCACCGCTGCGTCTCGCCCAGGATATTCACACGCATCTGTTCCCAAAGAAGGAGTGTCGCGATGAAGAGCTACCTCCCACTAACAAATATGCAGCGTCCGTTCATGCAAGGCCTTGTTGGGATCGCCGCTTGTGCCCTCGTCATCACCGGTTGCGCAGGTGTGACAAAACTCGCCCAGAATTCAATGGGCAGCGTCTACTTAGAAGATGTGAGCGATTGGTCGTATGAAGCCAGCCATCCCGCTGTGATCGATCAACTGACTATGGCAAAGATCGTAAAAGGGTTATATCGCAATGACGACATGAGCGGATCTTCGAGAATGTCCGCTGGTGGCAGCACGCCGATGAGAATTTTCAGCGATGAGGATGCAGAATTTCTCTCCCCCCTGCTTGCCCAAGGTCTATCCAAGGCGAAACCCGAACAGCTTGTCGGGTTCCGCGTATCCTCATCGGCAGGGTCAGGCGCTGAACCCACCACGGGCAGTATTTACGTGCAGAAAGGATCGATTTACGTGACCATTCAAAAGGGCGCCGAGCCGACGGGTTTTATGCCTGAGTCGGCTGTACGCATCGAACCGGCTCAGGCCTATGTTGCCGGCGGTGCACGCGGTGTCATAACAATGATCATCGACTATCATGCACTGGCCAATGCCCCAATGCCCGCCACCATGCCGATGGCAAAAGCCACGCCAATCACTCCGATTGTGCCCATGGTGGTGGCGCCGGCTCCGGCGAAGATGGCGGCCGCCCCGGCAAAATCTCCGGTAGTCTCCAGCAACACGGGAGAGGACGAGTTTTTAGCTCAAAAGCTCAGCGACGTGAAGGTAGCACAGGAGGTTCTCGCGAAGAAGGATTCCGAGATCAAAATGCTTCGCAAGGAGTCGGAATGGATGAAGCGCGAACTGCGGGACCGCAACGAGGAAATCAAAGCGCTCAGGCTGAGCAAAGTATCCGCTAAACCAGCTCTCAAGAAGAAATCGGCACAGGCATCTCGGACACGCTAGCCTGCCTCAACCGACGTTCAGCAACTCCGGCTGGAGCAACACCACTTCACTGGACAGGGGCTCCCGGAAATTCATCCGGCAATAACAGGCATACGTCACGTAGGTATCTTGTAGGCAGTACCGAGCCAACTCAATCCCTTGTCCTTTCTCCCACATTTCAGCCACCTGAGCCCCACTTCCCGATTTCGTTTCGACGTTCAGCGCTCGCGCCAACACATCGAGTTTCACCCACCCGCGCGTATCCCAATTACTCCAGATCGCCATGGTGTCGTACACCGGTTCCGTACGGAACTTGGCCAGGTTGACGTCCAGGCTCGGCTTGACTTGATGGATGATCGATCGCTTCTTAATAAACGGCAGGTCGAAGCCCAGACCGTTGTGAGTAATGAAGACCGACGGGCGGTTCTGGGCCAAACGGCTCCAGAATTGTCGCAGTAACTCTCGCTCATCCCCGCCATACCAGGCCACCGACCCACGCGGCTCGAGCTGGTCGGAGAATTCCAACAGGCCGATACAGACAATCTGGCTATACGTAGCGTCGAAGGCAGACTTCGCATACTGTTCGTCCTCAATGTGTCGTTGCGCCTCGGCAGCCCCGGCCGTAAACAAATCGTACCCCTCGCCTGCCGGCTCAGATCCGCTGCTTGATGGAAGCTTCCCCACCAGCCGCGCCCATTCCTCCCGAGGTGCTTGAATAGTCTCTATATCTAGGACGACCTTCATAGAGTCTGCTCTATACTCTGTTGCCGTAGGGCCTCGATGATCGGACGGTCCGCTGGAGGAAACTCAAAGTCGCTCAACTCGTGTGGCCAGACCCAACGAATTTCCGCGCAGTCGATTGCTGTCGCGTGGCCGGCTTCGATTCGGCAACGGAAAAAATGAAGCTGAACAGTTTTCTCCGCATACTCGTGTCTCACAACTTGAAAAGGTATCGGTGCGTCGATACGAATACCCAGCTCTTCGAATAACTCCCGCCGCAAACATGCTTCCAATGTTTCACCCGGTTCGCACTTCCCCCCTGGAAACTCCCAAAAGCCCCCCAAGTGCACGCCCGGATTCCGTCGGGCGATCAAGTACCTGCCCTCACAAAACACAAGACCGGCAGCGACATCAACGACCTTCATGCCGCACCGTCGCTCCTTGTGACGCTTGATGGAAGGGGTACGTCTTGCAAAACGGTTTCATCGGACATTGCCGGCAGGAAGGAGTTCGTGCCGTGCAGCAGGTGGCCCCAAAGTCCATGATCGCCTGGTTGAAGTCATAGCCCTTCCCAGGTGGAATTAAGGCCTCCGACAGTTTCCAGAGCCTCGCCTTTTGAGTCTTGGGATCGCCCTTCGCCATGAACACCCTATGAAGGACGCGAATGACATTTGTGTCCAGTATCGGCGCATCTTCGTTGAATGCGAACGACCGAATTGCGCCGGCCGTGTAACGCCCAATTCCCTTAAACGACAGCAATTCCTCTGCATCGCTTGGCAGATGGCCGCCATACCGCTCCACGGTCTCGCACGCGATGCTATGTAACCGCTCCGGGCGAATGTTATAGCCTAGCGGGTACCACGTCTTCTTCACATCCGAGACCGGGGCAACGGCCAACTCTTCAAAGCTTGGGTAGCGATCTAAAAATTCATGATATTTCGGAATCACTCGATCGACCTGCGTCTGTTGCAACATCACTTCAGAGACTAGAATGTGATAGGGATCGGAAGTCTTTCGCCAGGGCAGATCACGGCCGTGTTTCCCATACCATTTTAGCAACCGAGCCTGAAAACGGCGCTTCAGCGAGGCGTCGAGGACGGAGGACTTCTTCGACCTCTTCTTCTTCTGAGCGGATGTTCGTGAACTAGGGGTGGTGGGCATCGCAACGTAAATCCAATGGCGGCATTCTAGAAGCGCGTCCGCCGAAAATCAAATGAAGATCAGGCCGAATACGTGCTGTGGCCGATATACCAAGAGTTGCCTACGGCGCCCCAAATTTACAGGAGCTGGCACTTCGAAAGATCTCTATTTCTTTGACAACTACCCATTCACCGACTAGCCTTTCCTGAGGCGGAATTAATGCGAGGGGTAGCCTCATCAGCGAGGTTTCTTTAAGAAACGGATAACTTTTGAAGGTACCGATATGAGGGAACAGAGGCAGCACATTCGTTACCAGGTGGAATTCCCCGCTACATTCGCCGGCGACCATGCCGGAATAGGGATGGTCTACAACCTTGGGATGGGTGGCTGCAAGGTAGTGAGCGATAGTGCGGTCAAGAACGGCGCCCTCATCACAGTGCACCTCCGGATTCCTGAACAACCTATTCCCATCACCATTCAATCCGCCACAGTCCAGTGGATACTGGAACTCGAATTTGGGATAGAATTTCTTGAGATGCAGGAGCTGGAACGGGCGCGCCTGAAACAGTTCCTGGCAACCCAAGTGAACATCGCCGCATAGGAATCGCGCAAAACACAACTATGGTCACCAGAAAGTATCCAAGATTTCCCGTATCGCTCTCCAGCACCTTGGTACACAAGGATCACTTCCACCATGCTGGGTCTGTACGAAACATTTCAGCCAAGGGATGCCGTGTAAACAGTATCATCAGCCCCTTTACCGGCATGCAGCTCACCGTGCAATTACATATTCCCGGTGAGTCCAGGCCGATCGTAATCGATAATGCCGCAGTCCGCTGGTCCGGGTCCGCCGGCATCGGCCTAGAATTCTTGACGGTAGCCCCCCCGCACCAAGACCGACTGGACCGCATGATCCGGCAGCTCCGGCCTAAGACCGATCCGCAGTAGGCAATCTTCTCTCCAGCCCGCATCAATCACGAAGGCTTCTACTGCAACCGCCGATACGCCGCTGCGGCATGCCTGGCGGCGGGCGGGCTCGCCGCTCGGTCAGTCAACATACTGTATCAAGTATGCTTCCCTCCCTCACGGCTCCGTGCGCCCGTTTCGCTTGGCGTCTCGGCGGTTTCGTCACGAACCCTCGTGAATGATGTGGGCTAGTTGCATTTTAGGCAACCGCCTCCGTATCCTCCGTCTTTATGGACCCCACCCAACTTTCCCAAGAACAGTTTAAAGCACTCGTGCGCGGCATCGTCGACGATCGTCTGCGCGAATTACTGGGGGATCCTGACCTCGGACGCCAACTTGGCGACGGCCTACGCGCCCGCCTGAAAGAGTCCTTGTCCAGTAAAGAAAGACTGTCTGGCGAGGACATTGCGGACCAACTCGGTCTCCGCTGGTAAGGACAGCATGGCCTGGTACCGTCTTGCCTATCGCCCAGTCATCCTCCAAGATCTTGCGAGCCTTGAGCCGGCTATGGCACAACGACTCTTGGATAAGACCAAATGGATCGCCTCCAACATCGATAACTTGCGCCACGAACCGATCGCGACGGACCTGCCGGGCCTTTCCAAATATGCGGTCGAGGACTGGAGAATTTTCTATTCCATCGACAGGGAAAATCACTTGGTCGATATTCACGGAATCGTCCGCCACATAGAGGTCCGTTCATGATGACCCTTACGCTTGCCGCCATTACACAGCTGAAAGCGATTCAACTTCATCATCCTGAGGATCCGGTCGTCCGAATTTCCGTGCGCGATCTGGACGATTCACGCTTAAGTTTCAGCATCACGTTGGAGGCACAAACCGATCCTGACGATGACATTCAGCAGGTCGATGGCCTCACCGTTGTCGTTGATCGGCAGAGTGCCCCGCGGATGGAAGGCGTGACTGTAGACTACACAGAGGCAGCCGGATTTCGCTTTATACACGATGGCGAAGGCCGCACCCAGCCGCTCCGTGTTATTCCCACACTCAATTGATGGAGAGTTCTAGTCGGTTGCGGAATACCTATTGAGGCATGTCTGCGACCACATGGTTGATCCCACAGGGAGCTCAAAAAGACCTGACCTCTCACCCGCCCAACCCCGGCGCGCCAAGACGCGCCGTTCCGCGGGCAAGGCCGCAGGTGAGTCGAAACCGGAGGAGGTACCGACCGCACTTCGTGGGGCCGTTCGCCCATTCAATGGATCTTGGCGAACGGAAAAACCCCTCCAGCACTTCCGCCCTCCGAGAATCTCAATCGGTACGTTGATGATTTCGATGAATCGAGAACGCTGCTGGCGGGCTTTTTCAGCTCCCTGTCGCGGTTAGGGAAGTCGATCAGGGAGCGTCGCGACATGCACTTGAAATTCGCCCCGCGTCATATCGTCGACATAGCGGCGCAGAGCATCTTTCACCACAGGAAAGGCGATTTCATCCCAGGGAATCGCAGCAAGGGAGAACAACTGCACGTCGAGGCTTTCCTCACCCACACCGAAATTAGGCGAACACATCGGCCCTCGGAACACCAGGTAAGCCTGTCCGATGTGTGGAAGGCTCAGCACCGCAAATAGAGAGATAGACTCCACCTGAGCCTGCGCTTCCTCCAAGGTCTCGCGAATGGCCGCCTGCTCAATGCTCTCGCCGATCTCCATAAAACCAGCAGGAAAGGTCCAGAGGCCGGACTTGGGCTCGATTGCACGCCGACAGAGAAGA
Source organism: Nitrospiraceae bacterium (assembly GCA_041748925.1). GTDB lineage: Bacteria > Nitrospirota > Nitrospiria > Nitrospirales > Nitrospiraceae > Palsa-1315. The sequence continues at coordinate 45,820 of JBGTCI010000016.1, read as the reverse complement.
ATGTGATTATCCCACTCTGGAATACAGCCTGCGACGATCTTTGGATTATGATAATGAATGACCCGACAGGTATCGCAGACAAACCGTGGCAAGTTATCGCCGGCGGGCACTTTCTTCGTAACTGCGGCACCGCAGGCACTGCAATAGTTCATAATGAAGACGTATCTCGTGAAACCTATTTCGTGAAGCGAGAGGCGAACGATGCTCCACGAACGACGATGCGATGAGCATGGATAGCACAAAACTACGGTTCTTTGCACCCTGCCCACGCGGGTTGGAGGGGGTTCTCGAACAAGAGTTCCACGACCTTGGCGTACCGCTGACCACGAAGACTGACGGCGGGGTCGCCTTCCAGGCTCCTTGGTCCACGATGTATTGGATCAACCTCAAGAGTCACATTGCCAGCCGTGTGCTTTGGGAAGTCGGACAGACCCCCTATCGCTCGGAAGACGATGTGTACCGCGCAGCGTATAGCCTGTCTTGGCCGGATTGGTTCAACCCCTCACAGACCATCAAAGTGAAAGTGAGTGCGCGCCGTTGTCCACTCACCAGCTTGGACTTCATCACATTACGGATCAAAGATGCCGTTTGCGATAAGTTTATGTCTGTGCGCCATAAGCGACCGAGTGTGGACACCCATCGCCCGAACATCCGGCTGGACGCCTTTCTCAATGAGTCAACGGCGACCTTCTACCTGGACACTTCCGGCGAGCCGCTCTTCAAACGCGGGCATCGCATCGTATCCGTCGAGGCGCCGTTGCGTGAAAACATGGCGGCGGGCTTGCTACGGCTTGCTGGATGGACGCCCAACGACGTCCTGCTCGACCCCATGTGCGGCAGCGGAACGATCCCGCTCGAAGCCGCGCTGATCGCGCGCAGGATCGCGCCCGGACAATCTCGATCATTCGCGTTTGAACGCTTGCTGATTCACGATGCCAAACGCTGGGGTCATCTTCGCGAAGCCTCTCGGCTAAAACAACTGGCAGAACCGCCTGCAGCCATCTATGCCTCTGACCAAGACCCTGCTGCGGTCAAGGTCGCACAGCGAACGTTTCAGGGAGCGGGAGTCGCGGTCGATATTCGACTGCGACAGAGCGACGTACTCGCTCTCGAGGCTCCGGCTGAACAGGGTGTGCTGATGATTAATCCCCCTTACGGAGTCCGGCTCAGCCGACCAGAGGAACTCGATACGTTTTATCCCCAACTTGGCGACTGGTTGAAACAGCGATTCAGCGGATGGCGCGCCTATATATTTACCGGCGATTTGCGAGTCCCTCAGTTGATCGGCCTTGCACCATCGAAACGGATTCCTCTCTACAATGGTCCGCTGGAGTGTCGGTTGTACGAATTCAAAATCGTGTCGGGATCGATGCGCAACCCGATTCCCGTGCCCAAAAGTACCGGATGACGTCTCATCGCCTTCTGACTCGTTGTCGATCGATGAAGCGAGCATAATTCTAAGCCACCCCTACGATTACAGATAGTTGCCTCGACTCTCTTATCCCTCCCCTTGACTTGTGCCCGACGAAAGCTATCTACCTAGATACACGTGTATCTACAGTCTTTTCACCGGCCGAGCGAAAGGACGCTTCCACATGAATAACGGAACAATGGCTGTCACGCTACCGGTACTCACGATTAAACGCACCGTCCTATTTCCAGGAGTGATGATGCCCTTGACGGTCGGGCGTGCACGGTCGATTGCCGCCGTAGAGGCGGCGACGAAAACTGAAGAGAAGACGATTCTCGTGGTCGCACAACGCGACCCCCTCACAGAAGAGCCGGGACTTGAAGACCTGTACACGATCGGCACGAAGGCCATCGTGAAGCAGATCGGTCGGTCAGAAGAAGGTATGATCCATGTGCTCGTCCAAGGGCTCGAGCGGGTCGCGTTACTCAAAGTCGAACAGACACATCCGTGCCTTCTCGTACAGGCTCGGCGACTCGATCATCCCGAGGGCCAGGGAACCGAAGTCCAGGCTCTCCACAGAGCCATCCAGGAATTGGTGACGGACCTTCCTCGATTGATTCAGGCGCCTGGGATTCAGGAAGCAGCAGTGGCCTTTGGCAATGAGGACAATCCCGTCTCCTTGGCCTACCGCATAGCCTCGCTCCTCAATCTCACCGTGCAGGACGAGCAAAAACTGCTCGAAAGTTCCTCCACGATTGAGCTGTTGCGGTCGCTGTATGGATCACTCTCGAAGGAAATCCAGATACTGCAATTGCGGGAAAAAATCACCAACGACGCTCAAACCAAGATCGGCAAGAGCCAGCGGGAGTATGTCCTCCGCGAACAGTTGAAGACGATTCAAGAGGAACTCGGCGAGGGCGAGGGAGAAGGAAGCGAAATCTCCGAGATCAAAAAGAAGATTCAGGACGCCGACCTTCCCGACCACGTGCGGAAGGAAGTGGAGCGGGAAGCCGCCCGATTGGCCAAGGTGCCCCCCTCCTCGCCTGATCATCAGGTCCTCAGAACCTATCTCGAACTGGTGCTGGAGCTTCCCTGGAAGAAGGCCTCGGAGGATCGGTTGGAGTTGAGCAAGGTGCGTCAAGTGCTCGAAGACGACCATTACGGCATTAAAGAAGTAAAGGAACGGATCGTCGAACATCTGGCTGTGTTGAAACTGAACCCGACGGCCAAGGCGCCCATCCTCTGCCTGGTCGGCCCTCCAGGCGTCGGGAAAACCAGCTTGGGGCAATCCATCGCGAGAGCCATGGGTCGCACCTTCGAACGGTTTAGCCTGGGCGGCGTGCATGATGAAGCAGAACTGCGTGGCCATCGCCGGACTTACGTCGGCGCGCTACCAGGCCGCATTATCCAGGCCGTGCGTCGAGCCGGCGCCAACAATCCCGTGTTAATGCTCGATGAAGTCGACAAAATGGGCCGCGACTTCCGTGGTGATCCTGCAGCAGCGCTCTTGGAGGTCCTCGACCCGGCGCAGAACCACACGTTCCGCGACCACTATTTGGATCTCCCGTTCGATTTATCCAAGGTGTTTTTCATCACAACGGCGAACACCCTCGATACGATCAGCCAGCCCTTGTTGGATCGAATGGAAATTATCCGCCTTCAAGGCTACAGCGAACGGGAAAAGGCCGAGATCGCCCGCCGCTACTTGTGGCCAAGACGGCTCAAGGAAGCAGGCCTCGACGCGAGCCAGGCGCTATTGCCGGATGACGTGTTGAATCTCGTCATCAGCCGATACACCAGAGAAGCCGGGGTGCGTCAACTCGAACAGATGCTGGGAAGACTGACAAGAAAAGTCGCGTTGGCCTTCGCCGATCTGCCGGATGGCGAAGCTCGGCATCCCGTCACCATTGAAGCTGATGTGCTGGGAGAGTGGCTGGGCTCAGAACGGTTCATGCCGGAAGAAGCGCGCAAAGTGTTGCCGGCCGGCGTGGCCACCGGGCTCGCCTGGACTCCGACCGGCGGGGATGTCCTCTATATCGAAACCACACTACTCCCAGGCAGCCATGAGCTGACGATTACCGGGCAATTGGGCGACGTGATGCAGGAATCGGCGCGCGCTGCCCGAAGTTACCTCTGGTCGCATGCCGAAAGCATGGGGCTTGATATCTCACGTTTCAAACGCAACGGCGTCCACATCCACGTGCCGTCGGGAGCCATTCCAAAAGATGGACCCTCAGCCGGGATCACGATGGCTACCGCGCTGGCATCTTCATACGAGGGGAGAGCCGTCCGTAGCGATACGGCGATGACCGGCGAGATCAGCCTCAGTGGATTGGTCCTTCCGGTCGGCGGGATCAAGGAAAAGGTACTGGCGGCTCACCGCGCCGGTATCAAGCGGATCATTCTTCCGAAGGCGAACGAAAAAGATCTCAAAGACGTGCCGCAGGAAGTGCGCGAGAATCTGACCTTCATTCTGGTGGAACGAATCGAAGAAGTCCTCCCCGCTGCTTTCAACCATGATTCAGCAGGGGACGGAAACTTCCGTTTTGGAATGGGCATTGCCCCAGCCTCAGCGTAAATGGGCGTGACTGGCAAGACGTGCGAGATAGGCGCGACTAGCACAACACACAAACTCTGAATTCGAATGTCTCGCCGTTCCCGCCAGTCTTGCACTGTGCTTTTCGACAGCCTTGCTCCCCGACTAATCCCTGTGTAAGGATACTTTGGTCCCACGACTCATCTCGGGAACGACCACACAAGAAAGGAGCAGAACCATGCCGCCAAAGATTGAGATCGGCCCGATTACCAAAGTCGTGAAGACCGACGAGGAATGGAAGAAGCTCCTCTCGCAGGCAGCCTACCGGGTGTTGCGGAACGAGGATACTGAACGCCCCTTTACCGACAACATGCATGATAATAAGAAAACCGGTATCTACTACTGCGCAGGCTGTGACCTCCCGGCCTATTCATCGGAACACAAGTTCGACAGCGGCACCGGCTGGCCAAGCTTCTGGCAACCGATCGACCCCAGGGTGGTGGAGTCAACGACCGACTACAAATTGATTTTCCCAAGGACCGAGGTTCACTGCGCACGCTGCGAGGGGCACCAAGGGCATATCTTTAAAGATGGCCCCAAGCCGACCGGCCTGCGGTACTGCATCAACGGCGCGGCGCTGAAGTTCGTGGCGACGTAGTTTGGGCACAAGCACACTGACAAGGAGATGCGAATGAGCGAGTTCGGTCGCCGCATCCGTCCGTACGTGGAGCACGAGATTCGTGCGGCTCGTGAAGCCGATTCACGAGGGCAACCCGATATCGCTTTCTCGCATCTGGAACGTGCGCACGTACTTGGGCAAGCATCGACGGTAGAGCATGTTCGCGCGCATTGGCACATGCTCCTCTGGAGCATCCGTCAGCGTGACGTCCGAGAGTGCCTGGGGCAGATGCTGCGCATCGTCGGTGCTGCCCTGAGCACTGCTCTCGGCCTCGTCCCGCAGGGAAACACGGGCGGTTCGAACGTCCCTCCTTTTAAGAGTATGCCGGTACCGCCTGACCTTGCCTCGCGCATAAAAGAAATGCGCACTTCGGGGAGATGACGCCCAGACAATCGAGCCAAACACAGATGATTAACTGAGCATGAATATTCAATGGCTTATGACATTATATTTCATCAAGTGTAGAGGTTTTCGTTCTCCTCGCTAGCCGCTGCAATCAGCTGCCCATCCTCTGACGAATCTTTTCGCACTTCTATTACGAGAAGCCTCGCAATTGAGCCGACAATTAATTCGGCATACCTCGGTCTCACTCTACCGCCTATCAGAGTCATGCCCTCTCGATGCCGAATGGTATCTCCTGAAACCCGCTGAAAAGTTTGGAATCGCTGAAAAAAGAACTTGCAAAGAAAGAGCATGATAGTTACGATCCGCGCCATGCTAATGCCACTCGGCTCAGAGCCTCGGATGCTTCGATACCACGCGGGTGACAACCAGAAACGACTGAAAACCCATCAACGGCAAAAGTCATAACGTCATGACAACCCAAACGAAAGGAGTCACAATGAAGTCAGCCATCCCGAAACCCGAACTCCAACCAATAGGTCTCAGAGGATCCTTTCTGTTGCGCAAGAGCCTTCTCGGAGCCGTGGCCATCTGCTCGGTGGCAATGCTGTCACCCTGGGCGGCAACGGCGGCCGACTACAAGCTCGCAATTCCTTTCGGCTTAGAAGAAACTGCCGTAGTCATTCCTGCCGACAATCCTCTAACGGCTGAGAAGGTCGAGTTGGGCCGGACGTTGTTCTTTGACAAGCGCCTGTCGCAGGACAACACCATCGCATGCGCGAGTTGCCACCTGGCAACACATGCGTTTACGGACGGCAAACCGGTCTCCACGGGCATCCGGGGCCAAAAGGGCGGGCGCAGCGCGCCGGCATCCTTCAACCGGGTGTTCAGCAGCGCTCAATTTTGGGACGGCCGGGCCGAAACATTGGAAGCCCAATCGGTCGGTCCGTTTACAAATCCGATCGAGCACGGCTTTGCCAACTACGATGTGATGATGGCAAAGATGATGAAGAACCAAGGCTATCGGAAACTCTTCAAGCAAGTCTTCGGTGATGACAACATCACGACGGAGAGAGTGGGCATGGCCATCGCCAGCTTCCAGCGCACGGTCCTCTCGGGCAACAGCCCGGCAGACCGGTTCGATCAGGGAGGAGAAACAGGTGCCATTCCGGAAACCGCCCAGCGGGGCCTGATCCTGTTCCGGGAAAAAGCGCGGTGCACGAAGTGCCATTCCGGATTCAACTTCACCGATGAAAAGTTCCATAATCTCGGCATCGGTTGGGATGACAACAAAGTGGATCTCGGTCGCTACATGGTGACCAACAACGCCGAGGAACTCGGCGCATTTAAAACCCCGACCTTGCGGGAGATCGCCAGAAGCGCCCCGTATATGCATGACGGTCGCTTCAAGACGCTTGAAGAAGTCGTGAATTTCTATAACAAGGGTGGCGTCAAGAATCCTCACCAGGATCCGCTGGTCCTTCCGCTTGAACTGACGGACCAAGAAAAGAGTGATCTTGTGGCATTCCTTCACACTCTGAATGGGCAAGGATGGCAGCATGTTTCAGCGCCAAAATCCTTTCCTAAGTAGAACAGGAGCGGCATCCCCGTCTCCAGAGATGCCGTAGCACTCTCTCTGAACAACGGTCAAGACAAACGCCAGGGTCGGTTCCAACCACGAAGGTTGGGACCGGCCCTGGTTGCATTCCACCCTATCTCCCGACAAAACGAGCTCCGACGGCTTGCTCTGCTTCCGGCCGATGTACTCATGCCGATTCGTCGCGAAATGACAGCGTGGTTGCAATCTACCCACCTCGATTGAACCGGGCCAGATAGCGGTGATTGCAGCAGAAGAGCTCAGGAATAATGCGGGTGAGGCGGTGCGGCCAGGAGGGTGATGCCAACGACCTTGGTCAGGAAAGACTCCTGAAAACCTTCCAGAAACTGAAAGGGGATCAGCTTACGCTGACCCCCTTCACATGCTACGAAAAAAGATTTGTACCCGATACCGATTCACTTCCGGCAGAATCGAATCGTCATGTGAATCGGTTACTGGGATTATTCCGTGACTTTTATCAGCCATCCGTCGCTGACTTCGCATTGAGCGACGCCTCTGGCTTCAATGTTAATTTTTGCGAAGGCCCCTTTGAGTGTATCAGGAAGATTGCCGGATACCTTGTACCCATTTTGTTTTGGGACCACGGTAACCGGTACCGACTGACCCTTTATCGTCACTTTAATACTATTCGGAAAGGTGGATTCAGACGCATAAAATGAAAACGCCGAGTGTGGGGCCACTTCTGAATTATTTATCGGCGAGAATTCGGAAAAATTCACTTTCTTGCAAATCCCTGTGCCACTGCCACTGCCACTGTTGTCACCATAAGCCCAGACGTTGGCAGGGATAACCAATACAGTCGCTATCAACAAAATATTTTGTAATTTCATCGTTACGCCTCTTGTTGTTGTTATTGAATGGGTTGACCGGTTTGTTACTGAGTGATGAACGGGCCGCATTGTCGGCTATTTTTTGAAAAAAAACAACCCCCTGACGAGATGATCGATATGGCTCGTCTCGCATCTTCATAACAACTTCACCCCCATTTCTTAATGTCGGCGAGAAAAACGCGACCCCCTCTCACCACCCCAAGACTCTGGATGAAGCACCCTCCGGGGTCGGAAGGGTGAGAAGAGCGACTTTTTCAGCACTCTGTTAGAGTCATTTCCTCCCTGCAAGTCGGGAGCCCTGTGTCAGCGTGGTATTCCGGCCTATTGGTCAGCTTCCACCCGTATGAGCATCTTGACAAGCACCGGGGAAAGAGCTAATCACAGGGTCCTGTCGGCGCTTCTTGAGGGTGTTTCCGCCACCCCCTGGAAAGCAAAGTCCTAATCTCATCCAGAAGAGGACGGTCATGCGAAAGACATTCGAACAACTCTTCGAGCAATTGAGCAATCATGCGCGAGACGTGTCGTTTCAGGTGCAGTTCTGGGACGGAACGAAACGTTCTTTCGGTTCCAGTGAGCCGCAGTTCATTCTCACTTTTGCAACCAAGCGCGCGGCAGAGCATGTCCTCGAAAGCGGATCGTTGGGCTTCGGGGAAGAGTATATGGCTGGAGATATTCAGGTGGAAGGCGATTTCAGGCAACTACTCCGCTTCGGCGCCGACGCCGCGTTCCTCAATCTCCCTCTTGGATTGAAAGCCAAGCTCGCCATCAAGCACCTGCGCCAAACGTCGCTCAACACGCTTTCGCGTTCTCAAAAACACGTCGCCCACCATTACGATCGCGGAAACGACTTTTACAAACTGTGGCTTGACGAAAGCATGTCGTATTCCTGCGCGTACTTCCGTTATGAGAACGACACGCTCGAGCAAGCACAACAGCAGAAGTACGAACACATTTGCCGGAAACTTCAGTTGAAGGCCGGAGATACACTGGTCGACATCGGCTGCGGTTGGGGCGGGATGCTGATCTACGCAGCAAAGCACTACGGAGTGCGCGGCCTCGGCTGCTCACTGTCGAAACAGCAAGTTGAGTATGCGGTCGATCTCGTGAAGCGTGAGGGTCTGTCGAAAGAGGTTTCAATCGTGTTTGAGGATTATCGGAAGATCCAGGGCGAGTTCGATAAATTCGTCTCTGTTGGAATGTTTGAACATGTCGGAAAGGAATTTATTCCGACATTTATGGAGAAAGCGCGGTCGCTCTTGAAACGCGAGGGCATAGGATTGCTCCACACCATCGGACAAGAGCGGCCGATCCCGGGCGATCCCTGGACATTGAAATACATCTTCCCCGGTGGATATATCCCCCCCCTCGACGAAATCGTACGCACCATGGGCGAAGCCAAACTCGTGCCGACAGACATCGAAAACCTTCGCCTGCACTACGCCAGAACGCTTGAGGAGTGGAGCACACGATACGAGGGCCACGTCAAAAATGTCGAGGCGATGTACGATGCGTCTTTCGTGCGCATGTGGCGAATGTTTCTCAATGGCAGCGCCGCCAATTTTCGCTATGGGGATATGCGGCTCTATCAAGTCCAGTTTACCAACGGATTGAACAACGCCATGCCCTTCACGCGCGAGTATCTGTACCGCTAATGGAACCGACCACAACCGTCGCCTCACGCTTGCAAGCCGTCAAAGATCGCATTACCAAAGCGGCGCAATCCGTCGACCGACAGCCGGACGAGATCGCGCTATTGGTGGCGAGTAAAACCCACCCTGCCGAGCTGGTGCGGGAGGCCTGGCATGCCGGGCAAACTATTTTTGGCGAAAACTATCTGCAGGAAGCGCTGGCAAAGATGCCGGCCCTCGCCGATCTACCGATCGAGTGGCATTTCATCGGTCCAATACAAAGCAATAAGACAAAGCGCATCTCAGAGAACTTTGTCTGGGTTCACGGTGTCGACAGAGTGAAAATTGCAGACCGCCTGGCAAAAGACCGGCCCGCATCGCTGCCGCCGTTGCAGATCTGCCTGCAAGTGAATGTGAGTGGAGAAGCGAGCAAGAGCGGCGTGGCGCCTGAAGAGCTGGCTCAACTGGCAGCCCATGTCGTACGCCTGCCCCGCCTGAAATTGCGCGGACTGATGGCTGTCCCTGAACTCACGACGGCCACGGCCTTACAGCGCAGCCAGTTCCACATGCTCTGGGAACTGTTCGATCGGCTCAAGCGGGATGGATATGAACTTGACACCCTCTCCATGGGAATGTCGGAAGATATGGACATCGCCATTGCCGAAGGCGCAACCATGGTGCGCATTGGTACGGCGATCTTGGGGCCACGGCGCTACCTGATACCTGAGGAACTTGCAGCGCGCGCTGCCCGATAAGTCGCCATACGGGTATCCGTTATTTCAGGGCTGCTCACAGGAATACTTCTATACGCTTAGAGACGTAGTCGGAACCTGTCTTGAACGTCACGATACCTATTCTGCAGCGATCTCCCGTGCCGGCTGGGTTCACAACCGGAGCCGCCGGATCATTCATCGGCGGTATGTTCGTCAGCGCGACGAACAGTATCGCACAGACCACCGATGATGGTGCGCCCGTTCCCGAAACCAGCAGCACCAGCCAGGATGTTGGCTCCGCCGGAATTCTTCTGATCCTCCTGCTCGTGGCAGCGTTGACGGTTTTCTATTTCCTGAAAATACAACGGCCATCCCTCCCTGACTTTTCAGGAATCACAGGCCGCGACGCATCCAAGGACAATCTGCCGACAAAGCGGTCCGCCACAACCAGACAGAAATTATCGGTTGATAGTGTGACCTCCGCTGACAAAGCAGACTTTCAACAACTCCTGAGCGATGTTCAAAAGGCCTGGAGCAATCAGGATCTGACCGAGTTGCGGCAGCTCGTTACGCCGGAGATGCTGAATTATTTCAGCGCCGCCCTAGCCGACAATACCAGTCAGGACATCCGGAACCATGTCGAGGATGTGGTGCTCCTCCGTGCGGAGATCCTGGAAGTCTGGACCGAACAGGCGAGGCAGTACGTGACAGCCGGGCTTCGCTGGAGCGCCCGTGACTACAACCTGTCTCTGACAAAGAAGCGCGGAGAACCAGGCTATCTCGTCGAAGGCAGCGAAGAGATACCGACCGAATCCGGCGAAGCCTGGACCTTCATGCGAATCCAAGAGGGGAAGTGGCGGCTCTCGGCGATCCAATAATGAGAGGGGATGGGGAGAAGCGGCCAGGTGCCCTTCTTGCTCGCAGAACGCGCACGATAGGAATGTGCTCGTCCGATGCGCGCAGTAAAGGGCAACCTGGCCACTCCTCCCGAGAGAGACGAGAAGAATAAGGCGAGACTCGATCGGCGAGAGCAGCTGGGAGAGGAAAGAGTCGAAAGTCTCCTGTGCTCGCGCAACGCGCGGTCGCGGACTCCTCTCGTTGATCGCGCGCACTTTGGGAAAGTGCTACAACTGAGAGGAAAGGAGAATAGGTGCCCGACGTCTCAATGAGCTGGAGACAAAGTATGCCGCCAAGTTTCGGGTCGTCTTCGAGACCATTCGGGAATTAATGGCGGAGCCGGAGCCCAAGGTCAGACGAATCGAGTTCATAGCTTAACTGCTAGACGCGATCCCTCCCGAACCGACCTCACCAGCTGAGCCGACTAGCAAAACTTGGAAGAAGGACGAACAGTTCTTCACAGGTCATAAGCACCGGCAGACTTTCAAGTTCTTATTAAAGACTTCGATGTCGGTGGCGCAAGGTCAAACAATGACACCCACATCATGCCTTGTTTCTTTCTGCAGCCTCAAGTGACTCACATTTAAGCTCTTCTTCAGAAATTGGTGATGGTAATTCTCGATGCTCAATCTCCTGTTCTCTATGTACAAGAACCAAAAAGATAAATTGAACAGCGTAAAAGAATTTGTCACGCGATGTATCCAAACCGCTTGGGCTCCCTAAAATCGGATTCATCAGAGTTGTGACTGAAGTCATTTCGAATCTTCCTGTTTAAATGCAGGACACGATGTTCTTTTTCAGAAATGAGACCCAGGAGAAAAGCAATCTCAATTCTGGCGTAGAACGTCGAGAGAGCTCCAGTATCTTTGAAAACTTTATCCGCAATTTGGGGAACATCGGCAAAGAAGGATTTGAGTATGCTTTCTAAACGTTCATCTAATTGCGCCGCCGCTACAATAACCCACCCACGTCGGAAAGTGGTTTGATGGTCTCGATGGCATCTTTAGCCTCTTTTCAATTTAGCGACGGTCGGCCTGGCAGGTGACTTTTTGGCGGAATATCGGTCATGCGTGGCCTCCGGTCAAAGAATCAGGGTCAGTTTGAGTGAAAAAACGGTGTCAGGTCTTGCAATCCAATATTTCACGGCGCGTGGCGGTTAGGCTACCGATACACTTCGTCGTGGCTTCCAATATCGAGCAGGACAATTTCTCTCTTGGTTACGCGAAGCGTCAGGGTGACGCGGTAGGCATGGGTGACACTCACAGCATGAAGTCCTTCAAGTTCTCCGCTGAGCGGATGCAGTCGAAGGGACGGCAGAAAGGGATTGGCTTCGAGATTTCTCAGAACCTTGGAGAGGGGTTTTTTGAGTTCCGGGTGGGCTCGCGTAAACTTGACGACACGCCGATCAAAATGGCCGGTCGTCAGCAGCACATACATCAGGCATCGAGACCCAGTTCGTCGATTAACTTCTGTGCCGTCACACGGCGCACGCGCCCTGCTTTCAGATCTTTTAACGACCGGCGAATTCGGGAAATGTAGGACTTGCGATAACGATCGGACAACTCACGGAACTGGTCTTCGGCCATGATCACATAGACCGGTTCGTTGTCCTTGAGGACATGCACCGGTCCGCGTTTCAGGGCCTTATCCACCGCGGAAAATCCGCGACGTCTGATCTCAGTGGCCGGTATGGTTCTTCGTGCTGCAGCGCTCGTGGTTCGCATGCGTCTACTCTATCCCAAGCCGTCCGTCACAGCAAGCTTCAAGACCAGAATGAGGCCCGTTCTGACAATCCAACAATTCGCGGCGCGTGGCGGGGATCTGGTTCGTTTGGTCTAGCTGGTCTATCGGGGTTGTCTGGTTTATTTGATTCGACGAACGAGAGAGACAAGACCGACCCGCGCACTAGAGTCCTTAGAGAGGATCAGGGCCGGAGGGTAGTTTAAAGCGGATCCTGTTTCGTATTGTTACAGAGAGCATCACTGCCGCAGCGAGACCGATTCCGACCGCATCCGTCACCAGATCGTCGACGCTAGTTCCCCTGCCTTGAACCGATCCTTGGAACACTTCGGTCCAGAGACCGAAAACTAAGGCTGCTGCTGCTGCGACTGGAAGCGCATACGCCAGAGGCCATGCACGACGCTGCAGCCCGAGCGCTATGAGTACGGCCAAGGTTCCATAGCCCGGCGCATGGGCCCATTCCAAAAGATTGGCGGGTACCTGCACCATCAGGTGTCCAGAAAGACCGACCCCCGGCACGATCGTCGCGCCGAAGTAGAGGAGCCCTATGTAGCCCAGCACGGCAATTCCAAACCCCACCATCACCTCCCAGACCATGCACGTGTTGGAAAGATACAAGAATCCAAGGAAGGTAAACTATTGGACATTAGTAGGGGGAGAAGGAACGGGGGGCAATGGCCATCCCTAAGTTCACAAACACGCGTAAAGATAGAATGCAGGTTGGTGTCTGTCTGGTTTATTTGGCAAACCCACCAGCTGGATCAAAAAACCGGCAGACTAAAGGAGGGAGCGCGAGCACAGAAGATCATCAGGCTCCATCCCCTCCCTTCCCTTACTTTTTGTCCTTATGAATGTCGATGACCTCTCCCGTGTCATTCACTTCGATCGTGACATCAGAGCCGACAGCGATATCCCTGAACATGCGGCTCTCGGGTCTGAGGTTATAGCTCTTCTCCCCTCCCGACGTCGACAGCGTCATCTTGGACTTGCCATTATCAATCGATGCGAGCATACCGGAGATAAAGTGAGGAGCCTTGCCGGGCTGTCCTTTCGGATGGGCAGCCATGACCATGTTGCCTTCGTTGACCCAGAGCGTCATTTCATCACCGACTTTCGGGACGGGCTTGCCGATGCGAGCGGCCGTATTCTCGTTCAGAGTGAGCGTGGCGCCGGTAGATGACTTGACGATAATGAGACCGGACTTCAACTCAGTCACCACCCCCTCTACCTTTTTATGCCCAGCTTTCATATGAGTGACCTCTTCGGGGTCCGCTGGATCCGCTAGGGCAGCCAGCGGGGCCATCAGCATGACAGCGGGTATGAGGAAGACCGAGAAGATCGATAATATTTTATGACGCATGGTATCCCCTCCATTGTTCAACTGGCCTCTATGTCGCCAATTTTACTAGGATCACCATGGGGAGAATGTATAAAAGAGAACAGACTGAGAAATGGCCAAGGCTGCCCAGTACGCGCATCGAACGATATATATGCTCCCTCCAAGCTTACTTGTACTCCTTTACAAGGGGTGGTCCGATTGGTCTCCCCCTGCGCGGGTCCAACGAGGGCCTTCGGAGGCCGCGCGTTACGCGAGCACAGGAGACTAACGGGGCACCCCTATCTCCACCCCTCCCCGCTCGTCCCCCCCCCAAACCCTCCAATGTTTCCGCCGAAGCCCCCCTGCCCCGTTCCCCAATACTCGCCTTTTTGAATTCGTCTATAGGGATGCCGGAGATCGGGGCGGGTGATCCACCAGAAGAACGAGAAGGCCGCGATACTGCAAAAAACGGCGAGCCAGAAACCCACGCCTTTGAAGTGTGGTTTCGCAATGCCGTCGACACGCACTTCCTGCGCGGGAGAGGCCAGCGCCACCACCGTGAGATAGAGACCTTCGCCGAAGTGTCCTAACTCAATGGACGGTTGCAGACTGTCGTGGCCAACTTGGTTTATCACCGCCAGGGTAATCACCGGTAACATCTGCCGGCCCAGCGTGATCGCGGCTTGTCGTTCCTGCACGGCAACGAGTACGAGTACGCCATGTTCTTGCTGCGTCGATCCGACGCCCCACTTCTCATACAGTGCCGTGGCGTACTCGTTGGCCGACCCGAACGGCTTGATGGTCGGAATAGTCACCACAACCATCTCCACACCAGTCTTCCGCTCAAGATCCTGACAAACGGACCGGATGCGCTCTTTCCAATCCCCATCGATCGCCTGCGCATGGTCACTCACATAGCCTAGAGGCCCCGGCAATTGCACCTTGGGACGCTCGTAGGAAACCGCCTGGGCAATACCCGCATAGAAGACAAGGCAGAGCACCATTGCCAGCCCGAGGGGCGCGCGACAAGCGCGAAGGGCGATTCTCGCGTGACGTGTGAGTTCTGTCCCTGCTACTCGCGCCTTTCCCGCCAGTCTCGCCCGTCTCGCTTGGATTTTTTTCATCGCTGCTCCGACTGCGACAATTCCGAGACTGCGCGAGTGAGGAGCGTCGAAGCTTGCAGATACCGGTCAAAGAGACGAGGCACTTCGTGGGGGCCGGGAGAAATCTGTCCGCGTTTGATCGACCACACATCAAGCAATCCCTGCAGATCGAGCTTCAACTGCTCGGCGACGTCCAAGATCACGGCATCGGAGTGAGACAGGGCCGGCCGTCCAAGGACACGCTGTACCCCTCGCAACAATGGTAGGGTCGCCGTGATCGACAGCGACAACAAAATCGTCGTGGCGTCGTTGCCTCCGCCTCCTTCGACATACCGTTGACGCAGGCGTAACAACTGGCTCGTAAGGCCCTGAAGCACGGCCTCTCTCAGCCGGTCGGTCTTCACGTGAAAGCCGATGAAGGGATCGCGCCCGCTCAGGACACGATGCTGCTCCTGGATTTCCAGAAACTCGAGTGGAAAGACCCCTGCCGACAGTTGGAGTTCCTCTTCCGTGAGAAAGAGGGGAACGACGATCTGTTCTTTGCTCCATCGGCGGTGCAACGCACTGTATTGTTTAAGGACGGCGCTGTCATACGACGACACCAGGAAGAGGATATTTAGGTTGGATCGACCAGGAATAAATTCGCCCCGGACAGCACTGCCATAGAGCAGCATGCCTTCCAGCTGCTCCCCGAAGACGCCTGTGACCTCTTTCGTATAGGTCCGCAGCAGCTTTTGTGTGTTGTCAGGCAATCCCTCGATCACACGCTCAGTCATCCCCATATTCCTCACGAAGACATCGCATGTG
Source organism: Nitrospiraceae bacterium (assembly GCA_041748925.1). Classification (GTDB taxonomy): domain Bacteria; phylum Nitrospirota; class Nitrospiria; order Nitrospirales; family Nitrospiraceae; genus Palsa-1315. The sequence continues at coordinate 30,198 of JBGTCI010000016.1, read as the reverse complement.
GAGATTTCTCATTCGCACGTAGATCGGGGAGAAGCCCTGCGGCAATCACGCGATCGATCATGCTAAATGGCGGCGTTGTCCGCAACCCCGCCGTGGTCGACAGGACCTGATAGCGAAGCCGTGCATTCCGATCCAGCGTCTGAAACACGCGATCGCGCAGGAAGGCCACCACTGGATTCGCGGTATTCCAATAGAATACTTGCTGGTCCGCCAATTCCTGCAACATGGTGACTTGCGGCCGTCTGATTCGTTCAAACTCTTTCAGCCGGACGGCTGAATAATCTTTGTCAGCAAGACAGCCGGGCAACAGATCGGACAGTGCCATGGCATCGACCATGGCCTGCATGCGTCCCTGCGATGCATGGGGATTCATGGCATGAGCCGCATCGCCGATCAGGACTGCGCCATCCGCCACCCAGGTCGGCGTTCGCACCCGCCCGGTCGGCATATAGGCCGTCTGGCTCCAATCGCCCAGGCGGCGGAACAGACCGGCAAACTGCGGCGCGATCCGGCTCCACGTCTGCTGGAGCGCAGGGATGCCCCGCTGCTTCAGAGCCTCCATCGAATCCTTGGGAATCATGTAGAAGAGATAGACCTTATTCCCCGTTGCTGGAAACACTCCCAAAATGCTCTTGTGTCCGATGTAGTAAAAGGATTCCGATACAGCCTCCTCTGATTCGAGAATCGCAATCAGATATGCGTCTGGATAGAGATACACGTCGGCGGGAATCTTCAGAGCCTCACGCACTTTCGACAATGCGCCATCGGCGCCGACGACAACCTTAGCACGAATCTCACGTATGCCATCTGGCCCCTTTGTGGACAATCCCACCACCCGGTCGCCCTCGCGCAAGAGTCCTGTGAACGAGGTCCCGTAGCGGAGCGTCACACTCTTATGCTGTTGCACCGCCGCGACAATGGCATGGTGAGCCACGTTCGGCAAGGTCACGATGGCGCGATTGTAGGGCGCCGGCAGATCGCCATAGTCGATGCTACAGAGGCGCGTTCCCCCGGCTCGGCAAAAATGAAAGTGCCGCACGAATCGCGTGGCATCGGCCGGCAACGATGGCAATACGCCTAAGCGATCGAGAACTTGCTGCCCGTTTGGTTGGAGAATTTCCCCCCGCAAGCCCTTGGGTGGACCAGCGGCCTGATCCAACACGACGGTGCTGACCCCTTGCTTCGCCAGCGCCAGGGCTAAGACGGCTCCGCCGCCCCCTGCCCCCACTACCGCGACATCGGTCTCTTCGATCGAGTCTGCCATGCCGCTCAGTGCGTCTCCCACGCCCGGTATCGAGTGTGATCGTTCCACATCGCCAGGAACTTCTCCCGGGCCTTGACGGTGATCGCATGATCGGTAATGACGTCGAGCCGCTCATCGTTATAGCGATTGCCGCTCGTCGTGTGGTTCATCGAGCCGGTCGTGTTCACTTCATCGTCTATCACAACCTGTTTGAGGTGCATCAGCCCATCATGCGCGTTCACGAGAATCGGAATGCCGGCCAAATGCAGCGTGTGGAGCGCGGTGCGTTGCTTGAAGTCCTCGGTGCGCTGCGCATCGGTGATCAGGCGTACATCGACTCCCCGCTTCTTCGCTGCGACCATCGCCTCTACGGCACGGGGAGAGGTCAACCCATAGGCCGCCACATAGAGGTAGCGTGTCGCATGCCGATAGAGCGTCGTCAGGCGATCGAGCGGCGCGTCGTCCGGCCCGTAGTAGACCTCTACCGTCGCGCTCCATCCGGCCCCGACTGGAACCGCGAGCATCAGGGCGAGACAGAGCGACCGCACAATGGAGTGGGCGAGGACTGTGCTCATGGCTATTCGAGTTCAAATAACATCTTGAAATGCTCGTCCGTAGCCTCCCACGCCTGGGGAGCCGAGGTGGTGAGCCACTGCTGAAGAAACTGCTTTTGGCCCGGTGTGAGCAATTGTTTGATCTGGTGAGAGCGGCCTTGGAGGGGCTGCAGAAACCCGACCCGCTTCTGAAAATCCAATGTCGCTGTGCGGACATACATGTTCGTGAAGGCCGTCGGCGTGTCTTCCTTCCCATCGCCTTGAATCCAAACCGATAAAAACTTCTCTAACTGGAGTCCGGTGCTATCCATGGCGGGATCGGTATCGTGAAACAGCTCGTTTTCAGATTCTTCGAGCGGAGTAGCCTCAGCAGACCTGAACATGAAGTTTCGGTTCCACATATCGTCGCTCATCCAAAAAGATGGCATAGTGGCGGCGGATCACGGACAAAGTCAAGCGACGAGCCGGCAGGTTCGTTACCTTGACAATGGCGAAGTTGCTTTGATAACGTGTTGAAATTGTTTAATCTCTAGGCCATCTTAGGAGTCTTCATGCAGGTCAAAATCAATGGGAAGGCGGAAGAGTTTTCAGGGGGGACGGTCCTCGATCTCCTCCAGGCCAAAAAGATTGAACCACAAATGGTTGCGGTCGAAGTCAACGACACCGTATTGGACCGGAATCATCTCGCCACCACCAGCCTGGCCGACGGCGACCGGGTTGAGTTCTTGTTTTATATGGGAGGTGGCCGGTGACGATGACCGTGCACAATGACATTACCGAACTCATCGGACAGACTCCCCTCGTCCGTCTGAACCGGTTGTCCCCTGTAGGCGGGGCGACGATTTATGGAAAAGTCGAATTCTTTAATCCCGGTGGAAGCGTCAAGGATCGGATCTGCCTCAACATGATCAACGAGGCGGAACGACTGGGCGCATTAAAGCCGGGCGGCACAATCGTCGAGGCAACCAGCGGAAACACTGGAATCGGGTTGGCGTTAGTCGCCGCGGTCCGTGGCTATAAGCTGATTCTCGTGATGCCGGAGAGCATGAGCATGGAACGGGCGAGCCTTTTGTCGTCCTATGGCGCGCAGCTCGTCTTGACGCCAGCCTGGGAAGGCATGAAGGGCTCGATCCGCGAGGTGGAAAGCATTATCGCGCAGAATCCGTCGTACTTTATGCCGGATCAGTTTTCCAACCCGGCCAACCCGGCCATGCATAAAAGGACCACAGCGGTCGAGATTCTCGAGTCGCTCGACGGAAAGATCGATGCGTTTGTGGCGGCAGTGGGCACGGGCGGGACCATTACCGGATGCGGCGAACTGTTTAAGGAACGGAACCCCAACGTGAAAGTGATCGCCGTTGAACCGGCCGGATCCCCGGTCCTATCTGGTGGAGACCCAGGGCCCCATAAGATTCAGGGTATCGGCGCGGGGTTCATCCCGAAAGTGTTGAACCGGGCTATTCTCGATCGCGTGATGACCGTCACCGACGACGAGGCCTATCAGACGGCCAAGCAGATCTCGAAAAAAGAAGGGCTTCTGGTGGGAATTTCCGCCGGGGCCAACGTGTTCGCCGCGCAGAAGGTAGCCCAGGAGCTCGGACCAGGCAAGAATGTGGTCACCATCCTGTGCGATACGGGTGAACGGTATATTAGCATCGAAAAGTATTTCAACATCTAAGGATGCTGAAAATGGCTTCCAACTTTGTTCTCGGCTCAAGAAAATCCTCAACGTACCCCCGAGGGTACGCCTCCGGTTTTCTCTCGCCTGCGGCCTCGTTGGCAGACCATTTTGAGCATCCTTTGGGATTTGCAAACTGACCGTCATGGAATTTACCGAAGATCAAATATCCCGCTACAGCCGCCACATTCTGCTGCCGGAGGTTGGTGGCAAGGGGCAGAAGAAGATCGCCAAGGCCAAGATTCTGCTGGTCGGCGCGGGAGGCCTTGGTTCGCCGGCGGCGCTCTATCTGGCCGCAGCCGGTATCGGCACCATCGGCCTCATCGATAGCGATGTGGTGGACCTCACCAATCTTCACCGGCAGATTCTTCACCATACGTCGGACGTGGGCCGTCCCAAAGTCCTATCGGGCAAAGAGAAGATTCAGGCCTTGAACCCCGACGTCCAGGTCTCGATGTACGAAGAGCGACTGACAGCCGGTAATGCGTTGAAGATCGTCAGCGATTACGATATCGTCATCGACGGGGTCGACAACTTTACGGCCAAGTTCCTCATCAACGACGCCTGTTTCTTTGCCGGAAAACCGTTGGTCCATGGCGGCATCCTCCGTTTCGATGGACGCGTGACGACCATCGTGCCGAAGCAGTCCGCCTGCTACCGTTGTGTCTTCAAGACTCCGCCGCCGGCCGGGCTGGTCGCCTCCTGCCAGGAGGCGGGCGTGATCGGCGTGTTAGCCGGCATCATTGGAACGATCCAAGCGACTGAGGCCTTGAAACTCATTCTGGGTATCGGCCATCCTCTCACGAATCGGTTCCTGGATTTCGATGCACGCAAGACGCAGTTCAGAGAAATCAAAGTGAAACGCAATCCCGACTGCGCGCTCTGCGGTGCGCACCCGACAATTACCGAACTGTTCGATGACGGCGATCCGTTTGCCGGCTGTGCCGTCCGGCCGTAATTATTATTGACGTAGCAAGGTGGAGTCGCCATGGGCACAATGAAAGCGCTGGTCTGTCGCGAGTGCGGAAAAGAATATCCGACGAAGGCGATCCACGTCTGCGAGATGTGTTTTGGCCCCCTCGAAGTGAAATACAACTACGAGGAGATCAAGAAAAATATTTCCCGGAAGAAGATCCAGGACGGGCCACATAGCATCTGGCGCTATGCCGATCTCCTGCCGGTGGAAGGGCCGACCTTTCTCGGCCCGCATGCCGGGATGACCCCGCTGGTGCGCGCCAAGAATCTCGGCGCCTACCTTGGACTGGACGAGCTCTATATCAAGAACGACACGGTGAATCATCCCACGCTGTCGTTCAAGGATCGAGTCGTAGCCGTGGCCATCACCAGAGCTCGCGAATTGGGCTTTGAAACTATTGCCTGTGCTTCGACCGGCAATCTGGCCAATTCCGTCGCCGCCCATGCCTCTGCTGCAGGAATGCGCGCCTATGTCTTCATTCCCGGCGATTTGGAAGCCGCGAAAGTCCTCGGGAATTTGATCTATAAACCGAACGTGGTCGAGGTCGAAGGTAACTATGACGACGTGAATCGCCTCTGCAGTGAGATTGCCGGCGAACATGCCTGGGCCTTTGTGAATATCAACATTCGCCCCTACTATGCGGAGGGCTCAAAGACGCTGGCATTCGAAACCGTGGAGCAACTCGGCTGGCGCACGCCGGACCAAGTGGTGATCCCGATGGCATCCGGCTCGCTCCTGACCAAGATCTGGAAGGGCCTCCATGAAATGAAGGCCTTGGGTCTCGTCGACGACGTGCGGACAAAGATCAATGGGGCACAAGCCCAAGGCTGTTCCCCTATTTCCACAGCCTATAAGTCAGGGCGGGACTTCTTCAAACCGGTGAAGCCCAACACGATCGCCAAGTCGCTGGCCATCGGCAATCCCGCCGACGGGTACTACGCCCTCAAAGCAACCGCCGAGAGCAAGGGCGCCATGGACATGATCTCAGACGACGAAGTGGTAGAAGGGATCAAGTTGTTGGCCCAAACAGAAGGAATCTTTGCGGAAACAGCCGGCGGCGTCACGATCGGCGTGCTCCAGAAGCTGGTCAAACAAGGCACGATCAAAAAAGGCGACGTGACGGTTGCCTATATCACCGGCAATGGCTTGAAGACGCAGGAAGCGGTAATCGATGCGGTCGGCAGACCCCACCGTATTCAACCGAGTCTCGTCAGTTTTGAGCAAACATTTAAGGTAGGGAAACACGGGGGTGGTGACGCATGATTAAGGTTCGCATTCCGACCCCTCTCCGTCCTCTGACGAAGGGACAGGGAGAGGTCGACACACAGGCCGGCACGATTGTCGAAATGATCGACACCTTGAATGTCTCCCACCCTGGGATCAAGGATCGCCTCTGCGACGACACTGGTGAGCTTCGCCGATTCGTGAATATCTACGTCAACGAGGAAGATATTCGGTTTCTGAAGGGCAAAGAGACCTCGCTGAAAGACGGCGACGAAGTCTCGATCGTGCCCGCCATTGCAGGAGGCACATCATGCCGCATATGAAAGTGCATATTCAGTTTCCCGAGGACAAAATTAAAGAACCGGTCATCTATCAGATCGGTCACGAATATAAAGTCGTCACCAACGTCCGGCGAGCCGACGTTCGTGAAACCACCGGCTGGATGGATGTCGAGCTGACCGGGGACAGCACGGAAATCGAACGGGCGATCGCAGGCCTTCGGAAGAAGGGCGTCATTGTCGATCCGATCGAATTGAATGTCGTCGAATAGGTAAGGGGTGAGGTGTAAGGGGTAAGTAGAAAGAGCCTTTAAAAAATCCCGATGCCTTACGGAGCAGAAGATGGAACTTACGGAACCACAGATTCAACGATACAGCCGGCAGATTATTCTCAGCGACGTCGGGGGCAAGGGCCAACTGAAGCTGAGCAGGGCGAAGGTCTTACTCATCGGCGCCGGAGGACTCGGCTCGCCTGCCGGACTCTATCTCGCTGCCGCCGGTGTCGGCACCATCGGTCTGGTCGATGGCGATGTCGTCGATCTCTCGAACTTGCAGCGGCAAATCCTGCACTCCACGGCCACGGTGGGCCTACCGAAAGTGGAATCCGGCCGCAAAACCCTGTCGGCGATCAACCCGGAGATCACAATCAAGACGTATCACCAGAACGTCGACGCCGACAATATTCTTCCACTCCTATCCCAGTTCGACATGGTGCTGGACGGATCCGACAACTTCGCGACGCGATTTCTCGTGAACGATGCCTGCTTCTTCGCCAAGAAGACGCTCATTTCCGCCAGCATGTTTCGTTTCGAAGGCCAACTCACGACCATCAAGCCCCATGCCGGCTATCCCTGCTACCGTTGCCTCTACCCGGAGCCACCGCCGGCCGGCCTCGTTCCGAATTGCCAAGAAGCCGGCGTCTTAGGAGCTCTCGCTGGGACCATGGGCATTCTTCAAGCATCGGAAGCGATCAAGGAAATCCTCGGCATCGGCGAAACCCTGGCTGATCGCCTACTGATCTATGATGCCCTGGAGATGAAATTCAGAAAGGTCAGCCGTCCAAAAGACCCGGCCTGCCGCCTCTGCGGGCCCGCACCGACGATCACCAATCTGAGGAGTGATTACACCGTTACTTGCACAATCTGATGAAGCCAGGTCAAAAGTCCCAACGTCGTAAAGTCTCCGTAATGATCGTTCATCTTGAAAAGACTTTATGACTTTGGAACTTTAGGACTTTCAGACTTTTAAGTTCGATGACAACTTCCCTTCACATCCCTCAATCCATTCTCGATGACATGGTGGCTCATGCCAGGGAACTCGATCCTTTCGAGTGTTGCGGGCTCCTGGCCGGAACCAATGGGGCCGTCAGCCATGTTTATCGGATCAAGAATATCGTGGCAACCGAAGGAGCCGAGAAACTGTCTTCATTTGACCCGGCAAAGGCTGCGCATCTGGAACGTCTGTCGCCGGACGAACGAGCCGAGATTGCCTTTGTGATGGATATGCAGGACTTTTCCGTCGCGAAAAAGGATATTCGAAGCAAAGGACTTGATCTGCAAGTCGTCTATCACTCCCATCCCCACGACCCGGCACGCCCCTCCATCACCGACATCAAAATCGCCACCGACTACGAAGATATCTGGCCAAAGATCAACTTGCCCATCCCCGCGTATCTGCTCATCTCCCTCATGGAAAAGTCGAAGCCGGATATTCGCGGATACTGGATCAAGGGTGGGAGTGTCACGCAGGCCCACATCACAACCACTCTCTAGCAGGATGCTCAAAACGTTTATTTGGTTTCTCTGGTTTGTCTCGTTATTTGGTTGAACCAGATAGACCAAACAAACCAGATGAACCAGACAAACCCTCCCCGGCACTTTCTGATTTGTTTCCTCTTGGCCTCGATGCGATAATGATTTTCTGATTGGCCTCTTAAGCAGGAGAGCTCGTAATGCCATACGTGCGCACAACTCTTCTCGCCATCTTCTTCAATCTCATCCTTTTCGGTTGGACCGCGTCCCCCAGCTTTGCCGAGGATAAAAGCTTCTACAGTCCAGTCATCAGTGTCGATAGAGAGAACCACCGAATCTTGATTTCCACCTATGGCTCCGTGTTCTGGATCGACGTTCCGGACGCCGCCAAACCGCACATCGATAAACTCCCGGTCTCTGGACTCGTGGATTTCGTCGTCGAGATGAGAGAGAACGGGCAAGCGCCCGTCCTGAAGACCTGGAAAGTGAAATCGGGGGAAACCAGCTGCACCCACTTCGATGGGAAAACCTGCCGCTAGCCCGCACTGTTCATGACGGTCCGTTGCCCTTCGACTTGCTCAGGGTCCCGAGCCCAGTCGAGGGACGAAATCGCTGGGCCGCGCAGCGAGACCGTGGCACAGAGTTCAGCGTACGGACTCTGCCGTCTGCGGCGGTCTGTCCCACCGTTCCTCCGACGCACACCACCACGACCCTTCATATTCCACACCAGTGCGATCACACCGGGTCCGGCGACGCTCTGCGATTCATTTCGTCCTCTGTCAGAAACTCGATTTCCCCTGTGACGACATCGTACATCGCGCCAACAATTGTGATCCGCTGCTCTCGGACAAGACCATCCAGCGTCCGGCTCTCCGTGCGCATCCGCTCAACAACGTGCAACACGTTGCGGCGGGCCACCGCATTGACCAACGATTCCTGCTCTTCCGCCGGTCGTGCTTCGATGCCACGGCAAGAGGCCGGGTAGATTGTTGGATGTCGTTGACGATGTAATCGAGGTGTTGGCACCCCATGGTCTCGGCGGCCGTCCTGGTCGAGCAGATGAGGTTGACGGCCGCCGTCACAGCGCCGCACCGGGTGTGCCCCATCACCAGGATCAACTTTGCCCCAGCCACGGCACACCCGTATTCTGCACTGCCGAGGATCTTCCGGCTTGTGAGGTTGCCAGCGATACGGACACTGAAGATATCGCCTACTCCCAGATCAAAGATCAACTCTACGGGCGCACGGGAGTCGATGCAACTCAGGACGACGGCCAGAGGGTGCTGCCCGGCGGCTGTGGCGCGGACCTGACGGCCGAGATCACGAGTCAGGCGTTGACCGGTGCGAAACCGCTCGTGGCCGTCCTTCAGGATTTGCAGGACCTGCTGCGGGGTGAGTGCATCCTGAAGATCACGAGTCGAATAGTCCACGTATTGGGTCTGGTCCAAGAGTTGGTAACTGCTGCGGAACCCGAGCAGGCTCACCTTCACACCGCGAGCCGGCCCCGTTTGTTCGGTGAAGTCTCGAATCAAGTCGTGGACATCCGGGTCGATATAGTCCGTGTTCTGTGCGTCCAGCAATACATGTCCGCTGCGGGGAACCTCTGCCAACACTTTGGACAGGGCGGCGCGATTCAGAAAGCTCACCTGATTGGCCAGTTCGATGTGCAACACGTCCCCGCCCAGGTGTTTCTCCACGAAGCGGCGGATCGGGCGGCGCATGTTGCTGTGAAGGATGAAGCTAATGCTCACCGCCAGCCCGATCAGAACCCCGATCAGTAGGTCGGTCAAGACGATGGCCGCAATCGTCACCGCGAAGGGAATGAACTGATACCGCCCCTCGCTCCACATCTGTTTCAGCAACGCCGGGCTGACCAGTTTGACTCCCGTGACCAGGAGGATCGCTGCCAGACAGGACAGCGGGATGGCATTCAACCATGCAGGCAGGAATATGACACTGACCAGCAGAAAGATCCCGTGGGTAATCGCCGAAAGTTTCGTCTTGCCCCCGGAGTTGATATTCACGGAGCTGCGGACGATGACCGACGTCATCGGGAGTCCGCCGATGAACCCGGCCACCACGTTACCGACGCCTTGGGCCACCAGTTCTCGGCTCGGAGGCGAGGCGCGCCGTTGCGGGTCGAGCTTATCGACCGCTTCCAGATTCAACAACGTTTCTAGTGATGCCACGGCCAGCAATCGTCATGGCAGCGATGTAGACCGACTGGTTCGTCCATTGCGAGAAGTCCGGCCACTGCAAAAACCCGAGGAAACCGGTGACACTATCCGCTACAGGCACTTGCACGAGATGACTCTCTCTAATGACCCAATTCCCGCCGAGTTGTCGAAACAACTCGCTCATCCCGACGCCCAGCAGCACGACGATCAAGGGAGCGGGAATGCCGGAATTCTTCAACGGCTTCCACGTGCCCCAGATAAACAGCACCGCGATCGAAACGATGCCGATCACGCTCGCACCCGGGTGGATATCTTCAATCGTTCGGAGAAGCTCGGAAAACGTGTTCTCGTGATCCGGCTGCTGGAAGGCCATGTCCTCTTCAGGGTCGCGGTCGTGGCCGAAGATGTGGGGGATTTGTTTCAAAATCAAGATCACGCCGATTGCAGCCAGCAGGCCCTTGATTACGCTGGACGGGATAAAGGCAGCGATGAACCCGGCCTGCGCGAATCCCAGGCCTATCTGAATCAACCCGGCAAGCACCACCGACAGCAGAAACGCCGGGAACGATCCCAATGCCACGATCTGAGCGGCGACAATGGCCGTCATGCCGGCGGCTGGTCCACTGACGCTGGTGTGCGATCCGCTCAACACCCCCACCAGGATCCCGCCCACGATCCCCGATAACACCCCTGATAACAACGGAGCGCCGGATGCCAATGCCACCCCCAGACACAACGGCAGCGCTACAAGGAAGAGGACCAGGCCGGCGGTGAAGTCTCTCGGCACGGTAGCAAATGACGGGCCGTTGCTCGGAGGCATAGACGATTCGCTCCTCGTCAGGTCAGTGGGCTGCGGTAGTCCTAAATGTAACGAAAGGAGATGAGGAAATGAGGAGCATCTGGAGTGCATTGAGGCGAAGCTGGATAGGTGTATAAATCGGGCTCGGCCATAATGCAGTGCCGATCAAGCAATCACTTCACCTACCTTGACTAATATTTCTTTCTTTCGAAGGTGTTTGTCCAACATAAATGTTCCGAATGGGACAACTGAGGCAATCAGTGCATTCAGAGAAAACATGAATGGCCATCGTTGTGTAAAATGTATCCGGCCTAAGAGGCCAACATACAGAAGAAACAATACTCCATGTATGGACCCCGCGACTCTCACGACCTCCGGCATCCCCATGATGTACTTCATCGGCATAGCGATGAATAACAAGATGATAAACGAAATCCCTTCGGCTAACGCGATCATTCTAAAAGCTCTGATCTGATTCATATTAATGTTTCTTCCTTTTTCTCCATCAAATATTAATCCGGCAATCTGCCACTCAAAGAATCCCGGCCTCTGTTCGTGTAGGTAGGTACTATGTAATGAGGATGTTCAAAAAACCCGTCCAGCAAGGCCGCAGCCGAAGAAAGCACCGGAGGCGTAGCCTCCCGGCTACGTTGAGGATGCTTTCGAGGGGAGAACGCTGCTGGCGGGGTTTCTCAACATCCTCATTATTCGCCGCTGCCGGCCATGTCGTCGATAAGCGGCCGGTTAATGTCGGTGCAACCGAAGCAGATGGTATCAAAGAGGGCGTCCGCGTTCGCGACAAAGTTCTTTTCGTCAGTGAGTTTATCGGCGATGACCTGGGTGTAGCAGGTGTCGCACAGCATCATCAGTCCACGCGATACGCCTACAGTTTTTCTTCCTGTGCTCCCAGCCATGATGTCCTACACTGATCCTTTCTGCCTCGCCAGCCAAAAGTCTTCTGCCTCGAGATCAATTCCACAGTCAGCACATTCGTAGACCTTCGCGTCAGCCGGAAGTTGAATCTCCGTCCGGTCGATGCGCCCGCGGCAGACATGATAGAACCGCCCACGCGCGTCCTCGTTATCTAACGGATCGCTTTCGTAGATCAGCACCATCAGCCGCTTCTCCTCAAAAAGTGGACCTAGTATACGGGCGGCCAAGATCCATCCGCAACGCCCGCTCATCCTCTTTCTTTTAGAGTCATTCGCACCCTTGAGTTTCACAACTCTCGCATTTGACGCACCAGGCCAGACGATGCAGGACGCTCAAAAAGTCCGTCAGCGCGGCCGCAGCCGAAGAAAGCACCGGAGGCGTACCCTCTGGGGTACGTTGAGGATGCTTTCGAGGCGAGAACAAAGCTGGCGGATTTTTTCAGCGTCCTGACTAAACCTGAAATTGAGCATCATATAATCGTGCATACACCCCTTCATGCCCGATCAATGTCTCATGTGTCCCGTCTTCGACAACATGGCCGTGGTCCACGACAATGATTCGATCGACGCCATGGATCGTGGAAAGTCGATGCGCAATGATGATCGTTGTCCGCCCTTTGGTGAGATCTTCCAGTGCCTCCCGAATTTTGACTTCGGTCTCCGTGTCGATATTGGATGTGGCCTCATCAAACATGACGATGGGAGGGTCCTTCAGAATCACACGGGCGATCGATACACGCTGCCGCTGTCCGACAGAGAGCTTGACCCCGCGCTCTCCGATCCAGGTATCGTACCCGTCCGGAAGCGCCATGATGAAGTCGTGCGCGCGGGCCACCTTGGCCGCCGCTTCAATCTCGCCCTGCTCGGCCATGAGGTCACCGTACAGAATATTCTCTCTCACCGTGCCATTGAACAAGAAGGGCTCTTGCTGGACCAACCCAATTTGGCTTCGGAGAAAGGCCAAGGGCAGATTGCGGATATCATGTCCATCAATAGTAATGGCGCCCTGCGTCACATCGTAAAACCGCATCAGCAGTTTAAGCGTCGTGCTCTTTCCTGCTCCGCTGGGACCGACAAGCGCGACACGCTCTCCTGCGCGGACAGCGATCGCAACGTTGCTCAAGATCGGCGCATCGGCTCGATAATGAAACCCGACGTGGTGAAACTCGACCTCTCCTCGTAATCGATTGGCCGGCACGCGAGCATCCGGCCGATCCTTGACCTCCGGGACGAGATCGAGCACTTCGAACACCCGTTCACTGGCAGCCAACGCATGTTGCAGCATGTGATTGACGGAGTGAATCTGATTGATCGGCACATAGAAAAGCGCGAGATACGAGATGAACATCACTAGTTCGCCCACGGAAAGACGATGCTCCAAGACTTCGGCGGTGCCGAACCAGAGTACCATGGCCCCGCCAAGGCTCCCGATCAGCATCATGCCCGGGGAGTAGTAGGACCAGAGGTACATGGCCTTCAAGGTATCCTGCCGACAACGATCGCTCTTCCGGTCAAATCGCTCCTGTTCATAGGGTTGGCGATTGAAACCCATTGTCTCCCGGATGCCTGCCAGCATGTCTTGCAAGAGAGCATTCAGTTCGGCCGCCCCTTTTCGAATCGCGCGATAATGTCCATGAACGCGTTTGGTAAACAGCGCCGCTCCCACCACCAAGAGGGGAATCGGCGCAAGAGCCAACAGAGCCAGTTTCCAATTGAGCGTGAACAGCATGATCATGATCCCGATCAGCGTCAGCCCGGCCGTAATGATTTCTTCGAGCCCGTCGACGAAGATGCGCTGCATGTGCTCGGTATCATTCAACACCCGCGACATGATTTCGCCCGTCGGACGATTCTCATAGAAGCTGATCGACAATCGCTGGAGCGCGGAGAATACCTGGACGTGTAGGTCATGGACGACTTGCTGCTCCAGCCCATTGTTCAGCCGAATCCGCATCGACCCACAGAGGCTACGCAGCACATAGGCGCCACAGAGCGCGAGAAATACCCATACCAGAAGCTGGGTCTGGCCGGCCTGGATCACATCGTCAATGATGATTTTGATCAGCCATGGAGGGATCAATTCGAACGAGGTCGCCAACCCGGCAAACAAGAATGTACCGACCACCAGAGAACGGTGCGGCCTGAGATAGTGAAGCACTCGAAGCAGGGTTTTCACAGGCGCAAAATCTTTACGACGGGTTAAATGGCGGGGGTGGGATCGTGTTGCCAATACCTGCCAAATTCGTGGAGTTGCGTGAGCGTCGACATATCAGTCATCCGATCCAAAAACATCTTGCCGATGAGATGATCCATCTCGTGCTGGATACAGACCGCATAGAGACCGGTCGCTTCGAAATCCATCGACTTGCCATCACGATCCAACGCCTTCACTCGCACCACCGAAGGCCTCGTCACCTTTCCCCTCAACCCATCCACGCTGAGACAGCCTTCCCAGTTTTCAACTTGCTGCGGACCATAGAAGACAATCTTGGGATTGATGAGAACGGTTTGGGGAAATCCATCCTCTCCTTCACAGCCCATTACGACCAATTGAATCGAGCGCGACACTTGAGGAGCCGCCAAGCCGATCCCCGGCTCATCCAGCATCGTCTCAATCAGATCGTCGATGAATTGCTGCAGCTCGTACGTGCGAATATCGCGAGGATCAACCTTGGCCGCCATCTGGCGCAAGACGGGATTACCCAGCTTTGCAATCGGGAGTTTCTTGGCCATGGACCGTACCTACTTCTCCTCCTACGAGCAATGAGACGAGCGCGGGCTCACAAAATATAACACATGATTTTTCGGCCTAGCAAGGCGCAGCGAAACTGGTTTATTTGGTTTGTTTGGTTGATTTGGTTCATCTGGTTAGTTTTGGTCAACCAAACAAACGAGACAAACCAAACAAACCAAATTAACGAGATCGTGCGGGCCGTTTCGGATCCGACAATTCAAAGCTATCTTTCTGGCTGTTCCACCATTCAAACCACTCGGTCGCCCATTCTTGACGGTCCTGCTTGCTCGATGTCTCCCAATCGTGGAACTCCGTTTCATGCCGGGTCAGAATCCAAAGCGAGTGCACCGCTGAGAGTGCGACAAAACGTTCCTCATCCGGAATCATCCCGATGAGCACCGATATCACCGGCTTTTCTCTGACATACCGCGCCTCAAACGCTGCGGCCTTTCGAATCGACGAATTCTGATCCTTCGCCATCACCTCGATCGCATCGATAACTTTGGGTGCGTCTAGTCGAACAGCCACCCGCAACGCATGTTCACGCACTCGCGGAATCTCGTTCGGTTCCTTGGCCGCGGTGACGAGAGCCGGAACCGCCGAGACAGCTTTCAACATCGAAATCGTTTCAATGACGTTGTAGCGAATGCGCGGCCCAGGCATGGTCAAACCCTTGACCAGGACCGGCACGACCGGCTCACCGAGATGCACGAATTCACCCATTGCCCAAAACTCTTGCGGGCCTTCCAGCAACGGCAGCAGGGCTTCCGCCCGCTGGATCTCTTCCTGCGTCAACGGTTTCGTATTCTGTGGGACGGATTCAGCAGAGAGATTCTGTCCCTTTGGAGGCGCCTCATACGGCACCTGGACGGGGATGACCCAGGTTTTCCCTATGGACCCAGCCCACAGGGTTTGAGCCATTCCCACCAGCACAACCAAGAAAACGATTCCCCAGGAATACGCATATCGTTGCTGCACCGTCATCCCCTTTCTCTCATTTTGATGATCAGACCGATCAGACCACCATGAATTCACGACGACAGGAAGTCGCGTGCTTTCATAGATCTTGTATAACAGATCAGCTCCAGGTCACTCTAGCCCAAAACGGATTCTCAAAACACCGTGGGGTAAGTAAGGTAGAGGAGCTTGGCCGGACTTATGGACGTACCTAATCAGGATCGCAATCTGGAGGGTGGTCGATCAGTATTCACTCACGTACTACACTAGGCCATTTCCAGGCGCCGAGGCGGGACTTGATTTTGAAGTATATCCACTTCTCCAACACCGACACGGAATTCACAGGTATCAATCATAATCCTCAAAAGGTTATGAACCATTCCTGAGTGATACGGAGTGAGACAGAATCAGTGGAAAGTAGCTCTGCTATTCGACCGTTTTACGACCGATTTCCCTCAGGATGGAACAAACTAGTTCTCTCCAGCAGCCAGAGTATATCCGCGTCGTGATTCTGGGTTTATGGTATGCGGCCCTGCCTGAGTCGCAAGCGATGGCACAAGCGCTTCTTGAAAAGCATCCAGATCTAAAATCCGAGTTGCGTATCGTCTACACAGAGCCGCCCACAAAATCAGGGCAAGACCATCTTGGCTGGACTTGGCCTGAGTGAGTCTGAGTAGGCTGGAGTAGGGTGGGGGAAACGCTTTCCTAAACCGCTTGTCCTACGACTGGCGCTGTCCTCCATCCATCTGATTTAGGGACAACGATAGGCTAATTTTGGCAGGCTGAATTTTCGAGGGTTTCGGAACCGGATTCTTACAGGTTTTATGGACAAACAAATTTGAAACCTTGACCGCCTCGGCTATCACTCGAATCGACCTTCGTTGGGCCTTCAAGCGTTTTGGAGTCAGCTGGTGAAAATCCTGCGGGGGCGGACTGGTAGAGAAGGGTCAGTGCAGGAGATGACGTGTTCAGTAATCGAGTCCTACCTTGGAATTGGAGTCACGGAGATGTTTTCGGACTCGGACTTGGGCTTGATGCTTACGCAAGAGCTGTCGCCGAATGGCGTCGCGATCTTCAGCCACGATACGTACCAATCGATCGACATCTTCCGCATGTTCTCGGACCAATTCGGATAACTTTGCCATTTGGCTTTCAAGATGTTCTACGCGCCGGAGCGCGTCGGCGTTTCGGTCCACAGCCGGCTTCTGAGCCGCTTTGTGTTTCACGAGTGACGTGACCAGTACATCCCGCTTCATGCTTGCTCCTTTGCTCGAATACTCATCGATCTTCTTAGGCTGTCCAGCGTAGTATCATCCCAGTTTCTCTCGATGTCAACGAGTCTGCTTTCTTTCTATTTCCTTAACGTCCTGTTACAATTCGCCGCAATGCAGAATATTTTCACGATGGTACTGGCAGGCGGGAAGGGCGAGCGTCTTCACCCCCTTACCGAACATCGGGCCAAGCCTGCGGTTCCCTTTGGCGGGAAATATCGCATTATCGATTTTACACTCAGCAATTGCCTCAATTCGGGGCTTCGAAGAGTCGCCGTCCTCATCCAGTACAAATCCCACTCGCTCGATCGCCACATCCGCGCAGGCTGGACCATCCTGAACGCAGAACTCGGCGAATACATCGCCTCGATTCCTCCTCAGCAACGGATTAGGGAAGAATGGTATCAAGGCACCGCCGATGCGGTCTATCAAAACCTGTTTCTCCTCGACACCGAACAAGCAGATTATGTGCTCATTCTTGCCGGCGACCATATCTACAAGATGAACTATATGGAGATGTTCCATTGGCTGATCGCCAAAGGCGCCGATGCCGTGGTCGGCGCAATCGATATTCCGATTGAGGATGCCCCTCGATTCGGTGTGATCGGCGTGGATGAGGATTTCCGGATTGCGGACTTTATAGAGAAAGCGGCTCACCCGCCGTCGATCCCCAACGATCCGACCCATGCCTTTGGTTCAATGGGCATCTACCTGTTTCGCACAAGCGTCCTCCGCGAGTACTTGACTGCCGACGCGCAGGAAGGCGGCAGTCACGACTTCGGGAAAAACATCATGCCAAAAATGATTCGAGATCGGCGCGTCTACGCCTACAAATTTGTCGATGCCAACAAGAAAGACGTGAAGTATTGGCGGGACATCGGAACATTAGACGCATACTGGGAAGCGAACATGGACCTCGTCGCAGTGGATCCCCTTTTCAATCTCTACGACCAATCCTGGCCGATTCGCACCTATCAAGGGCAATTTCCACCGGCTAAATTCGTCTTCGCGCAAGATTATCAGGGCGGCCGGATGGGCGTCGCCCTGGATTCCATCGTCTGCGGGGGTTGCATCTTCTCCGGAGGCCGGGTGCAAAACTCGGTGCTGTCGCCGAACGTCCGTGTGCAGGACAATGCGGACGTGCGTGAATCGATCATCATGGAAAACGTGGTCATCGGCGCACACAGTCGAATCAGACAGGCCATCATCGACAAGGATGTCATCATTCCGCCCAACTCGGAGATCGGATACAACCGAGAGGCCGACGCCCAGCGATTTACTGTCACCGAGTCCGGCTTGGTCGTGATTGCAAAGGGAATGAAACTGCATGCCTCCCTCGATTCATCCGGTTGATCTGATTATCGCTCTTCGCGACAAGCATTTGACCCCTGCCATCGTGTTCCTCACGTCGCGCCGCGCCTGCGATGAAGCGATGCAGGCGTTCGACCATAGTCGCATCCTTCTCCCCCCGCCTCGCCAGCAGGCCATCGCCACCGTGCTCGAAAAGGTGATCGCCCAATATCCCAGCATCGCCGAACACCCGCTCATTCCGACCGTTCAGCGCATCGGCGTGGCTGCGCATCACGCAGGCCATCTGCCCTCGTGGAAAATCGCGGTTGAGGAACTGATGCGTCATGGCTGTCTCGATGCCGTCTTCGCCACGACCACACTCGCCGCCGGAGTCGATTTCCCCGCGCGAACCGTCATCATCACGCAGTCAAGCATTCGAAAGTCGCGCGACTTCACGGACCTGACGATCGGCGAGGTGCAGCAGATTGCCGGCCGCGCGGGACGCCGGGGCAAAGATCTCGTGGGCTTCGCCATCGTCACCCCCTCGCCCTACATCGATCTGAACGTGCTGACCAAAGGCTTCACCGGCAATCCGGAAGCGATCAACAGCCAATTCGTCATCAGCTATCCGATGGTCCTGAATCTCTTGAAGGCCCATCCCCTGGATCAAATCCAACCGATTCTCGCCAAGAGCTTTGCGCAATTTCAGCTCAACCAGCGCGCCGAAGTCTTGGAACGGAAATTGGACGGCCTGCGTGATCAGATGGAACCGTTCGGCCCACGCGTCTGCACCGACTGGATCACAGAATGGCAGACGTTCGACCAGGTCCGCCGGCAGAAGTCTCACCGAGCCCCCGTCAGAAGGCACGAGCCGCCGGAAGTTGCCGCACGCTTTCACTTTCTCACCCCCGGTCGCGTCGTGGGCTTTGCCCGTGGCCGAGGTGTCGTCCTACGGCAATACCGCAGCAAGGGACAGAAGAGCCCGATGATCACGGCACTGCGTCTGGGCGGAGGCATTACCGAATCCCCCGCCTCCACGGTAACCGAAGTGTCCGATCGTGTCCTCGATTGCGTTGATGCGCCGGTGTATCCCTGGTGCACGCCGGAGAGCGTGGAAGAGTTACTCCATCACCTGGAGGAGCTGCCTGGTAGGCTCCCGGAACTTCCCATCCTGATTCCAAAGGACAATGAACCGATTCCTGACGCGATCGTGCAAACCCTCGGCGACTTTGCCTGTCCGACCTGTCCTTCGCGTTCTGCTTGTCAGAGGGACTATCCCCTCGCCTCAAAACTTCGGCAGGAACAACATCGACACGTCAAATCGATCCAGGCCCTGAGGACGAGTCTCTGGCACCGTTTTCAGGAAAAAATCGACGTCCTGCAACAGTTCGGGTATCTCTCGCCGACGGCCCGTCTGACCGATGACGGCGAATGGGCCAGGCTCATCCGCATCGACCACTCGCTGCTCATCACAGAATTGCTCCGGGCCGATGCGTTCAACGGAGCCGATCCCG
This sequence comes from Nitrospiraceae bacterium, assembly GCA_041748925.1. Taxonomy (GTDB): domain Bacteria; phylum Nitrospirota; class Nitrospiria; order Nitrospirales; family Nitrospiraceae; genus Palsa-1315. The sequence goes on along the minus strand of JBGTCI010000016.1, from coordinate 10,820 downwards.
CCATGTTGGCTGCCGTCATGTCGAGCATCGCGCATGACGACGATCGCCCCGGCGCCTTCCCTCGCGTCAGCTCCGGGTTGGGTTCACTACTCGGGCAGGTCAGAAAACTGGCTGTGTCCCTCTCGCCGCATGAAGATCCCCCACTCTTGCGAGCCGACATTGCCGCGGTGACGGAACGGTGGATCGGCGATCCCGGGCTCACATGGATTGGTCTCTGCAAAAGCACCACAATGGCTGAAGGGGATATCTATCGCCTCTTGGCACGAACCTTGGAATTCCTTTCACAGCTGCACACGCTCAAAGCCACGCACCCCGGATTGGCAGATACCGCCTCGCGCGCCATCGCCGCCCTGCGCCGTGGTGTGCTGGAGGAATTGCCGTGATGAGTCGAACGTCAAAACGTCTTAAAGTCGTCAAGTCTAAGATACGAGGACTTTACGACCTGACGACCTTCAGACTTGAAGGACCATCTCCCAAACCATGACTACCGAAGAACTCGAACAACTCCTGGTTCAACAACCGATCGCGCTCTTGCACCGTCTTGCACGCGGGCGCGTTCAGCGGCATTTCCGCGCAGGCAAACGGCGACTGATCGAAGTCTTACTGCGCCACTCTGCCGAGAACCGCGCAGGCTTTGAGTCCGACCTGATGACCTTGATCGGCGAGCGACAGAGCCGCGCCGTTCCGCCCCCTCAACAGGCCCCAGTCGCGCGCAAGCCGAAACCCTCGGCGCTGCAGCATCGCACCGCACACAAACCGGTTGAGCAGGTTTCCCATGAGCCGGCTATCACCTTGTCCAACTGGTTGGAGGGACTGGGAGTGCCGCCTCCGCAAGCCTTTGTCCCGGATGCCTGGCAAGAAGATGCGATCGCCAAACTGCGAGAGAGTGACGTAGTCGTGAGCGTCCCGACGGGAAGCGGAAAAACCTATGTTGCGGTTGAAGCGGCTCGTCGCGCCATCGCGGAGAATCGGACTGTCATCTACACGTCGCCTCTCAAAGCCCTCTCAAACACCAAGTACACGGAGTTTTCAAAAATATTCGGTCCGGACCAGGTTGGCATTCTGACCGGAGATCGGCGCGACAACGGGCAAGCGCCCCTGCTGATCATGACGACGGAAATCTTGCGGAATCTGCTCTACGATGCAGGAGGCGGTGAAATCGACGTACGGTTGGATACGTTAGGGCTTGTCATTTTGGACGAGTCGCAATATATCGCAGATCCGGAGCGCGGTGTCGTCTGGGAAGAAACCATTATCTTCTGCCCGAGCCAAGCACGGCTGCTCTTGCTCTCCGCGTCGATCGGCAACCCGCACGACATCGCCGAGTGGCTGAGCTCGATCAGACCGACTCCGTGCCACTTGATCCGCCACAGCACACGCACCGTCCCGCTTCGGGCCGGCTACTTACATCCAAACGGCAAACTCGCACCGCTCTTCCGCACCGTTGGCATTCCCCACGGCCATCCGAGCCATCTCCATCCGGAGGCCAAACGGCTCTTTACCCAATACGAAGACGACACGCTGCCGTCACGCTCACGGTAGACACCGAGACCACACCGCTAAAATGTGAAGCTGAGGCCGGCAGTGAGCCCATGCCGTAAGGATTCGAACTGAGTGAGAGGAAAAGACTCTGAAGACCCTGCCACAGGATGGACGGTGAGGTCACCATCCAACACTCGGTTATAATAGACACGGTATCCCAGGTTAGCCGAAAAATTTCTCGTAATCATGAAACGGGCTCCAACGTCCGCATCAGCTCCCACCCCATAACCCACCATGGAGAAACTTGGATCCTGCTTGAGATCCCCTCGTAGGTGATGCACATCCTTGTTGTCGAGCACACTGATCGGGATGAGCCCAAGTGTGCCGAGCACACTGAGGCGCCTCGTCAGCCGATATTCCGTTGAGACGCCCACCCGAATCGAGTGCCAATTCGATGTGTTCGTAATCACCGTCTCTCCTTGGTTCGTCACGGCTCCTGCCGGATTGCAGGCAATGCCCAGGGATCCCGGCACGGCCGAGTTATCGCAGTCCACCTGCGTCACCCCCGTCGCTTGATGCGTCGTACGCCAAAACTGATATCCTCCAAACATCTCCAGCCAACCCCGATGATTGGGATATTCAGCTATCCTAAAGCCGCTGTCTGCATTCAGGTACCACATGTTGTCACCTGATACATCACTATGGGTACGCGAAAACAACCTCTGCCCTCCGTTTGATCCGTAATCGTCATCCGTGAGTCTGCCACCACCGATAGCAGCCCCTCCTACATTGAGGCGTCCAAACCATCGAGATGTGAACCACCCTTTCCCAGTGAGTTCAACCACATTCGTCCCCACGTCTTTATAAATAAGCTTTGAAGTCGGATTGCCCAACCCCGCTATGGAAGAGGCATCGTGTGCCCAGCGCGTATCTCCTGTACTGATCCATGTTCCAATCGACACATCAAATCTGGGCCGTGATTCTGTGCTGGGCTCTTGCGCCACGGCAACTTGAATACCGCATGCCAGACCTACGATCGTAAACCAGCCACACAGCACAGTGACGGATACCCGTCGACTCCACCCATTCATCGTCTCGCCCCCCCGCGCTGAATAATCACCGTGTCCACACAGCGATCCACCGTCTCGGGCATAACACGTTGACAGGCAGCTTGTATATCTTCCACTTGAAACTTCCGCTGCAGGGACACCGAAAACCAGACCAGCCACGTGCCTATCACAGCCGCAAGCACCGCTCCTACTACAACGCTGCCCCACACCGACCATGGACCAATTGAATCAGCCGCGGGGAGCGGTGGTGGCTCCAGTGACCCGATCTGCGGAATACCCTGATCTCTGTCCTCAGAAAAAGCACGATTCACATTCATGTGGATCACCCCAGGTCATCACTGGGGAATCATACCTGAGGACTATTCGCCTGAACAGGGTTTTACAATCTTCTTCCTATCGTCTTCCCTTCCGCTGCATGGCCGCGCCTACGATTGCTCACAAACCGTTCTGTAGGTTGCTTCAGACAGCATGGTGACAAACCAACCATTGGCGCAGATTTGTGGTGTAGGGTTTTGCTTTAGCACATTGGCACAGCCATTGCTCACTCTCGTGGCATAGCATGACACCCTCGGCTGGCGCACGAGAAAGAGCATCCCGTATGTCACGAACCAACCATAAGCCACAATTCTCCACCGCTCTCCAACTCTTGCGACGAGCCGTGACATGTATGACCGTAGCCCTGATGGTCATCACCTGTGCAGTGCTCACAGCGCCGGTGGAAGCGCTCGCACTTCAAACTAGCCCAAGTGCACTGTCATTCACTGGAACGCAGGGAGGAGCTGATCCTGCCGCAAAGTACGTTACCATTTGGAAGCGAGGCGACCGTACAAGATCATGGACAGCCAGCGTCTCCGCTTCGTGGCTCACTGTCAGCCCGATGTCCGGCTCGATCTCAAGCGAGCGGGATCAAGTCAGCGTTGACGTCAGTCTGTCCAGCTTGCCGACAGGGAACCATTCCTCAAACGTGATCATTACCGACGTGGGTCCGAATGGCGGCACCTGAAGAACGGTCCTGCCGGTATCGTTAACCGTGAGCCCGCCTATTTCCACGTCAAGCTTCAACGTCAGTCCCCCTAGCCTGGTCTTCTCCGGAACGGCCGGAGGAGCGAGCCCAGATGCGCAAACATTTGGCGTTTCCAACACAGGAAGTGGCACGTTGTCCTGGGCGGCCAGTGACAGCGCCGGATGGTTGGTCCTCAGTCCCATGTCGGGCACTAACAACGGGAGCGTGACCGCAAACGTGAACCTGACGTGGTTGGCTGCCGGCACCTACAATACCGCCATCTCCGTCACCCTCACCCTGACGGCAGCAACAAGTAGTGGGACGATCGGTGCCCTCCCCTCGAATCTGGCTTTCTCCGGAACAGTCGGAGGGACAAATCCAGCAACACAGACATTCGCGCTCACCAATACAGGGGGAGGTACCTTGTCCTGGACGGCCAGTGACGGCTCAGCATGGTTACAGCTTAGTCCCGCCTCCGGCACCACAACGACAGAAACCGATACCATTTCCGCCAATGTGAGCACCAGTGGGTTGACAGCCGGGACCTACAACAGCTTCATCGCGGTGACGGCGCCGGGAACGCCCGGTAGTCCGCGCTATATTCCTGTGTCGTTGACCCTCACGGCAGCTCCCTCCACCCCGACCATCGGGCTCAACACCACGAGCATCGGCTTTGCCGGAACGGTCGGAGGGACGAATCCTTCTCCTCAAACCATCGGTGTTTCAAATGTTGGCGGTGGCGCGCTGACCTGGAATGCCGGAGATGACGCAACCTGGCTGACCCTGAGTCCGTCATCCGGCACAAACAAAGGGACGGTGACTGCCAGTGTAAACTTGGTGGGATTGTTGTCGGGGAACTATACGGCTACGGTAACCGTGACGGCAACAGGAGCCACGGCGAAGACCCTTCCGGTTACCTTGACCGTCACGGGATCAACGGCCAGTGGAACGATCGGCTTCAGCCCGCCCAGCCTCACGTTCACCGGAACAGTGGGAGGCACGAACCCTGCGGCTAAGCCTATCAGCATCTCCAACACCGGTGGCGGCACCTTGTCCTGGACAGCCTCGGACAATGCAGCGTGGTTGGGCCTCAGTCCCGTATCCGGCACCAACAGCGGGTCCGTGACTGCGAGCGTGAACATGACAGGTTTGGCCGCAGGAACCTACAATGGCATCATTACTATAACGGCTTCCGGGTCGACCAATAGCCCACGACAGATTCCAGTGTCGTTTACACTCAGCGCCACAACGGCCGGGACAGCGTCTCTGGTCTGGAACGCCAGCACCGAATCTGATTTGACAGGATACAAGGTGTATCGGGGGACGGGATCGGGAACCTATGGAGCACCCATCGCGACCCTACCTAAAACAACGGACAAACTATACTGCGACAGGACTGCAGAACGGGACCACATATTTCTTCGTCATCACAGCATATGACAGTGCTGGCAATGAAAGTACCTATTCCAACGAAGTGAGTAAGAGTATTTTGTAATAGGATTCTTGCAAGGAGAACACATACGGGAGGGCTCGAACCTCCGCACATTCACACGATCGCGCAATCATCCACTTCACACTACAGCTGTCCCCATCTGGGCAAATCAGCCTGTACTCAGCACCCATCCTCACTCTATAGCCAGCTTGACCCCACGATTGCATCGCCTGTATAAGAAGCGTGCTCGTTATCGCTTCGTCCATCGAGGAACTTGCCCAAATATCTTATAGGCATCATCTCCATACCGTTTTCACGCGCCCGTAGCTCAATGGATAGAGCACCAGACTACGGATCTGGGGGTTGGGGGTTCAAGTCCCTCCGGGCGCACCAGAAATCAATATGTTATGACAACTGACCGATCAAGCAAGCAGGCGTGTAGAACGAGTGTAGAAGAAAGTGGCATTGATTTGAAGCCCTCCGCGATCTGTTGAAGAAGTCCCAATCAAAGAAGGGCCTCCTGCCGAAGGGGAAGTAATGCCGAGAATTGGCGATATTAATCATTTCCCTGGCGTATATGTTGGTTTGGCGTGTTCCGTGTGCGAAGCAAGAGTGCCCGCAAGGGACGGAATCCGATGACTGGCGAGGAAGTCATGATACCCCCCCGCAGGGTCGTGACCTTCCAGGCAAGCTCCCATCTCAAAAATGAGGTCAATACTGTTCTGGTAGAACCGCAAGAAATGGTAGGCCTCATGCCGACGGGTAAGTAATCGCATCGTGAGTGAATCATGGCAAAGCGTTATTATTAGTGTGTGGAGCTATGGGCTCCTGCTCCTGATGGTCGTGGGTGCGATCTATTTCACCCGGCATTGAGAAGCCCTCCGCGATCTCCTAAAGAAGTACCGAGAGAAGAAGGCGCTGCGATGAGTGACTGTCCACATGAATGGGCGAAGATATCGATAGAGGGCGATGAATCTGTGTTCTCGTGTCTGCATTGCGGTCAACGAATAGAACCAGGCGCCCTTTCTTCCGCCGTGATCGTGGCTGAACAGCAGTTAGGGCAAACATACGAAGCCATTCCGCTGGATTCCGGCGGTAGCGGTCCAGAAACCCATGGAACCATCGCATGGAAATATGAGTCGACCTATTATCACATCTACGGGCAGACACCCTTAGTGGACGACATCTTCGATCCCATCTTCATTGGAATTCCTCGAAGTGACCCAGCTGATAGCGACGTGCAAAGTATCGTGGATGCATTAAACCGCATGGTATCGCGAAGGCATCCGAAAGATTGATGCGATTGCCGAAGGGGAAGGGCTAGACATTGACGTGCTGACTATGCGGCGCCTAGGTTTGGTGCCTTTTGATTGCCTCAGTGCTAGCTCTGCCTATTCAAATCCACCAGTCCTAGGAAAGAGACTACGGTTACAATATGTAGGGATTTTCTCATTCAATAATCTTAAGGCGAGAGTAACTTAGGTATGACACGGGCTGTAAAATCAACAATCCTGACTCCGCCTCCTCGCAAGAAGCGGCCTGAATCACTGACCAGCCGAGAGCGAGAGATACTTGAACTGATTTGGGCCGGGTTCAGAAATAAGGAAATCGGTCAAACAAGACAGGTTGAGTGGCGAAGGGGACGAGCACTGACCATGCGAGGCGTTCAACACAAGGGCCATGATGAGGTACTTAGGCAGGATGTGCTGAGATTGCAGGGCTTGAAATAGGGAGCCGAAGAGACTTTTTCTGAGGTTGCGCGAGAGATGGGCATCGATGAAACACGGGTTCTGGCATTCTTGAAATGACGATACCCTAGACGACCGGTTGATGGTAAAAGGGATAGAGGGCAGCTACTGGGCGGATGCGAGGCTCGGTAACCCGTCGACCGATAGTGGACTTTCGCCACTCCAAAAATGAGGGCCCATGTCACACATGCCATGGAAATGAGAGCCTTCTTCGATCGCGATGATCGGAGTCCGAATATTGCCGACAAGAACACCGGGCTTAAAGATGTGTATCTTCTCAGTGGCGATGATGGTGCCGTTGATTTTGCCGCTATTCATGAGAACTCCTGCTGACACTCCACCCTCGATCACGGCATGCTCACCGACGATTAATGTTCCGCTGGTATAGATCGCACCCTCAACACGTCCATCGATTCGAATAGTGCCATCAAAACTAACGACGCCTTTGAAGTCCGCACCTCTACCCAGAAACGTTAAATTCTCGTTGTCCTGCTCGACGAGCTGGCCCCGTTTCTTCATTGCCCACATGGTTCGCCCCGCTGACTCTTTCTTGCAAACTCATCTTTAAGATAATACATGGGTATTCACCATCACTAGTTTTTTCTCAGGGGACCACCGTACTGTAACCCCAATAATGCACCTACTAGGAGTAACCCTAGTGGTGCTATTTTCTCGGCCGGATTCTCTTCGTAATCCTTTGTCCATACGTCCATGCCAACATCACCGGCCTCGCTTCTCAGAAGGACGCAGGAATCGCCAAAAAATGTAAAACACGATGGCTTGAGAGGGGGCAGTGCCGGTTCTTTTCCAGAAAGAAACACCGGCTCAGGGGGCTATCAAGACCTTCGAGCGGCATTGGTGAAAGAGGTGAATGCGGAGACGGCCATCCTGGATGGGGAGCCCCATTTACCTGGCTATTAACCCAGCGCAATTTCGTTTCCGCAGGGGGTTTTGCTAGGCCAGTTGCCTCTGATTGAGTGATATCATCGGGGACCATGGAATCGGTTTTACGCCCAGAGGTCCAGGAGTTTATCCGTGTCTGCGAAGGATTCGCTGAATTCTCTCATCAACACAATGGCCTGACCAGCAAAGAGCGCGAGGCCGTCTTCGTTTATTTTCTTCAAGCCTTGGACAGGAGAGTCATTCCAACCCCGCCACAGGACGAAGAAAAGGCTGCATGACGAAGACTGAAGCCGAGGTGTTACGCGGGAAGTGGAAACAGCAGGTCGATCCACCGGCCTGTGCGCATCTGATACAGGAAGAGCTAATGAACGAAGATGGCTATTCGACGGGCTACTATGTTTGCAATCTCTGCGGTGAATCTGTGGCACGAAGAGGTTTAGCCGCATAACACCTCCATCAGTGAATACACGGCGGCTAAGAGAGCGTTTCCTCTTACACGGGTTATTGACCAACACTTCTATTATCTGTACGGTGTGGCGGGGACAATCGCCTGACTTTGTCAAACATGGCCTCCCGTGATGAGGTCTTGAGAGCCGGTCTCCTCGTCCGAACGCTCCGTGTATTATTTGATCTGACGAATCGACAGCAGGTGTTTCCGGTCATTCTCCCCGCTCACAATCGCCTCGATACTATCTCCTAGCCCGATGGTTCCTGTTATCTGCGTACTTGCGTCGGCACGCAACCGAACCTCCTTACCCTAAAATTGCTGCACCACATATTTTACCTTCTTCGATCTGCAACACTTCGCCCTTGACGGTGTCGATACCTTGCCTTCTATCTTCCTCGCATCTTACGAGATCGCGGTAACCGCCTTTCATCTCAGCACATTCGTTGGGGTGTATTTTCTCTGCTGCCTGAGTGGCATCGGATAGACTCAAGCACAGCACGAAATTACTCGTCATGCCACCGACGATTTTAGGAATAAAATTCACGGGGCCTCCTCGGTGAAAGGGAGTAACGCTATTACATATACGCTCCTCCGAAAGTTTGCATATCTAGGGCTAGCCCTCGTTTTGATGTGGGATGGAGCCTCTCGAGTCGGGTGGTATGGGTGAACCGTCGCCCTAGTTGCTGGTTGAGAATAATGAGATCGTGGCACGAGGCCGCCAAACCAGACAAAGACCCCCGAGTGGTGGCGACCATGACATGAGCAAGGCCCGCTGAGGAGATTAAAAAAAATGTGAAGGCTGAGCCCTACAGTTTTTCAAAATAGATTGCACTGTCACACCCTCGTAGCTACTTACGTATCGAATACCCCAAGGGAATTGTTTAAGGCGGCGGGATGGCCTACTTATTGCGTAGATAAGAGAAACGTGCATGGAGGAAGTTCATGTCATCTCCAACCTGCCCCAAATGTAGTGGCTGCAATATCCGAGGGGAAGAGCGCCCCCCTGCCCGGTACGCGCAAAGGAAAGACCCACCCAAACGAGTGTGGGCCTGTCGGAATCCGGCGTGTAAGCATAGATGGTAGGAAAAATCGGGGGGGGCCACGTTCGGCATCCCTGTATGCCCTACATTATTTCGTTCGTGCTCTTGTTAAGCAACATAGTCGATATGGAGTCTCCGCCCCTTACCTGGGCGGCAGTCTATGAATGTGTCGATGCAGGGGGGAAATCCTTGCTCACAAATAGACCAGCACGACTCCATGATTGCCGTATTCTGAGTGAGGAAATTGTCCCCAATGTGCCGCCCTCTGAAACTAGCCCACTACCAGAACCCTCCCCACCTTCGCAAGTTCCATTGCCATCGAATCTGCCGACACCCTGTGCTCCTGAAGTAAATCCCTTGAGCCAGCAAAACAATCCCCCTTGTGTTCGACCGGATCAATCCAAAGCACAGCCACCTGAAACAACTTCCCACCGCTTCCTACAACCTATCTCTCGTTGAGACTGGGCCTTCTGTCCGTTCAGCGTTTTCACAGAGAGGAAGTGGCCTCTTTGTCATTTCCTGCTAGCGCGACTTCAATCGAGGTAGTGGTCACGGCTGCATGCCTGACGTGTCTTCCGGTTGGCCCGCCGACGTATTCAGCTGGGGATGTCACTAGTCCCGTTCTCTTTGACAGAGTGATAGTGTGGGTCCATGGGATCCAGCATGCGACTAGAGGTCCGAGTGTTCATGCGCGCCTGCGACAACCTCAGTGGATGCGCACATCAAAACAACGGAGCACTCACGAATGAGGAGTGCGAGACGGTTGTCGCATGTATCCGTGCGCTGGAAAAGAGCGTCCTTCCGCCTCAGACCTATGACCAGCCTCTGGCCTCGCCGTTGGGCGTGCTGCCGCCTCCCATCGACTGAACATTACCGGCGCACTTCCACTAGACCCAGCATGCAGACTTCCTAGCATCACCACAATACCAACCTAGGGACCTTGATAGCTCCCAATACTTTCCGGGGAGCGTAAGGTACATCTATGTGTGCATACATCTAACCGAGGAGGTTCTCCATGATATCCATTCCTAAAGTCGCCGGTGTCCTGTCGTGCGCTGTTGTGCTGTGCCTGAGTCTGTCCAATGCCGCACAAGCAGCAGATGATGCTGTGGCTGCAGACACAATGAAATCAGACCCCTGTGCAGATAGGGTAGACATAATCGGTCAATCAGAGCCAATGAACTGCGATAGGGGCGCACGAGAAGGTACCGACACCATCAAGGGTGAAGTGTTACGTATTCAAGGCGATAACTATGTGGTCCAGCGGTTTACCGGCCAGGAAGTCCGGTTGCATACGGACGCAAATACCCAGATAGCCGAAGGCCTACGTCAAGGAGATCGTATTGAGGCGAGAGTGGACGATGTGAGGGATGTGAACGATAACAAACGCGTGTTGTCTATTCGCCAGATCGAACAATGAACATATGCCCACAAGCCTTACACGCGCTAATGAATGCGGACCGGTAGAGTGGGAGGAGGAAGGATCAGTCGGTTTGGCTAGACGGAAGCAGGAAGAGGCGTGACGATCGATACCTCACTTGAGCACACACTTTTGGGGTGAACCCCTCCGGTGAGACACGAGAATGAGCACACCTGGTGGTTTAACGAATGTTGCTTCTCACATTGCCTCTGCTGCTTCAGTCTGATCCCTGACTGATGACGGCCGCTCGGACAAGCGCTCGAGACCTGAAAAA